>JBAUHI010000023.1:0-54554 GCA_049680185.1 Gemmatimonadales bacterium | reverse complement strand
AGCGACCCCTACTTGATGACAGTCCGGCGTCCCCCCTCGCCGCGTATGCGGAGAGGGGGACAGGGGGTGAGGCGGGGTGGCCGCAGGCCACCCGCACACATCCGAGAGTCAATCGGGTGGCCGCAGGCCACCCGCTACTATTTGAGGAACAACAGCTCGCGATAGGTCGGCAGCGGCCAGAGCTCGGCCGCGACCTGCGTCTCCAATTGGTCGGCGAATTCCCGGACCCTGGCCATTGCCGGCCGCACCTTCTTCTGCATGTGCACCGCCTGCTCCTCAGGATCACCGCCGTGATGGGCGGCCACCTGCTCCAGTCCCACGATCGCATCGCGGAACCGCCCCACCAACGCCACATAGTCCTTCAATTGCGCCAACTGATCCGCCGACTTGACCCCTGCCCCCTCGATGGCCGTGAGCGCCCGCGCGATCCGTTCCTGGTACATGAGCGCCGCCGGCAGGATCTGGGTCCGCGCCATCGTGATCATGGTCTCGGCCTCGATCCCCAGCTGCTTGATGTACTTCTCCACCGCGATATGGGCTCGGGAATCGACCTCGGGCTTGCTCAACACACCGTACTTGCGGAAGAGCTCCACATTCTTGCGCGCGCTCAATGCCGGGAAGGCCGCCACCGAATCGGTCAGGTTGGGGAGCCCGCGCCGCGCCGCTTCCTTGTGCCACTCACCGGAGTAGCCGTCGCCATCGAAGATGACCCGCTTGTGCTCCTTGAGGAGTTTCTTCAAGACCGACACCACCGCGGCCTGGAGCCGGACGGGCGTGGGGCTCTTGCCGGCGGCGCGTTCGAGCTCTCCCGCGAGCACATCGAGCGATTCCGCCACGATCACGTTGAGCACCGTGTTGGGCCAGGCGATCGTCTGGGCGGAGCCCACGGCGCGGAATTCGAACTTGTTGCCGGTGAAGGCAAAGGGAGAGGTGCGGTTCCGGTCGCCCGAATGGCGCGGGAGCTGGGGGAGCGTCTTGGCGCCAAGATCTAGGACACCGCCGCGGAGGGTGCGCTTGGGCGCGCCCTTTTCCACCTGGGCCAGGATGTCCGAGAGCATCGAGCCGAGGAAGATCGAGATGATCGCGGGCGGTGCTTCGTTGGCGCCGAGTCGGTGGTCGTTCCCCGCGGAGGCGATGGAGGCGCGGAGGAGGTCGGCGTGGAGGTCCACCGCCCGGATGACCGCGCAGAGGAAGACCAGGAACTGCATGTTGGTGTGGGTGTCGTCCTGGGGATCCAGCAGGTTGGTCCCCGTGTCCGTCGACATCGACCAGTTGTTGTGCTTGCCGGAGCCGTTGACCCCCGCGAACGGCTTTTCGTGCATCAGGACGTGGAGCCCGTGGCGGGTGGCCACGCGCCGCAGCGTTTCCATCAGGACCATCTGGTGATCGCTCGCCACCTGGCTCATCTCGAAGAGCGGAGCGATCTCGTACTGGCCCGGCGCTACTTCGTTATGACGGGTCTTGACCGGTACGCCGGCGCGATAGAGCTCGCGTTCCGAGTCCGCCATGAAGGCGAGGACCCGGGCCGGGATGGTGCCGAAGTAGTGGTCTTCCAGCTGCTGGCCCTTGGGGGGACGGGTGCCGAACAGCGTCCGTTCGCAGGTGAGGAGATCGGGACGCCGGTAGTAGAGCTCACGGTCGACGACGAAGTACTCCTGCTCCGGCCCCACCGTGGTGTAGACCCTGCTCACCCCCTGATCGGCGCCGAAGAGCCGGAGGATCCGCAGGGCCTGCTTGGAGAGCGCTTCCATGGAGCGGAGCAGCGGGATCTTGGTGTCGAGCGCTTCGCCGGTCCAGGAGACGAATGCCGTCGGGATGCAGAGGGTGACCACTCCCTCGGCACCGCGCACCAGGAATGCCGGACTCGTCGGATCCCACGCCGTGTAGCCGCGGGCCTCGAAGGTGGCCCGGATGCCGCCGGAGGGGAAACTGGAGGCGTCCGGTTCGCCCTGGACCAGGTCCGATCCGGAGAAGTTGTAGATGACCCCGCCCTGACCATCCGGTGCCGCCAGCGAATCGTGCTTTTCGGCGGTCGAGCCGGTCAGCGGCTGGAACCAATGGGTGAAGTGCGTCGCACCGCGTTCGATGGCCCAGTCCTTCATCGTGGCCGCCACCACGTCGGCGGCGGTCGGATCGAGCGGCTCGCCGTGATCGATGGTCCGGACCAGGCTCTTGAAGACTTCCTTGGGAAGGCGCTGACGCATCACCTGGCGGGAGAAGACGTCGATACCGAAGATCGTGTCGATGGCAGGGAGGACGGGCGTGATCACGGGGGCGGGGCCTCTGGCGTAGGCGGATGGACGGATGGCCGTATGGACGGATGAGAGGATAGCGGGGGTGCCTTACCGCGTCTACATTTATCCCTAGATGGTCTAGGGGAGCGCACCCCAACCGCGTTCCCCTCTTCCCCTCCTCGTCTCCCTCTCCGGCATGCTCCTTCTCCCCGGCCTCCTCGATCTCTGCGTCCTGCGCGCGCTGCGCTGGGAGCCGACCCACGGCGCCGGCGTGGCCGCGTGGATCCGCCTGGTGACCGATGGCGCGCTCGATCCGGAGGAGGGGACCCTCTACCCTGCCCTGCACCGCCTGGAGCGCCGGGGGCTGGTGGAGTCCGAGTGGGGGGTCTCGGAGAGCAATCGCCGAGCGCGCCACTATCAACTCACGGCGGCGGGGCGGCAGCTCCTGCGCCAGGAGCTGGAGCGCTGGGGCCAATACGGCCTCGCGATCGACAAGATCATTGAGTACGGAAAGGCGGGGGGGCTCTGAACGGTCACCCAGCGGTTGACCGGCGTCGCGTCCGTGGGTATCGTGCGGCTGTGGAGATCTCTCTTCGCGCCGTGCAGCGCCGGTTCGGGCGCACTGGGCGCCGCGTCTGCAGCGGTGCGTTGCTCGCCGCGTTCACGCTGGCGGGACTGCCGTCGTTGGCCCACGGTGCACGAGTGCCCTGCTCCGCGCACGCCGCGGCTCGCGACGCAATGGCCGGGATGCAGTCCGCTCGTCAGGTGCCGTCCACGGCCACCCCAGGTGTGACGACCATCGGCAACGTCCTCCCGGCGGATTGCACTCACTGCCCACCCGTCAACTGTCCCACCACCGCGCCGTGTGGCGTGGTGACCGGAGTCGCCCTCCCCTCGGAAGCCCTCTCGTTGTTCCGTCCCACACCCGACCGGCGCCCTCGTTCGATCCCCGCTGGCTCTTTCGCCGACGTCACCCCGAGCCTCCTCACACCCCCTCCGCGATCCCGCCTCTGAGTTGGTAGTCGTCCGATAGTTCGCTCCATACGACTCAGAGAGGATCACCATGCTTCGCATATTCGCCGCCGCGCTTGCGGCGGGACTTCTGGCATCCGCCGTGGCGCCCCGGTGGCTCTACGGCCAGTCCGGCAATTCCGACACTTCATCGTCCGCCCGCCATTCCGGCACGTCCCCGTCTCCGATGGCCACGATGACCGAACCCCTCGGGATCCCCCACTCGAGAATGGG
Organism: Gemmatimonadales bacterium; assembly: GCA_049680185.1. GTDB lineage: Bacteria > Gemmatimonadota > Gemmatimonadetes > Gemmatimonadales > GWC2-71-9 > CAMLHU01. The sequence continues at coordinate 51,075 of JBAUHI010000023.1, read as the reverse complement.
CTCCGGCACCTCGTGGATCCCCGACGCGTCCGCGATCCGCGAGTACCAGCAAAGGGCTGGCCGCTGGATGCTGATGGCCCACGGCGTCGTGGACCTGTATTACGACCATCAGGGGACTTCCCGCGGCGATACCCAGGTCGGCAGCACCAACTGGCTGATGGGGATGGCAATGCGGCCGATCGGTCATGGCACGCTCCAACTGGATGCGATGCTCAGCGCCGAGCCGTTCACCGTTGGCGGGCGCGGCTACCCGCTCTTGCTCCAGACCGGCGAGAGCTACCAGGGCCAACCCCTCCACGACCGCCAGCATCCCCACGATCTCTTCATGGAACTGTCCGCCACCTACCGGCACCCGCTGGGCGGCGGGTTGGCGGTGTCGCTCTATGCAGCGCCGGTCGGTGAACCGGCCCTGGGCCCGGTGGCCTTCATGCACCGACCGTCGGCGCAGTCCGACCCCTTTGCGCCGATCGTGCACCACTGGCAGGATGCCACCCACATCACCTTCGGCGTGGCGACCATCGGCATCTATTCCCGTACGGTGAAACTGGAGGGCTCGGTATTCAACGGTCGGGAGCCGGACGAGGACCGCTACAATTTCGATCTTCGGGCACTCGACTCGTGGAGCACGCGCCTCGATGTAAATCTCGGAACGGCGTGGAGCCTGAACGCCAGCTACGGTCTTCTCCGGAGCCCGGAGGCGCTGGACCCTGGCATGTCGCTGCATCGGATCGGAGCATCGATCATGCGGACCGTGAAGATGGGACACTCGGGCGAGTGGGCCACCTCGCTCATCTGGGGTGCCAATCACCATCGAATGCCCGGCGGGTCCGACGAGCGATTGGAACACAGCCTTCTGGCGGAGACCAACCTTCAACTCGACGACCGGAACACGCTGTACGGCCGGGTGGCGTGGGTCGAGAAGAGCGCCGAGGAGCTGGTCGTCTCCGGGTTTCCGGCGACGGCGCAGTTCAACGTCGTAACGGCATCCCTCGGCTATTCCCGCGAGCTGCTCCGGTTCGCTCATACGGCATTGTCGCTGGGGCTGCGTGGCGAGGTCGGGTTCGTGCCTTCCGGTCTCCAGCCCGCGTACGGGACCCGCAACCCTGCGGGCATCGCGATCTACGCCCGGCTCCGGCCAGCGGCGTCCGCGCGCGACCGCGACGTCGAGATGCCCATGGAAGGGATGAGCCCCACTGCGATGTCCCGCGCCGTCGGAGCCGCGCAATGAATCGAATGACGACGGCTACCCCGGCACGGGACTGCCTCGGTGCCAGTGATTTCACCGTGACTCGGCGAGGTGGCAGCGTTTTCACGAGAGTTGAGACGCCGCGGCCGGCAACCCTGAAGGATCCTTCGTCGCCAGTTTCGGAATTCTTAATTCCGACTCCTTATGTTGGGATCATGGCTTCGAGTATCTCCGCCCCGCCCGGCCCGGCAGCACCTGCACGCTCCATCCCCGTAGCCCGGTCCCAGCCCACTGCCGCACCTCCATACTCGCTGGTGGGCGGACATTTCGCCGTTTCGCTCTTCTGGCTCGTTGTCGGCGCAGTCGGGCTGGTGCTGGTGGCCCCCGACCTGGCGCACGGCAACTTCCTGACGCCCCATGTCTTTGCCGTGGTCCACGCCTTTACCCTCGGCGTCATCACCACCACGATCTTCGGGGTCCTCCACCAGTTCCTGCCGATGGCGCTCGGGCATCCACCCCGCAGCGTTCGCGCAGGCTACGTGGCCCTCGCCGCACTGGCCGGCGGGACCGCCCTGCTCGTCGTCGGCTTCTGGTCCTGGACCCCGGCCCTCCAAGGCATCGGCTGGACGCTCATCTTCGTTGCCATCGCGGTCCACGAGTGGAACCTGAGCACCCGGAAGCATCGACCGCCGGAGCACCGGGTGGTGCGCCTCTATATCTGGGGCGGACACGCGGCACTGGGCCTCGCCCTCCTGCTGGGCGGTGCCCGCGTGGGCGAAACGCTCGGCTGGTGGACCACCGACCGGATCGGGACCATCGCCGCCCACTTCCACCTGGCGGCACTCGGATTTGCCACCCTCACTGCGATCGGCGTCGGCAGCCGGATGATCCCGATGTTCCTCGTATCCCACGGGACCAAGCAGTGGCCGCTGCGGTTCATCGGACCGCTGGTCCTGATCGGCCTTGTGGTCTTCACCATCGGCGAAGTGTGGCGGGTGCCGGCCCTCGGGCCGATCGGCGGGATCCTGCTCGCCGCAGGCGCGGTGCTCTATCTGCACCTCTCCCGCGGCTACTTCTCCCACCGCCTGCGCCGCCACTTCGATCCACCCACCGCCCACATGGCAGCGGCCCACCTGGGCCTCCTCGCGGCGACCACGGTGGGGATCGCCCTGCTCGTGGCCCCCAGATTCCATGCTCGGCTCTGGATCGCATACGCGCTGCTCGCCATCCTCGGCTGGTTGCTGCCCCTGATCTTCGGCATCCTGTACAAGGTCCTGACCCACCTTACCTGGATCCACCTGCACACCCGGGGATCCACGAGCGCCCTCCCGACCGCCGCCGAGATGCTGAATACCCGGACGGCGTGGGGATCACTCGGCCTGCTCAGCGCCGGCCTCGTCATTTTCGTGACCGGTGTCGCCAGCGGGGAAAATCTCGTGGCTACCGCTGGCGCCGCGGTCTGGCTGGCGGGCGCTGTGCTCGTACCGACCCAGTTCCTTCGCATGCTCACTCGCTGACCGGATCTCCTGATGCCTGCCATGACCCAACCGACGGTCGAACTTGACGTTCGCTCCATCCTCGCCGAGGGCGGTGAACCCCTCGATCTCATCCTGGCCACCTCCGCCAAGGTCCTCCTGGGCGATGCGTTCGATCTCATCGCACCGTTCGAACCCACGCCGCTCTACGCCGTGCTCCGGCTCCGCGGCTTCCGCGCGGAACGCTCGTCGGCCGATGGAGGTGCCACGCGGGTGCGGTTTACGCAGACGGGGATCCTGCCGAGCACTACGCTGGCCGAGGCGGCGGCGCGGGGCCAGGGCCCGCTCGACGTGCTCAATCGGCACGGGATGGACAGCTGCTGCAGCGGCCCCAAGACATTGGAGTTTGCCGCCACGGCGCACCGCGTACCGCTGGAGGAGCTGTTGGGCGAGTTGCAGTCGGCCGCGGGCTCGACTCGACCCAGCGCGGCGTGAGCGCGGCACAGCCCTCAACGCCTGACGCTTGAACGACGAAGGCCGCCCGACGAGAGGCGGCCTTCACGTCGATACGGACAGGGAGAGATTCGACCCGGAGGCGCTGTAGCGCCGGAGGGGGGCGAGGCGGCAACGCCGCCGCAGCCCAACCCTCGAACAAGGAAGACCGCCTCACATCGGAGCGGCCCACGCGCATCACGGACAGGGAGGGATTCGAACCCTCGATACCGTTGCCGGTATACCGGTTTTCGAGACCGGCTCCTTCAGCCACTCGGACACCTGTCCAACACCAGGATCATCAGAGGCCTTCAGGCCTCAACTATCGACAAGTCCGCATTCCCAGCCTCGCCTTCAGGCGAGGTCTCACTCGGACACCTGTCCGACGGGGGTGCAAATTAGTCGGGACCTGCGCCCTGTGCTACCGCCCTTACCGCGTCTCTCCGAGACGACAGGCGTGGACCGGAACGAGGGGGTGGCCGCAGGCCGCCCCTAATCCCGCTTGGCCCGAAAGAACCCTTTCAGGAGATCACCGCATTCCTCGCCCATCAGCCCGGAGAGCACCTCCGGCCGGTGGTTGAGGTGCGGATCACGCAGGAGGTCGTGGACCGAGCCGGCCATCCCGGCCCTGGCATCCCAGGCGCCGAAGACCACGCGCCGGAGCCGAGCCAGGACGATGGCCCCGGCGCACTGGGCGCAGGGCTCGAGCGTCACATAGAGGGTCGCTTCCAGCAGCCGGTCCGCGTGGCCGTGGTGCACGGCGTGCTGGATGGCCAGCAGCTCGGCGTGCGCGGTCGGGTCCTTGCGATGGATGGTCTCATTGTGCGCTTCCGCGAGGGTCTCCCCTTCGTGGATGATGACCGCACCCACCGGCACTTCGTCCCGCACGGCGGCGGCCCGGGCCAACCGGAGCGCCGCCTCCATCCCGGCGAGGTCGCCCGACGAGGGGCCCGCCCTACGCACTGGTCGTTTCCGCTGGGCCTGGCTTCCGGGTAAAGGACAGGTCCTTCCCCGCGACCCCCACCGTGATGGTGTCGCCGGGGTGATAGGTGCCGTCCAGCACCGCCATCGCCAGCGGGTTCTGGAGTCGGTGCTGCACCACCCGCTTCAGCGGTCGAGCGCCGTACACCGGATCGTACCCTTCGGCCGCGATGAACGACTTGGCCTCCGGCGAGAGAACGATCGTCAACTGCCGCGCGGCCAGGAGCCGGGAGAGCTTTTCGAGCTGCAGGTCGACGATCTTGCCGATCTCGTCCCGGTCGAGCGGATGGAAGACGATGACCTCGTCCACCCGATTCAGGAACTCGGGCCGGAAGTGCTGGCGCAGTTCATCGCGCACCGAGCGCTCGACCAAGCCCCACGCCTCCGGCTCGAGATCCGCCCCCGCCTCGACGATCAGGTGACTCCCCAAATTGCTGGTCATGATGATGACGATGTTCCGGAAGTCCACCGCCCGCCCCTGACTGTCGGTCAGGCGGCCGTCATCGAGGATCTGCAGGAGGATGTTGAAGACGTCGGGGTGCGCCTTCTCGATCTCGTCAAAGAGTACCACGCTGTAGGGCCGCCGCCGAATGGCCTCGGTCAGCTGGCCCCCCTCCTCATAGCCCACATACCCCGGCGGTGCCCCGATCATCCGTGCCACGGCATGCTTTTCCATGTACTCCGACATGTCGAGCCGCACCAGCGCGCGCTCATCATCGAACAGGAACTCCGCCAACGCGCGCGCGGTCTCGGTCTTCCCCACGCCGGTCGGCCCGAGGAAGATGAACGATCCGGTGGGTCGGTTGGGATCCTGCAGGCCGGCACGGCTCCGCCTCACGGCATTGGCCACTGCGGCCACGGCCGCCGCCTGCCCCACCACCCGGCGGCCCAGTTCTTCCTCCAGCTTGGTGAGCCGCTCCCGGTCCGATTCCAGCATCTTCGACACCGGGATCCCGGTCCACTTGGCCACGATCTCGGCGATATCCTCCTGGTCGACCTCTTCCTTCAGGTACTTGGCGTGCTTCTGGATCTCCTGCAGCCGCTTTTCCCCATCGGTCAGGTCCTTCTCGAGCGCGGGGATCCGGCCGTACCGAAGCTCGGCCGCCTTCTGCAGGTCGCCGGAACGGGTGGCCTGATCGACCTGGGTGCGGAGCCCTTCCAGTTCTTCCTTCTTCTGGCGCATCCCCTGGATGGCGGCCTTCTCGGCCTGCCACTGCGCCTTCATCCCCCCCGACTTTTCGCCGAGCTGGGCCAGTTCACGTTCGAGGGCATCGCGCCGTGCCTTGGCGGAGCGGTCCTTTTCGCCGAGGAGGGCCTGGCGCTCGATCTCCAGCTGCACGATGCGCCGCTCCACCTCGTCGATCTCCTGCGGCAGCGAATCGATCTCGATGCGCAGCCGACTGGCCGCCTCGTCCATCAGGTCGATGGCCTTGTCGGGCAGGAAGCGATCGCCGATGTATCGGTCGGAGAGGGTCGCGGCGGCCACCAGCGCGTCGTCGGTGATCCGCACCCCGTGGTGCACCTCGTAGCGCTCCTTGAGCCCGCGCAGGATGGCGATCGTGTCCTGCACATTGGGCTCGCCCACCAGCACCGGTTGGAAGCGACGCTCCAGCGCCGGGTCCTTTTCGATGTGCAGACGGTACTCGTCCAGGGTCGTGGCACCTACCACGTGCAGCTCGCCTCGGGCCAGCGCCGGCTTGAGCATGTTGCCGGCGTCGACCGCACCCTCGGCCTTACCGGCGCCGACCAGCGTGTGCAGCTCGTCGATGAACACGACGTAGCGCCCCGCCGCCTCGGTCAGCTCCTTGAGCACCGCCTTGAGGCGTTCCTCGAACTCGCCGCGGAACTTGGCCCCGGCCAGCAGCTGGCCGATATCCAGTGCCACGATCTCCCGGTTCCGGAGGGACTCCGGCACATCTCCCTGCACGATCCGCTGGGCCAGCCCCTCCACGATGGCGGTCTTCCCCACTCCCGGCTCACCGATCAGGACCGGATTGTTCTTGGTGCGGCGCGAGAGCACCTGCATCACCCGGCGGACCTCCTCGTCCCGGCCGATGACCGGGTCGAGTTTTCCGGCCCGGGCCTGCTCGGTCAAGTTCCGGGTAAAGCGTTCGAGGGCCTGGTACTTCTCTTCCGGGGCCTGGTCGGTGACGCGATGAGATCCCCGCACCCCTTCCAGTGCGGCGCGCAGATCGGCAGGGGAGACACCGGCCGCGCTCAGCAGCCCCCGCGCTGCGGTCCCCTTCTCATCCATCAGTCCGATCAACAGGTGCTCGGTCGACACGAACGCGTCACCCAGCGTCTTGGCCTCACGCTCGGCCCGGTCGAAGGCGCCGTTGACCTCACGGCTCAGCGACGGCTCGCCGGCCTCGCCACTCTGGGTGGGAAATCGCGCGATCTCACGTTCCACCTGGGCGGAGAGCTCGGCGACGTTGACACCGGCCTTCTGCAGGAGGGGACGGATGACACCTTCGGGCTGGGCCAGGAGCGCGGCCAGAAGGTGGGCGTCGTTCGCCACCGGGTTCCCGCGGGCGCGCGCGTCCGCGAGCGCATCACGGTACGCTTCCTGGGCTTTCACGGTGAGACGATCGGGACGGACCATGCTGCCTCCGGACATCATGAGTAATACCCACTCGCGCCACGCGGCGCACCGGGAGCGGTGCCACTGGCACAATTGTGATGACGGACCTGATAGGACCAGCCCGATCCCAAAGCAAGCGCCGTACCGACCTTCCCTGCCGGATTGACAGGGCGCGGACATGATGAAGGCGGCCACTGGCCGCCTTCATTGTCCTTGAGCGCCCTTCGCCTTCTGTCCGGGCGGTGAGCGAACGATCATCTTCCTCGTAAAGCGCATCCCATCGACGATCAACTGGCTGTAGTAGATCCCGGGCGTCGGATCGGCGCTGCCATCGAGCATCCTCCCGTCCCAGAGTGCCACGTGATCCCCGCAGGGAACGTGGATGTTGTCGAGCGCCTGACCGTTGGAACTCTGAAGCACCGGGACCGCGACCACCTGCACGAGCACGTTGTAAACCTTCAGACTGACAAGGGGTTGGTGTCCGTCGGCACACTCCGATGGGGCGATGGAGAACGGGATGAGGGTCGCGGGAAAGAAGGGATTGGGCGAATTCTCCTGCAGTTGGGCCCGCGGTGGCGGCGGCCGCGTCTGGGCCCGCGCTGGCGGGCCGACGGCCATCACCGATCCGAAGAGCACCGTCACGATCGAGCGCTTGCGCATCAAGACTCCCCAGGGGTTGAACGGTGCGTCCAGCGAAAAATCCCCGCCTCCCGGGAGTGTGTCAAGTTCGACGGGCCCGCACCACGCGGACATCGCCGCGCCGCTCGGTGATGCCACGGGCATCGGCCCACTCCAGGAGCGGGATCAGGTATTTCCGTGAGAGGCCGGTGCGGGTCCGCAGATCGCCCACGGCAATGGGCCCCTGAGCGCCCAGCTCCTCCAGGAGGCCGCGAAACCCATCGAGTACGGCAGTTCCGACGAACCACCCGCGGGTCACCGCCTGCACCCGCCCGTCCCGCTCCGCCACCCGCAGCGCCGCTCCGACGTCGGTGCGAGCGGTGTCCCGCTCGAGCTCTGCCACATCTGGTGCGGCCAAGCCACCGGCCACCACTCGGGCCACCAGCGCCGCCAGCCCTGGCTCGCCACCAGGGACCTCCGCTCGAAAATCCTTGCGCCTGACCACACCGCCCTCCACCACCAGCCGTCCCGCCTTCGATTCTGACTCCAGCGCCGCCGCCACCAGCCAACCCGGCGCCCGCGCACCGGTCCGGAGCGTCTCCAGCGACGCGCCGGGTGCGGTCGGTTCCCGGAAGTGATGGGCATCGACCGCGGCCCCGAGTTCACGCTGGACGGCGAGCAGCCGCTCGTTCGCGATGAGATGACCGTCGATCCGTCGGATCCCTGCCAGCCCCTTGACCACCTTATCCACCGCCCCTGCAGGGATCCCGGCAAGCACCGGGAGGTCCGTCACGGCCACTCCCGCTGAGCGGCGGCGAACGAGCGTTGAGATCCGTTCGGCGAGGTCCACTTCGATCGCAAAGTCGGTCGCCCGGCTCCGCGGGGGTGGCGCTGGATCAAGTACCGCGCCGCCGCCGATCGTGACGACGGGGCTGAACCATCGCAGCACCAGCCGATCGCCGCCGCGAGCGAGTATCGGCGTCTCCAGCACCAAGCGCGCCACGCCCCGTTCACCGGGAGCAATGCGAGTCGCCGTGCCGATCCGCGCCATGACTTCGGCGGTCCCCAGGTGGACCCGAACACGACTGCGCGCCACCAGCGGGTGCGGTGCAGCCAACTGCAGGCTGATCAGCGCATCGAGTGCCGAGGTGAGGTGCCATGGAAGTTCGTCGGTCACGACCCAGCTGCCCCGCCCCGCTGCATCGCGTGGGACATCAGAAATGCCAAGCGCCACTCGCGCACCGGGACGGCTTTCAGGGGCCGAAGATCCGTACATCTCGATCGAGCGGACCCGTCCCGCGGCGTCGGCGGGAAGCACCCGGACCGTATCACCGGCCTTCACGCTGCCGGACCACGCCGTACCGGTCACGACCGTACCGACACCAGCGACCGAGAACGCCCGATCGACCGGCAGCCGGAACGCATCCGCTGCCGGCGTCTCGACCGACACCTGCGCCAGCCGCTCGCGAAGTTCGGCGATGCCCTCACCGGTCCGGACCGACACGACCGCCGGCGTGCTGAACCGCACCGACGACCCGGACAGGTGCTGACGCAGCTCCGCGATCCGCACCTCGCGGGTCACCTGGTCCACGAGGTCGGCCTTGGTGAGGACGGGGATGCCATCGGGGACGCCGAGCGCCTCGAGGACCGCCAGATGTTCGAGTGTCTGGGGCTGGATGCCTGAGTCCGCCGCGACGACCAGCAGCACCAGCTGCATGCCGGACGCGCCCGCGATCATCGTTCGGACGAGATCTTCGTGGCCCGGCACGTCGACCATCCCGGCGATCGACCCAGGCCCGAGTGTGAGCGGCGCGAAATTGAGGTCGATGGTGATGCCGCGCCGGCGTTCCTCGGCCAATCGGTCCACCGAACGTCCAGTCAGCGCCTCGACGAGGGCGGACTTGCCGTGGTCGATATGGCCGGCGGTCCCGATGATCACGGGCGGGTCCAGCGCCGTTCAAGCCAGAAATCGAGCGCCGGCAGCGGGGTCCCCTCTCCCAGGTGTTCCCGGACCCAGCGTGCTACGAGGCGCCGGTGGGCGGCCAGGTGTCGCTCGTCGAGGTCCGGCAGTTCGTGACCTGGCGCCGCGAGCTGGCGCAATTCATCGAGGTCTACCGACTTGAGTTCCGTCGCGGAGCGCCCCGGGGCACAGCCGGAGCAGAGCGCGCCTCCTTCCCGGAAGCTGAAGCCGACCTTGGTACCCCCGAGGGCCGCCCCGTCGCGGGCGCAGACATCGAGGGCAGGGGCAAAGCCGAGCGAACCCACCAGTCCCCAGAGGACGCGGATCGGGAGGACACCCAGGGCCACCGGTGCCGCGATCTCGAGCGCATCGAGCCCGTGCCGGAACACGTCGAAGGATTCCGGGTGCGGCGCCGGCGGGGCGCAACGCAACATCACCTCTGCGAGCGCGTTGGCTGCCGCATATCGATCGAGATCGGCAGCAAGGTCGGCACGGATGTGCTGCACGTCAAATGCGGTGAGGGTGTGGAGTTCCCGGCCTTCCTTGATCAGCAGTTGCGCCTGCCCTTCGCTCAGGAGCTGGAGCGCCGCACCGAACCGCGAGCGGGGGCGGAGTGCGCCTTTGGCCATGGCGCTCTGGACCCCGAGATCGCGGGTCGCCAGGCGCACGACCTTGGAGGTCTCGCTGTAACGCACCGTGGCGAGCACGATGGCCTGCGTAGCGACGGCAGCGGTCACGGCGCCGGCGGGATCGCGGCAAAGAGTGCGCCGACGCTGCATTCCCCGAGGCTCACCGAATCGCCGACGGTCAGGTCGGGTCGGATGGCGTGGGCCCACCCGGGCTTGCCGCCGGAGCACGGCCCCGAGCTCACGGCGTACACCAGCCCGTTGCCGTCGGCCGCCACGGTCGAGTTCGACGCGATCGTGATCGCGGAACCGGCACCGCGGACCACCGTCCGCGTGTCGGTGGCGAAGGTCATCACGCCCGACTCCGAGTACGAGGAAACGAAGAGCGTGTTGCCGCTGGCGGCCACCGGACCAGGAGAGTTGCCGAAGCCGCCAAATCCGCCTAAGTCGGTTCGCGCGACCGGGTCGACGATCGAGAGCCACCCCTCACCGGATCCGTACGCGCCTGAGCTCATCACATACAGGAGCCCATCGGCCCCGACGGTGGCGAACTGAGCGTTCCCGGGGCTCCCCCTGAGCTGGATCGTGTCCTTGACGGTGTTGGTGACCGGGTCGATGACTGTGATCCAGCTCGGCCCCGCCGGGGTGTAGGTAGAATCGAGGTTCCCGTTCAGCACGAAGATCTTGCCGCGGGTGAAGGTGATAAACTGCGGATAGACCCCGACGGCGATGCTGGCCGTGTCGCCGTTGAGGTAGTTGACCCTGGTGACGGAATTGATGTTCGGGTTGGCCACGTATGCGATCGAATCATCGACGATCGCGACTCCGGTGGCCCCGGAACTGTTCGGGAGTTGCACGTGAGTGACCGATCCGGTCATCAAGTTGACGATCGCGACCGAGTTGTCGGAGCCGAGGGGCACGAGCGCGATGCCGTTGCGGGCATCGACGCCGATCGGTGTGGACGTCGCACCGCCGAGCGGGATCGCGACGCCGGTCCCCGGCGCGTTCACAGGCACCACGCTCAGAGTGTTCGCAGTGCTGTTGACCGCGAGCAGGACCTCGGTGGCCGCCGGCAGGGGTGCCGTCGTGTCGGCACAGGCTGCGACCAGGACCAGGGTGAACGCGATGAAGCGGGAGGTGAGTCGCATCAGGACACGCCATAGGTAAGGGTAACGAGCACACTGCGCCCGGGGAGTGGCATCCCGGCGACGTACGCCGGGCGCCGATCGGTCAGGTCGCGCACATCGAGCCGGGCGACGAGCGCCCGTCCCATCCGGCGTTCGACACCGGCATCGAACAGGCCGATGGCGGGAAGGTTCCAGTCGCCATTGTTGTATTGCGGCCGCGGTCCCAGGCGGTGCCAGCCGACGTTCATCCGCCAATGCCCGGCCGTCCACATGGCGGAGGCGTGTTCGGTGTCGCGGGGACGATACGCCACCGGGAAATGTGGCGCGGTGGCGAAGTTGATGAAACTGAGCGCCACCCCACCGGTGAACGTCCACGCCGAGCCGGGCCGGAGCTCCAGCTCGAATTCGCCACCACGCCGCACTACATCCACGTTCTGGGGACTCCAGACGAAATTAGGCCCCGCCGACCAGACCACGAGGTCGTGGACCTGCCCCGCGTAACCACGCAGCGAGAGCGTGCCCGGGATACCGAGCAGGTGTCCGCCCTGACGCACGTCCCCGGTCAGCTCGATGGCGACCCGCTCAGGACGGAGGTTCGGATTGAGCGCCACGCCGACCCCTTCTCGGAAGAGCAGGTCAAAGGGAACGGGTGGGGTGATCCCGTTGCCCACCCCCAGCGACACCACGGTCCGATCCCGCCGCCATTCGGCATCGACGCGACCGGTGATGGCGGCGCCACGCCATCCCGACCAGGTATCGGCCCGCAGCACGGGCGAAAGATTCCACTCCCCTCGCCCGAGATCGGTGGCCATATGCACCCCGCCGCGAGCAAAGTCGGCCCCCGACGCGACACCATTGCCGGAAAATCCATCGTAGCGCCCGTCGACGCCGACGGTCACCCCGCCCGACCAGGATCCCAGCTCGGCCGGCAGATGCACGCTTGCCACGACACTCCCGCCCGAGCTGCGGGTGGTGTCGTCGTAGGCGATGCCCCGCGGCGGGCCACTCGGGTCCCAGGAACGCGCGCGCACGGCGTCTCCCGTGACGGACCACGAGAAGGTGCCATCGTGTCCGAGTGCGACGATCACCGATCGATCAGTGGCCTGACCCGTGCTCGATGGATTGGTCACGTTGCCGGGGAGTCCGCGATCGGCCCCGGAGATTCGGAGCGTGGCGTCAACGGAGCCCCGTGATCGCAACGACGCGTCCCATGTGGTGCCCCCGGCATTTCCGCGGGACGACGGCGCCCCCGATCGATCCGCGGCCGGGTAGTCATCCGGGAGCTGCCCTACGCCGGCCGAGAGTTCGATACCGAGGACGCCAGCCGCACCGCGTGCGTTCCACATGCCGAAGCTCCCGACCCCGCTGGTCAGCGACGGCGTCAGATCGGAACGGGACGCGATCTCGATGACACCTGCGATGGCCCTTCCACCCACGCGCGCCGTTTGGGTCCCCGGCAGGAGGTCCACCCGGGCCACGTCGCTGACCGGGATGCGGGACAGGTCGGCCCGCCCCGTGAGCGGATCGTTGATGGTGATGCCGTCGAGCAGCACCAGCACCTCTTCAGGCGCACTCCCTCGCACCTGGGGCACGGCGGTGGCGCCTCCGGTCCGCCGCACCGACACGCCGGCCCAGCCGTCGAGCGCGCTCCCGAGATCGGCACCCCGCAGGGCGAGCTCAGCGCCGCTGATGCTCGCGGTACCTGCCGGAGCGCCATGGATCGAGAGCGGGGCGATCTCGACCGCGACGGCACGGAGTGACACCACCATCCAGCGCTCCAAGCCCGGTGTGATCTCGATGCCGGTGGTGTCCGGACGCGATCCGATCCGCCGGACGATGACGAGCTGCCGACCCGGGGGTACGGTGGCGAAACGAAAGTTCCCGTGCGCATCGGTGCGCATCACGAGATCGGCGAGCCGCACCTCGGCGCCGGCCATCGCGGCACCGGTCGCGGCGTCGATGACCTGGCCGGCGAGCGACGCCGGCTGCTGGGCCGCGAGTGGGCGCCAGAGGAGCGCCCCCAATGCCACCACGGCAGGGACCACGAGCGATCTCATCGTGCACTCCGATCCTGGCGCAGCGGCAACACCTGGGGCCGCCCATCGGGCGCGGAGGATACGCTCACCGGCCAGCCGAACACCTCACCCAGGATATCGGGACGGAGCACATCACCGGCGGGACCGTGAGCGGCGACCCGGCCTTCGCTCAGCAGTACCAGGCTCGTCGCGAACCGTGCCGCCACGTTCAAGTGATGGCTCACGACCAGTGCGCCGATCCCTGCGCCCACCAGGTCGATGATCAGTTCGAACTGCTGCATCTCGTGCCCGATGTCGAGCGCGGCACTCGGCTCATCGAGCACTAGAAGGCCGGGCTCCTGCGCCAATGCGCGGGCCATCCGGACCCGCTGCCACTCGCCCCCGGACAGTGTGTCCACCGGTCGTTGCCGGAGCTCCCAGATGTCACATCGCTCCAACGCCTCCCGGACGACCACGTGGTCTTCGGGACGTGGCGCTTCCATTGGACCGAGCCGGGCATAGCGGGCCATCATCACCGCTTCGGCCACCCGGATGGGGAATGGGGTCTCCTCCCGCTGAGCCACCACGCCCACGGCGCGCGCGATCGCGCGACGATCCCAGTCACCGATGGGGATCCCATCGAGCAGGATCGTTCCGGCCGTCGGCGCGATGGTGCCGAGCAGTGCGCGCGTGAGCGACGTCTTCCCGCTGCCGTTGGGACCCACCACCGCCACCAGTTCCCCCGCGGACACCCGAACGTCGACGGAGTCCAGCACCAGCTGGGTGCCACCGGGATACCGGGTCGAGACCCCCTGCGCCTCGAGGATCACGTGAGGCTCCGCCGCAACAGGACCGCGAACAACGGCACACCTACCAGTGCCGTCACCACCCCGACCGGCAACTCCACCGGCGCCATGACGGTCCGCGCGATCACATCGGAGAGCACCAGCATGGCGCCGCCGAGGATGAACGCAGCCGGCAGGAGGCCGCGATGGAGCGGGCCGCGGGCCAGCCGGATGATGTGCGGCACCACCAGTCCCACGAACCCGATCATCCCCGAGATCGCCACCGCCGCCGCCGTGAGCAGTGCCGTGGCCACCACCACCTGACGCTTGACCGGCTCGACATCCGCACCGAGGTGGCCGGCGGCCTCCTCACCGAGTGAGAGCAGGTCGAGGTCGCGGGCGCGCCGGGCCAACAGGAGGAGCGGCAGCACCGCGTACGCGGCCATCACCGCCACTGAACGCCACGACGCGCGCCCGAGCCCGCCCAGGAGCCATAGGAATGCATCACGCAACTGTTCCGCTGGCGACAAAACGATGATGGCGGTCATGATGGCGCCGGCGAATCCGCTCACCACGACACCACCGAGCAGGAGCGCGCGGGTGTCGACCTGGCCGCCGGCAGCGACACCGAGCCGGTACACCAATGCCACCGCCGCGATGGTCCCGGCGAACGCGGCGACCGGGACGCTCCAAGCTCCGGTGGCGCCCATGGCGATCGCGATCACTGCGCCGAGCCCCGCACCGCCGGAGAGGCCGAGGAGATAGGGATCGGCCAACGGGTTCCGGACCAGCGCCTGCAACGATGCGCCACAGACCGCGAGCGATCCACCGATGAGGAACCCGAGTACGACCCGCGGCGCTCGGAGCTCGCGCACGATGGGCGCGCCGGCGGCAGACCCATCGAAGAGTGCCCGCAGGACCTCTCCGGGGGACAACCGCACTGCCCCGAAGGCGAGCCCGGCCAGCGCGGCGAGCACCGCCACCAGGAGCAACGGCAGCCAGCGCCGCATCACCGGGACTGCTCCCACCGGAGCAACGCCTGCCGCAACTCGGCCACCGCCTGCGGGCTGCGCGGAGAGGGCTGCGAGAACTCCGAGCCGTGGACCACGATGAAGTGCTTGAGCCGGACCGCACGGACCGTCCGCCACTCGGGGCGCCCGGTGAGCGTCGCCGATCCGGCGCCGAGCGAAAGGATGACGTCCGGATCACGGGCCACGATCGCTTCCAGGCTCACCGGAGCGGAGGCCGCCGGGATGTCGTGGAACACGTTCCGCCCGCCAGCGCGAGCGATCAGCTCGTCAAGGAAACTCCCCGCCCCGATCGTGAGCGGCGGATCGTCCCAGGCGAGGAGGAGGACGGAGGGGCGGAGAGACGGAGGGGCGGAGGGCGCGACCGACACGGAGTCGAGCTCCCGGGTGAAGCGGGTCGCGACAGAATCGGCGCCCGCCGCGTGACCGGTGGCAGTACCCAGGAGCCGTGCGATCCGTGGGACGTCGGAGAGCCGGTCGGTCCTGACGATGAGCGTCGGAATACCGAGAGCGTGGAGCCGGGCCGCGGCGGACGCGGTGCCGGCGCCAGCGTAGAGCACCACGAGATCGGGTCGCTGGGCCAGGACCGCTTCGAGGGTCGGTTCGAGACCATCCCCCACGCTCGGGACCGCCGCGGCCTCCGGCGGCCAGTCGTCAAAGCGGGTCCGGCCCACGACCTCAGGTCCGGCGCCGATGGCAAAGAGCAGTTCGGTCGTCGCGGGAATGAGCGACACCACCCGTTCGGCGGGGTGGGACAGGCGGACCGTATGTCCCGTGTCGTCGACGAGGGAGATATTGCCGGATGCGCCCACATGCCCGCACGCGGAGAGCGCGCCGAGCAGCAGGAGGGTGACGATCCGGGAGTGCTGCAACGAAGACCGCCCATCTTCGGGAGGCGAAGATGGGCGGACGGCAGCACCCACAGGGTGCGAAGCACGCCACCGATCCCTCCCCCGAGGGTCTGATAGTGGCGCGAGCGAGGAGGTCTCCTGGCTCCGGGCGTTCCGCTCGCCTTCCCGTCGGCCTGGGGCCGACAGTGGCTGGATGAGCGGTCTTCGAGTGCCCGTCACAGTGGCGGGGCCGCGCCGGTATTGCACCGGCTTCCGAGCGCCCCGCTCGCGTACAACTTGAATTGTGTCCTGCGAAGCAACTTAGGGTGCCGTCGGTCCCTTGACAAGCGTGGCGTCGAGCGCGCGGACGAGGCGCGCCCGCTCATCGAGGTACGCCTGCCACTCCGCCGGTGGTGTCTCGGCCTCACGCCCCCCGAACCGGACGTCCAGCCGCGCGACCCGATCGACGAGGCCCGTGGTGGCCGGTGGCGCCGCGACCGGCTTCAGGTCGCGGCCGCGGAGCGCGCGGACCCCGAGCGGAATGAGTGCCAGCGCCAGCAAGGCGAGCATACCGGGAAGGAGCCACACCGGAAGGGCACCACCACCGCCCAAGCGCACCGTGACCATCGCTCCGGCGGGGACGAAACCGCTCCAGTGCAGGAACGAACGTCCCCCCAGCTGCTCCGCCGCCGCCGGTGCCAGCGCGCCCCCTTCGACCCGGGCGCCGCCCTCCTCGACGAGGACGTTGAACGACAGGACCGAGTCTTCGATCGGCAGGCCGACGACACCGGCCGCGGCGGGGAGCGAGTACCGCACCACCATCTGGGCCTCGCCCAGCGATATCGGTGCGAAGATCAGGATGCTGTCGTTCCGGAAGCGCACCGCATCGGGGGAGAAGTCTCCGTCCCCCGCGACCGGATCGACCACTCCGCGCGGCAACCGGACGCCCCAGCTGGCACGAACAGTATCGGGCGCGACGCGAGTATCGGGTCCCGGATTCTGGAGCACCAGGAGGTCGGTGACGGGCCGGGCACCATCGGCGTCGGGCTTCTCGATGACAAGATGCCGGGCCTCGAGGGACACTGGCGCACCCGATCCCGAGGTGGTGTCTGCGACGATGAGGCGGATGTTCCGATCGAGGCGAGGATCGACGCCGACCGGTGCCGAGAAGTACGCCACTCCGGCGTACTTGGCGCTCACCAGGTAGGTGGCCGCGGTGTCGCGATGGCCGAGCGCGAAATGGAACGCACCCCTGGCATCGGACAGGACCGAGTCGATCGGGCCAGAGCCGTGAGAGGAAACGTGATGGAACACGACCCGCACCCTCGGGACGCCAACGGTGTCCCCGGCCACGATGCGGGAGACCACGCCGGCGGCGATGAGCGGCTTCTGGGCGACCGCGCGCCCGGCCGGCCACACCGCGACGCACCCGGCGAGGAGCCAGCCGGCGCGGCACAGTGCGCCCTTACGGTTCGAACTTGCCGAAGTCTTCAGGGTCGAGGGTCTCGAGATAGCGTTTGAGCTGGTCGGCGTCGAGCCGCTGTTCGGGCACCGGCCCCGACGGACCCTTGCCATCGGTGGCGAGCAGATCGTCCGAGGTGAAGATCGGGGAATGGGTGCGGACCGCGAGCGCGATCCCGTCGGAAGGCCGGGCGTCGATCTGGAGCACATCCTCCCCGCGCCGCAGGTGGAGCTCCGCGAAGTAGGTATTGCCCTTCACGGCGGTGACGACGACCCGCCGCAGTTCGGCGCCGAGGCCGGTGAGCACCTGGCGGAGGAGATCGTGGGTCATCGGCCGCGGTGGCTTGAAACCCTGCAGTTCCATCGCGATGGCGCTCGCTTCGGCCGGACCGATCCAGATCGGCACCATCCGGGTGCCGTCTTTCTCGCGCAGGATCACGACCGGGGCGTTGGTCGTCCGGTCGAGCCCGAGATGGGCCACCACGACCTCGATCATCGATGGTCAGCGGGCCGCACGCCGCAACGCCGCCGCCCGGTCGCTCTCTTCCCAGGTGAAGAATGCGCGCTGCTTCCCCGCCACCACCTTCGTGAACGGGCGCCGCCCGAAATGCCCGTACGCCGCGGTGGGCCCGTAGATGGGGTGCTTCAGCTTGAGCGCCTGGATGATCCCGCGCGGGGTGAGGTCAAAAGTGTCCCGCACCAGCGTCTCGAGGCGACGATCATCCAGCACTCCAGTGCCGAACGTGTCGATGAACACGGACACCGGCTCCGCCACACCGATGGCGTAGGCCACCTGGACCTCGCAGCGCCGGGCCAGCCCGGCGTCGACGATGTTCCGGGCCACCCAGCGCATCGCGTACGCGGCCGAGCGATCCACCTTGGAGGGATCCTTGCCGCTGAACGCCCCGCCGCCGTGGCGCGCCATCCCGCCATAGGTGTCCACGATGATCTTGCGGCCGGTCAGGCCGGCATCGCCGTGCGGACCACCGATCACGAAACGCCCGGTGGGATTGACCAGCAAACGCACCTTGCGGCTGTCGAGTCCGTGGGCGGCGAGCACCGGCCGGATGACCTCCGCAGCCACGGCGTCCTGGATGCGGCGGTGCGTGAGGTCGCGACCACGATGGGTCTCGGCGTGCTGGGTGGAGACCACCACGGTCCGGACCGCCACCGGGCGATCGCCCTCATAGACCACCGACACCTGTGATTTGCCATCGGGGCGGAGCCACGGCAGGTGGGGGAGGCGTCCCCCGCCCTTGCGCACCGCGGCCAACCGTTCTGCCAGCCGATGGGCCAGGAGGATCGGGAGCGGCATCCGCTCCTTGGTCTCATCGGTGGCATAGCCGAACATCATGCCTTGATCGCCGGCGCCCTGGGCCTTACCGCGCGAGGAGTTGACGCCCCTGGCGATGTCCGGCGATTGGCGGTCGATCGATGACAGCACGGCGGCGGTCTTGTAATCGAAACCGTGACTGCCGTCGGTGTAGCCGATCGCCTCGACCGTGCGCCGGACGATGTCGGGAATGTGCACGTAGGCGTGGGTGGTGATCTCTCCCGCCACGACCGCCATCCCGGTGGTGACGAGCGTTTCGCATGCGACCCGCCCGTTGGGGTCGATGGCAAGGATGGCGTCGAGAACGGCATCGGAGATCTGGTCGGCCACCTTGTCAGGATGCCCTTCAGTGACCGACTCGGAGGTGAAGACGTGACGCTTCGATAGAGCCATGATCCGGTGGGGCTTGAGTGACGGGGACGGCGAGGACGGAAGCAAGCTAGTCAGAGCTACCAGCGGTCCGCTAGCGGCGACTGAGGAACGGTTCGACCGCCCGTTCAAGCGACGCGAGGACCGCCCCGGGCGATGTGGCGTCGCGTGCGGCGGTGGCCACCTCATGCGCCACGGAATACGGCACCGATCGCAGCACCCACTTGATGAGCGGGAGTGCTGGCGGTGCCACACTGAGTGAGGTGTAGCCCAGGCCCACCAGCAGCACCGCCGTGAGCGGGTCCGAGGCCATTTCGCCGCACACGCTCACCGGGATCCCGGCGGCGCCACCGATCTCGACCACGTGCGCCAGCTCCCGGACCACCGCCGGATGGTGGGGCGCGAAGCGCGCCGCCAATCTCGCGTTGCCGCGATCGACCGCGAGCGTGTACTGGGTCAGGTCGTTCGATCCGACGCTGAAGAAGGCGCTGACCTGGGCCAGCTGGTCGGCCAATGCCACGGCGGCAGGGGTCTCGATCATCACGCCGACCGGCACGGTCCGCGCCGCTCGCACCCCGGCATCGGCCAGGCGGGCCGCCTCCTCGTCCAGCATGCGCTTGGTCTCCAGCACCTCGTCGACCTCCATCACGAGCGGCAGCATCAGCTGCACGTCCCGATCGGCGGCAACGCGGAGCACGGCCCGCAACTGGGGCCGGAAGATCTCCGGCTCATCGAGGCATACCCGGATCGAGCGCCAGCCGAGGAACGGGTTCGGCTCGTGCGGGGTCTGGAAGGCCGCCGGGAACTTGTCGCCTCCCAGGTCGAAGGACCGGATGACCACCGGCCGCCCGGCAAAGGCCTCGGTCACGCGGCGGAAGTAGGCGTACTGCTCCTCTTCCGTGGGCAGCTGGGTGCGTCCGGTGACCAGGAACTCGGTCCGGAGCAGCCCGACCCCACCCGCACCGTGACGCAGCGCCGTCTGGATCTCTTCGGGCAGGTCCACGTTGCCCAGCAGTGCGTAGCGCCGTCCGTCGGGGCTCTCCGCCGGCTGGGAGACGGCGGCCTCGAGCTCGAGCTCGGTCTTTTGCCGGCGGCTCAACCGGACCCGGGCGTCCTCCAGCTCCGATGGCCCCGGATCGAGGTGCAACGTGCCGGCCTGCCCGTCGAGGAGCACCATCGTTCCCGGCCGGATCTTCGCGAGCGCGCCCGCGGCCCCCATCACGGCAGGGATGCCGAGCGAGTGGGCCAAGATGGCGGCGTGGGAGGTGCGGGTGCCCTCCTCACTGACAAGCCCCACCACGTGGTCGCGGTCGAGTTGCACCGTGAGCCCGGGGGAGAGCTCATGGGTCACCACGATGACCTGCTCGCCATTCGACGGACCACTCCACACCGCTTCGGCGGGTCTCCCCGTCAGGATGCCGAGCATCCGGATCTGTATGGCGCCCAGGTCGGCCAGCCGATCGCGGAGCCGGGTGCTGCTCGAGTTGGCCCAGAGGTTCCGGATCTCCAGTGCCTTGTACTCGAACGCGGTCTCTGCACTGAGTCGATTCTTCCGGATCAGGTGCTCGACGGAGCGGAGGAAATCCGGGTCCTGCGCCAGCATCACCTGGGCCTCGAAGATCTTGCTCTCCTCCACGCCGGCGCGTTCCCGCACCCGCTCCTGGAGCTGCGCGAGTGCGGCCACCGTCTCGTTCACGGCCGCGCGGAGCCGGGCCACTTCAGACTCGACCTCGTCGGCGCTGACCTCGCGGTCGGGGACGTCGGGCAGGTCCCAGCGCACCACCACGGCGGAGGCGTACGCCACGCCGGGTGACACTCCGATCCCCTTGAGCAGGCGCTCAGTGCTCACGATTCACCGAATCCCCGGGCCACCAGCGCGGCGAGCGCGGCCACCGCCGCTTCCTCATCCACGCCCGTGGCCATGATGGTGATGGTGCTGCCACACTCCGCCGCCAGCATCATCACGCCCATGATGCTCTTGCCGTTGATGTTGAGATCGTCCTTCCGGACCTCGATCTCTGACTCGAAGGTGCTCGCCAACTTGACGAACTGCGCGGCCGGGCGCGCGTGCAGCCCGAGCGGATTGACGATCGGCGCGTCGCGGCTGATCATCCGACCACCAGCGACACGAGTGCCGCCGCCACCAGCACGGTGAGGCCGAATCCGACCCCGGTGAACCGCACCGACTTCCGTTGCCCCACCGCCAGCCCGACGAGCGCCACGACCACGGCGAGCACACCGGGCCCGCCGCGCACTCCGTCTTCCGCGCCGACCACCAGCGGCACCGCCGCGCCGATCACGAATGCCGCCGTCAGGCCGGCCGCCGGGATCCAGGCACGGATCCGGGCGTTCTGCAGTGCCACGCCCACCTGGATCCCCGATCTTAGCCCGGTCCGGAGCGCCCAACGCGTCACCCAGACGCGCACCAGCAGCATGATCGCAACGGCGGCGACCGGCGCCCACCATTCGGCCCCGAAGACGACGGCGATCAGCGCTGCACCGAGTACCACCGGCCAGAGCCCGGCCCAGAAGAGCTGGTCTCCCAATGCGCCCAATGGGCTGCAGAGCGCCGCCCGCAGGCGCTCGATCTGCTTGCCGTCGACGCCATCGTATTCCGCCCGCGTCTCGGCACCCGCAGCCACCCCGGCGAGGTACGGGTGCGAGTTGAAGAAGCCGGCCGCACGGAGCACCGCCTCGCCTGACCGTGCCGGATCGCTCGCGGCGAGGTCGCCGAGCAGCGGTTCGCACGCATAGCCCAGCCCGATGCCGGACATCCGCTCGTAGTTCCAGCTGGCCTGGATGGTGAGCAGCCGACCGAAGGACCGGAGCTCGGGCCTCACGCGAACGCCACCAGCAGCACGCCGGCCAGGAGCCCGGTGCCGAGTGCCGCCACCCGGCGGCCATGACCGGCGTTGCGCAGGGCACCGTTGAGCGCCGCCGCGGCCCCCGCACCCATGGCGGTGGCATTGAGCCACGTGTCCCACGTGCGAGGTGGTGCCGAGAGATGCCCGACGGCCCACCCCAGCGCGATGGCCAGTGCGGTCAACCCGATCGACCGGAGCAGGTCGCGGCGGAAGGCCGCCCAGTGCAGCTGCCCGAGGATCCCGGGCACGAAGGCCTGCAGTGCCGCAGACGCCCCGGCGACCGCGACCGCATTGGCCCGCCGGAGCCAGCGCAGGCTCCAGCCGCCGATCGTGGCGAGGAAGAGTCCCAGCATCACGCCAAGCCAGAGCTGGTGGGGACCGATGTAGGCGACAGCGAGCACGGCGCCGACCGTCCCGGGGCCGTGGTCCGGATAGCGCGAGGCACCGACCGGCAGCACCTCCAGGGCAAAGAGCTCGAGCGCACTGCCGACGACGAGCCCTGCCGTCAGATCGCCGAGGCAGAGCCCGGCGAGCGTGCCGGCCACCAACGGCCGTGCGAGGAGGACCTGGGGACCCGACGCCAGGTCGAGTCCGGCCACGGTGCCGACCACCAGAAGCCCCAGGAGTTGGAACGGGCTCACTGCAGGTCCCCGAGCGCCACCGGTCCGGTGGTCGGCACATCCTGCGCCGTCACCGTGGTACCGCAGCCGGCCAGTGCCCGGAGGTCGGCCTGATCGGCATTGCTGAGGAAGAGGTAGGGCAGCCGCTCGCTCCGGCCGGGGCCGGCGTGGATGCCGCCCAGGTTGACCCGCGGGATCTTCCACCCCGCCTCGCAGAGCGCCCGCATCGTCGCGATGCTCCCGGTGAGGAGGATCCCGGCCCCGGGCCGGGCCGCCCATTCAGGGGCGCGGCGCGCCGCATCGGCCACGGTGCAGAACGCGAGGTCGATGCCGTCGGGGACACCCATCCGATAGAGATCTTGCTCCCACGCGCTCGCAGCCAGCGCGTCATCGACCACGACCACGAAATCGGCACCGAGCGGCCGCCCCCAGCCGATCAGGACCTGGCCGTGCACCAGCCGGTCGTCCACGCGGAAGAGGGCGATCGGCATCAGGGCACCTTGATGGCGCGGGTCCCGGCGGCGATCGCCTTCGCGACGGCGTCATCGAGGGGGAGTTCACGATGGAAGACGAAATCGACGAGCATCGCGAGGTTGACCCCGGTGATCACCCGGATGCGGGGATCCTCATGGAACCGGTGGAGTGCCGCGAAGTGACAGGAACCGCTCGGCAGGTCCACGAAGACCACCGCCGGCCCCGGGCCGATGGCCTCGGTCAGCCGCGCTTCCAGCCGGCCCCGATCACAATCTTCGTTCGACACCGCACGCAGCACCCCGGTCACACCGCTGATCGACTCGGCCGCGCGCACCAACGCCTCGGCCAGGGAGCCGTGGGCCGCGACCACCCCGCGCAGCGCGTCACTCATAGTCGTCCTGGAGATACTCGCGGATGCCCTGGGCTTCCTTCATCTTGCGGATCAGGCGCTCATTGAACTTGGCCGCGACGTCGACGCCCGAGAACCGCAACAGGTGCATCATCGCCACGACCTCGGCGATCACCGTGATGTTCTTGCCGGGGTTGAGCGGGACGATGACCTTGGGCACCGGGACCTCGAGGATCAGCATCTGCTCGCGCTGCAGCCCGGTGCGATCGACGGATTGCGCCTTTTCCCAGTCCTCGAGGTGGACGGCGACCTCGATGCGCTTCTGCATCCGCACCGCACGCACCCCGAAGAGGGCCGGAATGTCCACCAATCCCACGCCCCGGATCTCCATATGGTGCCCGGCGAGCTCGTGCCCCTGGCCGATGAGCACATCGTGTCCGCGGCGGGTCACCAGGACGACGTCGTCGGCGACGAGGCGGTGCCCCCGTTCGACGAGATCAAGGACGCATTCGCTCTTGCCGATCCCGGAGCGCCCGGTGAACAGGAGCCCCACGCCATACACGTCGACGAGCGAGCCGTGGAGGCTGGTCCGCTGCGCGAAGGCCGCCTCAAGTACCGGCTTGATCCGACGATAGAACTCGCCGGTCTTGAGTCGGGACCGGAGCACCGGAGTGCCGGTGGCGCGTGCCGCGTCCAGCAGTTCCGGCGGCACCTCCTGGCCCTTGGTGATGAAGACACAGGGGGGCTCGAAGCCGAAGAACGCAAGGATGATCTTCTTGCGGTGCTCCGGCTCCAGCGACAGGAGGTAGCTCACCTCGGTCTCGCCGAAGACGTGGAGCCGGCGGGGCTGGAACCGGTCGGTGTAACCGGCCAGGACCAGGCCGGGACTCCCGACCTCTTCATCCGGCACGAACCGCTCCAACCCGTTCTCCCCGGTCAGGGATTCGAGCTGGAGCGGATCCCCCTTGCGGGAGAGGAGGTCCTTGATGCGGAGGGTCACGCCTCGGTGGTCCCGGCCGGCTTGGAGTGGTTCGGCGCGACATGCCCGCGTTCGAGTTGGCGGCGCATCCGCTCTTCCGCGCGGTCGAGCGCCGTGCGATGATCGGCGCCGGTGCCGGCGGCAATGAGCACCTCGCCGTGGGCGAGATGGATCTTGAGTTCGACGGTCTGTTCGTTCCGCTCGATGTCGAAGATCACGCTCCCATCGATCGGGCGGTCGGCGTGCCGGGCAAGCCGGTCAGAGACCTCCTGGGCGCGGCCCCGCAGGGCATCGGTGATCTGGCAATGGCGGGCAGTGATGGTGGTCTGCATGGGACCCTCCGACTGGTCAGCCGTGACGATGCGCGGCAACGAGGGATTCGAGGTGGGCCTCGGTCTGCTGGGCGGCGCCTTCCCAGGTGAGCGTCTCTGCGAAGCTCCGCGCCTGACGCCCGAGTCGGGCCACAAGTCCCGGATCGTCCGCGAGGGCAAGGTAGCGTTCCGCGAGAGCGGTCGAGTCACCGTGCGGGACCAGGAACCCGGTCTCCCCGTCGCGGACCGAATCACGTAGCCCGGGTGCATCGGACGCCAGGGACGGGGTGCCACAGGCGGCCGCTTCCACGTTGGTGATCCCCCACCCTTCCTTGGGCGACGGGAACACGTTGGCCCAGGTGCTCCGCAGGTACCGGAGCTTCTCCGCCTCGGTGACGCGCCCGTGGAAGCGGACCACGTCTCCCAGGCCCGACCGGGCGGCCACCCGCTCCAGCCGCGCACGATCGTCCCCTGAACCTACCACGTCCAGAGAGAGGTCGGAACGGCGCCGCCGCGCCAGGGCCAGTGCCCGGAGCGCCGTCTCGACCCCTTTATACCGCTTCAAGCGCCCGAGGAAGAGGAAACTGGGTGCGGTAGTGCGCCCCACGGCGGGATCGGGCCGGAATCGCTCGGCGTCGACGCCGGGATGGATCACTTCGATCCGCTCCCGGGGGACGCCACGACGCACCAGATCGTCGCGGGTGCTTTCGCTGATGGCATGCCATCCCGACCGTCGGTAGACCCGTGGGATGGGGCGTTCCGAGAGCCAGACGATCGCGGCCGAGACGGGATCGGCCTCATGGAAAGCAGTGGCGCCGAAGAGATGCGGCACCAGGACACAGTGGGCCGCTTGGGTCAGCCCGGCGGTGTAGAGCGGGATCTTGTTGATGTCCTCGACCAGGACATCGACCGGCTCGCTTCGGAGCGCACGGCGCACGGCGCCACGCCCACTGAGCGTAAAGGTGTGGCGGCCACCGCTCCGCAGGACCTCGATCCCGCCGATGGTGGCCGTGGGCGCCGCACCGGGCCAGCCGGAGCAGACCAGGCGCACCCGATGTCCGCGACGGACCAGCCGGGAGAAGATCTCGAACAGGTGGACCTCGGCCCCGCCCGCGTGCGGGTTCTCCAGATCGTTCCAGTTGACGAGCAGGATGTTCACAGGCGCCCGAGGGTGCGCGCCACCCGATCGAGGACGCCGTTGACGAACGCGGCGGACTTGGCACCCCCGAACAGGTGCGCCAGGTGAAGCGCTTCATCGATCGCGACCTTGGGCGGGACGGCGGGGTCGCGCAATTCAAGAACTCCAAGGCGCAAGATGTTCCGCTCCACCACCCCGATGCGATCCCAGCGCCAGTTCACCGCGGCGGCCGAGGCCTCCTGATCGAGCGAGGCGAGGTCGGCCATCACGGCGCCCGCCATCGCTTCGGCCGGCGCCAGTTGATCGGCCATATCGGCGGGGTGTTCGGCCAGGCGGACCAACCCCGATCCGACCTCCGCGGCCCCGGCGCCATTCCCCACCTCCCAGGCGTATAACAGTTGCAGCGCGCGGGCGCGGTGCTTGCTCTCCGGGCGCCTCACGACCCGCCCTCGAGCTGGCGGAGCGCATCGGCGGCGCGGATGGCGGCATCGGTGGCCTCATAGCCCTTGTTCCCCGCCGCACCGCCGGCCCGCGCCAGCGCCTGGTCCAGGTCATCGGTGGTGAGGAGCCCGAAGCCGACGGGACGTCCTGTCTCGAGTGCCACGGTGGCGAGCGCACGACTGGCCTCACCGGCCACGAAGTCGAAGTGCGGGGTCTCGCCGCGGATCACGGCGCCGAGGGCCACGATGCAGCTGTAGCGACCGGAGCGCGCCGCCGTCATCGCAACGACCCCGAGTTCGAAGGCGCCGGGCACCCACACGACGTCGACGTCACCCGGTGCTGCCCCCGCCTCCGAACAACAGGCGCGGGCGCCCTCCAGGAGCTTCATGGTGATCAACTCATTGTAGCGGCTGACGACCAGCGCGATGCGGCCCGCGGTGCGGAGCCGGCCTTCGATATCAGTCACCGGATCACTGCGGCAGGAGGTGGCCGAGCTTGTCGCGCTTGACGGCGAGATAAGCGCGGTTCTCGATGGTGGGCTCGGTCTGGAGCGGGACGCGCTCGGTGATCTCGAGGCCGTACCCGTCGAGTCCGACGAGCTTGCGGGGATTGTTGGTCATGATACGGATGGTGGAAAGTCCCAAGTCGCGCAGGATCTGCGCGCCGATGCCGTAGTTGCGCAGGTCGGGTGGGAACCCGAGCCGCTGATTGGCCTGCACGGTGTCGGCGCCCTGGTCCTGCAGCGCATACGCCTTGAGCTTGTTCAGGAGCCCGATCCCGCGGCCTTCCTGGTCCAGGTAGACGATGACGCCGCGCCCCGCCTCGACGATGTGCTCCATCGCGGCGTGGAGCTGAGGGCCGCAGTCGCACCGGGCGGAGTGGAACACGTCGCCAGTGAGGCACTTGGAGTGCATCCGCACCAGCACGTCCTTGGCCCCGGCCACATCCCCGTACACCAGCGCCACGTGCTCGTGATCATCCACGTCGTTGCGGTACCCGATGATCGTGAACTCGCCGAACTCCGTCGGCAGCCGGGCCTCGGCCTCACGATGGACCAGGCGCTCCGTGCTGAGCCGGTACGCCACCAGATCGGCGATGGTGATGAACGTGAGCCCCTGCTCGGCGGCAAAGCGCTCGAGCTCGTCCCGGCGCGCCATCGAACCGTCGGCGTTCAAGATCTCGCAGATGACCCCCGCCGGATGGAGTCCCGCCAGCCGCGCCAGGTCGACGCTCGCCTCGGTGTGTCCCACCCGCTGCAGCACGCCACCCGCGCGCGCGCGCAAGGGAAAGACGTGTCCCGGGCGCCGGAGGTCGTCCGGCGTGGTGACCGGGTTGATCGCGACATGGATGGTGGCGGCACGGTCGGCGGCGGAGATGCCGGTGGTGACACCGAACCGCCGATCGGCGTCCACGCTCACGGTGAAGGCGGTGGCGAGTTCCTCAGTGTTCTTGACCGTCATCTGCGAGAGACCCAGCTGGTCGCACCGCTCGGCGGTGAGTGCCAAGCAGATGAGTCCGCGCCCGTGGGTGGCCATGAAATTGATCGTCTCAGGCGTGACGAGCTCCGCCGCGCAGACAAGGTCGCCCTCGTTCTCGCGGTCGTGGTCGTCCGCCACGATGATGCTCTTGCCGTCACGCAGGTCCCGGATCGCCTGCTCGATGGTGCTGAAGGTCATTGCTGGTCCCGAGCCTCAGGGCGCACGAGCGCCGCCACATATTTGCCGATCACGTCCGCTTCCAGGTGCACGGCGTCGCCGGTGGTCCGCTCGCCGAGGGTCGTCTTCCGGAGGGTCTCCGGGATCAACGCCACCTGCACCACATCGGGCGCCGGGCGGGCATTGACCGTCAAGCTCACGCCGTCCACGGTGATCGAGCCGAGCGGGATCGAGACCGCCGCGACCTCCGGCGGCACCGCGATGTCAATGAGCCGCGCATCCTCGCGCTCCACGATCCGTCGCACCCGCCCGACGCCGTCCACGTGACCCTGGACCAGGTGTCCGCCCAGGCGATCACCAGCCCGGAGCGATCGTTCGAGGTTGACCCGCCGGCCGGCCGGGTAGGTGCCGAATCCGGTCCGATCGAGGCTCGTCGCGATGACGTGGACCTCGAACCACCCGCGTCCCGATCGCTCCACGGTCAGGCACGCCCCGTCGACCGCGATGCTCTCGCCCCGGCGGATGGCGCGATAGGATGCACGGATCCGCAGCGTGAGCCCTTCGGCGCCGCGCTCGACCCTGGCCACCCGCCCGACGGCGGTCACAAGTCCGGTGAACACGGCTCCCGATCCACTACTAGTAAGGTATCCTGGCCCAATGCCCGCCGCTCGACCACCGACCACCGGGGTGCGCCATCCAGCGTGAGCGCCGGTAGGCCCGCAAAGGCAGGCACAGCACCGGCACCGAGGAAGACGGGCGCCTGGATCCAGTACAGTCGGTCGACCAGCCCGGCGTCGAGCAGGGCCCCGGCCAACCGGCCGCCTCCTTCCACCAATACCGACAGAACACCCTCCTGTTCCCGCAGCCATTGCAGGCCCATCTCCAGCGACCCGGCCTCCGCCTCGATCACACCCGCGGCACTCAACGCGGGATCAGCCGCCTTCCGGCCGGCCGACCGCACCACGATGGTCCGCTGCTCACGGGCAGTGCGCACCAGCTGCAACGAAGCGGGAAGCCCTCCATCCCGATCGAACACCACCCGTTTCGGCGCTATCCTCGGCGCCACTTCCCCACGCACCGTCAATGCGGGATCATCGGTCCGGGCCGTGGCGCCACCGACGGCCAGCGCATCGAATCCTGCGCGCAGCCATTGCACGTACGCGTGCGCCACGGGGCCGGAGACCCAGCGGGAGCGGCCGCCAGCGTCGGCGATGGCACCATCGAGCGAGGTCGCAAGCTTGAGCGCCACCCAGGGGCGTCGAGACTCGGTGAACCGATGCCGGAACGCGGTGGTCTGTCGGCACGCCTCGACCGCCCCCAGGCCCACGGACACGTCGATGCCGGCGTTGCGCAACGCATCGGCGCCACCCGCCGCTTCCGGGTTCAGATCGGCCACGGCCGCGACGACCCTCCGGATCCCTGCCCGTACGATCGCGCCGGTGCACGGTGGCTGCTTGCCGTGATGGGCACAGGGCATCAGGGTGACGACGAGCGTGGCCCCGCGTGCGGCACCGCCCGCCGCCTCGAGCGCCATCACTTCAGCGTGCGCTCCGCCGAACTCGGCGTGCCACCCCTCCCCCACCGCCACGCCGTCCCGCAGGACCACGGCACCGACCATCGGATTGGGATGCACGCGCCCCCACCCCCGCCAGGCGAGGGTGAGGGCGTGATCCATCGCATCGGCCTCGGTCACAGCACGCTCACGAGGTGAATCGCACGCCGCGCTCGCCCCGACGCACCTCGCCGAGGAGCCAGGTGTCGATCCCGACGGCGTGCCCGGCCGCGCGAGCGGCGTCCACATCGCCGGGCGCCAGGACCACGATGAGCCCCACACCGAGGTTGAAGACATCCCGCATCTCGTCGACCGCGACCTTCCCGTGCTGCTGCAGCGCCTGAAAGAGCGGCGGCACCGTCCAGCTCCTGCCGTCGACCACCGCCTCGCATCCTTCAGGGAGCACGCGGACCAGGTTGCCGGGGATCCCGCCGCCGGTGATATGCGCGATGGCGTGGACTCGGCCCACCATAGGCATCACTGCCGCGGCGTAGCTCCGGTGCACCGCGAGCAGCTGATCGGCCACCGTCGTACCGGCGAGCGACGAGTCCAGCGCCAGCTGCATCACGTCGAAGAGGATCCGGCGCGCCAGCGTGTACCCGTTGGTGTGGAGCCCGGAGGAGGCGTAGGCCAGCAGGACATCACCGGGAACGACGCGGTCGCCGTGGATGGCCTGGTCCTCCTCGACGACGCCCAGGATGGTGCCGGCCAGGTCGAAGTGGCCCGACTGGTAGAGTCCCGGCATCATCGCGGTCTCGCCGCCGGTGAGCGCCATCGCATGGTTCCGGCACCCGCGCGCCACACCCTCCACCACCGACGCGATGCGTTCTGCGGTGAGCTCCGACCCGGCGATGTAGTCCTGGAAGGCGATCGGGCGGGCGCCGTGGACCAGGATGTCATTGACCGAGTGGTTGACGAGATCCTCGCCGACGGTGTCGAGCCGTCCGGCCGCCAACGCCACCAATACCTTGGTCCCCACGCCATCGGTGCTCATCACCAGCACCGGCGAGCGGTACCCGGCCGGGACCCGCACCATGCCGCCGAAGGCACCGACTTCGCCGAGCGAGAGGCCGGTCCGGGTGGCCGCGACCATCCGGCCGATCCTTGTCTTGGCGTCCTCGGCGGTGTCGAGGTCGACGCCGGCGGCGGCGTATTGCCGTTCGGTCACGACGGCCGCCCGGGGAACTGGACCGCCGTCAGGAGCCGGAAGCCGTCGACCCGACGTTCGACATCGGTGTCCTTCACGTCGTCGAACCCGCGGATGCCGAACTGCTCGACCGCGAACGATCCCATCACCGACCCGTAGACCATCGCCCGACGCAACGCGGCGGCGGAGAGGTCGCGCGTGCGGGCCAGGTAGCCCATGAACCCACCCGCGAACGCGTCGCCGGCGCCGGTAGGATCGAACACCGCCTCGAGCGGATAACCCGGGATGGCAAAGGTGCCATCGGGGTCCATCAGGAGGGCGCCGTGCTCGCCCTGCTTGATGACGACCCGTTTAGGTCCGTGGGCCAGGATCCAGCGTCCGGCGCGATGGATGTTCCAGTCACCGGAGAGTTCCCGGGCCTCGCTGTCGTTGACCATGAGAATGTCCACCTGCTTCAGGAGCTGCAGGAGGACG
Organism: Gemmatimonadales bacterium; assembly: GCA_049680185.1. Classification (GTDB taxonomy): domain Bacteria; phylum Gemmatimonadota; class Gemmatimonadetes; order Gemmatimonadales; family GWC2-71-9; genus CAMLHU01. The sequence goes on along the minus strand of JBAUHI010000023.1, from coordinate 20,204 downwards.
TCCTTCTTGCTCTGGATCCAGTAGTTCATCGTATCGCAGGCGACCAGCTTGGGTCGATCGATCTGGGAGAGGACGCCCAACTGGAGCTCGGGGTCGATGTTGCCGAGGAAGAGGTACTCGGCCACCCGGAACGCCGGCGGGAGCTTGGGCTGGAACTGGGCAAAGACGCCGAGCCGGGTCTCCAGCGTCTCCCGGCTCTGCAGGTCGTATGAATACTTCCCCTTCCACCGGAAGCTCTCGCCTTCGGCGCGCTCCACCCCGGCCCAATCGATCCCCCGCCGCGCCAGCTGCTCGAGCTCGGCCACCGGATAATCCGAGCCGATGACGCCGACCACCTTGACCGTGTTGAGGAGCGATGCGGCGACCGAGAAGTAGACCGCGGAGCCGCCGAGCGCGTCGGCGGTCTCGCCGAAGGGCGTATAGATCGAATCCAGGGCGACAGAGCCGACGACGAGGAGCGTCACGTTCACATCCGGTCGGGAGCGGTGAGGCCGAGGAGCGAGAGCCCGTTGGCGAGCACGATGCGGGTGGCGCGGGCCAGGGCCAGCCGCGCCGCCTCCACCGCCGGCGCCTCGCCCAGCACGCGGCAGTGATGGTACCAGTTGTGGCTCAAGCGCGCGAGGTCCTCGAGGTACGCGGTGATGCGGTGGGGCTCGCGCACCCGCGCCGCCGCCGCCACCACATCGGGAAATGCGGTGAGCCGCTTGAGAAGCTCCTGATCGAGCGGGGCGGCGAGCGCTGCCAGGTCCACCAGCGTCGGATCGGCCGATTCGGGCCCGCGGCCGGCCACGCGAAAAATGCCGCTCATGCGGGCGTGCGCCATCTGCACGTAGAACACCGGGTTCTCGTCGGTCTGGCTCTTGGCGAGGTCGATGTCGAAGGTGAGGTGGCTGTCGCCGCGCCGCATCAGGAAGAAGTAGCGCGCGGCATCGACCCCGACCTCGTCGAAGAGATCGCGCAGGGTGACGAACTCGCCGGAGCGCTTCGACATCTTCATCTCTTCCCCGCCCCGCACCACCTTGACCAACTGCACCACCGACACATCGAAGAATCCGTCCGGATAACCCAGCGCCCGCAGCACCGCGCGCATCCGCGGGATGTAGCCGTGGTGGTCGGCGCCCCAGACGTCGATGGCGTGGACGAAACCACGCTCGTGCTTGTCGATATGGTACGCGATGTCCGGCACAAGGTAGGTCAGCGAACCATCTGACTTCCGGAGCACCCGGTCCTTGTCATCACCGAAGTCGGTGGTGCGGAGCCAGAGGGCGCCGTCCTGCTCGAAGGTGAGGCCGCGGGTGTGGAGCAGCGCCAGGGCAGATTCCACCTTGCCGCCGTCGTAGAGCATCTGCTCCGACGTCCACACCGCGAAGTGCACCCCGAACTGCCGCAGGTCGTTGTCCTGCTCGGCCCGCATCAGCGTGAGCCCCAGCGCCCGGCAGCGCGCGACGCCCTGGTCCGGCGGCAGGTCCGCGAAGCCGCGCCCTTCCTGTGCCAGCAGCTGCACCGCGGACTCGACGAGGTACGCGCCGTGATACCCGCCATCGGGGATCTCGGCTGCACGCCCTGCCGCCTGCTGCACCCGCGCCCAGAGCGAGAGCGCCAGCTTGTCGATCTGCACGCCGGCGTCGTTGATGTAGAACTCGCGGGTCACCGCGTGCCCGGTCCACTCCAGGAGGGCGGCGATGCCATCGCCGAGGGCGGCGCCACGACCGTGACCGACGTGGAGCGGGCCGGTAGGGTTGGCGGAGACGAACTCGAGATTGATCGAAGTGCCGCGCCCGAAGTCGTGGCGGCCGTAGGCAGCGCTGGCGGCGATGATGGCGGCAAGGTCGCCGGCCAGCTGATCACGCCCCAGCCAGAAATTGATGAACCCCGGTCCGGCGATCTCGGTGCGTGCGATGACGCCGGCCGGCAACGCCAAGGCCGCGACGATCTGTTCGGCCACCGCGCGCGGCTTGGCTTTCTGCGCCTTGGCCAGGAGGAGGGCCAGGTTGGTGGCCCAGTCGCCGTGGGCCTCGTCGCGCGGGCGCTCGAGCACGAACGACACCTCGTCGCCGCCGAGCGTGGCGGCGATCCGCGCCAGCTCGGCACGCAACTGGTCGCTCACTCCGCCGCCTTCTTGTTGGACGCTGCTTTCGGCTTCGGGGTGGTATCAGGCTTGGCGTCTGACTTGGTCTCGGACTTGGTCTCGGGCTTCGACTCGGCGGGCTTCGATTCCGTCGGGTCCTTGCGCGGTCCCTTCCCGTCCTTGCCGTAATCCGTGATGTAGAAGCCGCTGCCCTTGAACACGAGGCCGGCCCCACCGGAGATGCGGCGCGCCGCCGGCCGGCCGCAGACCGGGCACTTGGCCCGCGGCTTGTCGGACATCTTCTGGAAGAGTTCGAACTCATGCCCTTTGGGGCAGTGGTACTCGTACGTCGGCATTCCCCACCTCAGCTAACCGTAGACCGGACAAAAAGTTAGCCGGGTGTGGCGGTCGTTTCAACACTGGGCGCTCATCCCCGGACATTGTTCACTGGACCCTCAGTCTCGGCCCATCGTGAACCGGACCCTCACCCCCGACCCCTCTCGGGACGAGCAGCGACACGAAGCTCCCACAACTGGGACCCTCACCCCCGGCCCCTCTCCCTAGGGGAGAGGGGAGATTTGCTTAGCGACGCGTTTAGAGGATGACGGCACTGCGGGAGCCCAGAATAGTTTGGGTGCGACACCAGCGGATCGCGCAGTGAACAAACATCCAGGCGGTCGAGTAAGGATCGCCATCAGGAAGCGGCCGTATGCGCCGCACGACGTTGATCACGCTCGCCCCCTGCGGCACGATCCCACAGGGTCTGAATCGACCGCGTGGCGACTGCTCCGGTCGCGCCGAATGCTTGGCCTCAAGTTTCGAAGGCAGCAGCCGATGCGCGGATTCATCCTCGACTTCTATTGTGCCGAGCATCGATTGGCGGTCGAGATCGATGGCGGGATACTTGGATCGGATGAGCAGCAAGCGTGGGACGCCGATCGTTCGGCCGCATTGGCGCGCAGCGCCATCACCGTCGTGCGGGTCAGGAATGAGGACGTTTCCGCGGCTCGCCTCGAGGAACTCATCCGGCGATCCGTATCTGCTCCCCTCTCCCGCAGGGAGAGGGGTCGGGGGTGAGGGTCCGGCTTACGAGGGGTCGGGGGTGAAGGTCCGGCATCGAGGGGTCGGGGGTGAGGGTCCGGCGGGCGCCCCGGCAGCCCGTTCACCGTTCACTTTTGACCGTTCACTTTTGATTCTTCCCTTTTCACTCTTCCCTTTTCACTTTTCACTTCTCTACTCTCGGTACGTCCCCCACGCTGTCCGCAGCACGTCACTGATCTCGCCCAGGGTGGCCCGCGCCCGCACCGCGGCGAGGATCGGCGGCATCAACGGCTCGGTCCCCGCGGCGGCCACCGCGAGTTCCTTGAGCCGCCCTGCCACGGCAGCGTTGTCCCGCTTGCGCTTCGCCTCCCGGAGGGTGGCCACCTGCCGGGCGGCGAGTACCGAAAAATCGGGGATCGGGAGGACAGGCGCCGGAGAGTCATCGGTGAAGCGATTGACCCCCACCACCACCTGCTCCCCACGCTCCTGCCGCTGCTGCTGGATCCACGCGCTCTCGGCGATGGCCTTCTGGAAGAAGCCCTTTTCGATCGCCGCGGCGGCGCCACCAAGCTCGTCGACCTCGGCGATCAGGCCGCGAGCGTCCCGCTCGATGCGATCGGTGAGCGCCTCGACGTAATAACTGCCACCGAGCGGATCGACTGCGTCGACCACGCCGCTCTCATAGCCGATGATCTGCTGGGTCCGGAGTGCCAGCGTGGCAGCCTCGGCCGACGGAAGGGCCAATGCCTCGTCGTAGCCGTTGGTATGGAGCGACTGGGTGCCGCCCAGGACCGCGGCCAGCGCCTGCAGGGTGACGCGCGCGACATTGTTGAGCGGCTGCAAGGCCTGGAGCGTGACGCCGCCGGTCTGGGTGTGGAAGCGGAGCCGCGCGGTGGCGTCATCGGCCTGGAAGCGTTCGCGCACCAGCAGGGCCCAGAGACGGCGGGCAGCGCGGAACTTGGCGACCTCCTCGAAGAGATCGTTGTGCGCGGCAAAGAAGAAACTGAGCCGCGGCCCGAACGCCGAGAGCGGCACCCCGGCGGCGACACCGTGACGGACGTATTCCAGGCCGTTGGCCAGCGTGAACCCGACCTCCTGGGCCGCGGTGGCCCCCGCCTCGCGGATGTGATAGCCGGAGATCGAGATCGGATTGAACCGCATCCGCTCCTCGACCACGAAGCGGAAGATGTCCGTCGTGAGTCGAAGCGAGGGCTCGGGCGGGTAGATGTAGGTGCCCCGCGCGACGTACTCCTTGAGCACGTCGTTCTGCACGGTACCGCTCAACTGCGCGCGTGCGACACCCTGCTCCTCGCCCACCACCACGTACATCGCGAGGAGGATGGCCGCGGTCGCGTTGATCGTCATCGACGTGCTCACCTGGTCGAGCGCGATGCCGCGGAAGAGCACCGCCAGATCGTCCACGGTATCGATCGCCACACCCACCCGTCCGACCTCGCCCACCGCCATCGGGTGGTCGGAATCGTAGCCCATCTGGGTGGGGAGGTCGAAGGCGGTGGAGAGGCCGGATTGCCCCGCCAGGAGGAGCCGCCGGAACCGTTCGTTGGTCTCCTCGGCGGTGCCGAACCCGGCGTACTGGCGCATCGTCCAGAGACGGGCGGTGTACATCCCCGGGTGGATGCCCCGGGTGAAGGGGAATGCCCCGGGATCGCCGGCCGGGGTGTGGCGATCGCCGGGCCCAAAGACGATCCGCGCGTCGTCGGTCGGGTCGCCGGTCACGGCATCGGCTCCGACATCACCTGGCGGACCCAGTCGACATCATCACGTGAACCGATGACGAGCGGGGTGCGCTGGTGGAGTGCCAGCGGGACGATGTCGAGGATGGGGAAGCTCCCGTCGGTGCCCGCGCCGCCTGCCTGCTCGGCGATGAACGCCATCGGTGACGCCTCATAGAGGAGCCGGAGCTTCCCGTCCGGGTTCTTCGAATCGGCCGGGTACATGAAGATGCCGCCCGCCATCAGGTTGCGATGGAAGTCCGCCACCAACGACCCGATGTACCGGCTGTTCTTGCCCGCGATCCGATCGGGGAAATCTCCGTGGAAGCCGCGGACCGACTTCTGGGTCCGCCGGTCCCACCGGGCAAAGTTGCTCTCGTTGACGCTGTAATACTTGCCACTGCGCGGGATGGTGATCTGTTCGCGGGAGAGGAGGAACTCGCCGATCGTCGGATCGAGCGTGAACCCGTGGACACCGACGCCCGTGGAATAGATGAGCATCGTGCTGGAGCCGTACATCACATACCCCGCCGCGACGAGCTTCCGCCCCGGCTGCAGCAGGTCCTCGAGCGCGCCGCCGCCGGTCGTGGTGACCCGCCGGTAGATGCTGAAGATGGTCCCCACCGCGGCGTTGACGTCGATGTTGGAGGAGCCGTCGAGCGGGTCGAAGAGGACCACATACTTGCCGGCCTTGTATTCCGCGGGGATCGGGATGGGGCCGTCATCCTCCTCCGACGCCATCACGCAGACGCGACCGGTGTGGTTGAGCGCGTTCTTGAGGGTCTCGTTGGCAAAGGCGTCGAGCTGCTGCTGCTCTTCGCCCTGGACGTTGGTGACGCCGGTGGCGCCGAGGATGTCCACCAACCCCGCCCGCCTGATGTTGGCCGAGATGATCTTGGCCGCGAGCGCAATGTCGTACAGCAGGTTGGAGAGCTCCCCGGTGGCGTCAGGGAACCGCTGCTCCTGGTCGACGATGAACCGCTCGATGGTGGTGACCGCGGTGCGGCGCTGCACACGGGCTCCGTTGGCTGAACGGTGAACGGTCAGGGTCCTTCAGGTGGCGCCGCCGGGAGCACATACCGCTCCCGACGTCCCGCCCCTCGCACTTCCATCGCCACGCTGTCCACGGCCACCGCCACGCCGCCGTCCCGGTCGGTGCGCCAGACCGATGCGCCGGCTGCCCGCAACCGATCGAGCGCCTCCCGGGTCGGGTGCCCGTACCGGTTCCCCGTCCCGACGCTCACCACCGCCACCTCGGGGGTGAGCTCGTGGAGCCACACCGCGCCTGACGCACCCCGACTCCCGTGATGGCCGACCTTGAGCAGGTCCACATGCCCGGCGTGTCCCCGCATCCTGCCCTCGGCCGCGATCCCGGCGTCGCCGGCCAGGAGTGCCCGGAACCGGCCCCACCGCACCAGCAGCACCGCTGAATCCTCGTTGAGATCGAGGCCCCATTCCGCCCAGGTGGTGTCGGGATGGAGCACCACGAGCTCGACGCCATCGACCCGCAGCGTGTCTCCGGCCCGAAGCGGGGCCCACCCCGCCCCGTCCTCCGCGGCCGCATCGAGCATCCCGAGGTAGGCCGAGTCGGGCACCATCTCACCTGGCTCCAGCAGCAGGGCCGAGGGGACCCGATCGAGCACGGCGGGAATGCCTCCGAAGTGATCGAGGTGCGCGTGGGACAGGATCACCGCGTCGAGTCGGTCCACACCACTGCGGACCAGGAAGGGCGCCACCACGCTGCGGCCGGCGTCGCGTCCACCAAATCGAGGCCCGGCATCGATCAGGAGTGTGTGTCCGTGCGGCGTCCGGAGGACCGTCGCGTCTCCCTGCCCGACATCGAGAAAATCTAACCGGAGGCCGGAGGTCGGGCCATTCGACCATGCAGCGCCGCCACGGGCGACTAACGCGACCCAGAGCACCGCTGCGGCCAGCAGGCTGGCACGCGTGAGGGCCACCGAGCGAGTGTTGCGGCGTCCCATCACCCAGAGCACGGCCAGGAGGACCAGCACCCACGGGACAGCGCTCCCGGCACCGGTCGCGGTAGTGAGATGCCCGAACGGGATCCGGGCGCCCCAGTGCGCCAGCTGGTCCAGCAGTGCGAGCGCGATCCCCGCTCCCGCGGCGAGCGCACGGCCGAGCACCGGGAACACGGGCGCCACGAGCACGCTGCTCAGGGCACCGGGGACCGCCAGCGCTGCCAGCGGGATGCCGATGAAGTTGAGCCCGATGCCCGCCAGCGCCACCGTCCCGAGTGCGCCGGCAGTGACCGGAGCGGTGGCGACCGTGGCACCGACAGACCCGGCCAGGTCTCGCCAGACCATGCGTGGTCCGAGGGCGGCGTCGCTCCAGCGCGCAAAATGGGTCGCACCCCAGAGCGAGCCCACCGACAGCCACGCGCCGACCTCGAAAATGCCCCAGGGGTCGATGACCAGCACGCCGAGCCCGGTGACGGCGAGCAGACTGCCCCAACTTGGAGATCGCTGGCGGAGCCGGGCCAGGCAGGTGACCACGGCAAGCCCGGCCGCACGGGTGGCGGGCGGAGGCCAGCCGAGCCAGCCGACATACAACAACGCCGCAACGGTCGCGACGATCCACGCCCGCGAGCGACCGAGCCCTGCGCCGCGCGCGGCAAGGAAGATCCATGCCACGATCAGGCCGACGTGGAACCCCGAGATCGACAGCAGGTGGACCAGGCCCGCCTCGGCATAGGCGGTCCGCACTGTCCGATCGACGGCGCCTCGCCGGTCGAACAGCAGCGCATCGACCAATGGCGCGCGAGCGCCGTAAAGCGCGGCGGTCGTGGCAAAGAGTCGCCCGCGCCACGCCAGGGTCCGGGGCACCGGGCCCGGCTCGATGACGAAGCGCTTCGCGATCAGTGCACCGCCGGGACGACGTGCCGGGCCGTCGGGGCGAGGGATCCATCGGCCCTCCACGGTGACGAGCGTTCCGACCGACGGCGCCGCACCGGAAGGCCAGCGCACCAAGATGTCACCGCTGCAGCGGCCGATCACCAGGAAGCGGACCGGCGCGAGTTCCCCGGCGGGATCCCGGGGCACACCGGTAAGTCGGACCTCACCGGCCTTGAGCCCCGCCGCGCATCGACCGGGCTCGACCTGCCAGGCGCCCCACGCGGCGACCCGTCCCGCTCCCGCCGCCAGGAGCGCCAATCCCACCATCGGGCGCGTGGTCCGCGTCAAGGCGGCCAGCGCTCCCAGGAGCAGGAGTGCGCTGAGCGGATCCCCCGAACGCAGGAGGCCGGTCGCGAGACCGGCCCCATATCCCAATGCTAGCACCACTGCGGGCGCCGCCCTCATCGGGCGCGCCCTCGATCGCCTACGGCGTGGGCATCGCCTTCGCTCCGCAGCGCGGGGCCATCCCCACCTTCCGGAAGGCCTCGAGCAGCACCACGTCGATGACGGTCCGGGTCTGGTCCTTGTCGAGCGAGATCTCGCTCAGCACCGCACCCTCGGTGGTCGCGACATACCTGGCCGGCAGCCGATTGAGCGCGTACACCAGCACATCGCTCCGGCAGAGGGGGCAGCCGCAGAATCCCGGCACCGATCCGCGGAGTGCATCGTAGCGCTGGGTCACATGCTCTTCGACCATGTTCCTGATCACACGACCGCCAAGGGGCGGGCCGCTCGCGCGGACTCCCCGGTAAAGGTGGAGCCGGTGGTCCCGGTGAGGCGCACCGTGTGGTAGGTGCCCAGGGCCGAGTCCGGCAGGTCGAGCAGGACCATGTGGTTGGTGCGCGTGCGCCCCAGAAGGAGATCGCCACGGCGGGCGTGGCGTTCGACCAGGACCTCGTGCACCTCCCCCAGGCGGGCCAGGTTCCGGCGAGCGGCCTGCGTGCGCACGGCCGCGATGAGGCGCTGCAGTCGGTCGCTCGCCACGTCATCCGACACCGCACCCTTGATCCGGACCGCCGGGGTGCCTTCGCGTGGCGAGTACGCGAACGTATAGGCCTCGTCGAATCCGGCCGCCGCCACCAGGGAGAGCGTGTCGTCGAACTCGGCCTCGGTCTCACCCGGGAACCCGACGATGAGATCGGTGGAAATGGTGATGGTCGGGATCGCCGTGCGGAGGCGCCTGACCACGTCGAGATACCCGGCGCGGTCGTACCGGCGCAGCATCCGGCGCAGACCGCTGTTCGAACCGCTCTGGGCCGGAAGGTGCACGTGCTCGCAGACCGCGGCGACCTCCGCCATCGCCGCAATGACGCGCTCGGTGAATTCGGTCGGGTACGGGCTGGTGAACCGGATCCGTCGGACGCCATCGACGGCCCCGACGGCCCGGAGCAGGTCGGCGAAGTCGTGGGTGCCGTCGCGGTAGCTGTTGACCGTCTGGCCAAGGAGCGTCACCTCCGAGGTACCGGTGCCGGCCAGTCCGGCGACCTCGCGTACCACATCCTCCAACCTACGGCTCCGCTCCGGGCCGCGCGTGTACGGAACTACGCAGAAGGTGCACTTGAAATCGCAGCCACGCTGGACGGTGACGAACGCGGTCGGTCCCGGCTCCCGGACCCCGGGCACGTCCTCATAGTGTTCCCAGCTGCGGAACTCGGTGTCCGTGACGCGCTCGCCCGCCCCGGCCTGGGCGATGATGGCCGGAAGGTTCCGATAGGCGTCGGGTCCCACCACGAGATCGACCTTGGGCGCCCGTTCGAGGAGCTTCGGGCCGAGCCGTTGCGCCATGCATCCCACCACGCCGAGGACGCCGCCGGGCCGCTTGTGCCGCTGCAGCTCGCCGACCCGGCCCACCACCCGCTGCTCGGCATTGTCGCGGACCGCGCAGGTGTTCACCAGGAGGACGTCGGCCTCCTCCGGCGACTCGACACGCACGTACCCGGCGCGCCCGAGCACTCCGACCATCAGTTCGGAGTCGGCCACGTTCATCTGGCAGCCGTAGGTCTCGATATACAGGCGCCGGGTCATCGACATGAAAGGTAGCGGGACGTCCGGCGGGGCGTGCGTCAGCGGCCGCCCGGTGTCGGCTGGAAGTACGGCCGCACCGTGACGCTGATGGTGAGGAGCCACGCCCGCTCGCTGAAGCCGCCCGCCTCGCTGCGCCACACCCGCTCGAGCGCGGCGTCGAATCCGCCCATCCCCTTGGCGAACAGCTTGCCGGTGCCGACGGAGAGCGCCCATTCCTTCGGCGCATCACCGATGGTGAAGGGAAAGGGCAGGTCGGCATAGCGGGCGCCGAAACGCAACGGCAGGTCGAAGGGCCGGGACGGATCGCGGATGAGCTCGGCACCGGCGGAGAGATCCAAGGTGTTCCGGCTCCCGGTGCCGCCCTGGAGCAGCAGGTCGCGGTCGCCGGTCGCCCAGGTCCGATAGATCCCCTGGCCGGTGACGGTGAGCTTGGCGGACGGGTGGTATCGGAGCCCTGCCCCGACCGTGTATGGAAGGCCGACCGAATACTTGCCGTTCAGTGAATCGCGCTGCACGGTGACGTGCCCGTCGGAACGCGCAATGACCGCGAGATCCAGGGAGGGGCTGAGTCGTGCGATCGCCCCGAGGTCGACGCCGAAACCGGCGTAGGACAGCTCGGTCGATTCCTTGGCCGCGGCATAGCTCGCCGTGTCGGTGAACTGTCGCACCAACGCCGCCCGGTCGGTGCCGGTGAGGGCGTGGATCGATCCGCCCAGATCGAGCGTCGGCGTGGCGCGCCAGGCCACGGCAAGGCGCAGGTCGCTGACGCCGCCGCGCCCCGAGAGCGTATCGTGCACTTCCTCTGAAGTTCCGCGTACCGTGAGGGTGTCCACGAAGGCCTGGGAGAAGTCCCGGATGGTGTAGGACGAGGCCGAGATTCCGATGGCGAATCGCGAGCCGGGGACCGGGCCACCCGCGGCGATCAGAGGAAAGCGCATCCCGCGCACCGAGCCGGTACCGGCCGGTGACTCGACGGAGGTCCAGCTGGGGAGCGTGGTGATCCCGGCCGTCAGCGTGTGGAGCGACGCGAGGGCGGCGGGATTCATCCCCGATTCGGCATCGAACAACGACGAGCTTCCGCCCACGCCGCGTGTATGGGCGGAATAGGGCTGGTTGGGGAACCCGAGGCCCCGGATCCCGAACGTCGAGGCCTGGGCCAGGAGCGGTGTGGCGCCAAAGAGGAGCGCGCCGATCAGGAGGACGCGGCGCACTCAGGGCCTCTCGAAATTGAAGGGGACCTGATAGGTGATGCGGAGGGTCGGCGCGCCACTGGCGGATCGGGTGGACCGGAAGCGCGGCTCGGAGAAGCTCGCACCCTCGGGGTTGAGGTTCACCATGAACGCGTATGGGACCGCCGGATTGGCGGTCTGCCACACCTTCACCTGACTCACCACCTCGATGCCGATCGTGTCGATCGATCCCGGGGCCAGAGTCGTGGTGCTGGTGAGCGAGAAGCGCGGCGATTTGGCCCCGAAATCGGCCAGGATGCCGCTGGCGACCACCGCGGTCGAATCGCCGCGCAATCCGCCGATGGTGTCGTTGGGCGTCAACTGCAGCGTCGCCCGCACCAGGACGACCGAGTCCGTCAGGTACGCCGGGAACGGGAAGCGCACCAGCACGCGCGATCCGTTCTGCCCACCCACCACCAGCAGGTTGGGATCGGGCGCAAAGGTCGAGCGCTCCACGAACTTGGTGTATTCCGGCGCCCGGATGATGGTCTGGTGCATCGTGGTCGTGTCGGTGTCCCCGGCCACGGTCACATACGTGGTCAGGATCGGGATCGACGAACCGCTGCCGATGCCGCCGAGCCGGGCGCCAGTGGGCGCCGAGGCCCGGACGCGGAATCCGAACGCCAGCTTCCCGCTGTCGGCCGGGGGAATGTCCATCTTGGCGAGGGTCGAATCGAAATACACGAGCCGGAGCGTCTGCGACACGAGCGTATCTGATACCGCGACGCTGTCGAAAAGCGCCCCCGGCGCCAGGAGCGAGTCGACGGCGCCGAAGGTCTGGCCGGAATCGGTCGCGGCGGGGAGGCGGTACAGATAGAGGAAGAGGCCGTGGACGGCGGTATCGTGCGCCATCACGGTGACCGAGAGCGCCACCGAGTCGACTGCGAACGTCCGGTACCCGAGGGCGCTGTCCACGTAAATGGTGTCGGGCCGCGGCAACATTCGCATGAAGGCCCGGTCATCGAGCCCGCCCAGGCTGTCCGACACCAGGAGGCCGCCCAGGCTCGACCCCGAAATGATGTAGCCGGAATAGGCTGAGTCGCCATTGAGCAGTGCGGTCAGGACGGTATCCCGGATGACCGGTCGGCCGCCGGGGCAGGCCTGTGGACACTGGGCCGGAGCGGTCAGCTGCTCCTGGCACGAGGTCGCACCCAGAACGGCGAGGGTCAGGAGGCCCAAGACCCAGCCGGACCGCGTTCGCACTGTCGGCCGCAATGTGTGTGTCATCGTTCGAGGAAACCCTTGTCAAATGACGCGGGCAGCAGCTCGGACAGCTGCCACCGCCGCGTGCTTCGCGGACCCACCGCCTCGACCGCGAGGTCGGGCCCGAACTCCAGCAGGAACTGCCGGCAGGCGCCGCACGGTGCTGCGGGCGGCTCCGAATCGGTCACCACCACCACCCGGCGGAAACGCGTGGCACCGGCCGCCACTCCGGCCATCACCGCACCACGTTCCGCACAGATCGTCAGGCCATAGGACGCGTTCTCCACGTTGCAGCCGGCAAAGATCCGTCCGTCCTCGGCCTCGATCGCGGCCCCCACCCGATACTGGGAGTAGGGCGCATAGGCGCTGGCCTGCGCGGTCCGTGCAGCGGCGAGCACGCCGTCTTCGCTCATCGCCACACCTCTGACAGGAAGGACGTCCCGGTCCGGAGCGGCCGGGCACCGAGGAACTCCGCCACGGTCTGGCCCAGGTCGGCAAAGGTGGCCCGCTCGCCCAGGGCCACCGGGCGCACCCGCGGGCCGTATGCCAGCACCGGCACCATCTCCCGGGCGTGATCGGTCGACGCCGTCGTCGGGTCGTTCCCGTGATCGGCGGTAAAGATAATGAGGTCGTCCTCACGCACGGGCGTGAGGATGGCCGGGAGGGCGGCGTCGAGCTCCCGAAGCCCGCCCACGAAGCCGGGCACGTCGTTGCGATGTCCCCAGCTCTGGTCGAACTCGATCACGTTGACGAAGAGGAATCCCGAGCGCATCGTTGCGAGCGCATCGACGATGAGGCGATACGCATCCGCGTTGGTCGGCGTATGCACGCTCGCGATGTTCCGCCCCGCGAAGAGGTCGTCGATCTTCCCCACCCCGACCCGCGGCACCCCGGCATCCGCCAGGTGGTCGAGCAGCGTCGGCTCCGGCGGCACGACGCTCAAGTCCTTGCGATTCGGCGTGCGCTTCCACGCCCCCGGACCGCCGATGAAGGGCCGTGCGATGACCCGGGACACGCCGTCGGCCCCGGTCAGCATCCCCCGCGCGATCCCGCACGCCGCATACAGCTCGGCCAGCGGGACCTTCGCTTCATGTGCCGCCACCTGGAAGACGCTGTCCGCTGACGTGTACACGATCCAGGCACCGGTCCGCAGGTGCTCTTCCGCGTAGCGATCGAGGAGTACCGTGCCGGAGCCCGCCACATTGCCGATAACGCCGCGTCCGGTACGGCGGGAGAATTCCGCGATGACCCGCTCCGGGAATCCGTGCGGAAAGGTCGGGAACGGTCGGTCGAGGACGACACCGCAAAGTTCCCAGTGCCCGGTGGTGCTATCCTTCCCGGCACTCACCGGGCGGGCCCGCCCGTATGCCGCCTGCGGCGTGGCGGCGGCCGGGATTCCCGCAAGCGGCGCCATGTTGCCGAAGCCGAATGCCGCCAGGTTCGGCAGGGACACGCCGCCCACCGCACGGAGGGTGTTGCCCAGCGTATCGCTGCCAGAATCGCCATAGCGGTCGGTGTCAGGCGCCGGCCCGACCCCGAGGCCGTCCAGCACGATGATGGCAGCGCGACGGCTCACTGCTTGACCTCCGTCTGCACGAACCGGAACCGGAGCGCCGTGAGCGCCTGGGTCAGGAGCTGGCGTTCCTGATCGTCCAGTCGCCCGGCAGTCTTGGTCTCGAGCATCGCCAACGTATCGATGAGCGCGCGGGCGGCATCGCGTGGCGACGCACCCTCCGGCAGGCCGACGACGGTGCCATCGAGCGCCTGCCCTGCCTGGGTGGCGAGCCCCAGCACCAGCGATGCGAAATGCTGATCCATCAGACGTACCTCCGCACGACCCGCGGGCTCATGGCCGTCAACACCTCATAGCTGATGGTCCCCAACGCCTCGGCGTGTTCACCCAGCGTGACCATCCCGCCGAATATGGTCGCCACATCGCCGAGCCTGGCCCCGCCCGGCGCGACCGCCACCATGGTCAGGTCCATCGTGATCCGCCCGACCACCGGCACCACCACCCCATTGAGTTCCACCCGCGCGCGACCCGCGCCGCTCCTGAGCAGCCCGTCGCCATACCCCACCGCCAGCGTCGCGATCGTCGTGGTTCCCGGCGCACGCCACGTGGCCCCGTAACTCACCGATTCACCGGCCCGAAGCTCGCGCACCGCCACCACGCGGCATCGCACCGCAGCGACCGGTCGCGGAGCGGGTGCCCACCCTCCCACACTCCCACCGTAGATGAAGATGCCGGGTCGGACCAGGTCACCAGCATACGCATGACCTCGGAGCGTCCCCGCACTATTGGCAGCGTGGATCATGTTGGGGCGCCGTGGGAGCGCCCGCAGGAATCCCTGGAATCGGTCCCATTGGAGCGCCGTGGCCTCGACGTCGACATCGGCGGAGTGGAAGTGGGTCGCGATCCCTTCCCAGCCCGGCGCCTTGTGCAACCGGTCCGCCACCGCGGAAACGAGCGCATCCTCGCACCAGTGGAACCCGACCCGCCCCATTCCCGTGTCCACCCCAAGGTGAAAGGGGCCTGACCCCGCCTGGAGCCAGGCATCCAGCGCGGGAATGTCGCCGATCAGCGGGCGGAGTTCGAGTGACCGATGACGGGCCACCTGATCGGGCGCGAGCGGGGTGAACACGATCATGGGTCGGGTGATGCCCGCGGTGCGAAGGGCCGCCGCTTCATCGAGGCTCGCGACACCGAATCCCCACGGATCGACCGGCTCGAGTGCCCGTGCCACGGCGATGGCGCCGAGCCCGTAGGCATCGGCCTTGATCATGGGGAGGAGCGGCACCCCTGCCGCGGTGGCAAGGGTGCGAGCATTGGCGATCAGCGCCGACCGGTCGACATCGACCCAGACGCGCTCGGGCGTGGAGGCGATTGACGTAGTCACGATTCGGGCGGTATGATAACCGACGCCGGAGGCTAAATGCAAGAGAATTCAGCGCTTGGACGCGCCCTGGAGCTGGTGCGCGACCTGCGGGCACGCTGCCCGTGGGACAGGGCGCAGACCCGCAGCACGCTGCGCCCCTACCTGATCGAGGAGGTCCTCGAACTGGACGAGGCTCTGGGGGGCGACGACCCCTCCCGGATCCGGGACGAGGTCGGCGACCTCCTCCTCCATCTCGCCTGGCAGTACGTCCTGGCCGAGGAACTGGGCGAATTCACCGCGGAGGAGACCGCCGAGTCGCTGGTGCAGAAGATGCGGCGGCGCCATCCGCATCTCTTCGACCTGGGACCGAAGGAATCGTGGGAGACCTTGAAACGTCGAGAGACGCCGCGTGCCGTCCTCGACGGCCTGCCGCCGACGCTTCCGTCCCTTCAGATGGCGTACCGGCTGCAGCAGAAGGCCGCCCAGGTCGGGTTCGACTGGCCCGATACGGCAGGGCCGGCCGACAAGGTGCGGGAAGAGCTGGCGGAGGTGGAGGCAGAGATAGAGGAGACGACGAGGGGAGGAGGGGAACGCGGCTCCAGTGTGGCGGATGGCGGGATCGAGCGGGACGCCACCGATCCGCTGGTCGAGGAGATCGGCGACCTGCTCTTTGCCGTCGTGAATCTCGCGCGGAAGGCGCGGGTCCAGCCGACGGTGGCGCTCGACCGTGCCAACCGGAAGTTCCGCTCCCGCTTCACTGCCGTGGAGCGGCTCGCGGTCGAGCGGAAGTTGGATCTTGCGACGGCAGGGCTGGAGGCGCTGGACGGGTTGTGGGATGAGGTGAAGCGGGGTGGACGGAAAACGTGAACGGTCAACGGTAGAGGGTGAACGGGGGGCTTGGCACCATACGTCATCCTGAGCGAAGCGAAGGATCGGCTGGCAAGCAGACCGATCCTTCGGGGCCTGAAGGCCCCTCAGGATGGCGCGCCACGCGCCACGCGCCACCCGCCACCCTACGGGTACAACCGATGGATCTGCCTCGGGAAAGCGATGCTCTCGCGGATATGCGGATTCCCGCAGATCCATGCCACGGTCCGCTCCAAACCGAGCCCGAACCCCGAATGTACGAAGGTGCCGTATTTCCGGAGGTCGAGATACCAGCCGTAGGCAGCGGGATCGAGCCCCTGGGCGGTGATGCGCGCCAAGAGCCTGTCGTAGTCGTCCTCCCGCTGTGAGCCGCCGATGATCTCCCCGTAGCCTTCGGGGGCGAGGCAGTCGTCACAGAGCACGGTCCGCGGGTCCTCGGGATTCTCCTTCATATAGAAGGCCTTGATGGCCTTCGGGTAATTGAAGACGAACACCGGCCGGTCGAACTGCTTGGTGAGGAGCGTCTCGTCATCGCCGCCGAGGTCGCGTCCCCAGGTGATGTCGGAGCCGAGGGCGTTGAGCTTGGCGACGGCATCGGTGTAGGAGATGCGGTGGAACGGCGCCGTGGCGAGTTCGAGCGGCGCGGTATCGCGCTCGAGCTCCTTGAGCGGCTCCCGGGCCCGATCGAGTGCGCGCGCGACGATATACGAGACGAATTCCTCCTGGAGCCGCATATTGGCAGCGGAGTCGTTCCAGGCGACTTCCGGTTCCACCATCCAGAATTCGGTCAGGTGGCGTCGGGTCTTCGACTTCTCCGCCCGGAAGGTCGGACCGAAGCAGTAGATCTTGCCGAGGGCGGCGGCGGCCGCCTCGCCATAGAGCTGGCCGGTCTGGGCCAGGTAGGCCTTCCCGAGGTCGAAATAGTCGGTGGCAAAGAGTTCGCCGGCCTGTTCGCCGATCGATCCGGTCAGGATCGGGGTATCGACCAGGGTGAATCCGCGCTCGTAGAAGAAGTCGCGGATGGCCTGGACCACCTCGTGGCGGACCCGGGCGATCGCCACCTGGCGGCGGCTGCGGAGCCAGAGATGTCTATGTTCGAAGAGGAAACTCGTCCCATGCTCTTTAGGGGAGATGGGAAAGTCGACGCTCCCGCCCAGGAGCGCGAGGTCCGTGGCGGTCAGTTCGAATCCACCCGGCGAGCGGGGCTCCGCCCGCACCGTGCCGGTCACCGCGAGGGAGGTCTCCTGCGTCAGGCGTTGAAAGACCTCCCACACCGCGTCCGACACTTCCTTGCGGCTGAACACCGCCTGCAGGTAGCCGGTGCCATCGCGCAGCACGAGGAACGCGATCTTGCCGCTGGACCGCGTGGTCATGGCCCAGCCGCGAACGGTCACCGACTCGCCGACGTGGCCGCCGAGCTCGGAGATGGTCACTGCCGCCATCGAGGGATCCGTGGAATGAGACGAACACTGCGACGAGCGTGGAGTCTAGCCGTGGGCGTGGGGCTGGTCAACGCGGCGTGCGCGTATGTGCGTCCCATCCCGGACGCTCCGCTCGCGGCGGACTCGAGCCACGCGGCACCCCTTGCCCAGCACTGGCTGGCGCGCGTCAGCCAGGGATTCCTTGGTCCTATGCTCATCCGGAACGACACCCTGATCGGGACCGGGTATGATCGCCGGGTCATCGCCGTGGACCTATCGCGCGGCACCAAGACCTGGGAGGTCCGTCTCAATGGCGGTGCGTCCGCCGGCGTGGTCGGAACGGGTGACACGGTCTTTTCCGCCAGCGACCGGCCCGACGGATCGGTGCAGGCGATGCGGCGAGCGTCCGGCGACGTGGTGTGGCGTCGGCGCCGGACCGGGCGGATCGCCCTGCCACTGTTGCTGGCCGATTCGTTCATCGTCGCGGGGCCGAGCACTGGGAACGTGCTGGCATTCGACCGGAGGAACGGCGAGCCGCGCTGGACCCACCGGATGCCCCCGCTGGTGGCCGCCCCCCAGCTCGGCGCCCCCGGCGAGATAGTGGTGCTCACCAGCGACAGCGTCTATCGTCTGGCGCTCGCGGACGGAAAGCTGATCGCGGCAGTACCGACGAGCGGTTCGGCCTCGACCGCCTGGGCCCGGACCGACTCCCTGCTCGTCCTGGCCACCGGCGCCGGCAACATCTTCGCGATCCGCCCAGCGGACCTCAGCACCGTGTGGCACCTGCAGGTGGATGGCCCGGTCCTCGTCCCGCTTGCGACCTCCGGAGACACCCTTTGGATCGTGACCCAGACCGGGGGCGTCTACCGGGTCCCGTTGCAGCGCCCCGCCGCCGAGCGATTCGCTGCGTTCCAGGATCCGGTGAGCGCGCCGCCCACGCCGTGGCGCTCCTGGGTCCTGATCGGGATGGCCGATGGCACGCTCCGCGCCCTTGGCACCGATGGCATCGAAGCGTGGCGGGTGGCAGTGGGGCGTCCGCTGGTCCAGCCGCCGATCGTGCTCCCCGACGGCATCCTCATCGTCGGCGGCCGCGGCGATCTCCATCGAATGGTGCTGCGGTGAATCGGTCTCGGGTGTGGGTCGCCCTGCTCGCCATGGGCTCGATCTGTCTTGGAGGCTCCGCGCTCCAGGGACAGACGCCCATCCGGGCCTCGCCCCCGCTGATCAAGTATGGGAAGTGGGTCGCGTTGGGGACCTCGGTGGCGTTCGGGCTCCTGTCGCAGGCAGAACATGCCGACGCCGACCGGGCCTACAACGCGCTCAGCGACTACTGCTTCGATGACGAGACCCGCTGCGACACAGGACCCAACGGACACTACCTCGATCCGGTGTCGGAGGGCTACTACCAATCCTCGCTGTCCCACGACCGCCGCGCGGGCCATTGGCTCTTCGGGGGCGAGGCGCTCTTCTTGAGCGCGGCCGCGGGGGTCATCTGGGAGCTGACCCGACCGAGCGGACCGCCGGAGAACATCCCGTTCGCCCCGCTGGTGGAGCAACACCAGGATCGGCTGGAGGTCGGGGCGTCGGTGCGGTTCTGAATCGAACGGATCAGCGGGGTCGGATGTAAAAGCGGAGGTTGGAGCCGAGCTTGAGGTACCGGCGGTAGATGCGGCCCCAGAGTGTCCGCGCGGCCGCATCACTCCGGCTGTAGGTGTAGTAAGAGACCACCTCGAACCCCTGCGCGTCGAAGAAGCGGAGCATCGCCGGGATCGTCGGCTCGAAGAGGTGATCCGGCGTCCGCCACGCCTCGCTCCACCGCCCGCTCCGGACGCCGATCCGCTTGAGGAACAGCTTGACCTTCCGGTCGAGCGAGAACATGTGCGGCACGTTGATCACGATCACGCCGCCCGGCAGCAGCAATTCACGCGCCTTGGCCAACCACTCGGCGGGGTTCGGGATATGCTCCAGCACGTGGCTCAGGTGGATGCAGGAGAACCGCTGGGTGGTGGTCACGTGATCGAAGGTGTCCTGCCACACCTCGATGCCCAGCGCCTCGCGGGTGAACGCCGCCATCTTGGTCGACACCTCGACCCCGGCGACCCGCTGGTAATGATCCCGCGCCACATACAGGAATTCGCCCATGCAGGCGCCGACATCGAGCAGTGCCGTGTGGGCTTCGTCGAATTCCAGGATCTCCGCGACCTCATCCTGCCACCCGCGATGCTCCCGCCCGCCGACAGTATCACTGAGCTTGAACCCGTCCTCGAATGCGAAATACTCGCCATACGCCGCCTGCAGGAAGTCGGCGTCGAACCGGGGCCGGGGCGACTGGTACACCAGCCGGCAGTCGCGGCAGAGGACGTAGGTGTACTGCAGTTCGTCGCCGAAACGCTCGTACGGCACGAACGCCGATGACCCGCAGCAGGGGCACGGCACCGTTTCCCAGCGGGCGGGGCGGTAGGGCGGACGGGCGACGGCGGCGGCACGGTCGGAACGGGGGACGGCAGGCATGGGCGGAAGGGTACGGCGACAGGAACGGGAGCGCTACGGCCTACCCGACCCGGAAGAGCTCCACCGCCCGCGGGTAGCGCGCCACCGCCCGCGCACGGAGCGACGCGTTGGCCGGGCGCGCCAGCGTCGGATCGGCGGAGACCACGTCGCGGGCCAGCTCGCGTGCGCGCGCCAGAAGGTTCTGGTCCTCGGGGAGGCGGGCGTGGCGGATCTCGAACGTCCCCGACTGCCGTTGCCCGATGAGGTCGCCCATCCCCCGCTCCGCCAGGTCGAGCTCGGCGATCCGGAACCCGTCATCGGTGGCCGCGAAGGCCTTGA
>JBAUHI010000022.1:0-1573 GCA_049680185.1 Gemmatimonadales bacterium | reverse complement strand
CCAGGACAAGGTGAACCCCGGCTCAGTGATCCTGTCGGGCGAGATGATGTTCCGGCACCTGGGCTGGGGCGAGGCGGCGGACCTGATCCTCACGTCGCTCGAGAAGACCATCGGCCAGAAGACGGTGACCTACGACTTTGCGCGATTGATGGACGGGGCCACGGAAGTGAAGTGCTCCGAGTTCGCCAAGGCGATGGTGGGGAACATGTAGGTGGCGCGACGACCGACGCGACGCTATCGCACCGCGGGCGCGAGCGAGGGCGCCGATGCTCATCCCATCGGCGCCCTCGTCATTGTCCACCAGCGGACCGATGGTGTCCAGCGTCAGGGCCCGGCCACCGGCACTGGCACATTCACGTCGAACGTGGTGGCGTTCCCGAGCTCCCCGCTGGCGTTATCTCCCCAGCACCACGCAGCGCCACCCACGGCAATACCGCAAGTGTGGCTGGCGCCCGCAGACAGGGCCACGAATCGAAGGTCGGTCTTCACCGGCCACGGCGTTGACATCTGACCACCGCCGATACCGAGCTGCCCGTAGCTGTCATCTCCCCAGCAGTAGGCCTGGAGGGAATCGCTGAGGGCGCAGGTGTGTGATCCGCCGGCGGAGACCTGGGTGAAGACGACGGACAAGCCAGCGTACACCTTCACCGGCGCGAGCGCGCACCGGATGTGATATGCACCCAGGCACAGATCCGCGGCCCCGGCCCCGGACACCCCGAGCTGCCCCGCATCGTCCGATCCCCAACAGTACACATCGCCGACCGAGGTCACGCCGCAGGTGTGGTTGCCACCCGCGCTCAGCGATGTGAAGGTGTGGCCACCATCGACCGCGATCGGCACCTTGCTGCACGGGCTTCCCGCGAGTCCGCACACCGAGTCTGGGGCGCCCGCCGCTTGGCCGAGCTGGCCAAATTCGCCCTCACCCCAGCACCACGCAGCCCCTGCCTCGTCGAGCCCGCAGGTGTGCGTATAGCCGGCCACTATTTGGGTCCAGGCGTGTCCCCCGTCTACGACGTTCGGGGTCATCGTCGCATAACTCGTATCGAATGAGATCGAACCCAGGCCGCGGGGGCCGCCGTCGAACTCGCCCCAGCAATTTGCCGAGTTCCCGGCCGACACTCCACAAATGTGACCGACCCCGATGGACACCGAGGAGAGCGAGACACCACCTGGACGCGGCTCTCCTGCGGGCAGCGTAATGACGAGGTCCTCATCAACATCGAGATGTCCGGTGCACATACTGCTCCCGCCCATCTCCAATGCGCAGACGGCCGCCGGCCCAATGGGTGTTGATCCGACAGCGATCACATCGAACCGCGTGCCCGGGAACGTGGCGATCGGCCGGGTGTCCCCAACGGTCGTTCCGGGGATCCCCGCATTCAGGCCCCAACACCAGGCGGTGCTATCAGCCGCCAGCGCGCAGGTGCGGCCGTTGCCCGATGAGAGCGCGATGAATGTGAGAGGCGCGGCGCCGGCCCCGCCCGGACCTGTGCTATCGGAGCAGCCTACCGCGCCCAGCACCACCACAGCGGCCATCCAAGCGAACAGGCGCATTACAGCCTCCCGCAGGGTC
>JBAUHI010000021.1:0-4397 GCA_049680185.1 Gemmatimonadales bacterium | reverse complement strand
CACCCTGGATGCCGGAGCTGCGCCCCTCGCCGTCACGGGATCCCGGGAAGGACTTTCCGCGCGACCCGGTGCTGCTCACCGCCTTCCTGGCCGACCGACCCGCGGCATTGCTGGAACGGCTCAAGGCGTCCGGGGCGGAGATCGCGCGTGCCAGTGCCATCACCACCGGACCGCCGGCGCCTGCAGGGTCGACCGAGGTCGAGACCCGGCACTGGTTGTCCCGGGTGACGCCCGACGTCGCGCGAGACCTTGCCGCACTCCATCAGCTCTCGACCGGCAGCGAACCGATCTGGGCGCCAACTATGGCGCTGATCCTTACCCGGGGCGACCCGCTCGACCGAGCTGCCCTCGCGGTGCGCGGATCGGATCTCCTGACGGCCGGGATCCCCGCCGGCCCTCGACTGGGGCAGGTCCTCAAGGCGCTGCTCGACTACGTGCTCGATGACCCGGCGCGCAACACGAAAGACACGCTCCTCCACCACGCGGCGACGCTCAAGTGACTCCGATCCTCTGGGCCCTCCTCGCCGCGGCCGGCAACCTGGTGGGCGCCCTGGTCGTGGTGCGTCACAAGCCGGCGCAGGTACGCGTACTCGAATCGTTCATCGCGATCGGGGCGGGATTCATGATCGCGGTGGCGCTGGGCGAAGTGGTCCCGGAAGCGTTCGCGCAGGGAGGGAGCGGTGCTGCGATCTATCTGGTGGCCGGATATTTCGCGGTGCACCTGGCCCAGCACGTCCTGACCCCGCATTTCCACTTCGGCGAAGAGACCCACTCGGTGAGCCCGGTGGCGAGCATCAGCGCCCTGATCGGGCTGCTGCTGCACACGTTCTTCGACGGCGTCGCCATCGCCAGCGGATTCCAGGTCTCCGAGACGCTCGGCGTCCTCCTCTTCACCGCGGTCTTCCTCCACAAGCTCCCCGAAGGCCTCGCGATGGCGAGCCTGATGCTCGCCTCCGGACTCGGCCGCGCTCGCGCCCTCCTCGCCGCCGCTGCCCTCGGCGTGGCGACGGTGGTGGGAGTCATCGCGACATCATCGTTGGGACCCCTCCGGGAGCATGGATTGGCGCTGGCCGGCGGCGTCACGATCTATGTGGCGGCGTCCAACCTGGTGCCGGAGTTCCAGGCGCGCCGCGGCTGGGCAGTGCCGCTCTCGTTCTTCGGCGGTGCCGCGGCGTTCTTCGCGGCAAGAGCGATGCTTGGGTGAGCGCGTGGGCGCGTGAACTGCCGCGTGAGGCGCGTGGGGGGAACGGAGCGTCATCCCGAGGGAGCGGAGCGACCGAGGGATCTTTTCTGCGGTTCTCGGGAAATGGCAATCGGCTCCGATGTCGGCTGAGAAGATCCCTCGCTCTGCTCGGGATGACACTTCGCGTCACCTCACCCCCTGTCCCCCTCTCCTCATACGAGGAGAGGGGGGACGCCAGAAGGGCTCCGTCGTCGCAGGCGACCCCCACAAATGGAGCTCCACCGACGTTCCCCCTCTTCGCGTATGCGGAGAGGGGGTTAGGGGGTGAGGTTGGGGGATGCTGCCGATAGCTGATAGCCGATAGCTGATAGCCGATAGCTGATAGCCGATAGCTGATAGCTTTCACCCCCATGACCCAACCCGGCCTCTTTTCCACTCCCGAACCCCTGGCGGCCCGGCTCCGGCCGAGGACGCTGGAGGAGTACGTCGGTCAGGCGCATCTGCTGGCACCGGGGCGCGCGCTGGGGGATGCGATCCGACGTGGCGATGTCGGCAGCATCATCCTCTGGGGGCCGCCGGGCTCCGGGAAGACCACGCTCGCTCGCCTCATTGCCCAATACACCTCCCGCCACTTCACCGCCTTCAGCGCAGTCACCGAAGGTGTCCCTCGGGTGCGGGAGATCATCGCCGAGGCGGCTGCGCGACGGAACGAGGAAGGGAAGGGGACCGTCCTCTTTTGCGATGAGATCCATCGCTTCAATCGGGCCCAGCAGGATGCCTTCCTGCCGCATGTCGAGAGCGGCGTCATCACCTTGATCGGCGCCACGACCGAGAACCCGAGTTTCGAGCTCACCGGCGCCCTCCTCTCCCGTTCCCGCGTGTATGTGCTCGAGCCACTTGGGCCCGACGACCTGCGCGAACTGGTCCATCGAGCGGTAGCGGACCGGGACCGCGGACTCGGCAAGCTGGAGCTCACACTGGATCCGTCGGCGGAGACCGCGCTCGTCGCCATCGCGGATGGTGATGCGCGGCGGGTGCTGACCGCACTCGAAGCGGCGGCACAGCAGGCGGGGCTCAAGGGGACGGTCACCGTGGCGATGGTCGAGGATGCGGTGGCGCGCCGGCTCCCGATGTACGACAAGTCGGGCGAGGGCCACTACAACCTGGTCAGCGCACTGCACAAGGCGGTGCGGGGGAGCGACCCGCAGGCGGCGCTCTACTGGCTGGCACGGATGATCGAAGGGGGAGAGGACGGGCTCTTCCTGGCCCGCCGCATCGTGCGGATGGCGAGCGAGGATATCGGACTCGCCGACCCGGCCGCGCTGCAGATCGCGCTCGCCGCCAAGGAGGCGTACCACTTCCTCGGCTCTCCCGAAGGAGATCTGGCGCTGGCGGAGGCCACGGTCTACGTGGCGACGGCGCCCAAGTCGAACCGAGTGTATGTGGCGTGGGGGAAGGCGCTGGAAGCGGCGCGGGAGACACCGGCCGCACCGGTGCCGCTCCATATCCGGAACGCGCCCACCGGCCTGATGAAGGATCTCGGCTACGGTGCGGGGTACACCTACGCGCACGCGCATCCGACCGGATACATCCCGCAGGAATATTTCCCCGATGCGGTCAAGCAGCGGACCTATTACGAGCCGGGGGAGTTCGGGTTCGAGAAGAAGATCGCGGAACGGTTGGCGTGGTGGGCAGCGGAAGCGGGGAAGCGGACCGGGGAGTAGGGTCGCACCGCGTGCGCCCGCCACACCGGGGCGTGGGGTGTCGCCGACGGTGGGGCACGCACCGCGTGCGCCCGCGAAATGGGCGCCGGTGCGCGTCCCGGTGATGGCGCCCGCGATATGAATGCCGGGGCGTCGGTAGGGGCGCACGCAGTGCGCCCCTACCGCGCCCCCCCCAATCACACCGCGGCGTCGCCAATGCGCCGCCGGGAGGGGCCGCGATATGGGCTCCGACCCGCGTTCCCCCGGCGCCTGAAGGCGCCCCTCTGCACTGCGCCCTGAAGGGCTTCTTGGATGAGATCGTCCGCCCTCACTTCAATCCGTCCAACCGCCCCCCTTCTCCCCCTTTTCCGCTTCCATTAACTTCAACCATCACAGTGACATAGCGTACTTTGCCCGTTCCTGGCGGAATCCCAATGGCGTCTGCCGATCGGCCGGTCGAGGACTTCCGCCGTGAGGTCAGGTTGAGCGATCCCACGCCGAGCGACGTGGGGCTGGAGATCCTGCGGAGGATGACGCCGGATCAGAAGGCGCGGGCGCTCCAGTCCCTCCTCGAGACGGGGTGGGCGCTGGCAGCGGCCGGTATCGCGCTCCGGAATCCGGGGCTCTCGCCAGCGGCGGTGCACGAAGCCACGCGCGAGGCGTTCCGTCGTGGCACTCCCTGATCTCATCCCGCTCTTTGCCGTGCCGCTTGGGCGGGCCGGTATTGCGTATATGGTGACCGGATCGGTCGCGGCGTCGCTCTATGGCGAGCTTCGGTTCACCCAGGATGTGGATCTGGTCGTGGCGCTCAAGCATGGAGATCCGAAGCGGCTGGAGGCCGCCTTTCCGGCGAAGGACTTCTACGTCCCACCACTGGAAACGATGGTGGAGGAGGCCGCCCGTCCGCGGTACGGACACTTCAACCTCTTCCATCTTGAAAGCGGGCTTCGCGCCGATGTGTATTTGATGGGTGACGATCCCCTGCACGCCTGGGCGTTCACGCGGCGCCGCGAAGTGGAGATCGCCGGGGAGCTGGTGTCGGTGGCCCCACTGGAATACAACATCGTGCGAAAGCTTGAGTTCTATCGGGATGGGGGCTCGCAACGGCATCTGCGCGACATCGCCTGGATGCTACGGGTGAGCGAGAAGCTGATCGACCTGCCGCTCCTGGAGGCCAAGGTCCTGGAGCAGGGGGTGGAGCGGGAGTGGGCCGAGGCACAGCGGACACCGCTGGATGCATGAGACGCGAAGGCGGTGAAATAGGGCGGGCGCTCGGGGTGGCGGGACGCCACCCCCTCCGGACGACGATCATCGCACCCGTGAATGGCGGGCCCAGAGGGCCCGCCCTATAGCGCCCCTTAAATCACACCGCGGCGTCGCCAATGCGCCGCCGGGAAGGGCAGCCCTATAGCGCGCCAATTCTCGTTCCCCCTCTCCACGAACAGCCTCACCCCCTGTCCCCCTCTCTAAAATCACCATACCCTCACCCCTAACCCCACTCCCTGCGGGAG
>JBAUHI010000020.1:0-102156 GCA_049680185.1 Gemmatimonadales bacterium | reverse complement strand
GGGCAGGCTCCGGCGCGGAGGTCACGGAGAACTGCACACCACGGAGGCACGGAGTACACGGAGGGTCACGGAGAACAACTGGATGTAGTGGTCGCGCAGACGATGCTCCGTTCGGAGCGTCGGCGCTCTTGTCGACCGCGCCAGGAGCGCGAAGGTCGCGGAGAATCGCACACCACCCTTCGCGATGCTCAGGGCAGGCTCCGGTGCGGAGGTCACGGAGAACTGCACACCACGGAGGCACGGAGTACACGGAGGGTCACGGAGAACAACTGGATGTAGTGGTCGCGCAGACGATGCTCCGTTCGGAGGATCGGCGCTCGTTCCAACGGCGATCGATCTTCCGGGCACGTGAGCGTTCACCGGAGGATTCGTTTCAGGCCGTCCTTCAGCACCGGGACATGGAAATTGATGATCAATCCGGCGGTGTACCCACCAAGTTTCAAGTAAGTCAGGACCTGGGCCTGATGGATGTCTAGGACCTTTGTGACGGCCTTGAGCTCCACCACCAGTGACTCTTCGACCAGCATATCGATCCGATAGCCGGGTGACAGTGCATATCCGCGATAGTGGACACCGATCGGCACTTCGATCCTGTGACTCAGCCCGCGCCCGGTGAGTTCCCAGCTCAGACACTGCCGGTACGCGCTCTCCAGGAGCCCGGGACCGAGGGTCCGATGGACCTGTATCGCCGCACCGATGACCCTGTCCGAGACATCCGTGGTGGTGTGTGCCAGCAAGCCCATACCGCTCCCAGGTCGGCGACCAGGTCACTCTAGGCTCGGGTGAGGCCACTGCGGTAACCGAAACTCCGCGTGGATAGTCCAAAAAACTCCCTTCGTGCGCTTCGAGTTCCTGTTGCAGTCGATACGAACGCCGATCCTCCACCCGGAGCATCGCCTGATCGACCACAACATCCAGTTGTTCTCCGTGACCCTCCGTGTGCTCCGTGTCTCCGTGGTGGGTGGTGCGCCGTCGCCTTCACCTTCCTCTGTTCGTCGACCAGAGCGCCGCTTCCCCGAACGGAGCGCCGGCTGGTCGGCCACTCCATCGAGTGGTCCTCCGTGCGCCTCCGTGACCTCCGTGGCGGAGCCTGCCCTGAGCGTAGCGTAGGGTGGTACGCGGTTCTCCGTGGCCTCCGC
This sequence comes from Gemmatimonadales bacterium, assembly GCA_049680185.1. Lineage (GTDB taxonomy): Bacteria > Gemmatimonadota > Gemmatimonadetes > Gemmatimonadales > GWC2-71-9 > CAMLHU01. The sequence continues at coordinate 101,017 of JBAUHI010000020.1, read as the reverse complement.
CTTCCTCCGGAAGCGGACCGGACGCATATTCACTGCCCTATGCCCACGCCCCGTGAACTCCTCGATCAGCTCCACGCCCGCCAGGCCCAGGCCGAGGAGGGCGGAGGGGCCGAGCGCATCAAGCAGCAGCACAAGAAAGGGAAGCTCTCCGCCCGCGAACGCCTGGACCTCCTGCTCGATCCGGGGTCCTTCGTCGAGGCCGACCGGTTCGTGACCCACCGCGCCACCGAGTTCGGCCTCGCGGAGCAGCAGTACTTGGGCGATGGCGTCGTGACCGGCCACGGCAGGATCGACGGCCGGCTGGTGTACGTCTTTTCCCAGGACTTCACCGTCTTCGGCGGCTCGCTTTCCGAGACCCATGCGCAGAAGATCTGCAAGGTGATGGACCAAGCCGTCCGGAACGGCGCCCCGATCATCGGTCTCAACGACTCCGGCGGCGCCCGCATCCAGGAAGGCGTCGTCTCCCTGGGCGGCTACGCCGACATCTTCCTCCGCAACACCCTCGCTTCGGGGGTCGTGCCCCAGATCTCGGCCATTCTCGGTCCCTGTGCCGGTGGGGCCGTGTACTCGCCCGCCATCACCGATTTCGTCGCGATGGTCCGCGGGGTCAGCTACATGTTCGTCACCGGCCCCAATGTGGTGAAGACCGTCACCCATGAGGACGTGTCGTTCGACCAGCTCGGCGGTGCGGATGTCCACGGCGCCACCAGCGGTGTCGCCCACCTGGTCCACGACTCCGAACCGGAATGCCTGCAGGCCCTTCGCGAACTCCTGTCGTATCTGCCGTCGAATAACCTCGACGGACCTGCGGTACTCACCACCACCGATCCTGTCGACCGCCGTGACGAGGCGCTCCTCGACGTCATCCCCGACAGCGCCGCCAAGCCCTACGACATGCATGATGTCATCCGGCGGGTGGTCGACGACGCCAGGTTCTTCGAGATCCACGGGGAATTCGCCGGCAACATCCTCTGCGGCTTTGCCCGGCTGGGGGGGCGCTCCGTCGGGATCGTCGCCAATCAGCCTGCCGTCCTGGCCGGGGTCCTCGACATCAACGCCTCGGTCAAGGGCGCCCGGTTCATCCGCTTCTGTGATGCGTTCAACATCCCGCTCGTCACCTTCGAGGACGTGCCCGGTTTCCTTCCCGGGGTGGCGCAGGAGCACGGCGGCATCATCCGCCACGGGGCCAAGCTCCTGTATGCGTACTGCGAGGCGACGGTGCCGAAGCTCACGGTCATCACCCGGAAGGCATATGGCGGGGCTTATGACGTGATGAGTTCGAAGCACGTCCGAGGTGACTTGAACCTGGCGTGGCCGACCGCCGAGATCGCGGTGATGGGTCCCAAGGGGGCTGTCGAGATCCTGTTCAAGGATGCCATCGCCAAGGCCAAGGACCCCGCCGCCGAGGCGCAGCGGCAGGCCGACGCCTACACCGCACGGTTCGCGACGCCATACCAGGCCGCCGCGCACGGGTATGTCGACGATGTCATCGACCCGCGGGATACCCGTCCCCGATTGATCGAGGGACTGCGGGTGCTCGCGACGAAGCGGGACCGCAATCCACCCAAGAAGCATGGGTGCATGCCGCTGTAGGACCCGCCTCGGGGGTGGCCTGTCGCCCGGGTCGGGGGTAGAATACGAGGGTCCTGATGACACCTTTGCCGCAGTCCAGCCTGCACGCTCACCGGCGCGCGCTCGTCCTCGCCGGGGGCTTGGCGTGCGGGTTGGTCTCGCCACTGCTGGCCCAGGGATCGATCGATCCGTATGTGGCGCCCCGCGCCGTCGAAATGGACCGGAGCGGCGAGCGCGCGGCGGCCACCGAGTACCTCGGGCGCTACCTCGCCACTGCGCCCGACGATGGCCGCGCCTGGCTGGCGCTCGGGCGCTTCTACCTGATGGACGCCCGCGACTGGCACGCCCGCGGCCATGCCGGCGTCCCCGATGCTTCGATGGTGCTCGATTTCGCGGTCACGGCACTCGAACAGGCGGTCCGCCTGCAGGTGGATTCCGGCGAGGTCCTCCGTGACCAGGCCGAGGTGGCCCGGGCACTGCTGGTGACCGAGGACTCGGGGTGGGATGTCGCCCGCGCGGACTGGGCCCAGGCCTCGGCGAACGATCCTGCGCTCCCCGGCATCGTCACGGAGCTCGGCGCCAACCTGGTCAACTCCTGTCCCGAGGGTGGGGTGATCCTCACCGGCAGTGACCTGGAGAACCTTGGCGTCTGGAGCGCCATCCTTACCGCGCACCGCCGCACCGACATCGTCCCGATCGTGCCACGCCTCTACGCCACCGACGCCCGCTACCGCACCAGCCTCGCTCGCGCGCTCGGGGTCGACCCCGCACTCGGGATCCGGGCCGCGATGACGCAGGTCGCAGGCCGACGTGCGGTCTGTGCCACACCGCTCGCCGACAGCGCTGCCGTCCCGGGCGGCACTGTCACCGTCGTGCGATTGGTCCGGGTGACCGGTCCCGACACCGTCACGGCGCCCGACTACCTCACGTTCACGTCCTTCCTCGCCACGGCCCGCGCCGGACGCTCGGTCTGGTTGGCGGACGTGATGCGCAGCTACGCCGCTGCGGCCGGACACAACCCTGCACTCTGCCGCAGCATCTTCGGCCAGGTGGCCGACCGTCCTGACGACGTCTGTCACTGAGCGGCGCGCCCTCCTGTCGACGGTGATCCCTCCGATCATTCGATGAGCAAGGTCCTGATCGCCAATCGGGGCGAGATCGCCCTGCGCATCATCCGCGCCTGCCACGACGAGGGGCTCGTCGCCGTCGCGGTGTACTCCGATGCCGACCGCTTGGCCGCCCACGTCCGCGCCGCCGACCACGCCATCCGGCTCGGTCCGGCAGCACCGGCCGAGAGCTACCTCTGCATCGACCGGATCATCGAGGCCGCGCGCGCATCGGGTGCCAAGCTGTTGCATCCGGGCTACGGATTCCTGGCCGAGCGCGCCGCGTTCGCCGAGGCCGTGGTGCAGGCTGGCCTCACGTTCGTGGGACCGCCGGCCGAGGCCATCCGTGCCATGGGTGACAAGACCTCCGCGCGGGAGCGGATGGCCGCCGCTGGCGTGCCCATCGTGCCGGGCGCGCACGTGGAGGCGGGGAGGCCCGCCGACGCGTTGGCGGCCGCGGCCGCGATCGGATTCCCGCTGGTGGTCAAGGCATCGGCGGGCGGTGGCGGGCGGGGGATGCGGATCGTACGTGCCGCAGCCGAGCTGATGGGCGCGCTCGCATCAGCGGCGTCGGAGGCCGAGAAGGCGTTCGGTGATGGGCGCGTGTACCTGGAGCGTTACATCGAACGCGGCCGACACGTCGAGGTGCAGGTGCTGGCCGATGCAGAACGCGTCATCCACCTCGGCGAGCGGGAGTGCTCCGTCCAGCGGCGGTACCAGAAGCTGCTCGAAGAGAGCCCGTCGGTGGCGGTGACGCCGGAACTGCGACGGGCACTCGGGGCTGCCGCCGTCTCCGCCGCTCGCGCCGTCGGGTACCGGAGTGCGGGCACCATCGAGTTCCTGCTCGCCGCCGACGGCTCCTTCTACTTCCTCGAGATGAACACCCGCATCCAGGTCGAACATCCCGTGACCGAACTGGTGTACGGGGTGGACCTCGTCCGGGAGCAGCTGCGGATCGCGCAGGGGCTTCCGATGCGGATCCCCGACCGCGAGTTGTTCCCGCGCGGGTGGGCCATCGAATGTCGCATCACCAGCGAGGACCCTGCGGACGGATTCCTTCCAGGCAACGGCTTCGTCGAGTACCTGCGGGTGCCCAGCGGGCCCGGGATCCGATGGGACGGCGGGTACGAACTGGGTGACGGCGTGACGCTCTTCTACGACTCCCTCCTCGGAAAGCTCATCGCCTGGGGCGGCAGCCGCGACGAGGCGATCGCCCGGATGCGTCGCGCGCTCGATGAGTTCATCCTCTCCGGCGTGCCGACGTCGATCCCGTTCCATCGCCGCCTCCTGGCCGATGCCGCGTTCGGCCGGGGGGAGATCGACACCCAGTTCCTCGAGCGCCGTCCCGACCTGGTCCGGTCGGAGCCCGATCCGGCCACCCTCGAGGCGATCGCGGTGGCCACCGCACTGGCCGAGGACGCCGCGCGCGAACTGCATCGGCCCGTTGTGACTGACGCCGCCGGCGCCAGCTCGGAATGGCTCGCGGCCGCACGCCGGGAGTCGCTCGGGTGACGGCCCCGGTCCGGGTGCTCCGGGTGGCCGCTGGCGGTGAGGGCGTGGGCGCGCTCGCCGATGGCCGCACGGTGTTCATCCCTCGCGCCGCGCCCGGGGACCTGGTGGTGCTCACCGAGATCGAGCTGCGCAAGCGATTCGCACGGGCCCGGATCGGCCAGGTCGTTGAGGCATCGCCCGATCGGGTGGTGCCGCGCTGCATCCACTACGAGGGCGATCGGTGCGGTGGGTGCCAGTTGCAGCATCTGTCGCCCCAGGCCCAGCGCGCGGCCAAGTCCGCCATCGTCGGCGATCAACTGCGCCGCATCGGGCACCTCGCCGCCCTGGACCCCGCCGTGACGCCGAGCGATGTCGAGTGGGGATACCGGAACAAGCTGACCTTGACCATCGCAGGGGGCCGCATCGGCCTGCACCGGATGGACGGAGCATCCCGGGTGTTCGACCTCCAACGCTGCGAGATCGCCGCGCCGGCGCTGCAGGAGCTCTGGACCGTGCTGCGCCCGATGCGCCAGGCGCTCCCCGCCGATGCGGAGCGTCTGGTGCTGCGGGTGGACCAGGATGGTGGCCGGCACCTGGTCATCGAGTGCCGTGCGGGCACCATCTGGAATGGCGGAGGCGCTCTCGGGAAAAAGCTGTCCGCGGCCGGGATGAGCGTCACCATCTGGTGGCGCCCCGAAGGTGGTGCTCCCCGCGTGGTCTCGGGAGCCGACGACGCCTATCCCGCCACGGTCTTCGAACAGGTGAATCCGAGCCTCGGCGCCCTTATCCGTCGCTACGCGGTCGACCAGGCGGCGGTCGCGTCGGGCGAACGGGCGTGGGACCTCTACGCCGGGATCGGCGAGACCACCGAATTGCTGCTCGAGCGTGGAGCCCTGGTCGAATCCGTCGAGCTCGATCGGCGGGCGGTGGAGCAGGGAGTGCGTCGCTCCCGATTCGGTCCGCCTGCCGGGAGCCAGGCGCCGAGTGGACCGGTGGAACGCCACGCCGGGCGGGCGGAAGCGCTGGTGGGCCGGTTGCGACGACCGGCCACCGTCATCACCAACCCTCCGCGGATCGGGATGGACGCGGTCGTGGTCGCGGGCATTGCGGCGGCTCGCCCCCGCCGGATCGTGTATGTGTCCTGCGATCCGGCGACGCTCGCGCGTGACGTCGCCCGGTTCGGCGGCGGCTTCGTGGTCACGTCGGTGCGTGCGTTCGACCTCTTTCCGCAGACCGCTCATGTCGAGACCGTGCTCGTGCTGGAGGCGGCATGAAGTACTTCGTGTCCATCGCGGGCCGGGAGTTCGTGGTCGAGCTCGAGGGCGGGCGCGCGGTCGTCGACGGGCGCCCGGTCGAGGCGCACCTCTCCCAGCTTGAAGGCACGCCCCTACGCAGCCTGATGTTGGGCGATGCCTCCTGCACGATGATCCTGGCGGCTGCGGGCCACGGGCAATGGCGTGCGGAACGCTTCGGGGAGCGGTGGGTCGTGGAGGTGGTCGACGAGCGGACCAGGCACATCCGCTCGCTCACCGGCGCGGCGCAGAAGGGTGCCGGACCCCCGGTACTCAAGGCGCCGATGCCGGGGCTGGTGGTCCGGATCACCGTTTCCGTGGGGGATGAGGTTGCCGCCGGGGCCGGCGTGGTCGTGCTCGAAGCGATGAAGATGGAGAACGAGCTCCGGGCTCAGGTGGGGGGCAGGGTATCGGCGGTGCACATCAAACCCGGCCAGGCGGTCGAAAAGGGGCAAGTGCTTGTGGAGTTTGAGGTTGCGGGGTGATCTGAGGAGTGAGCAGGTGGGAGAGGGACGGAGAAGATGAGGTGAACGAGGAGAGCGGGAGGCACACCTACGCCGCGTTCTCCTCCTTCATCTCCTTCCCCTCGTTTCCTTCCGGCCCGTCATTCGCCTCCCTCCCGTCTCTCCCTTGACCCAACCCGTTATCCACGGCTATTTTACAAGTCTGTCCCTAAGTCGTGACTTTTTCAGCGGGGTAAGCGCAGGTCATGGAGACGTTCTCCGCCAAACCCAAGGATCTCACGCACCGCTGGCTGCTGGTCGATGCCACCGGCGTCCCGCTCGGCCGTCTGGCCAGCCGGGTGGCGCAGCTGATCCGCGGCAAGCACAAGCCGACCTTCACGCCGCACATGGACGGCGGCGATTTCGTCGTGGTCGTCAACGCGTCGAAGGTCAAGCTCACCGGACGCAAGCTCAGTGACAAGACCGTGTTCTCGCACACCGGCTACATGGGTCACGAAAGCCATACGCCGATCCGGAACATCCTGGCCAAGCATCCGGACCGGGTCATCGAGAAGGCGGTCTTCGGGATGCTGCCGAAGAACTCCCTCGCCAAGCAGAAGCTCCGGACCAAGCTCAAGGTCTACGGTGGCGCGGAACATCCGCACCAGGCCCAGCTTCCCGAGCCCTTCTCCGTTGCCCCGACCCCGAAGAAGAAGGTGACCGCATGACCGCCAAGAGCGAGTTCCGCTGGCAGGCCGTCGGCCGCCGCAAGACGAGCGTCGCCCGGGTCTATCTGACGCCCGGCACCGGCAAGTGGGATGTCAACGGCCGCACGCTGGGTGACTACTTCCCGCGTCCGTCGTTGGTGCAACACATCCAGCAGTCGTTCACCGCCACCGACACGCTCGGCGCCTTCGACGTCAAGGCTCACGTGGATGGCGGAGGACAGTCCGGCCAGGCCGGTGCGCTGCGGCTCGGGATCGCGCGGGCGCTGATCTCGGCCGATGGAATGCACCGCGCCAAGCTCCGCACGGCGGGGCTCCTGACGCGCGATCCGCGCGAGGTCGAGCGGAAGAAGCCGGGTCGTCCCGGCGCCCGGAAGCGGTTCCAGTTCAGCAAGCGGTAAGCTGGAGCACGTCGGGGGCGCACAACGGTGCGCCTCCATCTCGCACATCGCTGGACCTTCTGCCGGGTGTCCCGGGCCACATGGCCCCGGGATCAGCGGAAGGGACGAAGGCGATGGACGTCGAACCCCAACGAAGGATCAGGACGCACTGCATGGCCCAACCCCAGTTGCAGGATCTGCTCGAAGCCGGCGTCCACTTCGGACATCAGACCCGGCGGTGGAACCCGAAGATGCGGCGGTTCATTTTCGCCGAGCGCTCGGGCATCTACATCATCGACCTCCAGAAGACCCTCCGCCAGATCCAGCAGGCCCAGGAGCTCCTCAAGAGCGTGGTGCTCAAGGGCGAGGCGGTGCTCTTCGTGTGCACCAAGAAGCAGCTCAAGGCCATCGTCCAGCTGGAGGCGCAGAACAGCAATTCGTTCTACGTCACCGAGCGCTGGCTCGGCGGGACCCTGACGAACTTCCAGACGGTCAAGAAGCAGTTGCGCCGGCTCCGGGACCTCGAGCAGGGTGCGACCGAAGGCGAGTTCGAGCACTACACCAAGAAGGAACAGCTCCTCTTCGAGCGTGAGCGCGAAAAGCTGTCACGCAACTTCGAGGGCATCAAGAACATGGCCCGGTTGCCGGGCGCCCTCTTCGTGGTCGATGCGAAGAAGGAGAAGATCGCGGTGCTCGAGGCCAACAAGCTGGGCATCCCGGTCGTGGCGATCGTCGACACCAACGCCGATCCGGATGTCATCACCGTCCCGATCCCGGGCAACGATGACGCCATCCGCGCGGTGTCCCTGGTGACCGGCGCCCTCTCCGATGTCCTCAGGGAAGCACGGGCCCAGATGCCGCTGCGCGAGATCGTCGAGGACGGCGAGGCCGAGACCTACAGCACCGATGGTGGCACCGAGGGCGATGCCGAAGGCGATCGGCGGCGCCGGCGTCCGCGGCGCAAGCGGCGGCCCAAGCCGGAGGCCATTGCGGCCCGGCTCAAGACCGACGTCGTCGACGGCGAGCCCGGCGACGCGACGGCCCCCACCGAAGCGTAAGCGGACGGACGTTCCGTCCGGCAGGATCCGCCGCCGCTCGTGGTCCGTTCCCGGCCGTGAGCGGCGGCCTGTCTATCCACACTGAAGCGTGAGCACCATGACGACGAAGGCGATCACTCCCAAGGATGTCAGCGAACTCCGCGCCCGCACCGGCGCGGGGATGATGGATTGCAAGAAGGCGCTCGAGGAGACCGGTGGCGACATGGATCTCGCGGCCGAGAACCTGCGGAAGAAGGGCATCGCCAAGGCGGAGAAGCGCGCCGGCCGCGATGCCACCCAGGGCCTTATCTTCCTCAACGGCGCCGAGGATGGCGACTTCGGCACGATGGTCGAGCTCGACTGCGAGACCGATTTCGTCGCCCGCACCGAAGGCTTCCAGACGCTCGGCCTCGGGCTCCTCGCCTTCGCGGCGACCGCACCGGCCGGGATCCACGCGTTGGGCGCGGACGGTCCCCTCCTCAGCGCGACCTTCGAGGGCAAGCCGCTGGGCATCCGGGTCAAGGAAGTGGCCGGCGTCATCGGTGAGGCCATCAGCGTCAAGCGCCTGGCCCACTTCCGCCCCAAGGGCGGGATCGTGGGCTGGTACCTGCACCACAACCGGCAGGTGGGCGTGCTGGTCGAGCTGGACGGCGCCACCAGTGACGAGGCGCTGGCCCTCGCCAAGGAAGTGGCGCTCCACATCGCTTCGGCCGACCCGATCGGGGTCTCGTCGAAGGACATCCCGCAGGCCGTCATGGACCGGGAACGTCGCATCGCCGAGGAACAGGTGGCGCAGGAGGGGAAGCCCGAGGCGATCCGCGCCAAGATCGTCGAGGGCAAGCTCCGGAAGTTCGCGCAGGAGCGTTCACTGCTCGACCAGCCGTTCGTCAAGGACGAGTCCCGGACCGTGGCCGACCTGCTCAAGGCGGTGCCCGGCGCCACGGTGGTCCGGTTCGCCCGCTTCCGCATCGGGGACGCGTGATGGCGCTTGCCTATCGCAGTGCACTCCTGAAGGTGTCGGGCGAGGCTCTGGCCGGTGAGAAGGGCCAGGGCCTCGATTTCCACGTGGTCGGCGCGCTGGCCGATGCGATCAAGGACGTGCACGCGCTCGGCGTGCGGCTGGCCTTGGTGGTGGGCGGCGGCAACATCATCCGGGGCGCGACGGCCAGCCGGGACGGGCTCGATCGCGTCTCCGCGGATTACATGGGGATGCTGGCCACGGTCATCAACGCCCTGGCGGTGCAGGACGTGCTGGAAAAGAAGGGCGTCGACACCCGCGTCATGACCGCGATCCGGATGGAGTCGCTGGCCGAGCCGTATATCCGGCGCCGGGCGCAGCGGCACCAGGAGAAGGGCCGCCTGGTACTCTTTGCCGGCGGCACGGGAAATCCCTTCTTTTCCACCGACACCGCCGCCGTGCTCCGCGCCCTTGAGGTCGAGGCCGAGGTCATCCTGAAGGGCACCAACGTCGACGGCATCTACACCGGCGATCCGCGGAAGGATCCCACGGCGAAGTTCATCCCGGAGCTGTCGTACCAGGATGCCATCGTCAACAACTACGAAGTGATGGACGCCAACGCGTTCGGCCTGTGCAAGTCGAATCACCTCCCCATCGTCGTCTTCAACATCAGCCAGCCCGGCGCCATCACCCGGATCCTCCAGGGTGAACGGCTCGGCACCCTCGTCCGATGAGCACCATCCCCGAGATCACCAAGTCCGCCCGTGACGCGATGGCCAAGGCCATCGACAGCGTCAAGCGCGAACTCTCCGGCATCCGGAGCGGCAAGGCGTCCCCCAGCCTCCTCGATACGGTCCGCGTCGAGGCGTACGGGAGCACGGTGCCGCTCAACCAGGTGGCCATGGTGGCGGCACCGGAACCGCGGCTCCTCACGGTGCAGCCTTTCGACAAGGGGCTCACGAGCGCCATCGACAAGGCCATCCGCGATGCCGGCATGGGGCTCAATCCCGCCACCCAGGGCTCGATCATCCGGGTGCCGCTCCCCCAGCTCACCGAGGAACGCCGGAAGGAACTCGTCAAGCTGGTCCACCGGCTCGCCGAAGAGGGACGCGTGGCGGTGCGCCAGGCACGGAGCGAGGCCCACGCCAAGGTGAAGAAGCTGCAGGGACTCCCGGAGGACGACGTCAAGCGCGCCGAGAAGGAGGTCCAGAAGTTGACCGATGACGCGGTGCGCCAGGTCGACGAGCTGGTGGCAGGCAAGGAGAAGGAGTTGATGGAGGTCTGACGTGAACCACGATGACCTGCTCGACCGGCTCCGGCTGCATGGTGGCATTCCCGCCCACGTCGCCATCATCATGGATGGCAACGGGCGCTGGGCCACCGGTCGCTCCCTCCCGCGATCACAGGGTCACTACGCGGGGATGGGCGCGGTCCGCGAAGCGATCGAGGGTGCGCTGGCCGCCGGCGTCGAAGTGCTCACGCTCTTTGCGTTCAGTCAGGAGAATTGGCAGCGCCCGGCCGATGAGATCGACGCCCTGATGGCGCTCCTCGAGGAATACATCGCCAAGGAAGCGCAGGAGCTCCGGCAGGCGGGGGTGACGGTCCGGATGCTCGGCGAGCTCGACCGACTGGTGCCCACCGCGCGCCAGGCGGTCGAGCGGATCGAGCGCGACACCCAGGGTGGGGACAAGCTCGCGCTCAATATCTGCATCTCGTATGGCAGTCGCGCCGAGATCGCGCGGGCCGCGCGGCTCGTGGCGGAGCAGGTGGCGCAGGGGACGCTCGATCCGGCCGAGGTCGACGAGGCGGCGATCGCGCGGCATCTGTTCACCTCCAGCTGGCCTGATCCCGACCTCCTCATTCGCACCTCCGGGGAGATGCGGCTCTCGAATTTCCTCCTGTGGCAGCTCGCCTATGCCGAGATCCACGTGACGCCGGTGCTCTGGCCCGACTTCACCCGACGGGACCTCTTCGAGGCCATCCTCGATTACCAGCGGCGGGAGCGGCGCTTCGGTCGCGTCTCGGTCTGACATGGCCAGCAACATGACCAGCCGGGTGGCGTTCGCCGCCGTGGCCATCCCGGTGGCGGGCGCCGTCCTCTGGTGGGGCGGCTGGCCCCTGGTGCTCCTGGTGGCCGTGGTCGCCGTCCTCGGCACCCGGGAACTGTACGATCTGAGCCGCCGGGAAGGCGCGGCGCCGATCGCAGGACTCGGACTTCCGGTCGCGGCGCTGCTTGCTCCCCTCGTCTACCTGGCCGTCGCGTTCCCCGGCACTACGTCCGATGCCGCCCTCGATGGCGCGGTGCTCGGCGTGCTGGCGGTCCTCCTCGTGGCGCTCTGGCGCCGCACCCCGGGCGAGCACCCGCTCGCGGCCGTGGCGGTCACCTGCTTCGGCGTGCTCTACGCCGGCGCCCTCCCGACCTACCTGCTCGTCATTCGGCACGGGAATTTCGGGCTGCGCTCGTGGCCGGGGCTCGCGCTGGTGATGTTCCCCCTCGTCATCACCTGGACCTGCGATACCGCCGCGATGTTCGGCGGCAAATTGATCGGGGGACCCAAGCTCGCGCCGGTCATCAGTCCCGGAAAGACCTGGGCCGGCGGCGTGGCCGGCGTGGTCGGCGCCCTCATCGTGGCGCCGCTCTACCTCCGCTGGGCGCTCGCGCCCGCAGGGATCGGGATGTCGGTGGTCGAGACGCTCGCGTTCGCTGGCGTGCTGGCGGTGCTGGGGCAGGCGGGTGATCTGGCCGAATCGTTGTTCAAGCGCTCGGCGGGGGTCAAGGATTCGAGCGCGCTGATCCCGGGGCACGGCGGCGTGCTCGATCGATTCGACTCGCTCTACTTCGTCCTCCCGGCCGCCGCATTCCTGTACCGCGCCTTCGGCATCCTCTGATGCGCGGGATCGCCCTCCTCGGCTCCACCGGCTCGATCGGTGTGAGCACGCTCAACGTCCTCCGACGTCAGCGGGATCATTTCCGGCTGGTGGCCCTCACGGCGGGGAAGAATCGCGAGCTCCTCGAGGCGCAGGTGGCGGAGTGGCACCCGGCGTTCGCGGGCTTGGTCCATCCCGGCGTCGGCAACGGCTACGCCGGCGGCCCCGGCTGCCTGATCGAGGCCGCGACCCATCCCGATGTCGATATCGTGGTGAACGCCATCGTGGGAGCGGCGGGTCTCGATGCGACGCTTGCCGCATTGCGGGCCGGCAAGCGGGTGGCGCTCGCCAACAAGGAGACGCTGGTGATGGCGGGCCCCCTCGTGCTCGAGGCGGCCAGGCAGGGTGGTGGCGAGATCGTGCCGGTCGATTCCGAGCACAGCGCCGTGCTCCAATGCATCGCCGGGCAGTCCCGGTCGCTGCAACGGCTGATCCTTACCGCGTCGGGCGGGCCGTTCCGGGAATGGCCGGCGGAGCGGACCGCCGCGGCATCCGTGGACGATGCGCTGCGGCATCCGACCTGGAAGATGGGTGCGAAGATCAGCGTCGACAGTGCGACGCTCGCCAACAAGGCGCTCGAGGTCATCGAGGCCCATTTCCTCTTCGGGATGGGCTACGAGGCGCTCGAGGTCGTGGTGCATCCGCAGAGCGTGGTGCATGCCTTCTGCGAGTTCGAGGACGGGAGCGTCCTGGCCCAGCTGGGATTCCCGTCGATGGAGCTGCCCATCCTCTACGCGCTGACCCATCCGACCCGGCTCCCCGATAACGGCGGCCGCCGCTTCGATCCCGTCGCGGCCGGCCCCCTCACCTTCGAACCGGTCCGACCCGACCGCTTCCGCGCCTTCGCCGCGGGGATCGCCGCCGGGCGCGCCGGCGGCACCACACCAGCGGTGTTCAACGCCGCCAACGAAGTGGCGGTCGCCGCGTTCCTGGCGGGGCAGATCCCCTTTGGCGGCATCGCCGAGGCGATCGAACGGGCCCTCGAGGCCCATCAGACCACGAGCACCATCGACCTCGCCGCCGTGCGCACCGCCGACCAGTGGGCGCGCGACCTCACCCGAAAGTCCCTGTCGTGAGCACTCTCCTCGGCCTGCTCGTCGTCCTCGGCATCCTGGTGTTCATCCACGAGGCCGGCCACTTCGCCGCCGCCAAGTGGGCCGGGATCTGGGTACATCGCTTTTCGCTGGGCTTCGGAGCGCCCATCAAGTGGCTCAGCTTCACGCGAGGCGGCACCGAGTATTGCATTTCCTGGCTCCCGCTCGGCGGCTACGTCAAGATGGCGAGTCGGGAAGAAGAGGCCATCAGCAGCGCGCTCGAAGGCCCCGCGGTGGCGAGCGTCGTCCCGCCCGGTGCCTACTACGAGGACAAGCCGGTCTGGAAGCGGATGGTCGTGACGCTGGCCGGTGTGGGGATGAATACGCTCTTCGCGTGGGCCGCGTTCGTGTTCCTGGCCGGCAAGAATGGCAAGCAGGTCATTCCCGAGACGCGGATCGGGCGGATCAGTGTGGTGGCGCTGCCGCAGGGTGGCGAGGCGCTGGCCCGGCTCTCCCCCGGCGACCGGGTCACTGCCGTCGACGGAAAGCCGGTGCATTCCTGGGACGATATCACTTCACGCCTCATCTCGACCGCGCGGAGCACGGTATCGCTCACGGTGAATGACAGCTTGAGCGTGGTGCTGCGGATCCCGCCCGATGCGCTCGAGCGGCGTGCCGAGGCCGTCCAGGCGATCGCCCCGTGGCAGCCGGCGGTCGTCGATGTGGTGCAGCCTTCGTGGCCCGCGGCGCGAGCCGGGATGGCGCCTGGCGACACGATCCTGGCAGTGGACGGCCGTCCCATCGTGCAATGGTACGACTTGGTGGACGTGCTCCAGGCGAGCCCCGGTCGTGAACTGGCGATGGAGGTAGGCCGCGCCAGCGGGCGCAGGCTGTTGCACGTGACCCCGGAACGGTATGACACCAACGGCAAGACCATCGGTCGGGTCGGGATCGGGCCCCACATCGATGTGGTCGCGACCGACTACTCGCTGGCTGGGGCAGTGGGTGCTGGGACCGCAGCGACGGTGCAGGCGTCCCTCACCATCGTGCGGACCATCCAGGGCCTCGCCACCCGCAGGATCTCGGCCAAGAATCTTGGCGGGCCCATCATGATCGGCCAGATCGCCGCCCAGAGTGCCAGACTCGGGATCGATGCGTTCCTCGGTGTGCTCGGTCTCATCTCCATCAACTTGGCGCTGCTCAATCTCTTGCCGATCCCGGTCCTCGACGGCGGCCAAGCCGTATTCCTGATCTACGAAGCGGTCGTTCGGCGCCCGATGCCGATCAAGTTGCGCGAGGGGCTCATGCTGGTGGGCATCGCGTTCGTGGTGCTGCTGATGCTTCTGGCCAACTGGAACGACCTGCGGCGGATCTTCGGATGGTAGGGGGCAGAGGGAAGGGTAAGAAGTGAAAAGTGAACAGTAAAAAGTGAAAAGTGAACAGTAAAAAGTGAAAAGTGGAAAGGGCGCCGAATCTACTCGGAGCCCCTTTTCACTCTTTACTGTTCACTCTTCACTCCCTATCACCAGACCTTCCACCACTTCTTCCCTTCCGTGGGCGCTGGCTGCTTCTGGTCCGCCACCGCCGCCAGGTACGGCCCCGGCACCTGGAACGTCTCGGTCGAGCGATCCTTCGAATGAATGGCCTGGAGGTCGACCACCAGTTCGGCGGCCGAGGGGTAGCGATCATCGGGGTGCTTGGCGAGACAGCGGAGGATGATCCGCTCCAGTCGTCGGGAGAGATCGGGGCGGCGGGACCGGGGCGCGTCGGGGGGGACTTCCACGTGCATCCGAGCAAGCTCATACCAGTCGCGGGACTTGAACGGCAGGTCGCCGGTGGCGGCGCGGTAGAGCATGATGCCAAAGGAATAGATGTCCGAGCGTCCGTCGAGCGGTCGCCCCTGGGCCTGTTCCGGGCTCAGGTAGTGCGGCGTCCCGATGGTCATGTTGACGCCGGTGGCGGAGACGTACCCGCTCACCGCCCGGGCGATCCCGAAATCGGTCACCACCGCCCGGCCGTCGGCGCCCAGCAGGATATTGTCCGGCTTGACATCGCGATGGACCACCCCTTGTTCGTGGGCGAATCGGAGCGCCTCGGCCACATCGGTGGCGATCTCGATGAGCCGGGGTTCCTCCAGGCGGGTCTCCGGGGTGAGCAACGAAGCGAGGGACCCGGGGTAGAGGTCCATCGTGAAGTAGACCCAGATCCCCTCGCGCCCCACCTCCTCGATCTGGATGATGCTGGGATGGCGGAGGTTTGCGGCGAACTGGGACTCCTGCCGGAAGCGGAGCTCGAAGGCGTCATCTCCCGAGTATCTCGGCTTCAAGATCTTGGCAGCAAAAGACTTACCGTCTTCTCGCCGCGCCTCCCAGACCGCCGCGAACCCCCCCTGACCCACCAGACGCACGAGGGTGTAGGGGCCGAGCCTGGTACCGGGGGCGGGGGAGTCCAAAGGGGGCACTGGGGGTTGCCTAAGCTGTTACGGGGTTATTAGTTTTGAATGCTATCAACGAATCGATAATCGATCAGGATCGCGCCACGGACAGGACAGACCGAGCATGACGTACGACAAGCAGGGCGTCGTCACCAAGCACCGCCGCCACGACAAAGATACCGGCTCGTCGGCTGTGCAGGTAGCGCTTCTCACCGAGCGGATCAACTCGCTCGGAGGCCACTTCGAGCAGCACCGGAAGGACCATCATGGTCGCCGGGGCCTGCTCAAGATGGTAGGACAGCGCCGGCGCTTGCTCACCTACCTCGAGCGGACCGACCTCGCCACGTATCGGGCGTTGGTGGTCCAGCTCGGTCTCCGTCACTAACTCGCGTAGCGCGGTAGGGGCGTCCCATACGAGCACATGGGACGCCCTTCTGCCATTGATGTGCTCCGTATCCCAAAGGTCGTGAACGTGCAACGCATTGAGACCGAGTTCGCAGGACGTCCCCTCAAGATCGAGACCGGACGGCTGGCCAAGCAGGCTGCAGGATCCGCGCTGGTGCAGTTCGGCGAAACGGTGGTCCTCGCGGCGGTGACCGTCTCCCCCAATCAGTCCAACCTCCCGTTCTTCCCCCTCACCGTCGAATATCGCGAGAAGACCTACGCCGCGGGCAAGATCCCCGGCGGGTTCCTCAAGCGCGAAGGCCGGCCCTCCGACAAGGAGATCCTGGCCGCGCGGGGGATTGACCGGTCCATCCGGCCGCTCTTCCCCGAGGGGTTCAAGAACGAGGTGCAGGTATTCGTGACCGTCCTCTCCGCCGACCAGCAGAATGATGCCGACATCCTCGGCGTCACGGCGGCGTCGATCGCACTCACCCGCTCGATCATCCCGTGGAACGGGCCGATCGCGGGTGTCCGGGTCGGCAAGGTCGAGGGGAACTGGATCCTCAACCCGACCTTCCAGCAGCTCGAGTTCTCGACCATCGACCTCACGGTCTGTGGCAGCGCCGATTCGATCAACATGGTCGAGGGCGGCTCGCTCGAAGTGTCCGAAGCGGAGATGATGGAGGCCCTCAAGGTGGCGCAGAAGGGGCTCCGGGACATCCTGGCCATCACCGAGAAGGCCACCAAGGGCAAGGTCGAGAAGCTCGCCTGGAAGAAGGACGAGCCCGAGGCCGCGCTGGTCAAGCGGGTCAAGGAGCTCGCCGAGAAGGCCATCGCGCAGGCGATCAACGGCAAGGAGAAGGCCACCCGCTACGGGCAGGTCAAGAAGGTGAAGGCCGAGATCGCCGCCAAGCTGGCCTTGGAGTTCCCTGAGGCTGGGCGGATGATCGGGAACCTCCTCGAGGAGGTCGAGTATGTGGCACTCCGCGGCCAGGTGCTTGAAAAGGGCGAGCGGGTCGATGGGCGCGATCTCGACACGATCCGTCCCATCGAGATCACCCCGGCCTTCCTGCCGCGCACCCACGGTTCGGCCGTGTTCCAGCGCGGGGAGACCCAGGCGCTGGTGAGCGTCACGTTGGGCACCCAGGACGACGAACAGCGCATCGACAGCATCGACGTGGCGGGCGAGACCACCAAGTCGTTCATGTTGCACTACAACTTCCCGCCCTACTGCACCGGCGAGGTCAAGCCGATGCGCGGCACCAGCCGCCGCGAGATCGGGCACGGGGCGTTGGCGGAGCGGGCGCTCCAGCCGCTGCTTCCGGCGTTCGACCAGTTCCCGTACACGTTGCGCGTCGTCTCCGAGATCCTCGAATCCAACGGCTCGAGCTCGATGGCCACGGTCTGCGGTGGCTCGCTGGCGCTGATGGATGCGGGCGTGCCGATGCGGGCCGCGTGTGCCGGCGTCGCGATGGGGCTGATCAAGGAAGGCAAGAAGGTCGCCATCCTGACCGACATCCTTGGCGCTGAAGACCACTTGGGCGACATGGACTTCAAGGTGGCCGGCACCGAAGCGGGCATCACGTCGATCCAGATGGACATCAAGATCGACGGGCTCGACCTCAAGATCATCGCCGAGGCGCTGGAGAAGGCCCGCAAGGGGCGGCTCCACATCCTGGGCGAGATGAAGAAGGCGTTGCCCACCCACCGCGCCGACCTGAGCCCGCATGCGCCGCGCATCATCACGATCCAGATCAAGACCGACAAGATCGGCGACGTGATCGGGCCGAAGGGCAAGACGATCCGCGGCATCCAGGACACTACCGGTGCCAAGATCTCGATCGAGGACTCCGGGCTGGTCACCATCGCCGCCGTGGGTGGCGAAGCGGGCCAGAAGGCCAAGGAGATGGTGATGGCGCTGGTGGCCGAGCCCGAGGTCGGGAAGATCTACGAAGGGCCGGTCAAGAGCACGACCGCATTCGGCGCCTTCATCGAGATCATGCCGGGCGTCGAGGGGTTGCTGCACATCAGCGAGCTTCAGCACGGCCGGGTGGAAAAGACCGAGGACGTCGTCAAGAAGGGCGACATCGTCAAGGTCAAGCTGCTCGAGGTGGACGAGCGGGGCCGGATGAAGCTCTCCCGGAAGGCGCTCATCCCCAAGGAGTAGCGCCGTGGAGACCCGCCCGCTCGATCGAGGGCTCTTCCAGACGACCGCACCCAACGGCCTGACCGTCCTGACGGAGGCCATGCCGGGGGTGCGGTCGGTGGCCGTGGGGGTATGGGTGCGCTCGGCCAGCGCGCACGAACCCCGGCCACAGATGGGTGCTGCCCACATGCTGGAGCACCTGGTGTTCAAGGGCACCGAGCGCCGCACCGCGCGCCAGCTGGCGGTGGAACTCGAGGCTCGCGGCGGTAGTCTCGATGCCTACACCGGACGAGACCACACCAACTTCCAGGCCCATATCCTCGACGTCGACCTGCCGCGCGCGGTCGACGTGCTTACCGACCTTGTCCGCCGGCCGCTCCTGCGCCAGCAGGACCTCGACCTCGAGCGCAACGTGGTGCTCGAGGAGATCAACATGGTCGAGGACACCCCGGATGACCTGGTGTTCGAACTCCACTCCCAGGCGCTCTACCCCGACCATCCGTACGGATACTCGATCCTCGGCACCAAGGAGACCGTCTCGGCGCTCTCGGCCGAGGGGCTCCGCGGGTTGCACGGTCGCGGGTACCTTCCGGGCAACGTCGTCGTGGCGGCGGCTGGCCGGCTGGAGCACGAGCAGGTGCTGGGGTTGCTGGAGCATGAAGGGTGGATGGAGCCTGGGGCCGTGGCTTCGCGCCCCGAGGTGACCCCGGCGCCGGCCCGACGCGGGGTGCACGAGAAGCACCACCGCGACACCGCGCAGACCCACATCGTGATCGGCACCGATACGTTCCCTGCCCGCGACCCGCGGCGCTGGGCGCTCTCGGTGGTGACGAACGTTTTCGGCGGCGGGATGTCGAGCCGCCTCTTCCAGCGTATCCGCGAGGAACTGGGCCTGGCCTACGCCGTGTACGCATTCCAGAGCCTCTACCAGGCCTCGGGCCAGACCGGCAGCTACATCGGCACCCAGCCCGCCACCGCCGATCAGGCGCTCGAGGCCATCATGGCGGAATACGCCCGGCTGGCCCGTGAGGGGCTCACGCCGGACGAACTGAGCGACGGCAAGCAGCAACTCAAGGGCCAGATCATGCTGGGACTGGAGAGCCCGATGAGCCGAATGGGCCGGATGGCGTCGGTGGCGCTAGGTCAGGATCGCTACCGCGACCTGGACGAACTGTTGGCCGAGGTCGACGCGATCACCGCAGACGATATTGCGGCGATCACGGCGGAATATTTTGTCCCGGAGCGGCAGACGGTGGTCCGGTTGGGACCGGTGTGAACGGTGAAGAGTGAACAGTAAGAAGTGAAGAGTGAAGAGTGGGAACTGAAAAGTGAAGAGTGAGCAGTGAAGGGTGTCAGGTGGGCGGGTCCGTCCCGTTGACCGTTCACCGTTGACCGTTCACTGAATGACAACCTCCAATTCATAGAGACGACCATGCAGATCGGCGTGCCGAAGGAGATCAAGACCAACGAGAACCGCGTGGCACTGGTGCCCGCGGGTGCTGAAGCGCTCGTTGCGGGTGGCCATACGGTCACGGTGGAACAGGGGGCCGGTATCGGCAGCGGCTTTGCCGATGAGGCGTACGTGGCCGCAGGGGCACGGATCTTCGCCACCGCCGATGAGGTGTGGGCCAAGGCCGACATGATCATGAAGGTGAAGGAGCCGATCGCTTCGGAGTGGCCCAGGATGCGGAAGGGTCAGGTCATCTACACTTACTTCCACTTCGCCGCGGCCGACGAACTCACCAAGGCGGTGATCAAGTCTGGCGCGATCGCGGTGGCATACGAGACCGTCCAGCTGCCCAGCGGCGAGTTGCCGCTTCTGACGCCGATGTCGGAGGTCGCAGGCCGGATGGCGGTGCAGGAGGGGGCCAAGTACCTCGAGAAGCACCACGGCGGGAGCGGGATCCTGTTGGGCGGCGTTCCCGGTGTCGCCCCGGCCGAGGTGACCATCATCGGTGGCGGGGTGGTCGGCATCAATGCGGCCAAGATGGCCGCCGGCTTGGGCACTCGGGTGACGATCCTTGACGTATCGCTCGAACGGCTGCGGTACCTGGCCGATGTGCTGCCAGCCAACGTGAACACGTTGTTCTCCAATCGCCACAACATCCTGGAGTCGATCGGCCGGAGCGACCTGGTCATCGGAGCGGTGCTCCTGCCCGGTGCCAAGGCCCCGCACCTGGTCAAGCGCGAGGACCTGAAGACCATGAAGCCGGGCTCGGTCATCGTCGACGTGGCGGTCGACCAGGGCGGGTGCGTCGAGACCATCAAGCCCACCACGCACGAGAACCCGACCTACTTCGTGGACGGGATCCTCCATTACGCCGTGGCCAACATGCCCGGTGGCGTCCCGCGGACGTCGACGCTGGCGCTCACCAATGCGACGCTCAAGTACGGCGTCCGGCTGGCCCGTGACGGCTGGCGCAAGGCGTGCCGCGAGGACCGTGCGCTGGCCCTCGGATTGAACGTGGTCGAGGGCAAGGTGGTCTATCCCGGCGTGGCCGAGGCGTTCGGCTTGCCGCTGGTCGACGTGGCGTCGGTGCTCTAGGGACGGATGGTCGGAGAGGCGGATGGTCGGATAGTTGGGCCCGACCATCCGACCATCCGTCCATCCGACCATCCGCCCATCCGACCATCCGACCATCCGCCCATCCGACGAGCGATGCTCCCCATCCAATTCACCCGTCTTCCGCACGGCGCCGACCTTCCACTGCCATCGCGGGCCACCGCCGGTGCGGCGGGGTACGACATCGTGAGCGCCGACGCGGGCTCCCTCGGGCCGCTGGAGCGAAAGCTCTTCCGGACCGGCTTTGCCGTCGCCATTCCGGACGGCTACGAGTGCCAGATCCGGCCCCGCTCGGGATTGGCGCTCAAGCAGGGCGTGACGCTCCCCAATACTCCGGCCACCATCGACAGCGATTACCGGGGCGAGCTCTGTATCGCGCTCATCAACCTGGGCACCGAGCCGTTCGAGGTGACCCGGGGGATGCGGATCGGGCAGCTGGTCTTTGCCCGGGTGGAGCAGGCGGACTTTCAGGAGGTGGCCGAGCTCCCGCCGACGGGGCGGGGAACCGGTGGGTTTGGAAGCACGGGGAGGTAGGGGAGGGTCCCGGGTCGCGAGTCACGGGTCAGAACCCGCCACCCGCCCCTCGTCACCCACATATCGTCTGCTGAGGTCCCGGTCACACCCAGCACCTAGCACCTGGCATCTCGTGCCTACCACCACCCGCCACCCGCACCCCCTAACCCCGCCTCTTGTCGAAAGTTACGCCCCGCCGTTACCTTAGGCTGTCCTGTGGTCCTTCCGGCCTCCCACCCGGCCCGTTGATGAAGTTTCCGTCCTTCGAATTCGGCTCTTTTCTTCCCGCGAACGAGATCGCCGTCGATCTCGGCACGGCGAACACCCTCATCTATGTGAAGGGCGAAGGCATCGTGCTCAACGAGCCTTCGGTGGTGGCGATCGAGAAGGCCACCGGCAAGATCAAGGGGATCGGACTCGAGGCGAAGCGGATGTTGGGCCGCACCCCCGATGGCATCCTGGCGGTCCGGCCGCTCAAGGATGGCGTGATCGCCGATTTTGACGTGACCGAGAAGATGCTGCGGTACTTCCTCAAGACGATCATCGACAAGCATGTCTTCCGGGTGAAGCCGAAGGTGATCGTGTGCGTTCCGTCGGGGATCACCGAAGTGGAACGCCGTGCGGTGCGCGATTCGGCGGAGACCGCCGGGGCCAAGCAGGTGCTGATGGTGGCCGAACCGATGGCCGCGGCGATCGGCGTGGGGCTCCCGGTCGAGACGCCGACCGGCAACATGGTCATCGACATCGGCGGTGGGACCACCGAGATCGCGGTGATCGCGCTCTCCGGGATCGTCTCGGACACGTCGATCCGCACCGGTGGCGACGAGCTGGACCAGGCCATCGTGCAGTTCATGCGGAAGAACTACAACCTCCTCGTCGGTGAGCCGACGGCGGAGCTCATCAAGATCAAGATCGGCTCCGCCGCGCCCACCGGCGAGGAGCGCGAGATGGAGGTCAAGGGTCGCGACCTCGTCTCCGGGATCCCGAAGACGGTGCGGGTCCATTCCAGCGAGATCCGTGAGGCGGTGCAGGAACCGATCCAGCAGATCGTCGATGCGGTGCGCCGCGCGCTCGAGATCACCCCGCCGGAGCTTGCCAGCGACATCGTGGACCGGGGCATCATCATGACCGGCGGCGGCGCCCTCATCCGGGGCCTCGATGTCCTGCTGCAGCAGGAGACGGGGCTCCCGATCCACGTCGACGAGGACCCGCTCACTTGCGTCGTCCGCGGCACCGGACGGATCCTCGATGACTTCGAGAAGTACCGCAACGTCCTCACCACCTGACGCCGGGTCGCCCACCATCGCATGAGCGCCCTCGACCGTCCATCGCCGTTCGGGCCCGACCGCTCCTCCGGACGGCGCGATTCGGTGCTGGCCCTCTTCTCCGTCGGCGTATCGCTCGTTTTCCTCCTTGGTCCCGCCAGTTGGGGTGACACCGCCGGCTCGCTCATCCGGGCGTCGGTGCTGCGTCCGTTCCTCTGGCTGCAGGCCGAGGCGGTGGCGGCGCGGACGAGCCGCACGCGCTTCGCCTCGCTGGAGACCGAGCGAGATTCGGTCGCGTTCTCCGCGCAGCAGGTGCCGGCGCTCGAGGTCGAGAATGAGCGTCTGCGCCGGTTGCTCGGGTTGGCGCAGCGCCTCACGACCCCGTACATCGCCTCCGAGGTGCTGCGGCAGCCGGAGCTGGCGGATGGTCGCACCCTGCTGGTGGCAGCCGGTGCGGACCGCGGGGTGCGCCCCTTCGATCCGGTGGTCAGCCCCGAAGGACTGGTGGGGGTGGTGCAGACCGTGGAGCCCACGACCAGCATCGTCCTGACCTGGGCGCATCCGGAATTCCGGGTGAGCACCTTCGTGGGTGATGGGGCCGTGGCCGGCATCATCGCGGCGGCGGAGTTGCCGCTGGGGAGCAACCCGATGCTGGAGCTCCGGGGCATTCCGTACCGTGACACGGTCCCGGTCGGCTCACCGGTGCTCTCCTCCGGACTGGGCGGGGTGTACCCCAAGGGGATCCCGGTGGGATTGGTGGCAGGGGTGCTGCGGGAGCAGCCGGGATGGGAGCGGATCTACCTGGTCCGGCCTGCGGCCAACCTGGCGGCGGTGTCGCACGTGCTGATCCTTCGAGGCGGTCCGGGCAAGTCGGTCGATGCCGCTTTCCAGCCGGGGGGGTCTCCGTGAGTGGCCGGGGATCGCGGTTCCGTCTGGGACTCGTCTTCCTGCTCCTCCTGGTGCTGCATTTCTACGTGCGGCCCCGCTTCGGCGATTCGCGCGTGGCCCCTGATTTCCTCGCGATGGCGGTGCTGCTCTATGCCCTCCGGAGCACGCCTGGGGACGCGGCGGTGGTGGGCCTCTGCACCGGACTGCTGGTCGATGCGCTGACGCCGACCCGCTTCGGTTCGAACGCGCTTGCGCATTCGGTGGTGGGCTACCTGGCCGCGTGGGGGCGCGCGGTCTTCTTTGCGGACAATCTCGTGGTCACCGCGGGCTTCTTTGCCGTCGGGACCTGGTTGCGGAATCTCCTGGTCCTCCTCGCGAGCGGCACCACCGGGGCCGACCTCTTGAGCCAGGTGCTGGTCTGGTCCACGCTCCAGGCGTTGTCCACGGCTGTGTGCGGCACCGTGCTGGTGGTGATGCTCCGCAGCTGGCTGGACATCCGTATCCTCGAATGAAAGCGTTCGCCAGCGTGCGGCTCGAAGCGCGGGCGGATGGGGCCCGCTGGGTCCTGCGTGGCGCATTCGTCGTGCTCATCTCGGCGTTCTTCACCACCCAGATCATCCAGCACCAGCGATACAGCCTTCGCGCCGCCGACAACCGGCTTCGTGCAGTACCCCTCACGGCGCCGCGCGGCCTGATCCTCGACCGGAACGGTCGGGTCATCGCAGAGAACGTGCCAGGGTATGCCGTCAAGCTCCTGGCGCCCGATGACCGACAGTTCGGATCGGTGCTGGACAAGCTGCGGGCGATCGTGCCGGTGGACAGCGATGGCGTGGCGGCGGCCGAGCGCCGGTTCGACCAGGAGCCCTTCCTGCCGGCGCTCGTCATCCGGGACGCCACGCTGGAACAGGTCGCGTCCCTCGAGGAACGCCGGTCGGCCCTGCCGGGGTTGGTGATCCAGTCGGAGCCCAAGCGCTACTATCCCGACAGCACCGCGGTGGCGCATCTGGTCGGGTACGTCGCCGAGGTGACCGACGCCGACCTCGCGTCGAAGCGATTCGAGGGCGTGCGTCTGGGGACGTTGGTCGGTCGGTCGGGACTGGAGCTCGCCTACGACAGCGTCCTCCGGGGCACGCCGGGGATGCGCTACATCGAGGTCAACGCGCGCAATCGGCTGGTGCGGGAGGACGGCGCCGCCCCTCCACTGCCGCCGGTGGCAGGAGTGACGCTCCACACCACGGTCGACCTGCCGCTGCAGCTCTACATCGACAGTATCTGGCCGGCTGGCGTCCGCGGGGCGATGGTGGCCATGACGCCAGACGGGCAGATCCTGGCGCTCTATTCCGCGCCGACCTACAACCCCAACGATTTCATCGGCGGGATCTCCAACGAGCGCTGGACCCACTACGTCACCGACCGGGCCAAACCGTTGCTCGACCGGGCCATCCAGGCCCGGTACCCGCCTGCGTCGCCGTTCAAGCTGGCCATCGCGGCCATGGCACTGCGGCGCGGCATCGTCACGCTCCACAGCCACATGCCCGAGCCCTGCACCGGCAGCTACTTCTACGGGGACCGGGCGTTCGGCTGCTGGAAACACTCGGGGCACGGCGACCTCGACCTGACCCAGGCCATCGCCCAGAGCTGTGACGTGTACTTCTACCAGCTCGGCCTCAAGCTCGGGCTCGAGCCGATCCTCACCGATGGCGTGCTGATGGGCTTTCGCGATCGCAGCGGCATCGACCTGATGAACGAGGTCCGGCCCCGCTATCCGTCCTCAACGGCGTACTTCGACAAGACCTACGGCTCCCGTGGCTGGAGCAAGGGCGTGACGCTCAACATGGCGATCGGCCAGGGTGAGAACTCCCAGACGCTGGTCAACATGATGCGCTTCTACGCGGCGCTGGCCGGGAACGGGACCGCGGCGGCCCCGTACCTGGTGCGTCCCGATGCGGGTGCGGCCCGGGACCTCGGCCTGTCGGCGTCGCAGCTTCTGGGGCTCCGGCGGGCGCTGGAGCTCGTGGTGGATCAGGGTACGGCGGCCGCGTCCCGCAGCAGCGACCTCGAAGTGGCCGGCAAGACCGGCACCGCGCAGAACCCCCACGGTCAGGACCACGGCTGGTTCATCGGTTTTGCCCCGGCCGACCATCCCACGATCATCGTTGGCGCGATCATGGAGTTCGCCGAGCACGGCACCGTGGTGGCCCCGTACGTCGTGCGGGTCATCCGACGCTATGTGCTGGGCGCGGCCTCCGATGACCGCCGAGGCATCCGGGTCATCACCACCGACGAAGCGCCGGCGGCGCAGGTGATAGCGCCGGTCCCCGACTCCGTGGCGGAGGATACCACCACGTTCGATGTCGGCGATACGACCGACGCGGACACCACAGGCGGTGGGCGGTGAAGGGCCGTCACCTCGGGCTCGACCGTCCGCTCCTCGGGGTGGTGGGCCTGCTGCTGATCTATGGCGTGCTGATGATCTACAGCGCGGGGATCACCGACGTGCCCACCGCCGCCAGTGGCGCCTGGGAAAAGCAACTGGTCTGGATCGCAGCGGGCATCGTGGCCGCCTGGGCCACGTTCTCGGTGTCGCCGCGGCTGCTGGAGTGGGCCGCACCGCCGGTCTACGCGCTGGGGCTCCTGGTGCTCATCGTCACGCTGATCATCGGCACCGGCGTCGGCACGGCGGCCGGTACCAAGAGCTGGATCAGCCTCGGCGGCGTGAGCCTGGGCCAGCCATCGGAGTTCGCGAAATTGGCGACCATCCTGATGCTGGCGCGATGGCTCTCGAGCCAGCGCGAGGCGCCGCAGTCGCTCCGGGAGATGGTCACCCCGCTCATCATCGTCGGCGTGCCCGCGTTGCTGGTGCTCAAACAGCCCGACTTGGGAAGCGCCATCGTGTTCGGCGGGATCCTCTTTGCGATGCTCTACTGGGCGGGGGTGCGGATCTCCCTGCTCGTGCTGCTCGCCTCGCCGCTGGTGAGCCTCATCCTGGCATTCAGCGTCTGGAGCTGGGGGGCCTGGGTGGCACTCCTGGCCATCCTGCTCTGGTGGTGGCGACCGTTCGTGCTGGAAGGGATCGTGATCGGTGCGTTGAACGTGCTGATGGGCTTCATTGCTCTGCCGCTGTGGAAGTCACTCCATCCGTACCAGCAGAATAGGCTCCTCACCTTTCTCCGGCCCACGTTCGACCCCCGGGGCGCAAACTACCAGGCCCTCCAGTCGAAGGTGGCCATCGGGTCCGGGGGGTGGTTCGGCGCCGGATACCTGCACGGCCCTGAAAAGCGGCTGGTGTTCCTGCCGGCCCAGCACACCGACTTCATCTTTGCCGTGGTCGGCGAGGAGCTGGGGTTCGTCGGCGTGATCGTGGCGCTCGGGCTCTTCCTGGCGCTGCTCCTGGTGCTGGTCCGGATCGCGCGGCGGGCCAACGAGCCCTTCGGGAGCCTGATGGCGTTCGGCATCGTCGGGCTCTTCTTCACCCACATCTTCGAGAACGTCGGGATGACGGTGAACTTGATGCCGATCACCGGGATCCCCCTGCCATTCTTCTCCTACGGGGGGTCGTTCCTGGTGGCGTCGGCACTCGCCATCGGGCTCGCACTCCGGGTAGCTTGGGACTCGCGCCTGTCCGGCTATGCTGATATGTGACAACGACTTAGCTGTCAAGGCCTAGCGCGGGACCCCGGTCGGCCCCAATATTCAGCCCCTCATCGACTACCGACGGGGCGGATCACCCCGCCAGAGGCAAACCTGTGCGAAAATGGCCGTGATGGCTTGGTTCAAAAAGGAGCGGAAGCCCCGCCAGTCCCTGCGCGCACGCCTGGAGATCCCGGCGGACGCGTGGGAAAAGTGTGAGCAGTGCGGGCACCTGGCCCTGCGGGAGAAGTTCGAGAAGAACCTGCAGGTCTGTCCGGAGTGCGGTCACCATCGCCGGATCACGGCTGAGGAATACATCGAGCTGCTGACCGACGAGGGGACGTGGAAGGAGCTGTTCACCAACCTGAGTTCCGCCGATCCGCTCCATTTCAAGGGGTACCCGGAGCGGATCGTCGCCGCCGTCAAGAAGGCCGGCCCTTCCGATGCGATCTACACCGGTTCAGGGAAGCTCGAGGGGGCCGCGTTCCACTTGGGCGTGATGAACTTCGCCTTCATGGGCGGGTCCATGGGCTCGGTGGTGGGTGAGAAGATCGCGCGACTGGCGAGACGCTCGGCCGAGAAGCGGATCCCGCTGGTGCTGGTCAGCGCGTCCGGCGGCGCCCGGATGCACGAAGGCGTCCTCTCGTTGATGCAGATGGCCAAGACCTCGGCGATGCTGGCGCAGTTGAACCGGATGGCGATCCCCTACATCTCGATCCTGACCAACCCGACCACCGGCGGCGTCTCGGCGTCCTTCGCGATGCAGGGCGACGTGATCCTGGCGGAACCGGGCGCGCTGATCGGCTTTGCGGGACAACGGGTCATCAAGCAGACCATCGGCCAGGATCTGCCCGAGGGATTCCAGACCTCGGAGTTCCTGGTGGAGCATGGCCAGGTCGACGACGTGGTGCCCCGTGGGGTGCTGCGGGAAACGACCGCTCGGCTCCTCCGGCATATGCAAGGACACGCGGTGCCGGATCGGGTCGGGTAGTGGCGGTGAACGGTAAAGGGTGAACGGTGAACGGGGGCCCCGGTCGGATCGGAGCCCCTGTTCACTGTTCACTGTTCACTGCTCACCGACCCACCCCGCTCGCACGCACCAGCCAGTGGATCGGGTAGCGATAGAAGTCCGGCTCGGGGACGGCCCCGGCGGCATCGGCGACGAGGGCGCGCTTCAACTCGAGGGGCATCTGCTGGTCGATGAGACGAGCTAGGCGCCGGAAGGCGGGGATCTTGGTCTTGAGTCGCCCGAGCCGGACCTCGTCGCAGGCGCCGAAGAGCACCCACCAGTGTTGACCATCGCTTTCCCGCTCGAGCAGGTCCAAGGGGAAGAGGTTGCAGATGAGCGGCCGGTCGAGGTAGGCGGTGCACTGAAACGTCTCGGGCGCATAGAACGGGCACTTGCATCCGGTCCGGTTGAGGCGCGTCGCGGCACCGGTGCCATAGGTCGGGAGCCCGACGCGCGCTGCGTTGACCTGTTCCCGCGGCGTCAGGTACACGATGCTCCGCTCGCACTTCTCGCAAGAGGGACATCGGGTGTAGTTGGTCATCAGGGCTTCGTAGCCGGGGAACTTCCGAAGCTCGGCCACGAACGGGTCGGGGAGGGTGCGAGGGCGGGACATGACAGGTAAACTTAAGGCCCTTCGTCCCGCGGCGAGCCCCTGACCCGACGGACCCCGATGCCGCTCTCGTATGCCCAGGCGCTCGACCTGCTCTTCCCCCGTACCACCACGATCAAGTTCGGCCTCGAGACCACCATGGCGCTCCTCGAGCGGCTGGGGCGGCCGCAGGACCAGTTCCAGGCCATCCATGTCGGCGGGACCAACGGCAAGGGGAGCACCACCACGCTCATCGCCGAGGCACTCAAGGCCGCCGGCCATCGAGTGGGCCACTACACCTCCCCCCACCTGATCTCGTTCCGCGAACGGATCCGGGTGGATGGCGTGTCCATCAGCGAAGCGGCGGTGGCGGCCTGGACCGACGAACTGCATCCGCTCATCGAGGAGACCGGGGCCACCTTCTTCGAAGTGAGCACCGCCATCGCATTCGCGGACTTCGCGGCACGCGGCGTCGACACCGCGGTGGTGGAGGTCGGCTTGGGCGGGCGGCTCGACAGCACCAACGTGGTGACGCCGGTCGTGAGCGGCGTCAGCAAGATCGCGCGGGACCACATGAAGTACCTGGGCGAGACGCTGGAGGGGATCGCGAGTGAAAAGGCCGGCATCGCCAAGCCGGGGGTGCCATTCGTGATCGGCGAAACGGAGCCGCAACTGGTCGCGGTGCTCCGGCGGGAGGCGACCGCCCGGGGCGGAGTGCCTCGGGTGGTGCCCGCCCAGGATCACTGGTCGGGCCCGCTCGGGCTCGGGGGCAAGTACCAGCGCCGCAATGCCGCGGTGGCCCATGCTGTCCTGGCGGCGCTACCGGCGTCGCTCCGACCTGACGCCACGGCGGTGGCCGCCGGTTTTGCGGCCGCTCGACTCGCGGGTCGCTTCGACCGGCGGGGGAAGTGGCTCTTCGACGTGGCGCACAATCCCGACGGGATGCGGGCGCTCGTGCAGGCGCTCGATGACGCGCGCGTAGCGCGCCCCATCCACGCCGTGGTATCGATCCTGGGCGACAAGGAATGGCCCGAGATGCTGGTCGAGCTCGACCGAGCGGTGGACAAGGGATGGCTCACCGTCGCGCCGTCCGCCGAACACCGCGGCTGGACCCTCGAATGGCTGGAGCGATGGCTCAAGGACCCCGCTCGTCCACCGGCCCAGGCGAGCTGGCACCTGGAACCCGACCTGCACCGCGCCCTCGCGGAGGCGGGGACAGGGGCGGGAACGATCCTGGTGACGGGGAGCTTTCACACCGTCGGCGATGTGATGCTCGAGTTGGGCCTCGACGCGGGGGACTGACCGGAAGGGGCGGGGCCGGTGGCGGTCCGGAATCCGATGAAGATCAACACCAGTCCGATCAGCTCGGTGACATAGAGCACCTCGACGTGCCCGAAGCGGGTGAAGGTCCCGCCGATCCCCGGCAGCAAACCGCCGATCGCGATGTAGACGTTGGCGAGCATCCGGTGCTCCATCCCCGGGCGCTTCCAATACCGGACCGCCGACGCGATGGCCCCGCCCACCAGCATGAAGAACGCGTACGTGTTGATGAAGGGGCTGAACCAGCGGACCCAGTCCCACACCAGCACGTCGCCCGAGAGGCGGTGTAGTTCCACCTTGCCGTAGGCGATGGGGCTCAGCAGCACGCATATTGCCGCGACCGCCACGACCGAGACGAGCGCCACGGTGATCCAGTTGGCTGTGCGGCGGCGGAGCAGGAGGTAGGCGGTGCCCTGGGCCAGCGGGGCGCCGCCCAGCAACGCGCCGCTGATGTACCAGAGCCGGAAGATCGAGGTATGCCAGCCCACGAGCGTGGTGAGCGACTCGGTCAGGGTGCCCAGGCCGTAGAGTGCCACGCCGAGTCCCCACCAGAAGAGGTGAGGCGCGGGCCGCCGCTCCCGCCAACGGCGAAAGAGGTGGGGAGCGAACCAGATCGCGAACGCGGTCGTGGCCAGCGGGATGTAATGGATGGCGTCTTGCATCGATGGCCTGGGGAGTGGTGCGGGGTGCCTGCCGAGACGCACGATACGAGAGCTGGCGTGGCGCTGCCATCCGGGAAGTCCCGGAGGGCGTCTCGGGCGGGCAGGGTAGAGCTAAGTGCCTACCCGGGCTATCTTTGCGCATGCCCACCACGGCCCTGCCGGGCTTCCGGGACTTCTATCCTGAAGACTTTGCCCTCCGGGCGCACATCTTCGAGGTGTGGCGTAGGGTGGCGGCGCGCTACGGCTTCGAAGAGTACGATGGCCCTCCGCTGGAATCGCTGGACCTCTACACCCAGAAGAGCGGCGAAGAGATCGTCGGCCAGCTCTACGAATTCACCGATAAGGGCGACCGGCGGGTGGCGCTTCGGCCGGAGATGACGCCGTCGCTGGCCCGGATGGTGGCGGCTCGGGCCAACGGCCTCAAGAAGCCGATCCGCTGGTTCTCCATTCCGCAGCTTTTCCGCTATGAGCGGCAGCAGCGGGGTCGACTCAAGGAACACTTCCAGCTCAACTGCGACCTGATCGGTGACTCGACGCCGCTGGTCGACGCCGAGATCATCGCATTGTCGATCGACGTGATGCGGGCGTTCGGGCTGACGTCGAGCGACGTAAAGGTGCGGCTGAGCGATCGGCGCGTACTGACCGCGCTGCTGCTCAACGCAGGTGTCCAGACGGGACAACTGGCACTGGTGCTCCAGGCGATCGACCGTTGGGAAAAGCTCACTCAAGGAGCAGTTGACGAGCTCCTTGGAAAGGCCGGGCTGGACCAGGCGACGATCGCTCGGATCAGGGAGATCGCCGATTTCGAGCGGATCGTCGATATCGAGCGCGCACTGGGACCCGGGGGCGACGCAGTCAAATCACTTGGCGCTGTGCTCGAGGCTTTGTCGGCGATGGGATTGCGGGAATTCGTTCAGGTCGATCTCAAGATCGTTCGCGGTCTCGACTACTACACCGGGACGGTCTTCGAACTCTTCGACGCAGGCCGGACCCTCCGCGCCATTTGCGGCGGCGGCCGCTACGACAACTTGACCGGCGCCATCGGTGGCGTAGAACTCGGCGCGGTCGGTTTCGGGATGGGTGACGTCGTTCTCGGCGAACTCCTGAAGGAAAAGGGGCTGGCCCCCGCCCACGCCCCCTCCATCGACGTCTTCCTTGCCGCCATCACCGCCAACGACATGCCGGAACTGCTGGCACTGGCTCACGAGCTGCGCGATGCCGGGATCCGGGTGGAATACGCCCTCGGTGTCCAGGCGGTCGGGAAGCAGCTCAAGCTGGCCGACGCCCGCAACGCGGCATTTTCGGTGGTGATCGGCCCCGACGACCGCGAGAAGCACCAGGTGATCTTCAAGGACTTGAGGGCCAAGGGCCAGATGCCGGTGCCGCGCGCGGAGATCGTGCCCGAGCTCCAGAAGCGCCTCAAGGATGCCGCTTCATGATCCACATCCACGACTCACGACCCAGGACTCACGACTCCTAATGGCCGACGACAAGTCCCTCACGACCCGCGCCGCTGATTTCAGCGCCTGGTACAACGAGCTCATCGCCCGCGCCGAGCTGGCCGATTACAGCCCGGTGCGCGGCTGCATGGTCATCCGGCCCAACGGGTACGCCATCTGGGAGCAGATCCAGCACGCGCTCGACCAGATGTTCAAGGACACCGGCCACCAGAACGCGTACTTCCCGCTCTTCATTCCGCAGAGCTTCCTGTCCAAGGAAGCGGAGCACGTCGAGGGCTTCGCGCCGGAGACCGCCGTGGTCACCATCGGCGGAGGGAAGGTGCTGGAGGAGCCGCTGGTGGTCCGGCCCACCTCCGAGACGATCATCTACGCGATGTTCGCCAAGTGGATCCAGAGCTATCGCGACCTGCCGCTGCTGATCAACCAGTGGGCCAACGTGGTGCGGTGGGAGATGCGCACCCGGCTCTTCCTCCGGACCACCGAATTCCTCTGGCAGGAAGGCCACACCGCCCACGCGATCGAAGCGGAGGCGGAGGCCGAAGCGCGCCAGATGCTCGGCGTCTACCGGACCTTCATGGAGCAGTGGATGGCGATGCCGGTGCTCACCGGCCTCAAGTCCGACAGCGAGCGCTTTGCCGGCGCGCTCCGGACCTATGCCTGCGAAGCGCTGATGCAGGACAACAAGGCGCTGCAGGCGGGCACCAGCCATAACCTGGGCCAGAACTTTGCCAAGGCGTTCGATGTGACGTTCCAGACCGCGAGCGGCGGGATCGACCACGTGTGGAGCACGTCGTGGGGGGTCTCGACCAGGCTCATCGGCGGACTCATCATGACCCACGGTGACGATCGGGGCCTCGTCTGTCCGCCACTCCTGGCGCAGTACCAGGTGGTGATCGTACCGATCTACCGATCGGATGATGAACGTGGCAGCGTGATGGCGTCGGCGGAGAGTCTGCGGGATGCGCTCCGCACCGCCGGGATCCGGACCCACATCGACGGTCGGGAAGGGGTCAAGCCCGGGGCCAAGTACTACGAATGGGAGGCGCGCGGCGTCCCCATCCGCCTGGAGATCGGCCCGCGGGATGTGGCCGCCGGCCACGCGATGATGGCCCGCCGCACCGGCGGGGCCAAGGAAGCGGTCCCGTTCGAAGGCGCTGGTGCGCGGCTCACGGACGAGATCCATCTCATGCAGCAAGCGCTCTTCGAAGCGGCCCGGGATCGGCGCGAGGCCAACAGCCTCCGCGGCGCCACCAAGGCCCAGTTGCTGGAAAAGATGTCCGGCGAAGGGGGCGGCGGCTTCGTGTACGCGGGGTGGTGTGGTGGCGAGGCATGCGAGGCGGCGATCAAGTCCGAGACGAAGGCCACGATCCGGGTGTTGCCGGACGAAGAATTCCGCTCACCGGTGGCGCCGACGAAGTGCATCTGGTGCGATGCGCCGGCGACCGCGGAAGCGGTCTGGGCCAAGGCCTACTGATGGACGCCGCGCCGGCGACCTCCGCGGAGCCGGTCGATCTGGGCCCCGCGCTCGCGGAGGCGGGTCTGGCGCGGCGGCATGGGGTGCTGGAGGCCGACGGCGTGTCGCTGGCGGAGATCGCCGATCAGGTGGGCACCCCCGTCTACATCTATGACGCCGGCGTGATCGGTCGGCGGTACCGGGCGCTCGACAAGGCGCTGGCCGGTGTGCCGCATCGGATCTGCTTTGCGGTCAAGGCCAACAGCAACCTGGCGGTGCTGCGGGTCCTGCGTGACCTGGGCGCCGGGGCCGACCTGGTCTCCGGGGGCGAGCTCGCGCGGGCCCGCGCCGCAGGGTTCGCCTCCGAGGACATCGTCTTCAGCGGCGTCGGCAAGACGGCCGCCGAACTGCGCGCGGCCGCCGAGACCGGCGTGGCCCACATCAACGTGGAGTCGCTGGAGGAACTCGACCTCCTGGCCCGGGTGGCCGGCGAGATCGGGGGCTTCGTCTCGGTCGGCATCCGCGTCAATCCCGACGTGACCGCCGAGACCCATCCGTACATCTCGACGGGGCAGGGGGGGATCAAGTTCGGCGTGCCGGTGGATCAGGTGCCGGCGGCGGTCGAGATCATCCGGCGGTCATCCTACCTTCGCCTCACCTGCCTGGCGATGCACATCGGCTCCCAGCTCCTGGATCCGGCGCCGTACGCCGAGGGGCTCAGCAAGCTCGCGGCACTGGTCGCGAAGACGCGTCGTGCTGGCGTCGATACCCTCACGGCGATCGACATCGGCGGCGGGCTCGGCATCCGCTACGGGAACGAGCCCGGAATGGACGTCGAGCGTTTCGCGGCCGCGCTGATCCCGTTCCTGGCGCCGCTCGGCCTTACCGTCCACCTCGAGCCGGGCCGGTACCTGGTGGGTCCTGCGGGGGTGCTCGTCACCCAGGTGCTCTATCGGAAGCACTCCGGCGGAAAGGACTTCGTCATCGTCGACGCCGCGATGAACGACCTCATCCGGCCGAGCCTGTACCACGCGTTCCACGGGATCGCGGAGGTCGAGGCCAAGGGGCGCCCGACCGCCACTGTCGATGTCGTGGGCCCGATCTGCGAGACCGGCGACTTCCTGGCCATCGGCCGCGCCCTTCCCGGCGTCGAGCCAGGAGAGCGACTGGCGGTGCTCGGCGCCGGTGCCTACGGGTTCGTGATGAGCAGCAACTACAACACACGCGCGCGGGCCGCCGAGGTGCTGGTGGTGGAAGGGCGCTGGGCGGTGGTGCGTCCCCGCGAGAGCGTCGATGAGCTGTTCAAGACCGAAGCGGTGGATCCATTCACCCCGGTGACGGTGGGGAAACCGCGGTAAGGGCGACTCGAGACCCATGACCCACGACCCACGACCCGCGACCTGTGACCTGTGACCTGAGACCATCAATGGACCGCATCCTCATCATCGACTACGGCAGCCAGTTCACCCAGCTGATCGCGCGCCGGGTGCGGGAGGCGCACGTCTACTGCGAGATCCACCCGCCGACCCGTTCGGTCGAGTGGATCCGGGAGTGGGCGCCGAAGGGGATCATCTGGTCGGGGGGGCCCAATTCCGTCTATGACGCCGACTCCCCCAAGGCCGACGCCGCGCTTCTCGACCTCGGGATCCCGATCCTGGGGCTCTGTTACGGGATGCAGTTGATGGCGCATCTCGCTGGCGCCAAGGTGGTCGGAGCGAGTGCGCGAGAGTACGGCAGGGCGGCGGTGACGATCCGGGGCGGCAAGCTGTTCCAAGGCTTCACGCCGGGCGAGGAGACGCCAGTGTGGATGAGCCACGGCGATCACGTCGATGCACCGCCACCCGGATTCGTGGCCACCGCGTCGAGCGCCAACAGCCCGGTGGCGGCGTTCGAGCACGCCAAGAAGCCGCTCCATGCGGTGCAGTTCCACCCCGAGGTGGCGCACACCGCACGGGGTGGGGAGATCATCGACAATTTCCTCTTCGGAGTTTGCGGATGTGCGCCGAGTTGGACGCCGGGGCACTTCATCGAGACCGAGATCGCCAAGGTGCGGGCGATGGTCCCGGCCACCAGCCGGGTCATTTGCGGGCTGTCAGGCGGCGTGGACAGTTCGGTGGCGGCGGCCCTGGTGCACCGGGCCATCGGCGATCGGCTCACCTGCATCTTCGTCGACCACGGCCTTCTCCGGCTCCACGAGCGCGAGCAGGTCGAGAAGACCTTCCGGGCCCACCTCGGGATCGACCTCCGGGTGGTGGATGCCTCGGGGCGGTTCCTTACCAGGCTGGCCGGCGTCTCCGACCCGGAGCAGAAGCGCAAGATCATCGGGCACGAGTTCATCGACGTGTTCAGCGATGAGGCCCGTCAGGTCGGGACCGACGTCGGGTTCCTGGTGCAAGGCACCCTCTATCCCGACGTGATCGAGTCGGTGAGCCCCAAGGGCGGGCCGTCCGTGACGATCAAGACCCACCACAATGTCGGCGGGTTGCCGGAGGACCTTCCCTTCACGCTGATCGAGCCGCTACGCGAGCTCTTCAAGGACGAGGTGCGGCAGGTGGGGCGGGAGCTGGGGCTGCCGGAGGAGATGGTGGGCCGCCATCCGTTCCCCGGCCCGGGGTTGGCCATCCGCATCCTGGGTGATGTGACCCAGGAGCAACTCGACATCCTCCGGAAGGCCGACCACATCTATACCGAGGAGATCCGCTCGGCGGGCGTGTATGACGACATCTGGCAGGCGTTCGCCGTGCTGCTCCCGATCCGGTCGGTCGGCGTGGTGGGAGATTTCCGCAGTTACGATCAGGTGGTCGGGTTGCGCGCGGTGACCAGTCGCGACGGGATGACCGCCGATTGGTTCCCCTTCCCGCCGGAGGTGATGGCGCGGATCAGCACGCGGATCTCGAACGAGGTGCGCGGCGTCAATCGGGTGGTGTACGACGTGTCGTCGAAGCCGCCGGCCACGATCGAGTGGGAGTGAGACGGAGGTATTAGGTACTCGGTACTAGGTGTGCCCGGGAGCTTGGCCAGCATCGGAGCCCGGTATCGGTCCCCGTCACACCTAGTACCTAATACCTAGCACCTATTACCTAGCACTTGGTACCTCATGAATCCGCACGATCCCGCAAAATGAACTTGACTTCCGCCACCGACACCAAGCCCATCGCACTTGGTGCGGCAAGGTCCGGTGACCACGGACCGACCCGCTATGGCGTGCTGGTGGCGGTCAGCTTCGTGCACACCCTCAACGACATGATGCAGTCGGTGATCCTCGCGATCTATCCGCTGCTCAAGGGCGAATTCGACCTCGGCTTCTTCGAGATCGGCGCGATCACGCTGACCTTCCAGCTGACCGCCTCCTTGCTGCAACCGGTCGTGGGCATGGTGACCGACCGGCGCCCGCTGCCGTATCTGCTGCCGGTCGGGATGTGCTTCACCCTGGGCGGACTGTTGTTGCTGTCGGTGGCGCCGTCGTACCACATCCTGCTGGTGGCGGTGGCCCTGATCGGCTGCGGCTCGGCGGCATTCCATCCGGAGTCTTCACGGGTCGCCCGGATGGCGTCGGGCGGGCGCTTCGGCCTGGCGCAGTCGGTGTTCCAGATCGGCGGCAACCTCGGGCAGGCGTTGGGGCCGATCCTGGCGGCGGTCATCGTGCTGCAGCTGGGGCGCGCCCACATCGGGTGGTTCGGGCTGGCCGCGCTGCTGGCCATCGTCATCCTGCTGCAGGTGAGCCGTTGGTACAGCCGGCACATAAACGACCGGGTCCGCGCGCCCCGGCCCGACGATCGGCCGCCATACCCCGCACCCATGATCCGCCACACCATCGGCGTGTTGCTGGTGCTCATGTTCTCGAAGTTCTTCTATCTCGCCAGCATCAGCAGCTACTACGAGTTCTACCTGATGCAACGATTCCACGTGTCGGCGCGCACGGCGGCGGAACTGTTGGGGGTGTTCCTGTTCGCGGTGGCCGGGGGGACGCTGATCGGTGGCCCGTTGGGCGATCGCATCGGCCGCCGACGGGTCATCTGGTTCTCGATCCTCGGCGTCGCGCCGTTCACCTTGCTGCTCCCCTATGTGGATCTGCGCTGGACGGTGGGCCTCAGCGTCATCATCGGCTTGGTGCTGTCCTCCGCCTTTCCCGCGATCATCGTCTTTGCCCAGGATATGCTGACCCAACGGATCGGCATGGTGTCCGGCCTGTTCTACGGCTTCAGCTTCGGCCTGGGTGGTGTCGGCGCCGCGGTGCTGGGCGTGGTCGCGGATCACTATGGCATCGTGTTCGTGTACCAGATATGCGCGTTCCTGCCGCTGCTCGGCCTTCTGGCCGTGCTGCTGCCGGATGTGCGACCGCCGGGACAGGAGGCGATGTGATCGATGAGGAGGTCGTGCGGTGAACCATCCGGTGCAAGCCGGGGTCCCGGTCACACCTAGTACCTAACGCCTAGTACCTGGCACGTTCCCGCCACCCGCCACCCGCTTCAGACGCCCTTTTCGCTCAACAGCGCGAAGAACTGGGCAGCATCGGCGACCTTGGCGAGGCGGTCGGGGACATCGGACTCCTTGGCGAGCTGGGCGATCTTGCCGAGGACCGGCAGGTATTGGTTGGAGACCTCGATCGGTGGCGCCACGATGAGGAAGAAGTGGTGGACCGGCTTGTCGTCGATGGCCCGGTAATCGACGCCGGCGTCGTGTCGCCCGAAGGCCAGCCGGAGCTGGGTGACTACCGGGGTCCGGCAATGGGGGATGGCGATGCCGCGTCCGACGCCGGTCGAGCCCAGCGTCTCGCGACGGCGGAGCAGCTTGAGCAAGGCATCCGCCGAGCGCTCGTCGACCTCGAGGAGGGCCACCAGTTGGGCGAGGATCTCATCCTTGCCGGTCCCGTGGAGCGAAAGGTCGATGGCCTGATCGGCAATGAATTCACGCAGGTGCATATCGGGCAAGCTAATGGCCTTCGCCACGCGGCGTCAACGCGCCGCGTTGCCGGGCCGGGCGCGGGCAAGTATTTTCCCCACATGAAGTTGCCCTATCCTTCCGGGAGCGCCGTGCCGCTCTTGCTGGCCCCGATGGCGGGGGTCTCCGAGGCGCCGTTCCGCCAGATCAGCCGGCGGATGGGGGCGGACGTCGTGCTCTCCGAATTCCTCTCCTCCGAGGCCATCCGGCGCCGGATCAAGAACACGCTCGAAGGCGCGGAGTTCGAGGAGTGCGAGCGGCCGATCGGGATCCAGATCTACGGCGCGGACCCGGCCGCGATGGCCGAGGCGACCGCGCTCGTTACCGAAGCGTACCGACCCGACTTCATCGACATCAACTTCGGGTGCCCGGTCAAGAAGGTCGTCCAGCGCAACGGCGGCTCGGGGTGCCTGCGTGACCTGGAGCTCGTGGATCGGATCATCCGGGCCTGCGTCGCCGCGACCCACCTGCCGGTGACGGTCAAGACCCGCAGCGGCTGGAGCGACGAACAGCGCGATCCGGTGGGGATCGCCCTCCGGATGCAGGACGCCGGCGCCCGGGCCTTCACGCTCCACGCCCGGACCCGCACCCAGATGTTCAGCGGATCGGCCAACTGGGACGAGATCGCGCGGGTCAAGGCGGCGCTCTCGATCCCGGTCATCGGCAACGGCGATATCCAGACCGCCGACGACGTGGTGCGGATGCACCGGCACACCGGGTGCGACGCGATCATGGTGGGGCGCGGCGCGTTCGGGAATCCGTGGCTCTTCCGGGATGCGCACGCCCTGCTCGCGGGCGACCCTCGCCCGGCGGCGCCGAGCGTCGCGGAACGCTTCGGCGTGGCGCTCGAGCATGCTCGGCTTGCCCAGCGGCTCCAGGGGGACGGTCGCCGCACGGTCATCGAGTTCCGCAAGCACTTCGGCTGGTACACCAAGGGCCTGCACGGATCCAGCGAACTCCGGCAGCGGCTCTTCCAGGTCGAGACCATGGCCGACGCGGAGCGCATCTTCTCGACCTACCTCGACGATCGCCAGGGTCAGCTGGCCACCGCGCAGGTGGCGTGAACCCCGAGGCACTCCGGTCGCTGCTCGCGGAGGTGGCCGCGGGCCGCCTGGCACCGGCCGATGCGCTGGAGCGGCTCCGTGACTTTCCAGTTTCCCAACTCGAATTCGCGCAGGTCGATCATCATCGCGAGCTCCGCCAGGGGCAGCCCGAGGTGATCTTCTGCGAGCGAAAGACCCCGCACCAGGTCGTCGCGATCGCGGAACGTCTCGCCAACGTCTCGGGCGGGTTCCTTGGCACGCGTGCCACCGACGAACATGCGGCCGCGATCCGTGAGCGTTTTCCGGCGGTGGAGTGGAACGAGCTCGCGCGGACGTTGTGGCTGCACACACCCGAGGCCGATGCCCGGCTGGCCGATGGCCCGCTCACGCTGGTGGTCGCCGCGGGGACGAGCGACCTGCCGGTGGCAGAGGAAGCGTTCGTGGCCCTTCAGGCGCTGGGACACCGGGGCCGCAAGCTCATCGACGTGGGGGTGGCGGGGTTGCATCGGATCCTCGCGGCGGGCGACCAGCTCCGTGAGGCGGCGGTGGTGATCGTGGTGGCGGGAATGGAGGGTGCATTGCCGAGCGTCGTGGGCGGCCTGGTCGGCGTGCCGGTCATTGCGGTGCCGACGAGCGTCGGATACGGGGCAGCATTCGGCGGGCTGGCGGCACTCCTCGGAATGCTCAATTCCTGCGCGGCGGGGGTCACCGTGGTCAACATCGACAACGGCTTCGGCGCGGCGATGGCGGCCCGCCGGATCCTGCAGCGGACGACGGCGGCCACGTGACCGTCATCGCGGTCCTGCTCGCGTTCGGGATCGGGTTCGTCCTGGCTCGGTGGCTGGGTGGCCGGTCGAAGTCGCTTGGCGGGCCGGGTCGCAACGTGATGCTGCCGGCGCCGGCGGTACGGTGGCTGCGGGCGGCCCACGGAGCGCTCGGGGTGTGGGCGGTGGGACGAAGTGGAACGGCGGAGGATGCGATCCCGGAGCGGGCCGTGGACGAAGACCACGTGAGCGCGCGGGACGAGGAGGTCGTGATCAGCCGACTGCGTCTGGCGGCACCGGGTGGTGGACCCACGGTGGAGCGGCTGGACGGCGGCGTGCTCGTGGCGGAGGTGCTGGGGAGCCGGGTGGCCGGGATCCTGTTCCCGGCCGGCGTCGACCCGGCCATCCTCGACGCGGTCCGTGACGACCTGCGGGTCCTGCTGGAGGCGCTCGCGTATCGAGGGGTCGCGGAGACGTGGTCTTCCGAGCGCACCCTCATCGCGGAATCGCCGGGGACGGTGGGGCTGGCGCTGGCCTTCGAGCTGGAACGGGCCCTCAACACCGAAGCACTGGTCGCGGCGGTCGATGGAGGGGCGGTCCGCATCATCGGGGCCTCGATCCGCTCCGATCGGCGGTTGCTCAACGTGCCGCTGCCGGCGGAGAGCCCGCTGGCGCGGGTGGCACGGGGGGAGTTGGCGCAGCTGCACACGACCCACGACCCGGCAGGGAACGTCGTGGCCGATCGACGGCAACGCGGGTTGGCGGTCCTGGTACTGCCGATCGAGCACGACCACCGGGTGGTCGGCGCCGCTGCGATCAGCCTGCCGCACAACCACGACCTGAGCGCCAGCCAGCTGAGCGCCGTGACGCTCACGTTGTCCCGCGCGGCACCCCGCCTCGGTCTGGCGCTCGCCACCGAGGCAGTGACCGCTTCGGCCACGACCGACCCGTTGACCGGGCTGGTCAACCGGCGCGGGCTGCAGTCGGCGATGAACCGGGTCGGTGTCAATTCGGGCGCGCTCATCTACGCCGACCTCGACCGGTTCAAGGCCTTGAACGACGCGCTGGGCCATCCCGCGGGTGATGCGGCATTGGTCCATTTTTCCGGCGTGTTGCAGGAGCAGGTCCGGGGCTCGGACGTGGCCGCACGCGTAGGTGGGGAGGAGTTCGCGGTCTGGGCCCCGGGCGCAGGGTTGGCCCTGGGAACGCAGGTGGCAGAGCGCATCCGGGCGGCGCTGGCAGATGGGCAGTGGATGTGGCAGGGTCATCGGCACCCGCTGACCGCGTCGTTCGGGGTGGCGGCGTGGCCGGAAACGAGCCCGAGTCGGCAGAACCTGGAGATGCAGGCCGATGCCGCGCTTTACGTCTCCAAGCAGCACGGCCGCAACCGTGTGTCCGCGGCGCCGACCACGACGGCTTGAGTCCGGCGGTCCGGGCGGGTATCCTTCGCTCCGTCGGGGGCGATCGGCTTCGACGGGTTTGGTGAACGAATCGCTGCGTGCCCAGGTCCAAGTCCCTGGATAAACCGCTTGGAACGTTTCATCTGCCAACTCCAACTTGGCAATGGCTGCCTAAGCTGAGCTAAGCTCGCTTAAGCACCTCCGATGAACGGAGCCCGTCCGGGGCGCCGCCATCGGATCGAAAATCCGGGCTGGCGAACGCCGTCGCCCTGCCGGCGCAAGCGAGATCTCAGGGGCTGGTCCCCGGCACGGCCGGCTGTGCGCCGGATCGGGGAGACGCGAAGAGCATGGCCTACGCACGTAGGCGCGGTTCTGGAAGCAAATTCGGACCAGGGTTCGATTCCCTGCGCCTCCACTTCGACGCACAGCTGAACGGGCCCGCTGCCATCTGGCAACGGGCCCGTTCGCGTGGCCGGGACGACGGCCTATTGGACGATGAGCGTCCGGGTGCTGGTGCTCCGCCTGCCGGTGGCGACGTCCCGGGCCTCGATCGACACGAGGTATGCGCCCGCGGGCAGGGCCGGGATGCCGACCTGGAGCCTGGATCCGAATCCTCCCGGTGGCACTGCGCCGGTGGTCGTCGCATAGATCGGCCCTGTGTCACCCGCCAGACCGGACGCCGGGTCCACCTTGACGCTCACGAATATCGGGTCATCTGCCGTGACCGACTCATTGGAGATCCAGAGCGTCACCGGAGCGCCGGCGACCACATAGTCGTTGCCCGAGAGGTGGAGATCCGGTGCGCTGGGATGCGAGGTCGTGGGGGCAAGGCGGAACCACATCTGGCCGAGGAAGGCGGACGTCTTCGGATGATCGGCCACGCGGTAGGCGGCGTCCCTGACCTCCGCATCGGCGTCCATCGCTCGGGGCATCGCCAAGCCGTAGCTGTTGGATCGTCCCCCCTGCTGCGCCACCCAATCGAAGTTGGGGAGTGTCTGCCCGACGTACACCGTCCGTGGGCCGGGCGGACTCCAGAGGAAGTAGACCCCGGGGGGCAACGGCTTGGTGGCCTGGGCGTGACCGACGGTGGGCGCAGCGGCGAGGATGATGCAGGCCGCGAGGGGAAGACTGGAGCGCATGGAACCTCCGGGCAGGGGCTGATCCCTGACAACACTGTACTGGACGATCCGCGGCCGCGCAATGCACACGGCGTGCCGATCAATCTCCTCGGCTCAGGACCCGGAGCGCCCGGTGGGCGCGGCGCAGGGTCTCGGCGGCATTGCCCCCCAGCACGTTCAGGTGCCCCATTTTGCGGCCGGGGCGCGGTTGGTTCTTGGAGTAGAGGTGCAGCTTGACGCCGGCATCGGCGAGCGCGGCGCCCCAGTCGGGCTCACCCCGGTCCCAGGCGTCCCCTAGAATATTGACCATCGTCACGGGGGTGAGCACGCGCGGATCGCCGAGGGGAAGTCCGCAGAGCGTCCGGACCTGCTGCTCGAACTGGGAGCTTGCCGCGGCGTCCTGGGTCCAGTGCCCCGAGTTGTGGGGCCGGGGTGCGATCTCATTCACCAGAAGCTTGCCGTCAGTCAGGAACATCTCGACCCCGAGCACGCCGACGTATTCGAGTGCGTCCGCGATGCCGATGGCGATCTCGGTCGCCTGCGAGCCCAGCTGGCCGGGAAGCCTGGCGGGAACGGTCGTGGTCGACAGGATGCCACGATGGTGCACGTTCTCGCCGGCCGGGAAGACCGCCGTCCGGCCATCCACCCCTCGGGCCAGCACCACCGACACTTCGAGATCGAGCGGCACCTGCTGTTCAAGGATGCACTCCACGCTACCGGCCGCCTCGAATGCCTTCAGGGCCGCGGCGGCCGTCGCCACGCGCGCCTGGCCCTTGCCGTCATAGCCAAGGCGCGCCGTCTTGACGATCCACGGTCCCGGGACCACGCTCGTGGCGACCTCGACGTCGGCAGCCGTCCGCAGCGGATGGAACCCGACGGTGGCGAATCCATTGTTCTGCAGGAAGGTCTTCTCCGAGATCCGGTCCTGTGCGGCGGCGACGGCCTTGGCACCTGGGCGCACCGGGAGCCGGACCGCCAGCACGGTGAGCACGTCCGCGGGGACGTTCTCGAACTCGGTGGTCACCGCAGCGCAGTGCTGGATGATCCGCTCGATCGCACCAGGATCGGTGTAGGGACGCTGCAGGTGCAGGTCGGCCACCTGGCCGGCGGGGCTGTCCGGGTCGGGGTCCAGGACCAGGACTTTGTAGCCCATCTCGCGGGCAGTGAGCGTGAACATCCGGCCCAGCTGACCGCCGCCGAGCATGCCGAGGGTGGAACCGGGAAGGATCACGGGACGGGAGGGAGCGACTTGGCGAGCACGTTCGCGGTTTGCCGGGCGCGGAAGTCGTCGAGCCGGGCCTGAAGCGCGGAATCAGTGCGGGCGAGGAGCGCCACGGCAAAGAGCGCCGCGTTCCTGGCGCCAGCCTCGCCGATGGCAAAGGTGGCGACCGGGATCCCGGCCGGCATCTGCACGATCGAGAGCAGGGAATCGAGTCCCTGGAGGGCGCGCGACCGGACCGGAACGCCCAGTACAGGCACGGTGGTGTGGGAGGCGAGCATACCCGGCAGGTGCGCCGCCCCACCGGCGCCGGCGATGATGCACGCGAGCCCCCGCCCGCGGGCATCACGGGCGTATCCGGTCAGCAGA
This sequence comes from Gemmatimonadales bacterium, assembly GCA_049680185.1. Classification (GTDB taxonomy): domain Bacteria; phylum Gemmatimonadota; class Gemmatimonadetes; order Gemmatimonadales; family GWC2-71-9; genus CAMLHU01. Next base: position 56,881 of record JBAUHI010000020.1, on the reverse strand, counting down.
TCGGGTGTCCGATGGGCCGAGACCACCCGATGCTCGAACGGGACCCCGAACTCGGCCAGCGTCTTCGCAGCGTGTTCCAGCGTTTCCCAGTCGGTATCGGAACCCATCACGATGCCGACGAGCGGCTGTGGGGTGGCGCTCACAGGCTGGCCCTCGTCCGATCCATCGTGCCGCGTTCCGCCAGCGCCGCCTGGGCCGCGGCGAGCCGGGCGATCGGCACCCGGAACGGTGAACAACTCACGTAGTTCATGCCCAGCGCATCGCAGAACGCGATCGAGCTCGGCTCGCCGCCATGCTCGCCGCAGATACCGAGCTTGAGGTCGGGCCGCGTAGTGCGGCCGAGCTTGCAGGCCATCTCGATCAACTTGCCGACCCCCTTCTGGTCGAGGATCTGGAAGGGGTCGGACGCAATGATGTTGCGCTCGAGGTAGGTCGGGAGGAAGCGGCCGGCGTCATCACGGGACAAGCCCCAGGTCGTTTGGGTGAGGTCATTGGTGCCGAAGGAGAAGAACTGCGCCTCCCGGGCGATATCATCGGCGGTGAGGGCGGCCCGCGGGAGTTCGATCATCGTTCCGAGCAGGTAGGGGACGATGAGCTGCCGCTCCCGGAAGACCTCTTCCGCCACCTGGCGCACCACCAACGCCTGCATCCGGAACTCGACGACGCTGGCGGTGAGGGGGATCATCACTTCGGGCATCACCCGACCGGCCCGTGCCGCGACGGTGCAGGCGGCCTCGAAGATGGCGCGGGCCTGCATCGCGGTGATCTCGGGGTAGATGATCCCGAGCCGGCAACCACGCAAGCCAAGCATCGGGTTCACCTCTTCGAGCGAATGCACGATGCGGGTCATTTCCTCGACCGGCGTGCCGAGGTCACGTGCCAGGTGGGCGATCTCCTCCGGCTCGTGCGGCAGGAACTCGTGCAGGGGCGGGTCGAGGAGCCGGATGGTGACCGGGAACCCCTCCATGGCGCGGAAGATCGACTCGAAGTCGCCCCGCTGCATGGGCAGGAGCTTCGCGAGCGCCGCCTTCCGGCCGGCCGGGTCCTGGGCCACGATCATCTCCCGCATCGCGGTGATGCGGTCCCCCTCGAAGAACATATGTTCGGTGCGGCAGAGCCCGATCCCTTCGGCGCCGAAATCCCGCGCCTTGTGCGCATCGGCAGGGGTATCAGCGTTGGTCCGGACCCGCAGGTGGCGGAGCCGGTCGGCCCAGCCGAGGACCCGGTCGAAGTACTGGTCGAGGGCAGGGGGCGAGAGCTTGGCCTGGCCGGCCAGGACCCGGCCGGTCGCGCCATCGAGCGTGATCCAGGCGCCCGCTGCGAAGGTCCGGCCCCGGACGGTGAGCGTGCCCTTGTCCTCATCGACCTCGAGGTCGGTGGCGCCCGCCACGCACGGCTTCCCCATCCCGCGGGCGACGACCGCCGCGTGGCTGGTCATCCCGCCCCGGGCGGTCAGGATCGCCCTGGCGGCGACCATGCCGTGGAAGTCCTCGGGGCTCGTCTCCCGGCGGACGAGGATGACGGCATCGCCCTTCCGGCCCCGTTCGGCGGCGACGTCGGCGTCAAAGACGATCTCGCCCGACGCCGCCCCCGGCGATGCCGGAAGCCCGGTGGTCAGGAGATCGAGCTCGGCGGTGGGATCGATTGTGGGGTGGAGCAGCTGGTTCAGATCGTTGGGGGGGACGCGCGCGACCGCCTCTTCTTCGCTGATGAGGCCCTCGTCCACCATGTCGCACGCACTCCGCAGTGCGGCGGCCCCGGTACGCTGGGCTCGACGGCACTGCAGCATGAAGAGCTTGCCACGTTCGATGGTGAATTCCATGTCCTGTACGTCGCGGAAGTGGCGTTCGAGCGTACGCGCCATCCGGACCAGCTCGTCGTGGACCGCGGGCATCGTTTCGGCCAAGCGGGCGATCGCCAGCGGGGTCCGGGCGCCCGAGACGACGTCCTCCCCCTGGGCGTTCAAGAGGAACTCGCCGTAGAGCGTCGCCGCACCGGTCGAGGGATCGCGGCTGAACGCGACACCGGTGCCGGAATCCTCGCCCAGGTTGCCGAAGACCATGGTGCAGATGCTCACGGCCGTGCCCATCGTGTCCGGGATGCCGTGCAGCTTCCGGTAGTCGATGGCGCGGCGGGTGTTCCAGCTCTCGAACACCGCGGTGACCGCACCCCACAGCTGATCCATCGGCTCCTCGGGGAAGGGGCGCCCCGTGGACTTGGTGATGTGCGCCTTGAACTCTGCAGTGAGGGCCTTGAGGTCCTCGGCCGGCAGGTCGATATCACGCTCGACCTTGCGCGCCGCCTTCTTGGCGTCCAGCAACTGGTCGAACGCCGCCTTGGGGAGGTCGAACACCACGGCACCGTACATCTGGACGAACCGGCGGTAGGAGTCCCAGGCAAAGCGGGCGTTGCCGGTCTGCCGTTCCACCCCGGCCACCGTGGTCTCGTTGAGCCCGAGGTTGAGGATCGTTTCCATCATGCCCGGCATGGATACCGCGGCGCCCGACCGGACGGAGACGAGGAGCGGGTCGTCCGATGATCCGAAGGACTTGCCCGTCGCGGCCTCGATCCGCTGCAGGGCGTCCTCGACCTGGTGCTGGAGGCGGGGCGGGAAGGTGCGGCTTTCGAGGTAGGGAAGGCACATCGTGCTGGCGATGGTGAATCCAGGTGGCACCGGGATGCCGATATTGGTCATCTCGGCCAGGCCCGCGCCCTTCCCGCCGAGGATGTCCTTCATCGCGGCCGTACCTTCGGCGCGCCCCTGACCGAAGAAGTAGACCAGCTTGGGTTCCGTCGTCATGTCTCGCCCCGGGGCCGCAGTGCAAATGGATCAGAACTGCCGTACTTCACCCGCTCAACCCGCCTTATCGCCGCACCGCTCCCATGGTCACCAATGCGCTCTCGCCGGTCGGGTACTGGCCGGAGAAGCAGGCGTGGCACCACCGGTTCCGGGTCCCTGCCGCCTCGAGCATCCTGTCGAGCGACAGGTAGCCGAGGGTGTCGACGCCGAGGAACTTCCGGATCTCCTCGGGCGAGTGCGTGGAGGCGATCAGCTCTTCGCGGGTCGGCGTATCGATTCCGTAGTGACAGGGGCCGGTGATCGGTGGGGAGGCGAGCCGGAGGTGCACCTCGCGGGCGCCGGCCTGCCGGATCATGGTGACGAGGCCCTGGCTGGTGGTGCCGCGCACCAGGCTGTCATCGACCACGACGACCTTCTTGCCGGCGATCACCTCGCGGACCGGGTTGAACTTGATCCGGACCTTGGCCACCCGGAGCGCCTGGCTCGGGTTGATGAACGTGCGTCCGACGTAGTGGTTGCGGATGAGCCCGTTCTCGAGCGGTATGCCCGACTGCTCGGCGTACCCCAGCGCCATTGCATTGGCGCTGTCGGGCACGCTGAAGACCACGTCGGCATCGGGGACCGGATGTTCGATGGCCAGTTGGCGGCCGAGAGACCGACGCACCGCGTCGACCGACTCGCCGAAGACCCGGCTGTCGGGGCGGGCAAAGTACACCAGCTCGAAGACGCACCGGCTCTCGGGACGCGGTGAGAGCGGCGCGAGGTCGGTGACCCGCCCGTCCTCGATGCGCACGAATTCGCCGGGGCGGAGCTCGCGGAGCGGTGTCGCCCCCACGAGGTCGAGGGCGCAGGTCTCCGACGCGACCACGATCCCATCGCCCAGTCGACCGATGACGAGCGGGCGGAACCCCCGGGCATCGACCACGGCGAACATCGCCCGGCCGACGGTGATGAGCAGGGTGTACGCGCCCTCGGACGCCTCGAGTGCCGCGCGGATCTGGCGCTCCGGATCGGGCTCATCGGACCGCGCGATCAGGTGGACGAGCGCTTCGGTGTCGCTGGTCGAGGCAAAGAGCGACCCGCGTTCGACCAGGTCGTGCCGGAGCTCGATGGCGTTGGTCAGGTTGCCGTTGTGCGCGATGCTGAGCGGCCCGTGCCGGTAGTTGACGAGGAAGGGCTGGGCGTTGGAGAGCACCGAGCTGCCGGCGGTCGAATAGCGGGTGTGGCCGATGGCGGTGTCGCCGACCAGCCCGGAGAGCTCGGTGCCCTTGAAATTGTCGGACACCAGACCCATGCCGCGATGGAGTCGGGCCTGCCCATTGGCATCGATCGCCACGATGCCGGCGCTCTCCTGACCGCGATGCTGCAGGGCGTACAGGCCGAGGTAGGTGAGCCGTGCCGCGTCGGGGACGCCGGAGACGCCGAAGATGCCGCACATCGTCAGTTCCCCCCGCCGATAGTGGCCGCCATCCGCCGCGGGATCGCGTCGAGATAGGTCTTGCGGAGCTGGTCGATGGACCACCGAAGGCTTCCGCGCTCAGTGCGGATCTGGAGCGCCCCGCCACCCGGACCGACCCACCCGGCGCCGAAGCCGGGCACTCCGTGGCGCCGGGCCAGTGCGGCGAGTTGGCCAGCATCTGCCGCTCTGAACGTGGCCACCACGCGGCCATGGTCCTCGCCATACAGGAGTGCCGCATCGTCAAGTGTCGGTGCATAGCCGCGAAGGTCGATCTCGGCGCCAAGTCCGTGCGCCGCGTAGGGACCGCCGAGCGCGGCCTCCGCCAGCGCCACTGCCAGGCCACCGGTGGAGCAATCGTGCGCCGAGCGGAGGAGTCCCGCGCGGGCGGCCTCGGCCAGGAGACCCTGGAGTGCACGTTCGGCTTCGAGGTCGACCTGCGGGGGACGGCCGCCGGTGCAGTCGAGCACCTCCGACCAGTACGCCGAGCCGCCCATCTCACCCCGCGTCCGGCCGAAGATCACGATGCGATCACCCTCGGTGGCAAAGTGGCTGGGGATCCGCTGGTCGACCCGATCCAGCAACCCGACCAGCCCGATCACCGGCGTCGGATCGATGGCCCCGGTCGGGCTTTCATTATAGAAGGAGACATTCCCGCCCGTGACCGGGATGTCGAACGCCCGGCAGGCGTCGCTGATCCCGCGGCACGCCTCGGTGAACTGGAAGAAGACCTCCGGCCGCTCCGGGTTGCCGAAATTGAGGCAGTCGGTGATTCCGAGCGGCACCGCTCCGGTGCAGGCGACGTTGCGGGCCGCCTCCGCCACCACCGCCTTGCCGCCCTCGTAGGGATCGAGCGCCACGAATCGGGCGTTGCAGTCGAGGGTCACGGCAAGGCCGAACGCCTCATGGTCGACGCGGAGCACGCCGGCATCACCACCGGGGCCGAGGACGGTGTTGGCCTGGACCGTGGAATCGTACTGCTCGAACACCCAGCGCTTGCTCGCGATGCTCGGCACATCGAGCAGGAATGGCAGCGCCCGGCGGACGTCGGTGCGGGGTGCCCGGGAGGGGCGGAGCGCACGGCGCGCGCGCGCGGCAGGAGACTCGGCCGCGGCGGGGTGGTAGACCGGCGCGTCGTCGACCAGGCGCTGGGCAGGGATCTCCGCCACCACGATTCCGCCGTGCCGCACCCGGAACATCCCGTCATTCGTCACGTGGCCGATCGGCGTCGCGTGGAGTCCCCAGCGCTCGCAGACCTCCTTGATCGCGTCGATGCGGCGGGGCTCCGCCACCACCAGCATCCGCTCCTGGGATTCCGAGAGCAGGATCTCGTAGGGCGTCATGCCAGCTTCGCGGACGGGGACCTTGTCGGTCTCGAGCTCGACGCCGACACCGCCTCGGGCGGCCATCTCGGCCGATGAACTGGTGAGGCCGGCGGCTCCCATGTCCTGGATGGCCACCATGAGGTCGCGGGAGCGGAGCTCGAGCGTGGCCTCGAGGAGGAGTTTTTCGGTGAAGGGATCGCCCACCTGGACCTGGGGCCGACGGGCCTCGGACTTGGCGGAGAGATCTTCGGAGGCGAAGCTGGCGCCGTGGATCCCGTCCCGGCCGGTGCGCGCGCCGACCGTCAAGAGCACGTTGCCTTCGCCGTGGGCCCGGGCGGTGATCAGGTCCGCTTCCTTGAGCAGGCCCACCGCCATCGCGTTGACGAGGGGGTTGCCGCTGTACCCCGGGGCGAAGTCGACCTCGCCGCCCAGGGTCGGGATGCCGACGCAGTTGCCGTAGGTCCCGACGCCGCGGACGACGCCGGCAAAGAGGTAGCGGTTACGGGGTTCGTCGAGCGGGCCGAAGCGCAGGCTGTTGAGCACCGCGACCGGGCGGGCGCCCATCGTGAACACGTCGCGCAGGATGCCGCCGACGCCGGTGGCGGCGCCCTGGAAGGGTTCGACCGCCGAGGGGTGATTGTGGGACTCGACCTTGAACGCCACCGCCCAGCCGCGCGGCAGGCGCAGGACGCCGGCATTCTCTCCCGGGCCCTGGATCACGGCGGTCCCGCCGGTCGGGAACTTCCGGAGCACCGGTTTGGAATGCTTGTACGAGCAGTGCTCCGACCAGAGGGCGGAAAAGACCCCGAGTTCGGTGAGCGTGGGTCGGCGGCCGAGGAGTTCCTCGATCCGTTCGTATTCCGAGGGCGTGAGATTATGCTCGCGCACCAGCCGGTCGGTGACCGGCGGTTCGCCGGGGAAGGGATGGGCGCGGGTAGGTGCCGTGGCGGTCACGTGTGGCGGCCGGGGCCCTGCAAGGCCTTGCTCAGGTCGGCAAAGACGCGGCCGAGGATGCCGGGATCATGGTGCGTGGCGAGTTGCTCGAGCGCGGCGCTGTCAAGGAACACCCCCCCGCAGTTTCCGCATCGCTGCACGGGGATCTCGTGGTACCCCTCGTGGTGCATATCGTGGCCGCACCGGGGGCACTTCCCGACGTGGCTGTGGCGCGCATCGTCATCGGCCTGGGTCGCGGTCGAGTCCCGTTCCTTCCGGATCAGCTCGGCGTCCTGGCGCGCAAAGTATTCGTCTTCGCCCTTGCTCGGCTTTTCCATGGTCATCGGTCGGTCATGCGGTCGGCTTGGTGAAGGACGGCTTGCGCCCCGCCGGAGAGGACGAAGTGCCGCTGTATCGATGATAGCTGGCGCGGACGATCGCATCGATGACCTTGCCGTCCTGCAGCATCACCACGTCGAACGTGCCGCACGTCTTGAGGCAGTCGTTCTTGTAGAAGAGGAAGGTCTGGGCCCCGTCGGTCCGGACGACACCGGCCTTGCCCCACGCCGCTTCCACTTCCGCCACCGTCATTCCCGGCGCGATCGTGGCGACCGACTCCGTCGCGGCCGCGGGCGCTGGCGACATCGGCGTGTCGGCCGGCGGAGTGATGGTCGGGACCGGCACCACCGCCGGGGCTGGCGCTGCCGCCGCGGCGGTATCGGTCGGGGGCGTCGTCGGCTGCTGGGCGAACGCCAGGGACGGGACGATCAGGGCGGTCGCGATGAGAGCGATGGTGCGCATCAGCAAACTCCTGCCGCGGGGATGGCCGCGAGCATCGAGGTGAAGAAACCGAGCCCATCGGGGTTGCCAAGGAGCGGGTCGGCGGCGCGGTCGGGGTGGGGCATGAGCCCCACCACGGTGCCGGTCGGATTGCAGATCCCTGCGATGTCGGCGGCGGAGCCGTTGGGGTTGTCCTCGGCGGTGGCGTAGCGGACCACCACTTGCCCCTCCGCCTCCAGGCGCCGGAGGGTCTCGGGGTCGGCCGCGAACCGGCCGTCGCCGTGCGCCACCGGCATCTGGATGAGCTGGCCCTTGCGATAGGCGCTCGTGAATGCGGTCGCCGTCCGCTCGATCCGCAACGTCACCGGGCGGGATGCAAAGGTCAGCCGCTCGTTCTTCATCAACGCACCCGGGAGGAGGCCCGCTTCGCAGAGGATCTGGAATCCGTTGCAGATCCCGAGCACCAGTCCGCCGGCCTCGGCGTGCCGCTGGACCGCCTGCATCACGGGGCTGAACCGCGCGATGGCCCCCGAACGCAGGTGATCGCCGAAGCTGAAGCCGCCCGGGAGGAGCACCGCATCCGCGGCGGCGAGATCGGTGTCCTGGTGCCAGACGTAATACGCTTCGGCGCCGGCACGCTGGGCGGCGTGGAGCACGTCCTGATCGCAGTTGCTGCCGGGAAAGCGGATCACCGCGGCGCGGAACATCAGGCCTCCTCGACCCGCAACTCGAAGTCCTCGGTGACCGGGTTGGCCAAGAGCTTGTCGCACATCTGGCGCGCCTTGGCGGCGGCGTCCTCGCTCGAGGCGGCCCGGAGCTCGAAGGTGATCGACCGGCCGATCCGCACCTGGGCGGCGCCGCTGAATCCCAGCGCATGGAGTGCGGTCTCGACCGCCTGGCCCTGGGGATCGAGGAGGCCGGCGCGGGGCATCACCTGCACGTGGACACGAAAGGTCACAGGTCGTTCTCCCGGCGCGCGGCCGCACCATCGTCGTCATCGTCATTCAGGTCATCATCGTCCGGCCCCGGCCCGGCCGGTTCCGGCCGGTCGAATAGCGCCAGGGCGCCGGCCCGCACCACCCCATAGGCCATGAACGTGATGCCGAGCGGAAAGAAGAGGTACTCCGGCCATGTGAGGCCGAGGACCACGATCGTCAGCGTGAAGACCGTGCCGAAGATCCCCTTGGCGCTTCGGAATCCGGCGGCCGGAAAGCGGGGGTACTTCACGTTGCTCACCATCAGCACGGCGGCAAGCACGATCAGCACCGTGAGCCCCGGCTGCGGCAGATCCATCGGTGCCAGCACGTCGCGGTAGAACGCCGTCTGGCTGAACGGGTACCAGGTGGCCAGCGTCATCGCGGCGGCGGGAGAGGGAAGTCCGGTGAACCAGCTCCCCCCCTCCGGCTTGCCGTGGGTCTGCACGTTGTAGCGCGCCAGGCGGAGCACTCCCCCCACCACGTACGCGTAACATATGACCCAGGCGAACCGACCGGCGGTCGAGAATTCCAGGAAGTACATGATCATCGCCGGCGCCACACCGAACGAGATGGCGTCCACCAGCGAATCGAGTTCGGCGCCGAACCGGGTGCCCGTCTTGGACAGGCGAGCGATCCGGCCGTCGAGCATGTCCAGCACTCCCGCGAACACCACGTACCAGGCGGCCGCCGTGAAGTTGCGGTTATACGCCGCGACGATGGCCCACACGCCGAAGAACAGGTTGCCGAGCGTGAAGGTGCTGGGGAGGACGATGACCGCCCGGCCGATGCTGCGGCGGGGCAGGCCGGGACGGCGGGGCATCAGGTCCATTCGGCCACCACCGTCCGCCCGGCCGTGGTCTTCTGGCCCACCTGCACCCGCACCGTGGCACCCGGCGGCACGAACAGGTCCACCCGCGAGCCGAACCGGATCAATCCCATCCGGGCGCCCTGCCGGACCGCCGTGCCGGGGGTGTGGTCGGTGACGATCCGCCGCGCGATGAGCCCCGCGATCTGTCGCACCAGCACCTTCCCCTTCGGCGTGTCGAGGCCGACCGACGATTGTTCGTTCATCAGGCTCGCCTTCTCATCGGCCGCGTTCAGGAAGCGTCCCGGATTGTAGTGGCGGTACGCCACGACGCCATCCGCCGGATACCGGTTCACGTGCACGTTGAACACGTTCATGAATATGGCCACCCGCTGCGCCTTGCCCTGCAGGAAGCTTGGCTCATCCACGTCGACGACGCTCACGATGAGGCCATCCGCCGGCGCGATCAGGTACTGGGGGCCGCGGGGGCCTGTCCGCTCGGGGTCGCGGAAGAACGCCACCACCCAGATGGCCACCAGTGCCCAGATGCCGGCCGCCCACCACCAGTGCAGAAGCCCGAGCACGACGAGTACGGCCCCCGCGCCGAGGATGAACGGCCAGCCTTCGCGAGCGATGCGCATCAGAGTGACTCCTCCAGCGTTCGGCCCGTGAGCCGGGAAAATGCGTCCACGTACCGGGCGCTCGTGGCCTCGATCACTGCATCGGGCAATCGTGGCGGAGGCGCCTCTCCGGACCAGGTGCCGGCGCTGCGCAGGCCGGCCAGGTAGTCCCGCAGCGGCTGCTTGTCGAAGCTCGGCTGAGGGCCGCCCGGTGCGTACCGGTCGACGGGCCAGAACCGGGAACTGTCGGGCGTGAGCACCTCGTCGATCAGTCGCAGGGTCCCCGCGCTGTCGGTGCCGAACTCGAACTTGGTGTCGGCCACGATGATGCCGCGCGCAGCGGCGTGTGCGAGGCCCCGGGCGTAGATCGCGAAGCTCAAGGTCCGCAGGCGTTCGGCCATCGAGGGACCCAGCGCCTCGGCCATCCTGCCGAACGTGACGTTCTCGTCGTGGCCGCTCTCGGCCTTGGTGGCGGGAGAGAAGATCGGTGCGTCGAGCCGGGCGCTCTCGGTCAGTCCACGGGGGAGCGGTTCGCCCGCGAGCGTCCCGTCCGAGCGGTACTCGTTCCACGCCGAGCCGGAGAGGTAGCCCCGCACCACGCATTCGAAGGCGACCGGCGTGGTGCGGCGGACCAGCGTGGCGCGACCCCGGATCTGGTCCCGGTGCGGCAGCAGCATCGGGATACGGGCCAGGATCTCGTCGGTGCGGGCCGTCACGAAGTGGGACGGCACGACATCCGCCAGGAGCTCGAACCAGAAGGCGCTGACCTGGGTCAGCACCGCACCCTTCCACGGCACCGCCTCGCGCATCACCACGTCGAAGGCGCTCACCCGGTCGCTCGCCACCAGCAGGAGGTGCTCCGGGTCCACGGCGTAGACCTCGCGCACCTTGCCACGCCGCAGCATCTGCAGCGGGAGCCGGCTCTCCGCCAACGTCACGACGCTCATACCCGCACCTCCGCCGTCGAGGTCGAGTGGGCGAGCGGTCGGGCCCGTGCAACGAGCGGTGCCAGGAAGCCGTCCAGGAATTCCACCACCTGCTCGGCGGCACGGCCGGTGTAACGCGCGGGTTCCAACTCCGCGGCCATGCGTGCCGCGGGGATCGACGCGAACACCGGATCGGCGGCGAGCCGTGCCATCAGGTCGTTGGCGCCGCCAGCCGCCACCTGCTCGGCCACCGCCAGCGAATGGCGTCGGATGACCTCGTGCAGCGCCTGTCGATCTCCGCCATGCTCCACCGCCAGCATCAGCCAGCGTTCGGTGGCCATGAACGGCATCTGCTCGTGCACGTGCCGGGCAATGACCGGCTCCCGCACCTCGAGGCCGGATGCGATGTTGGCCGCGAGCACCAGGATGGCGTCGGTGGCGAGGAACGCCTCCGGCAGCGTGAGTCGGCGGTTGGCGCTGTCATCGAGCGTCCGTTCGAGCCACTGCGCCGCCGCAGTGTGGGCGCCGTTGGCCTGCAGCGAGATGACGAAGCGCGCCAGCCCGCCGATCCGCTCGGCGCGCATCGGATTCCGCTTGTAGGCCATGGCGCTGGAGCCGACCTGCTCCGATTCGAAGGGCTCCAGCAGCTCGCCCTCGTGCTGCAGGAGGCGGAGGTCCTGCGCCATCTTGGCGGCGGACTGCGCCACACCGCTCAGCGCGTCGAGCACCTGGCTGTCGGCCTTGCGGGGGTAGGTCTGGCCGGTCACCGCGAATTGTTCCGCGAAGCCGAGCTTGGCCGTCACCCGGCGTTCGAGCTCGCGGACCTTGGCGTGATCGCCGTGGAAGAGCTCGAGGAAGCTGGCCTGGGTGCCGGTGGTCCCCTGGCAGCCGCGGAAGCGGAGGCTCTCGATCCGTCGGGAGAGTTCCTCGACGTCCAGGGCAAAGTCCTGCATCCAGAGCGTCGCACGCTTGCCCACGGTGGTGAGCTGGGCCGGCTGGAAATGAGTGTACGCGAGGCAGGGGAGTGCACGGGTGCGGCGGGCGTGGACCTCGAGTGCGGCCAGGAGCGCCAGCACCCGCCCGAGCACCTGCTTCATCCCGTGCCGCAGCACCAGGAGATCGGCGTTATCGGTGACGAAGGCGCTGGTGGCACCGAGGTGCAGCCATGGCCGGGCCGCCGGCGCCTGGTCGGCGAACTGGTGCACGTGGGCCATCACGTCGTGGCGGAAGCGCCGCTCATATTCGGCGGCCGCGGCCAGATCGGCGTCGTCCAAGTGGGCGCGCATCTCATCGAGTGCGGCGGCAGGGATCGGGATGCCCAGTTCCGACTCCGCCTCGGCCAGCGCGAGCCAGAGCCGGCGCCAGAGTCCGATGCGGTGGGGCGCGCCCCACAGCGACTGCATCGCCGGCGAGGCGTAGCGGGTGCCGAGGGGGGAGCGGTAGCCGTCGTCGGTCATTGGAAGGCCAGGTCGGTGTAGACCACGCGGCCGCCTCGCTCGAGGTAGAAGCGCATCGAATCGCGTGGGTGCATCGCCTTCAGGAGTGTTCCCACCTGCTCCGCCTCGGTCACCGGCGTGCGGTCGATGGCGACGATGACATCGCCCTGCTGCATCCCCGTGGCCTGCGCGACCGCGTCGGCGATGCGGACGATCAAGGCACCCTGCTCGCTCTTGATCCCCTTCTCGCTGCGGATCGAGGGCGTCATCGTGACGAGCTCGAGCCCCTTGAGCACCGTCACCCGCGTCGCCGTCATGGTGGGAAGGTCGGCCGCGACGAGCTTGCGCGTCACCTGGACGCCGCCCTTCCGGAGCGTCACGACGATCGTGTCTCCCACGGCGACGTCGAGATTGACCGACTCCCAGTCGAGGAAGTTCCGGAGCCGGCGTCCGTTGGCGGTGGCCAGGACATCGCCGGCCACGATCCCCGCCAGTGCCGCCGGTCCGCCGGGGGCCACCCGCGTCACCGACACGCCGCCCTGGGTCTTCCAATCCCGCATGCTCTCGGCCCCGGCCACGTCGAGGCCCACCCACGGTCGGCGGACCACGCCGGAGTGGATGAGCTCATCGGCCACCCGCAGGGCCCGTTCGATGGGAATGGCAAAGCCGAGGCCGATCGACCCGCCGCTGCTGGTGAAGATGGAGGAGTTGACACCGATGACCTGGCCCAGGGCGTTGGCCAGCGGCCCGCCCGAATTGCCGTGATTGATCGCGGCATCGGTCTGGATCATGTCGAGGTAGAGGCCGGTCTCATCGCCCTGGGGGAGGATGTTGCGTCCGGTGGCGCTGATCACGCCGGCGGTGACCGTCGGCTCGGCGTTCCCCAGGAGGAAGTTGAACGGATTGCCGAGGGCGATGGCCCACTCGCCGATCATCAGGTCGGTGGTGCCGCCCATCGTCGGGATCGGGAGATCGCTGCGATCGATCTTGACCACCGCGATATCCGACAGCGGATCGGCACCAATGAGCGTGGCGGGCAGGTCGGTGCCGTCGGGCAGGGTCACCGTGATCGATTCGGCGTTCGCCACGACGTGCTGGTTGGTGACGATGTAGCCGCCGGGGCGGATGACGAACCCGGTACCGTAGGTGGTGACGGCGCGTTCGGCGGTCTGGGGGATGAAGAACATGTCGAACGGGCTCTGGACGTTGGCCCGTTGGTGGGACTGCACGCTGATCGAGACGACCGACGGACTGACCCGGGCGGCCGCATCCACCAGGGCGGTGCGCCGGGAACTCGACGCGGAGCGCGCCGCCGGGGCGCCTTGCGCGGTCGCGGACGGGGCCGCCGCACCAAGGAGCAGGGCCACGAGCGCGGTGACGCGCATCAGCTCACGTTCGAGGATCGGGATCGTCCGCAAAGCACTCCGCCGGGTAGTCTGCTGCCACGAAGTAGAGTCCTTGGGGGGGTGCGGGGGGACTGGCCTCCCGGTTGTCACCCGCCACCAGCAGGGCATCCACGTCTGCCATCGGTCGCCGTTCGAGGGCGATGTCGACCATCGTCCCCACGAGCATGCGCACCATGTGGTGCAGGAACCGATCGGCCGCCACGTGGAACCGAACGCCGGCGCCATCGGGCCGGCACTCCCATTCCGACTGGCGCAGCGTGCACCGGTAGTGCGGCTTCGGCTCGCCCTTGACCGCGAATCCCGAGAAATCGTGCGTGCCAAGGATCCGGGCGGCCGCGGCAGTGAGCGCGGCGAGGTCGAGCGGGCGGCAGAGCGCCCATTCATACGGCGACCGGAACGGCGCTTTCGCGGCGGCATCGGTGCCGATATCGTACCGGTAATGGCGACCGGTGGCGCTGCGACGGGCATGGAAGTCCGGCTGCATCAACGCGACCGACTCCACCCAGCAGTCCGGCGGCAGCAATCCGTTGAGCGCCCGTGCCACCGACGTACGGTCCCACTGCGCTGAGAGCGAGAAACTCACGCCCATCCCGAGTGCGTGGACCCCGGCATCCGTCCGTCCTGCGGCGTGAGAGACCACCCGTTGTCCCACCAGCCGCTCGAGGACCCGCTCGAATTCGCCCTGGACCGTGCGTCCTTCGGCCTGGCGCTGCCATCCGAGGAAACCGCCCCCAGTGTACTGCAACCGGGCCAGAAAGGTGCGGGTCATCGGGTCGAAATCTAGTCCGCCCGATCCCCCTGAACAAGCCGCGCAACTCGTTGTCAGCGTTGACAAAACGCGCTCTCTGCCGGTACACTCCGCGCGTTCCGCAGGTGGTGTCCGGCCGACCCCTCGCCGCTCGCAGATGGACCCTCCCATCGAACATCCCACTCCGCTCGCACGCGCCATCACTCAACTCGCTGACGGGCAGCACCTCACCGCCGAGGCCTGTGGGGCCGCGTTCGATGAACTGATGGCAGGGAGTGCCACGCCGAGTCAGATCGCGGCGTTGCTGGTGGGGCTCCGGGTCCTGGGCGAGACCGACGAGGAGATCGCCGGCGCGGCCACCGCGCTCCGTCGCGCGATGGTGACACTCCCCGGAGTTGCCGATCGTGACGACCTCGTCGACACCTGCGGCACCGGCGGCGGCAGCGTCCCGACCTTCAACATCTCGACGGCGGCGGCGTTGGTGGCGGCCGGCGCCGGCGTCCCGGTGGCCAAGCACGGCAACCGGAGCTTCACCTCCCGGAGCGGCTCGGCCGATGTGTTCGAGGCGCTCGGCGTCGCGATCGACATCGCCCCGGAGCGCGCCGTGCGCGCGCTCGATCACGCCGGCATCATGTTCCTCTTCGCGCCCAACTTCCATCCGGCGCTCCGCCACGCGGGGCCGGTCCGCCGGGAACTGGGCATCCCGACGGTCATGAACCTGCTCGGTCCCCTGGGCAATCCTGCCGGCGCCCGACGCCAGGTGGTGGGTGTCGCCGATCGGAGCAAGGCGCCGGTACTGGCCCGCGCTCTGGCGCGGCTGGGCGCGGTGCACGCGTTGGTGGTGCATGGGGAGGTCGGGATGGACGAGGTGAGTCCGACCGGACCGACGTCGGTGTGGGAGGTGCGGGCGGGTGAGGTGCACGAATGGACCGTCGAGCCGGAGGCATTGGGTGTCGGGGCGATCGACCTGAAGGAACTGATGGGCGGCTCACCAGCGGAAAATGCGGACCGGGTGGAGCAGCTGCTGCGCGGTGCGGACGATCCCGCCGGGCGGGCCGCCGTGCTGCTCAACGCGGCGGCGGCCATCTATGTATCGGAGGGGCGGCGGAGCTTCGGGGAGGCGCTGGCGCTCGCGGGCCGGGCGCTCGACGAGGGACAGGGCGCCGATCGTTTGGATCGGCTCCGGACGAGCGCGTGAGATCAGTACTTCCGGAGGATCCCCACCACCACGCCCTGGATCACGACATCGCGCTCCTGGAAGCGCAGCGGCGACATCGTGGCGTTGGCGGGTTGCAGGCGGACCCAGCCGCCGGGCTCCCGATAGAACTTCTTGACCGTCGCTTCGGATCCGTTGACCAGCGCAATGACCATCTCGCCGTTCTCGGCGGCATCCCGTCCGTGCACCACCACGACGTCGCCATCGCAGATGTGCTCCTCGATCATCGACTGGCCCTTGACCCGGAGGGCGTAGTTGGGGCCCCGCCGTGGGAGCATGTCGTCCGGCAGCGCGATGGTCTCGTCGTGCGCCAGGGACTCGATCGGGAAGCCGGCCGCCACCGTACCCAGGAGCGGGATCTCGGTCGCGATGGCCTGACCTCGCGGGGGCAGCACCTCGATGGCGCGGCTCTCGTTGTGGGCCCGTCGGATGTAGCCTTTGCGTTCCAGGTTGCTCAGGTGCTCGTGCACCGTGGCGAGCGACTGGAACTCGAACCGGCCGGCGATCTCCTCGAAGCTGGGCGCATACCCCTGCTCGGCGATGTAACTGCGGACGAACTCGAGGATCTCGCTCTGGCGCTTGGTGAGCGGCATCGCTCCCCCAGGTGGAAGGTCGACCGAACGGACTCCGAATGAACGTACCCGAAAATGCGCCGAAGGGCAAGACGGGGTCGGTCCTCGACGAGATCCTGGCCGGCACCCGGGCCCGGCTTCCCGCGCTGGCCCGGCGCGCGGGCGATCTGGAGCGGGCCGCCGCAGTGCGCCCGGCACCGCCGTCATTCCGGGATGCGCTCTCGGTCGGACCGCGGCTCAAGCTCATCGCGGAGGTGAAGCGGCGGTCGCCGTCGGGAGGAGAGATCTCGCGTGGGCTCGATCCGGTCGCGCATGCGAAGGCGTACGCAGCGGCCGGCGCATCAGCGGTGTCGGTGCTCACCGAACCGGCCCATTTTGGGGGCTCCATCGAGGACCTCACGGCGGTCGCGGCGGAGATCCCGCTCCCGGTCCTCCGGAAGGACTTCATCCTCGACGAGCTGCAGTTGGTCGAGGCCCGGGCGGCGGGTGCGGCCGCAGTCCTTCTTATTGTGCGCGCACTCTCGCGGGTGGAGCTCCGGACATTGTTGCGCGGGTGTGGTACGCTCGGGCTCGGTGCACTCGTCGAGGCGCACACCGCGTCCGAGGTCGACGTCGCACTTGAGGCAGGCGCCTTGGTGATCGGCATCAACAGCCGGGACCTGGACGACCTCACGATCGATCACTCGGCGGCGTGGGCGCTGTTGTCGCGGATCCCCGCTGACCGGGTCGCGGTGGCGGAAAGCGGCATCAGCACGGCCGATGATGCGGCAATAGCGGCGGCGGCGGGTGCGGACGCGGTGCTGGTCGGCGGCGCCTTGTCCCGCGCCAAGTCCCCCACCGCGTTGGCTGCCTCCATGACCGGGGTCGAGCGTCGTGGCCGTTGAGGTGAAGATCTGCGGACTCCGGCGTGGCGCGGATGCCGCGGTAGCCGTTGAGTGCGGAGCATCGTACCTTGGTATGATCCTGATCCCCGGGGCTCGGCGGGAAGTGCGCGCCACGGAGGCGCACGACATCGTGGCGGCGGCGGGGGGGCGGCCGGTCTTCGGAGTCTTCGCGTCCGACGATGTCGACATTATCCTCCGACACCGCGATCGGACCGGGCTCCGCGGCGCCCAGGTGCATGGAGAGCTGCGGGGCGAGGTCGCAATGCGTTTGCAGCGCGACGGGATGCTGGTGTGGCGGGTGGCGCGCATCGCGGACCTGGCCGGCGCGCGCGGAGCGGGTGCTGGAGCGGCCGAGGTCGATGCGACGCTGGTGGAGCCGAAGGTGGACGGCGCGTTGGGCGGCACCGGGACGCCCCTCGACACCGAGCTCGCGCGAGCGGCGCGGACCGCATTGACCGGCCGAACGATGGTGCTGGCCGGTGGCTTGCGGCCGGGGTCGGTGGCCGGGGTCGTGGCGGCGGTCGGGCCCGACGTGGTGGATGTGAGTTCCGGGGTCGAGCGCGTCCCCGGTGAGAAGGATCCTGCACTCATTCGATCGTTCCTGGAGGCGCTGGTTGGCGAGCTCCCTCCCCCCTGAGCGGGCGGTCGCAGGCCGGTTCGGGCCATACGGCGGACGCTATGTGCCTGAGACCCTCGTGCCTGCGCTGGAGCAGTTGGCCGCACTCTACGATTCCCTGCGCAATGACCAGGGGTTCTGGGCGGAGTACGCCGACATCCTCCGTGATTTCGGCGGCCGTCCTACCCCGCTCACCGAGGCGGATCGTTTCGGCGCGGTGGTCGGCTGCCGTGTCATCCTCAAGCGCGAGGACCTGAACCACACCGGTGCCCACAAGATCAACAACACCATCGGCCAGGCACTGCTGGCGCGGCGGATGGGCAAGCGGCGGATCATCGCCGAGACCGGGGCGGGGCAGCACGGCGTCGCGACCGCCACGGTCTGCGCGCGGTTCGGTCTCGAGTGTGTGGTGTACATGGGCGCGGAGGATGTGGCCCGCCAGGCGCTCAACGTCTACCGGATGCAGTTGCTGGGGGCGACGGTCGTGCCGGTCGGGTCCGGCACCCGCACGCTCAAGGATGCCACCAACGAAGCGCTGCGGGACTGGGTCGCGAGCGTCGAGACCACCCACTATATCATCGGATCGGTCGTCGGCCCTGATCCCTATCCACGGATGGTCCGGGATTTCCAATCGGTCATCGGCCGCGAGGCGCGGGCCCAGATGATCGAGCGCCATGGTGCGTTGCCCGAGACCGTGGTGGCGTGCGTGGGAGGCGGATCCAACGCGGCGGGGATGTTCAGCGGATTCCTCGACGATGCCGGGGTCGAACTCGTCGGCGTGGAGGCGGCGGGCGAGGGTATCGCTACCGGGCGCCACAGCGCCACGCTCACGGCGGGGAGTCCCGGCGTGCTGCACGGCTCGATGAGCTACCTGCTGCAGGACGCGGACGGCCAGGTGCTGCCGGCGCACTCCATTTCCGCCGGGCTCGACTATCCGGGGGTGGGGCCCGAGCACAGCTGGATGAAGGATGGGGGTCGGGTGACGTACGATGCGGTGACCGATCAGGAGGCGCTGGCGGGGTTCCGCCGGCTGGCCGAGCTCGAGGGGATCATCCCGGCGCTGGAGACGGCGCACGCGGTGGCCTGGATCGAACGTTCGCGCGGGCGGTGGGCCAAGGACGATGTGGTGCTGCTCTGCCTGAGCGGGCGGGGCGATAAGGACGTGGCCCACGTGGCCGCGATGGGAGCGAACTCCGCGTGACGATGGCCCCGCGCAGCGACGGAACGGAGGTCCTCCTTCCCCCCGCCCAGGTGGAGGAGCTCCTTCGCATGCTGATGAAGTCGCTCCGGGCCACCCAGATCTACCTGCCCAACAATCCGATCTACCAACGCGCGGTCGAGGGGATCCGTACGGCGTTCGCGCCGATCTGGGCGGTGCTCGATGACCTGGCGTTCTCGGTCACCGAATCGGACTTCATGTGGGACGAGCAGTCGGTGTACCACCAGGCTTCGCGGTCGGACAGCCTGGCGTGGACGTTGTACAAGGACGGCCTGCGTCTCCTCTCCTTCCAGCGCGGCGTCGAGACCGAAGAGATCATCCGGTTCCTCGAGGTGGTCAACAAGGTCCGCTCGCTCCCCGCGGAGGCCGAGGACGACCTGCTGACGCTCTTGTGGGAGCAGGATTTCCAGCTCATCCGCTACACCTTCAACGAAGCGCCGACCGATGCAGCGGTGCCGGCGGTCACTGGCCCTCCGGTGGCGGGATCCGCCTCCAGCGGCGGCCCGGCCACCGGGGTCACCGCCGAGGACGTCCGGGCGAGCCGCCGCGACGCGGTGTCGGAGGATGTCCAGACGCCGCGGCTGCCCGGAGTGGTGCAGCTGGACGATGCCGACTCCACCCTTTACTTCCTGGACGAGCAGGAGATCCAGTACATCGCCCGGGAGATGAAGGCCGAGTACGACCAGGACCTTCGGGCCAACGTGATGGCATTCCTCTACGACCTGTTCGAGATCCAGACGGCGCCCGAGGTCCGGGACGAGATCCTGACCATCCTGGAGAGCTTCCCGGTCTACCTGCTGGCCGCGGGCGACCTGCGGGCGGTGGCGCAGATGCTTCGCGAGACCAAGGTGCTGGCGATGCGTGGCCGCGCACTCGCCGAGCCGCATCGAGCGCGACTGGAGCTCTTCGCGCGGCAGCTGAGCGAGCCGAACGTGGTGGCCGAACTTCTCCGGGCCATCGACGAGGCCTCGGCGCCACCGGCCGAGGCCGACCTCACCGAGCTCTTCCGGGAACTCCGGGGCAGTGCGCTCGAGCCGGTCATGGTCTGGCTTCCGCGAGCGGCGAACCAGACGGCCCGGGAGATGCTGGAGCGGGTGGCGGTCCAGCTGGCGGAGGCCAACCCCGCCGAGATCCTCCGGATCCTCGGATCGCCGGAGAGCGAGGCGCTCGCGTCCGCCATCGCCCTGTCGGGGCGGCTCCGGCTGCAGCCGTCGGTGCCCGGCCTGGCCCAAAACCTGGGACACGACGACCCGGCGATCCGCCTGGCCGCCGCCAAGGCCCTCAGCGAGATCGCATCACCTGGTGCGTTCTCAGCCTTGGAGCGCGCCCTGGTGGATGACGACCGGGAAGTGCGGCTGCATGTGGTGCGGGTGCTGGGCGGGAGGGGGCACAAGGGCGCGCTCAAGGCGGTGGAAGCGGTGGTGCTCGCCAAGACAGCCGAGGATCGGGACTTGACCGAGCGGCAGGCCTACTTCGAGGCGTTCGCGGTCATCGCGGGTACGGCAGCGTTGGCGCCGCTCGCGGAGATCGTGCAGGGTGGCAGCGGACTCTTCAAGCGGAAGGCGAGTCCCGGGACGCGTGGCTGCGCGGTCACGGCGATCGCCCGGATCAAGCATCCGGACGTGCGTGGCATCGTGGAGAAGGCCACCCAGGACAAGGAGGCCGTGGTGCGCACCGCCGCCAGCCGCGCCCTGCGCGAGGTGACCGAGTGAGCGACGACGCCACGCCCACACCGCCCCGGACGACGCCACCGGCGGCGCGCGCCGCGGTGGCGCTCCGGGCCGGTGGCCCTACCGGCGGAGAAGCGGGCCTGCGTCACGGTGGGCGCGGCCTGCTGCTGTTGTTCTACTCCGTCCATCGGGCGCTCAAGCTCTATCCGGTGGAGAACGCCACCGTCCAGCGCGCACTCGATGAACTCCAGGCCGCCACGGTGGCGCTGCTGGCATCCGAACAGGAGATCGAGGTGCGGCTGGCGGGCGAGTTCATGTTCGTCAACTCGACCCGGCTCCGTCTCGAGCTCGACAACTACGCCTCGTTCAGCTCGATCCTCGGCATCTTCCGGGAGTTCAACATCGGGGCGGTGCGGATCGAGGAGGGGATCGACCGCCGGGAGTGGCAGGCGTTCGTGAGCCTGTTGCTGAGCCTCTCCGGCAAACCGGCGGCCGCGGGCGCGGCCAAGCTTGATGAGCTCATCGGCCGGATGGACGGCTCGAAGATCGCCCATGTGCACCTGGAGCCGAGCAGCGAGAACAGCGACGCGGCGGGGGACGCGGAGTCGCAGCGCTTTGCGGCCAAGCGGACCTATTCGCAGGGCGTGGCGGTGACGCGCGAGGTGATGACCGGGGCCCGGTTGGGTCGGGCGCCGAGCGTGAAGAAGATGAAGCGCGCGGTCCAGGCGGTGGTCGACCAGGTGCTCAACAACGAGACCTCGCTGGTCGGACTCACCACCATCCGCGACTACGACGAGTACACGTTCACCCATTCGGTCAACGTCTGCATCTTTTCCGTGGCCATCGGCAAGCGACTGGGCTTCTCGAAGCAGCAACTGTACGACCTCGGGCTGGCCGCGCTGTTGCACGACGTGGGCAAGTCGCGCGTCCCGCTGGAGGTGCTCAACAAGGCCGGCGGCCTCACCGAGGATGAGTGGCGGGTGATGCAGGCGCACCCGTGGTACGGGGTGCTGACGCTCTTCGGGTTGCGCGGGCACGGCGAGGTCCCCTATCGGGCGGCCATCGTGGCGGCCGAGCATCACATGAAGACCGACCTGAGCGGGTATCCGCGCGTCATCCGGTCCCGGGAGCAGGGCACCTATTCCCGCCTGGTGGCGGTGGCCGACGGCTTCGACGCGGCCACCAGCCGTCGCAGCTACCAGACCGTCCCCATCCAGCCCGACCAGGTCCTGAAGGAGATGTGGGACAACCCGCGCCGCGGCTATGACAAGGTGATGGTCAAGGCGCTGATCAACCTGCTGGGCGTCTACCCGGTGGGGACGGTGGTGGTCCTCGACACCCTCGAGGTCGGCGTCGTGGCCGGCGCCAACCCCGATCCCACCCTGCTCAACCGGCCGCTGGTGCGCCTGGCGCTCGACGCCGATGGCGGGATCTACCCGCCACCCGGCCAGCAGGTGGATCTCGGTGAACTCGATGACGCCGGGCATCACCGGCGGTCCATCGTCAAGGTGACCTCGCCCGACCGGTACGGACTCACCGTCGGCGACTACTTTGTCTGACGCCGTCGCGCTGACCGCCACCTGGGAGCGCCTGCGACACCGGCGTCAGGCGGCGCTGATCCCGTACCTCACCGCTGGCTATCCCGACCGGACCACGAGCCTCGACGCATTGCGGCTCGCCGCCACCATCGGCGACATCGTCGAGGTCGGCGTGCCGTTCAGCGATCCGCTCGCCGACGGCCCCGTCATCCAGCGCTCGAGCTTCGTAGCGCTGGAACAGGGGATGACCTTGGCCGGTACCCTCGAGCTGATCGCGCGACTCGGGTCTCCCACGCCGGTGGTCCTCTTCAGCTACCTCAATCCGGTGCTTCGCTACGGTGTCGACCGCCTCCTGGTCGACGCGGCGGCGGCGGGTGTCTCGGCGCTGCTCCTCACCGACCTCCCCGCCGGAGCCGACCCCGCGATCGAGCGATCGGTCGCCCGCTCACCACTCGACCTGATCCGGCTCATCGCCCCGACCTCGACCGCAGCGCGGGTCGCGGAGGTGGTCACAGGCGCCCGAGGATTCATCTACCTGATCGGGCGCCTCGGCGTCACCGGAACGTCTCGCGCGCCCGACACCGACCTCGCTTCGGCAGTGGCGCAGATCCGCGCCGCCACTGCGCTGCCGGTCGCGGTCGGCTTCGGCGTGTCGACCCCCGCCCACGCGCGGGCGGTCGCGGCGGTCGCCGATGGCGTGGTGGTCGGGAGCGCCCTGGTGGATGCGCTGGGCGCCGATGGCATTCGGGGGTTGGAGCGGATCCTGGGGGCGTTGCGCGGGGCCCTCGACCGGGCGGCCGCGTGAGGATCCAGGTCGAGTCGGCGGTCCGCAGCTTCACGGTGGCCCTGGCGATCGCCGGGGTGGTGCTGCTGCCGTTGGCGCTCGGGCTCGATCAGGGATGGCTGACCCATCCGTGGGGTGCAGTGGTGATCGCGGTAGCGGTGCTGGGCCTCCGCGCCGCCCCCATCCAGCTGAGCAAGTACTCCTACCTGACCCAGACGGGCGTGCCGGTCCTCGTCGGTGCCATCCTGATCGGTCCCGGCCCGGTGTCGCTGGGTCTGGTGGTCGGGGTGTTCCTGGCCGACTGGGCGCTCCATCGGAAGCCGTGGCGCTTCAGCTGGATCAACGCCGGCCGGGAGCTCACGGCATTCATGGCGGCGTTCGGGATGTACGCCTTCGTGCGGCACCTGACCGGATCGGACCAGCTCTCGCTCGAGTTCCTCCCGGCCGCGATCACGCTGGTGATGGGCTATTTCTTTGCCAGTCGGTCGCTCTTCTACGGCACCCTCCTCCTCCGCGACAAGCTGGGCCTCGACGAGCGGATGCTCATCCTGCGCTACGAGATCGTCGGGTACCTGCTGACCATCGCGGCGTCGATCATCCTCATCGGTGCGGCCCGGATGCTGGCACCGATCGGGTGGGTCACGGTCGTGGCGGTGCTCGCAGTGCTCGGCGTCCTTACCAAGAAGATCCTGGAGGAGGCGATCGGCGCGGAGGAACTGAGCAAGGTCCACGCCCGGGAAAAGGTCCTGACCAGCAACGTGAGCCTTCAGGAATCGTGCGCACAGATCGAGGCGCTGGCGCATCGACTGCTCGACTGGAACGACTTCCGGATCTACCGCGTGGATCAGGGCACCTCCGAGCTCCTGTATCGCGGCGTGCGCGGCCGGCCGGGCCGGGGCGAACCGCCCGCCGACACGCCGGGCCTCCGCGACGAGGCGGTGAGCACCGGGAAGCCGGTCGTGGTGATCGACGCGACCCGGGACCAGCGGATCCAGGCGCCATCCCCCGAAGCTGCCAGCGTGCTGATCGTGCCCCTGCGCTTCGGGGAGGACACCGTCGGCACACTCGAGCTCGAGCACCACAAGCGCCGGGCGTACGGGGCCAAGGAGACGGCGACGGTGCTGGCCTTTGCCGGGCAGCTCGCGACCGCGATGCACCTGGCCGAGCTCAGGCGTCCGTTGATGGAAACGGTGGAGCGGATCGGGATCCAGCTGCGCGCATTGGCGCGCGCCACCGACGCCGTGCGGGGTTCCGCGTCCGCGGTCTCGACGGCGGCGCAGGCCATCCGCGGCGAGTTGGGAGAACAGGATGCGTTCGTGGTGGGCGGTCTGGAGGCGATCGAACGCCTGACCCAGGCGGCCCAGGACGCGGCGCGTGATGGCGCCATGGCCGCCGACGCGAGTGAATCGGCGAGTGTCACGGCGGCGAAGAATCGCGACGCGATCGCCGACGCCCTCCAACGCCTGGTCCAGGTCAAGACCTTCGTGGCCGAGAGCGCGGAACAGGTGGCAGCACTCGGGGCGATCACCCGGAAGATCACCGGGTTCATCGGCTCCATCCGGGATATCGCCGACATGACCAATCTGATCGCGTTGAACGCGGCGATCGAGGCGGCGCGGGCCGGCAAGCACGGGAAGGGATTCGCGGTCGTCGCCGGCGAAGTACGTCAGCTCGCCGAACAGAGCACCCAGGCCTCGCAGGAGGCCGGCCTCCTGGTGGGACGGATCACCAGCCAGGTCGCGGAGATCTCCGAGCAGATGCGGCGCGGCGAGGCGGTGGTGCAGGGAGTGGGCGAGCTCTCCAGCGATGCGGTCCAGGCGCTCGAGGCCATCGTCGGATCGACCCACGAGGCCGGCGGCCACGCCCGCCGGATCGCGGACGCCGCGGTGGAGCAATCGCAGTCGTTCATCAAGCTCCGCTCCCAGATCGAGAGCCTGGCGCTGGTGTCCTATCGGACCCGGGAAGAGACCAACGCGCTCGCGACCCAGGCACAGGAAACAGCGCAGGGGCAGGCCGACCTGGAGCGTGCCATCCGCGAGCTCGAAGGGGTCGCGACCTACCTGCAGGCGCTGGCACGGCACTTCGCGGCCGGGGTGTGACCGCCCCGGTGCGGGCGTTCCTGGCCCTCGGTAGCAACATGGGAGATCGCCTCGGTCAGCTGGCCCGCGCCCGCAAGGCCATCGGCGTCCTCCCCGGCACCCGCATCGTGGCGGAGTCACGGGTTGAGGAGACCGCCCCATTGGGTGACATTCCTCAAGGGCCGTATCTGAACCAGATGCTGCTGGTCGAGACCGAGCTTCCGCCGCGGGAGCTGCTGCGCTTGCTCCTCGACATCGAGCGGGCGTCCGGCCGGGTCCGCGGCACCCGGTGGGGACCCCGCACCCTCGACCTCGACATCGTCCGGTACGGGGAGCTGTCCCTCGAGGAACCCGGTCTGACCCTTCCACACCCCGAACTTGCCGCCCGGGACTTCTGGCAGCGTGAACTGAAGGAGCTCGATCCCGATGTCTGCTGAGCGCCGTCCCCGCCACATCACCGACCTCGCCCTCTGGAAGCGCGAGGGGCGGAAGCTCGCCATGCTCACCTGCTACGACGCGCTCTTTGCCCGGCTCCTGGAAGCGAGCGGCGTCGACCTGATGCTCGTCGGTGATTCCCTCCACCAGGTCCTCGGCGGCCACGACACCACCCTCGGCGCCACGCTCGATGCGATGATCTACCACGCCGGCGCCGTACGGCGTGGTGCCCGCGAGACGCTCGTTTTCATGGATCTGCCGTTCCTCACCTATCAGGTGAGCATCGCCGAGGCGGTGCGCAACGCCGGGCGTGCGATGCAGGACGCCGACGTCCACGGGGTCAAGCTCGAGGGTGGCGAATACATGGCGCCCACGATCCTGGCGCTGACCAATGTCGGGATCCCGGTCATGGCGCACCTGGGCCTCACCCCCCAGTCGGTGCACCAGCTCGGTGGCTACAAGGTGCAGGGGCGGGACGGCGCATCGGCTGAGCGGTTGCTGGCGGACGCGGCGGCGGTGGAAGAAGCGGGCGCCTGTGCGCTGGTGCTCGAGCTGGTGCCGACCGAGCTGGCCCGGCAGGTCACAGCGAGCGTCAGCATCCCGACCATCGGCATCGGCGCTGGTCCGCATTGCGATGGCCAGGTGCTGGTGCTGCACGACATGCTGGGCTTGAACGAAGGATTCGACCCGAAGTTCCTCAAGAAGTACGGCGCGCTCGCCGGCGCCACCAAGGACGCTGTCCGCCAGTATGTCGACGAAGTGCGCGGTGGCGCGTTCCCCGACGCTGGCCATAGCTTCGAGTGACGCCGAGCCTGCACGGCCTCCGACCCCGCCCATCTCGATGATCGAGATCTCCGAGACCCCTGAACTCCGCCGCTGGCTCGGCGACGAACGTCGCGCCGGACACCGGATCGCGTTCGTGCCCACGATGGGAGCGCTCCACGAGGGACACCTGCGCCTGGTGGACGAGGCCCGCCGTCGCGCCGACCTGGTGGTGATGTCGATCTTCGTCAACCCGCTGCAGTTCGCGCCGCAGGAGGACCTTTCCCGCTACCCGCGCGACCTGGTGAAAGACCGGGCGCTCGCATCGGCGCGGGGGGTGGATCTCCTGTTCGTGCCCACGGTCGAGACGATGTATCCGCCGGGCTCGGACACACGCGTGGTGCCGGGCGCGGCGTCGGAACGATGGGAGGGTGCGGTCCGGCCGGGACACTTTGCCGGGGTGCTCACCGTCGTGGCCAAGCTCTTCAACCTGGTGGCGCCCGACCTCGCCTGTTTCGGCCAGAAGGACATCCAGCAGTTCGTGCTCGTCCGGAAGATGGTGCGCGATCTCGACCTGCCTGTCGAGCTCGTGATGGTGCCCACTGTCCGTGACGCCGACGGCCTGGCCCTCTCCAGCCGGAACGCGTACCTGTCCCCCGAAGAGCGACGGACCGCGCTGGCGCTGCCGGCGGCCCTCGATGCCGCGGTGGCCGCATGGACCGGCGGCGAGCACTCGGGCAAGCGGCTCGAGGTCATCGTGGGTGAGCGTCTGGCGCGGTCGGAGGGAGTGGTGGCCGATTACATTGCAGTGGTGGAGCCCGAAGGGCTCACGCCGGCGGGGACCGCCGGGGCGGGGACGATCATCGCGATCGCCGCCAGGGTGGGGACCACCCGACTCATCGACAACGTGATCCTCTGATAGGGAGTCGGGATCGATGCAACGGCATTTGTTGAGGTCCAAGATCCACCGCGCCACCATCACCGCGGCGGACCTGCAGTACGAGGGATCGCTCTCCGTGGACCAGGACCTGCTCGACGCCGCCGACCTGGCGGAGTTCGAGGATGTCCAGGTCGTGAACGTCAACAACGGTCAGCGCTTCAACACCTACGTCATCCCTGGCAAGCGGGGGTCGGGCGCCATCCAGTTGAACGGCGCCGCCGCGCGCCTCGGGATGCCTGGCGATCTGGTCATCATCATGGCCTACGGCGTGTTCGACGAGGCCGAGGTCGAGCAGTTCGAGCCGAGGATCGTCTTCGTGGATGACAAGAATCGCGTGGTCCGTCCGTCGTTGCGCGCGGAGCACTGAAGCGCTCCCGTGGGCAGCACTCCGCACCTTCCGGCGTGGGCCGTCGTCTCGGCCGAGCGGCGGGCGCATATCGAGCGGGTGGCGGCACTGATCGACCGGTGGGCGGTGGCAATGCGCCTGCCGGCTGCGGAGCGTGCGCGCTGGGCCAAGGCGGCCTGGCTGCACGATGCCCTGCGGGACGCACCGGTGGCCGAGCTGACCGAGTGGGCCGCCTTGCCCGGCGCGCCGGAGGAACTGCTGCACGGTCCCGCGGCGGCGGCGCGTGCCCGCTCCGAGGGTGAGACCGACCAGGGCCTGCTCGACGCCGTGCGCTATCACTCGATCGGAAGCGACAAGTGGGACGCCGCGGGTCGGGCGCTCTATTGCGCCGACTTCCTCGAGCCCGGCCGGTCGTTCGACCGTGAGGTCCGCGCCGGCTTGGCCGATCGATTCCCGTCCGATCCCGATGGCGTGTTCCGCGACGTCGTGCGGACCCGCCTCCTCTGGCTCATCCGCTCCGGATGGCCCCTTCCCGATCCCACGGTCCGGCTGTGGAACTCGCTCGCAACACCCGAGTGAAGCGCACCGTCATAGGTGTCGTCGGGGTGGTGCTGACCCTGGCACTCCTCGCGGCGCTGGTGCGCGGCGGCCGCGGAGATCTGGTGCCCGGTCACGCCTGGCCGATCCCGGCGGGCCCCGACCGCTCGATCGTCGAGGTGGTCAACGGCACGCCGATCGCGGGGCTGGCGCGGGTGGGAACGCGGGTCCTCAGGCGCCACGGCATCGACGTCATCTTCTTCGGCAACGCCGATTCGACCGTCGATTCCACCCGCATCATCATCCGTCGCGGCAGTCCTGACCGCGCCACCCTGATCCGGAAGGCGCTCGGCGCCGGGATCGTGAGCGTGGCCATCGACACCCTCCGGCGGGTCGACGCCACTGTGATCCTCGGCGGGGATTTCAAGGCGCCGGTGGGAATTCATCCCTGACGTGAACGGTCAACGGTGAACAGCGAACGGGAACTGCCAGTCCTGCTCTACGATGGAGCCTGCGGGTTCTGCGCTCGGCAGGTGCAGTTCATCCTGCGGCATGACCGACAGCGGTCGCTCTGCTTTGCACCGCTCGAAGGAGTGACCGCACGGCAGGTCCTGGCACGGCATCCTGAGCTCAACGGCGTGGATTCGCTGGTCTGGGTCGACGATCTTGGGCGCGCAGGTGAGCGGGTGCGGATCAGGTCCGACGCGGTACTCGCCATTGCCAGTTATCTGGGCGGGCTCTGGCGCCTCGGTCTCGCGGGCGCCATCATACCCGTCGGCTGGCGGGATACGCTGTACGATGTGGTGGCTCGACATCGCCACCGGCTCGGGGGTCGCGCCTGCGTGGTGCCCTCGGCGGATGAGGCTCCGCGGTTCCTGGACTGAACGATCGGGAGAAGGGGGGCAGGTGCGATCGACCCTGGTAGCCATGCTCGTCGCGGGATGCTCGGTCGGCTGTACGCTCCCGGCCATCCTGCCACCGATGTCGCCGGCCGATGCGGCAGTGGCCTTACCGGCGCCGCCGCCTCCGGTGTTCGATCGACCACTGGGCGTGCCGGCGCCGGACAGCAAGCCCATTCTGATGCTGGAGACCGCCGACTCGGTCTCCGGGATGTCGCGCTGGTCGGTGACGACGCACCCAGGAAGGAATTTCCTGTGGCATCGGCAGCCACGACTGACGTTCTATTTCGAGGTAGTCGGCCGGGACGTGGCCGCGCCGCCGGCGACGGTGGAATTCGTGTTCCACACCCAGTCGCCGCAGGATATCGTGGACAATCGGCTGTCGTTCGCCTGCGAGAGCGGCACGGCGGGGGCGGGGACCGTGCCGGCATTCTCCGAGCGGCCGGATATCTTCACGGTCAATCAGTTCCTGCTGTATCGGCTTCCGGTGGCGACGTTCGACGCCGTGGCGTCCTGCACCGAGCTGACCGTGACCGTGGGGGACACCCACGTCGAGTTCGGGCCCGGCCAGCTGGCGGCATTGCGCGATCTTGCCCGCCGGATGTACCCTCCCGGCGGCACCAACCGATCGGGGCGGTCCTGACCGCCAGCGATCCTCACTCCATTCACTCAGGAGCACCATCGTGGCGACCAAGCTCGACAAGTCGATCAAGCGGGAACTCACCCTCGGCGAGAAGACGTACACCATCGTGATCGCGCCCGAGGGGATCAAGATCACGTTCAAGGGCGGCCGGAAGGGCGTCGACCACTCGTGGGCGATGCTGGTGGCCGCGCTCGACCAGCAGGACTGACCTCTGGCCACTCCGGTGCGGGCCATCGTCCTGGTCGGGAGCCTGCGCGCGGGGTCGTACAATCGGGCCCTCTGGCGTGCCGCTCAGGCGCACACGCCGGAGGGCCTGATGCTCGAGGAAGGGGTCATTGCCGACCTTCCTTTGTATAACACCGACCACCACCCGCCGACCGCGCCCCAGTGGCCGGCCCCGGCGGCTCGGCTCGCGGCCCAGGTGGCCGCGGCCGAGGCGGTGCTGTTCATCTCCCCGGAATACAATTATTCGATCCCCGGCGTCCTCAAGAACGCGATCGACTGGGTCTCCCGCTTCCAGCCCTCGCCCTTCGACGACAAACCCGCCGGCGTGATGGGTGTGACAGGAGGGCTGTGGGGGACGGCGCGGATGCAGTACCACCTGCGGCAGGTGGGGGTCTTCACCAATCTCCATTTCCTGAACCGCCCGGAGATGCTGGTGGCCAAGGGTGCGGAGAAGTTCTCCGCCACGGGGGAGCTCACCGATGACGCGACGCGTGTCGTGCTGATCAAGTTCCTCACCGCCTTCCGGGACTGGGCGCAGCGGTTCCAGAGGCCGGCGTGACGTCGAACCGACTGCAGGTCTATGAGACGCCGGAGATCACCGTCACCTTCGACCCTACGATCTGCCGACACTCGGGGCACTGCATTCGGAGCCTCCCGGCGGTCTTCGACGTTCATCGCAAGCACTGGATCCGACCTGAGCTCGCGTCGGCCGAAGACGTGGCTCGAGTCGTGGGGGAGTGTCCCTCCGGCGCGCTGCAGGTCGGGCTCGCCCGGGACGAGGCGGGATCCGCCAAAGACTGACGTGCCGGCGTGACGCGGGGCGGGACCAGGTACGCCGATCTCGATCGGTTCTTCGGGTCGGTGGTTGGGGCTGATCGGTACGCAACGAGCGCGGGTCACCCGGGAGGGCGGCCCGCGCTGTCTGGTGCGTCACCGGGAGTAGCCTGCCGCTCGCGCGGCAGACTATCCCGTCCTGCGGAACTACGGGTGGGTCACGGTGGTGGCGTTCAAGGTGACTGCGGTCTGGGCCAGTGCCCGGCCCGTCATCGTGGCGCCGGTATTGAACGAGATCAGCGTCTGGGACAGGATGATCCCCTGGAACTGCGAGGTCGTGCCGAGGGTGGCCGAGCCGGCGACCTGCCAGAAGACGTTCTTGGCCTGGGCCCCGCCGGTCAGCGTCACGATGGCGCCATTGCCCACGGTCAGGTCCTGGGCGATCTGGAAGATCCAGATGTCGTTGGTACCACCCGAGAGGGTGACGGCGCTCGGGATCGACACCCCGGTGCCCCACTTGTAGAGGCCGGGGACCAGGGTCATTCCCTGGATGTTGCCGGCACCCAATTCGGTGAAGTCAGGCAGCACGCGTCCGGCCGCATCGGTGTAGGCCGTCTGCATATCAAGTACCGCGGTGGTCAGGTTGGACGGGGTCGGCGCCGTATAGTCGGCGGCCCAGACCTTCCCGGTCACCAGTGAGGAGGTCGCGAAGGTATTCGAGCCATCCAGGATCAGCCCGAAGCCGGTGATGAAGGTGGCGGCGGCCGGGCTCAGGCCGATGTCTCCCACGAAGGAGCTCGCTCCGGTGGTCGACACGCCGGTCTTGGCCAGAATGATGTAGTTGCCAGCGGTACCGAGGTTGACGACCGCCGGACCGCTCACGGACGTCGCGACCGTGGTGAAGGTCCAGCTCTTGATGGCGGCCAGGTGCTGACCTGCGGCATCTGTCGCGCCGGTCGAGATCGCTGCCGTATACACGGTGTTCGCGGCAAGGGTGCCGGTCGGGTTGAAGGTCCCGGTGGTGCCGGTATAGCTCACGACGCCCGCGACGGGGTTCACGCCGGCCTTCAGCGTGAAGGTCATGGAGTCGATCGTCGAGGAGTCCATTACCCGGCTGAAGGTCGCCGTCACGGACGCGTTGCGGACGACGCCGCTGGCCGCGTTGATCGGGCTCGTGGACACGACGCTCGGCGGCGTGGTCACCGTCGTGAAGGTCCAACTCTTGGCGGTCGCCAGTGCGGCGCCTGCCGGATCAGCGGTTCCGGTCGAGATCGTGGCGGTGTAGGCCAGGTTCGAATCCAGGCTGCTGGTCGGGGTAAGCGTGGCGGTGCTGCCGCTGTAGGTAACGGCGGCGGGGACCGCGGTCACGCCGTGCTTGAGCGAGAACGTCGTCGTGTTGATCGTCGCCGGTGCCATCGCGTGGCTGAAGGTCGCCGTGACGGTGGTGTTGAGCGCGATGCCGGTCGCGGCGTCGGCCGGTGTGGTAGCGGTGACCGTCGGGGCCGCGGTGGCCGAGTTGACGGTCGTGAAGGTCCAGGCCTTGAGGACCGCCAGGCGGATGCCAGCCACGTTGCTGGCGGCGGTCGAGATCGTCGCAACGTACACGACGTTGGAATCGAGTCGGCTGGTCGGGACGAGCGTCGCCTGGGCGCCGTTGACGCTCACGGCGGCCGGTACCCACACGCCGCCCTTCGTCAGCCGGAAGGAGACCGTGTTGACCGTGATCGGGTCCATCGCCTCGCTGAATAGTGCGGTGATGGCGCCGGTCGTGGACACCCCGGTGGCGTTGTTCGTCGGGCCGGTCGACATGATCGTCGGGGCCGCGGGGCTCACCCCGGTCGAGCTGTCACCGTTGCACGCCCCGACCAACAGGGCGGCGGCGACAAGGAATATCGTGGACATCTTCATCGTGGCGGTTCTCCCATGCGTATGCCCAGCGAACCACTCACGCTGAGGTGTGAGGACACTGGCTCGCGCCTGGCGGACAAGTGTCTCGGGGCGGACTCGCCGCGGATGCGGCGGGCCGACCCGATGGCGCGTGACCTACGGTTGCGTGATGGTGGTGGCGTCGAGAGTGACCGCGGTCTGGGCCAACGCCCGGCCCGTCACCACGGCGCCGGTATTCATGGCGATCGCGGTCTGGGACAGAATGACACCCTTGAAATCCGAGGTCGTCCCGAGGGTGACCTGGCCGGCGACCTGCCAGAACACGTTCTTGGCCTGTGCGCCGCCGGCGAGCGTCACGATGGCGGCATTGCCCACGGTGAGATCCTGGGCGA
This sequence comes from Gemmatimonadales bacterium, assembly GCA_049680185.1. Classification (GTDB taxonomy): domain Bacteria; phylum Gemmatimonadota; class Gemmatimonadetes; order Gemmatimonadales; family GWC2-71-9; genus CAMLHU01. The sequence goes on along the minus strand of JBAUHI010000020.1, from coordinate 24,252 downwards.
TCTGGAAGATCCAGACGGCATTCGCGCCACCCGAGAGGGTGACGGCGCTGGGGATCGAGACCCCGGTGCCCCACTTATAGAGGCCGGGGGTCAAGGTCAGGCCCTGGATGTTGCCCGCGCCGAGCTCGGTGACGTTGGGTGACGTCCGACCGGCGGCGTCGGTGTAGGCGGTCTGCATGTCGAGCACGGCGGTGGTCAGGTTCGTCGGGGTCGGAGCAGTGTAGTCGGCGGCCCAGACCTTCCCGGTCACCATCGCGGAGGTCGCGAAGGTGTTGCTGACATCCGAGGTGAGGCTGAAGCCGGTCACGAAGGACCCGGCCGCGGGGCTCAGGCCGACGTTTCCCACGACCGCAGTGACACCTGTGGTCGAGATCCCGGACTTGGCCAGAATGGCGAAGTTCCCGGCGGTACCAAGGTTGACGGCCGCAGGGCCGTTGATGCCGCTGACGCCGGTGGAGCCACTGCTGTTACAGGCCGCGGCCAGCACGCCAAGGGACGCGAGCAGGATCGTGAAGCGCTTCATCGTAGTACTCCTGGAGAGGGGTCTCGACCGTCGAGGGGACCGACAGCGATGTGAGACTGGAGTGCCCGCGAAAGCCGACCCTCGGGCGATGACCCCTCTGCAGGATCACCCTGTCTATTCCTGACTCCGGACACTGGCGCATGCGGCAATCGAGTTAACTGCCTCTGTGCAAGTGAGTGAATCATACGAGAGTGTACTTTACTTGTCAAGTACACTAGCTCATTGCACTGACTTGGCGGAATAGTTAACTTGATGACGTTAACCCACTCGGAGGAAGTCAGACGTGGACGTCTCACTCGCGATCAAGCAGCGCCTGGACGAACTGGGGTTGGAGCAGCGCGAGCTGGCACGCGCGGCCCAGGTCACCGAGTCGTACATCTCCCAACTGCTGACCCGGCGGCGGGTGCCGCCGGCCCCCAACCGCACCGACATCTATGACAAGATGGACAAGGCGCTCAAGCTCCCCCGGGGGGAACTGGCCCGGCTGGCGGCGCACCAGCGGAAGGAACAGCTCAAGCGGGAGCTGGGTGATTTGGCCCTTCCCCTGTTCGGCGAAGTGCGCGAGCTGTTGCTGCGGAAGTGCCATCCCACGCGTGAACGGGCCGTGCGCGCCATCTTCGAAAAGCAGCCGTTCGGCGAGGTGGAGCGGTTGATCACCAAGACGATCCTCGATCTCGTCAAGCGGATCGCCAAAACGGAACTCACCAACGAGTCCTGGCTCCGGACGGTCGCGAAGCTCTCAGGACGGAGCTTTCAGGAGATGCGGGTGGTGGCGCTCGACTTCTTGGACGCCGACATCCTGGCGCTCTCGCACGAGAACTGTGTCGTGTTCCTGGAACCGCTGGTCAAGTCGTGGGACATCGACCTGACGACCTTCGAGCTCGAGGTCGTGCTGAATCCGAAGGTGAGCCCCGGCTCCGCGACCCGATTCCAGTTCATGGAACGGCCGCCGGCCGATCGGGCGACTGTGGAACCTGGGTTCGCTGAATTCCTCGCGGATCAGGCGCTCAGCGGCACCGCGACCGCCGACGAGATGAAGTTCTTGGAGGGACTGCGGTTCACCACCGGGCGCCCGACCGCCCTCTACTACTACCGGGAGCTGCAGAGCCTCCGGGATCCGCTCCACGTCCAGCCGGCAGAGATCGGGCCGCTCGCCAAGCCGCCCCGCAGGTCCCGGAAGTAGCGTCCCACCACCCAAGGAACCCGATATGTCCGTCCGCACCCTCTCCGCCATGGTCCTCGCACTCTGTGCTGCTGTCCCGGCGGCCCTCGCCGGTCAGCAAGTGGCGGACTCGGCCCGCCCCGCCGCGTCGGTGAGCGCTCCGGTCCCGTCCGCTCCGGAACCGCACGCCTCGCCACTATTCCAGCGCGACGACCACGTACCTGCCTCCAGCAGGGCATCGGCGGTGTCGCCGTACTTTGCCGGCGGTGACAATCACACCTTCACCATCTCGACCCTCGCACTCGTCCTGGGCGTGGTCATCCTGGTGCTGCTCCTAGTCAGGTGAGCCCAGTGCGGTGTCAGGGGGAGCCGGTAGAACGGCTCCCCCTGCGCATTCCGTCCGGCGGGGTCCCCGTGCCCGCGCCGGCCTGCTAAGTTGGATGGCAGGTCCGATCGCCGGTCGCCCTTGAGTCCAACGCCCATGTCCCCACTCCGCTTTCAGGTCACCGGTCACAGATTTGGCCTCTCGCTCCAGGTCGCCGGCCTCTAGCCCCTAGCCGAGGACACGCTGATGCCCTCCGAATTCACCACCTTCTCCGACTTCTACCCCTTCTACCTGGGCGAACACCAGGATCCGATCTGCCGTCGGCTCCATTTCACCGGGACGCTTCTGGTGCTGGTGACGCTCGCAGGCACCCTGGCCACAGGCCACTATGTCTGGCTTTGGCTGATGCCGGTCTTCGGCTACGGATTCGCGTGGGTGGGACACTACATCTTCGAGGGGAATCGGCCGGCGACCTTCAAGCACCCGCTCTACAGCCTCGCGGGAGACTTCGTGATGTTCGGCGACATCCTGCGTGGCAAGGTGAAGCTGTGACGCCGTTGCCTTTCTATCACCGCGAGACCGAGCGCATCCGTGTGACGGTGCGTCCGGCCTATGTGGCGGAGCAGTCGGATCCGGGAGGGCGGAAATTCGTCTTTGCCTACTTTGTGCGCATCGAGAATGTCGGCACCATCGCGGCTCGGCTCCTCTCCCGCCGCTGGTTGATCCACGACGCCAACGGCGAAGACACCGAGGTGATCGGGGACGGTGTCATCGGGGAGCAGCCATTGCTGCAGCCCGGCGGCGTCCACGAGTACAGCAGCTTCTCGGTGCTCAAGTCGCCGGTGGGGCACATGGAAGGGCACTATCACTTTTCGCGTGCTGATGGCGTCCACTTCGACGCCCTGATCCCGCGTTTCATTCTCGACGCCAACGCTTCGACCGGTCCGGTCCACTGATGACCGACATTTCCCAGCTCCGCCGCGATTACCGCCGAGCCACCCTCGACGCCGCCGACCTGGGCGCCGATCCGGTCAAGGCGTTCGAGCGGTGGTTCGCCGAAGCGCAGGCGGCGGAAGCGGTCGAACCGAACGCGATGGCACTCGCCACTGCGGATGAGGCGGGGACGCCGGCGGTGCGGATGGTGCTCCTCAAGGGGTTCGATCCCAAAGGCTTCGTCTTCTACTCCGACCGTCGGAGCCAGAAGGGTGGGGAACTCGCCGTCAATCCGGCGGCGGCACTCCTCTTCTGGTGGCCCGAGCTCGAGCGACAGGTGCGCGTCAGCGGGGCGGTGAGCCGCACCACCGACGCCGAATCGGAGGCGTACTTCCGCTCTCGACCCCTCGGCAGCCGGATCGGTGCCTGGGCCTCGCACCAGAGTGCAGTCATCGAGGGTCGTGGCGCGCTCGAGACCGCAGCGGCGCAGGCCGCCGATCGCCACGGCGAGGATCCGCCCCTCCCGCCGCACTGGGGCGGGTACCGGGTGGCACCCGAGATCATCGAGTTCTGGCAGGGACGGGAAGACCGGCTGCATGACCGCTTGCGGTATCGACGTGAGGCGGGGAAGTGGGTGGTGGAGCGGTTGGCGCCGTAGGTGGGAGGTACTAGGTACTAGGTGCTAGGTACTAGGCACTAGGTACTAGGTGTGACGGGGGGGTGGCGGAGTTCTTGTTAGGCAGACGGGCTCGTGTCAGGTGATCGCCGAGAAGCTGCTCCGCCGTCCGATCCACGGTCAGGCCGCGACAGCCATCCATCGGGGGAGAAGTGGATCGAGCCGTATCGCAGAGGGATCCCTCACGATCGGGGCTCCGCGTGTCTAGCGCGCGGCGACACCGGCGGTGACCGAGACCGGACCGATCGATCGACTGCGCGCCGCGCTCGCCGGCCGCTACGCCGTCGAGGGTGAGCTCGGCCGCGGCGGGATGGCGTACGTCTATCGCGCCCAGGACCTCAAGCACCAGCGACCGGTGGCGATCAAGGTGCTCCGCCCCGGCCTCTCGGCGGTGCTGGGTGTGGACCGCTTCCTCCGCGAGATCGAACTCACCGCACGGCTGAGCCATCCGCGCATCCTGGCGATCTTCGATTCCGGCGCCGTCGACGGATTGCTCTACTACGTCATGCCTCTGGTGGACGGCGAGTCGCTGCGCGCCCGGATCGAACGCGAGCGGCAGCTGCCGATCGACGATGCCATCGCGATCACGATCGCCATCGCGTCCGCGCTGAGTTACGCTCACACGCACGGTGTGATCCATCGGGATATCAAGCCGGAGAACATCCTCCTGTCCCACGGCGAAGTGACCGTCGCGGACTTCGGCATCGGCCGCGCGCTGGAGATGGGCGACGCGGAGAAGCTGACCCAGACGGGAATGGCGCTGGGCACCCCGGAGTACATGAGCCCGGAGCAGGCCACGGCCGATCCGCACGTCGATGCCCGGTCCGACCAGTTCGCGCTGGGCTGCGTGTTGTTCGAGATGCTGGTGGGCGAGGCGCCGTTCCGGGGTCCGACGACGCATGCCATCCTCGCCCGCAGCCTGACCGAACCGATGCCGTCGATCTGCACGGTGCGCCACGGGTTGCCGATCGCCGTGGAGCAGGTGGTGCGCAGGACGCTGGAGAAGACGCCCGCCGATCGATATGCGACGATGGCGGCGTGCTCCGGCGCGCTCGGCAAGGCCGCGGCCGAAACGGCGACGACCGAGATCGCGGCCCCGAAGACCCGGCGCGGGCGTTGGCTTGTCTTGGGGGTGGTCCTGGTGGTGGCCGGCTGGGTCACGGGATACCTGCTGATGCATCCGGCTGCGCCGAGTGTCGCCATCCTGGCGATGCCCGACCCGACGGCGGACCACGCCGACCCATCCCTCGGACCGGGATTGGCCAACGAGGTCGGCACCCGATTGATCGACGCGCCCGGCATGATCATCGCCCCGACGGCTTCGGCGACCTATTTCCAGAGAAAGGGCGGATCGCCGCGGGAGATCGGTGCGGCGCTCAACATGCGGCACGTGTTGACGGTGACCGTCACGCCCGCCGCTGGCAACAGGTTGAGCATCGTCGCGGAGCTGTTCAGTGCCAACGACGATCGGCTCATCTGGCGGGGAAGCTATCGGGTCGATTCGGCCGACTTCGTCATCGCGCTCGCCGATTCGATCGCTCCCCAGGTCCTCACGCATTTGGACGTGGGCCTGCCGGCGGCGACCCTCTCGGAATGGACCAAGCGCGCGTCCCGGGATCGCGCGGCAGTATTGGCCTACCAGCGAGGGCGGGATCTCGTGGCCACTCGACCGTCCATCACGTCACTCGATTCAGCCCAGAACTATTTCAATCTCGCGATCCGGATCGACCCCTCGTATGCCGAGGCGTGGGCCGGGCTGTCCGACGCCTGGGGGCTGCGCGCCGCCCTCGGGGCGATCAAGCCCCGCGACGGCTACCCCAAGGCGAAGGAGTACGCACTTCGGGCGCTGCAACTCGACAGCACCCTGGCGGAAGCCCACATCGCATTGGCCAAGGTGCACCTGCTCTATGAAGACGACCTTGCGGCAGGACTGGCGGAGGTCCAGCGGGCGCTCGCGCTCGATCCGCGCTACCCCGATGCACATCAATTCTACGCGGTGTACTACTCGATGATCGGCGATCGGAATGCGGCGATCCGCGAGGGGCGATTGGCGAGCGCGCTTGATCCATACTCGCTCATCATGACCGTGCGTCTGGGTTCCTGGCTGGCCTATGCAGGGACACCACACTACGATGAGGCGGAACGCCAGGCCCGGACTGCACTGAAGCGCTACCCGGGAAACCCGATAGCGTACACACTTCTGACCACGCTGTATCTCAGGCAGGAGCGCTATTCAGATGCCTGCCGCGTGGCTGATTCGATCGGGGATGAGTTCCCGTCGGTCGAAGCAGGCTTCAAGGGGTATGCATTCGGTCGCTGTGACCGTCGCGGCGACGCACGGCGGCTGATCGCGAGGCTGGAGGATAGTTCGAAGGTGCGGTTCATCGTCTCCGAGAGGATCGCGTACGCCTTTCTGGGACTCGGCGAAAAGGATTCCGCGTTCGCCTGGCTTGGCAAGGGGTTTGACGAGCGGACGGTCCTTTTTCCGGACCTGCTGGTCGCCTTTCAATCCGATCCGCGATGGATGCCGCTGATCGAGCGCCGACGCGCAATGTCCGCTGCCATGGCGCGAGGGATCCAGCCGCCGTGACGGATCTCGTTGGAGGTACTAGGTATTAGGCTCTAGGTGTGACGGGTGGGGCGGCAGGGTGTTCATCGGAAAGAATGGCGCCGTATCAGGTGATCGGCTACAAGGAGATGGGCCGTCCGCGGTCAGGGCTCTTCGCCCTCGCTCCGCTTGGGCCTTGGTGTTTGGAACTGGGATCCGCCCGTCGCCGGCGGCTAAAGCCGCCTCTGTGTGATGCGCCCTAAAGGGCTCTCCGGTAGTCGCACTCCCCGGATAGCCCTTTAGGGCGTCATGCCGAGAGGCGCGTTCACGCGCCCGGTGCCGAGAGGGACGTTCAGGCGCCGGATGCCACGCGCCAGCTCGTTACAACCCCGCTCGCGCGTCCGCTTCTGAGCTCTTCACCGTCAGGATGGTCGAGAACCCGGAGATCTCGAACACTTCCCGCACGGTCTCGTTCAATCCGAACAGACGGAGCGCTCCGCCCGACTTCTGCAGCTGCTTGGCGGTGCCGAGCAGCACCCGGAGCCCCGCGCTGCTGATGTAGTCGAGCGCGGAGAAGTCGATGATCATCTTCTTCCCGCCTCCCGCCAGGATCCCGTCGAGCGCCTGCTGCGCCACCGGCGACGTGTTGCTGTCGAGATTCCCCGCGAACGCGATGATCGTCACGTCGTGCTCGGTGCGCGTGCTGACATCCATGTGATTCCCTCCTCGTTGACCGACCTTTATCCCCTCCGCCAGTAGCCTCACCAGCACCACGACATTGCGCTCGTCTCGGCGGTGGTAGCTCACCTCGTCCATCATCCGGCGGACCAGGTGGATGCCGAGGCCGCCGATCTGCCGCTCCGCCACGGAAAGCCCGGTGTTCGGGGCGGCCGCGGCCAGCGGGTCGAAAGGCGTCCCGTTGTCGGTGAGGGTCACCGTCACCCGATCGCCACCCAGTGCCACCTCGACCGTCATCTCGCCCTCGGTCCGCCCCGCGAACCCGTGCACGATGGTGTTGTGCAGGAATTCGTCGAGCGCCACGTGGATGCTCCGCCGGACCGGCGCCGGCAGCGCATGCCCATCCGCGAACTCGGCGAACGCGGCACTGGCCCGGGCCACCTCGCCGGGGTCGATGCCCATCGTCAGGCGGAAGCCAGGTCCCATCTCTTCCTCCCGCAGGTCGCTGGATGACGCTGCCGCCGCCGGAATATGGCGAGGCCATCCTCGCATCACCGTATCCGCATTTGTCAGGGTGGGTTTCTTGGTGCAACTTAAGCTCGGGATCCGGCCGGCGCCCCCCGAGGGGAGCCCGACCGGCCCGGTCTTCCAACCTTTGGCGATCTGGGTTGTAATTGGAACAGATACCTGCTGCCATAGACGATCAGGATCGCGCCTTCGTCCGGGGGTACCTGGAGGGTCAGCGGGACGCTGCCAACGGTCTCATCGATCGCTACCAGAAGCCCCTGTACAACGTCGCCCTGCGGATGCTCCACGATGCCCAGGACGCCGAGGACGTCACCCAGACGGTGTTCCTGAACGCGCTGAGCAAGCTCAGGAGCTACGATCCGAAGTACCGGTTCTTCAGTTGGGTGTACCGGATGACGGTGAACGAGTCGCTCAACGTTCTGAAACGCCGGAAGCCGACGGTGGCGCTGGAGGATGAGCCGGGTCTCCCTTCAGCGGGCCACGCTCCCGATCAGGCGGCCGCGGCCCACGACCAGGTCGGGATGGCGTTGCTGGACTTGAAGCCCGACGACCGGGCGGTGGTGGTGCTCCGGCATTTTGTCTCTTTCACCTACGAAGAGATCGCCGACGTGCTGGAGATCTCCGTCAAGACGGTCAAGTCCCGATTGTTCACCGCGCGCGAACGGCTGCGGACGGCGCTCCTCAAGCGGGAAGGGTAGCGATGCTGACCAAGGACCAGGTCGAGCTCATCCATCGGGAGAGCGACGGCGCCAACACGCCGGAAGAGAGTGCCCTCGTCCGGGCGCTGGTGGCCAGCGATCCGGAGGCGCGGGCGCTCGACGCCGACCTGCGCCGGCTCGCCCGCCTCTTCGACCAGGCACGAACAGAGGAGCCGCCGCTCCGGCTCAAGCAGGCCATCCTCGAGTCGCTGGAGCGGCCAGCCCGCGCCTCACCGATCCCGGCCCGGACGTGGTCCGACCCGTTCGCTGTGATTCGTTCCGCTTTGTCCCAACTGATATCTGTCTTCAAGTACTTCCCCGAGCAGATGGAGAACGCGATCATGACCAAGAAGACGATGTTGATCGGAAGCGCGGTGGTTGCGGCCATCGTCGTGGTCGCCGCCATCGCGACCGGCTTCCCCCCCAGCGGCGCCGGCGCCGGCACCATCGGCGGCGACCCGGGGATGGCAGGGGTCCAGCAGGCCGCGCGGTATCACGGCCGGCCGATGACCACGGCCGACGTGACCATCGACAACCCCGAGATCCAGGTGCTCTTCCAGAACCCCGAGATCCTCCGCCTGGTCCAGAGCGACGCGTTCCGGTCGATGATGCGGAACTCGGCGTTCCGGCAGCTGCAGGAGAGCGACAACTACCGCCAGGTCATGGCCAGCGACGCCTACCGCACGGTGATGGCCAGTGATGCCTATCGCACCGTGATGAACAGCGACGCCTACCGCACGGTGATGAACAGCGAGGCGTATCGTTCCCTCCAGGCCAACGAGGCGTTCCGCACGCTGCAGCAGCAGGGCGCCTTCCGGGAGGCGCAGTCGACCCAGGCCATGCGGGAGCTGCAGGAGAACCAGGCCTACCGCTCCCTCCAGGCCAACGCGGAGTTCCGCCAGCTGCAGGCCAACCAGGCGTTCCGCCAACTGCAGGCGAGCGAGGCGTTCCGTCAGCTGCAGGCCAACGAGGCGTTCCGCTCGATGCAGGCCAACGCGGCTTTCCGGACGGTGATGGCGTCCGATGCGTTCCGGTCGATCATGGCCACCGATGCGTACCGGACGATCATGGCCAGCGACGCGTTCCGGCAGCTGCAGTCGGCGGAGGCGTTCCGCTCGCTCTCCCGGAGCCAGGCGCTCTCGGAAGCGTTCATGAGCCAGGCGATGCGCACGCAGAACTGAACTGACTTGAACAGATCCCCCACTCCGGTGGGGGACCCCGCATGCCGAACTCGGCCCGCTCTTACCGGGGCCGAGTTCGTTGCATACATTCTCCAAGTGACCCCACCCATCATCTTGTTGAAGCAGTATCGCGGCCACGCACTCGCCCTCCTCGTGTGCGTTGGGATGGGAGCACCCGCCGCCCTCGCGGCCCAATTCCAGACCTTCGAGACCAAGGACATGCGGCTGGTCTACACCTCGCCGCTCCAGTCCTACCTGGTCCCCCAGGTGGCCCGGAGTTTCGAGAATTCTCTGCAGTTCCACCGCCGGCTCTGGAACTGGACGCCGGACGGCAAGATCAACGTGCTGATGCACGACCTCTGGCACTACGGCAACGCGGGCGCGCGGCCGGTCCCGGAGAATTCGATCACCATCGGGATCGAGCCGTACGCCCACGAATACGAATCGGGACCGGCCCCCGAACGGATGGCGTCCTCGCTCAACCACGAGATGACCCACATCGTCACCGTGGACAAACCCACCGCGTCCGACCGCTTCTACCGCTCGATCTTCTTCGGCAAGGTGACCCCCAACGCCGAGGAGCCGCCGTCGATGCTCTTCGGGTACCTGACCACGCCGCGGTGGTACGCACCGCGCTGGTACCTTGAGGGGATCGCGGTCTATCTCGAGACCTGGATGAACGGCGGCCTCGGTCGGGTCATCGGGCCGTACGACGAGATGGTGTTCCGCACCCTGGTACGCGACAGCGGCAGGATCTACGACGTCGTCGGCCTCGAATCCGAGGGGACCACCGTCGACTTCCAGGTGGGCGTCAACTCGTATCTCTACGGGACACGCTTCGTCAGCTACCTGGCCCTCCGCTACGGGACCGACAGCCTGCTGGCGTGGTACAACCGGACGCCGGACAGCCGGCGCTACTTCTCGACCCAGTTCAAGCACGTGTATGGCCGCTCGCTCTCGGACGAGTGGGCGCGCTGGATCGCGTGGGAGCGCGACTTTCAGCAGGCCAACCTCGACTCCATACGGCAGAATCCGACCACCACGGCACGCCCGCTCACCGATCGGGCGCTCGGATCGGTGTCCCGGGGCTTCTACGACTCCACCAGCCGCGCCATCTACGTGGCCATCCGCTACCCGGGCCAGGAAGCCGCCATCGCCTCCATCGATGTCGCATCGGGACGGATCCACCGGATCTCGACGATCCAGGGGGCATCGGGATACGCGGTGACCTCGCCGGCGTATGATCCCGCCTCACACACGATGTTCTACACCACCAACAACGCCGACTGGCGGAGCCTCCGCGCCCTGGACCTGAAGACCGGCCACTCCCGGCTCCTGCTCCACAGCGCCCGGATCGGCGACTTGGCCTTCAACACGGCGGATCGCTCGCTCTGGGGCGTCCGGCACGACAACGGCTTCTCGACCCTGGTCCGGATCCCCTATCCCTACACCGAGTGGGCCCAGGTCCAGACACTCCCCTACGGACGGGACCTCTTCGACATCGACCTCTCACCCGATGGCACCACCTTGATCGGGTCGCAGTCGGAGATCGACGGGTCCCAGCGGCTGGTGCGGATGAACACCGCGGCACTCCTCGCGGGGGACACCACCCACCAGGTCCTCTACGAGTTCGGCGACTGGTCGCCGTCCAACTTCGTCTTCTCTCCCGACGGCAAGTTCCTCTACGGCTCCTCTTACTACTCCGGCGTTTCCAACATCTTCCGCTACGACCTCGACCGGCAGGTGATGGAGCCGCTGAGCAACGCGGAGACGGGCTTCTTCAAGCCGGTCCCCGTCAGCGCCGACTCCATCGTCGTCTTCCAGTACACGGCCCGCGGATTCATCCCCGCGATGATCCCGAACGCGGTGCAGGCGAAGGTCAGTGCGATCCGCTTTCTGGGCAACGAGATCGCCGAGAAGCGGCCCGAGGTCCAGACCTGGATGCCGCCGCCGTCCTCGCAGATCGATCTGGACTCGATCGCGACGGACTCCGGCACCTACAGCTGGTTCCACAACTTCAAGCTCGACAACCTCTATCCGGTCGTGGAAGGGTACGAGGACGCGGAGGGGAAGACCGGCGTGGCGGGCGGTCTGCGGTTCAACCTCTCGGATCGGGTCGGCACGACGTCGCTCGACGTGACCTCGTCCTATTCCCCCACCCAGGACACGGCGGCCGAGCGCCTCCACCTGCGCGCGGTCTTCCGGCACTGGAACTGGCGCATCTCCGCGGCACTCAACCGGGCCGACTTCTACGACCTCTTCGGACCCACCAAGGTGAGCTACCGCGGGTACTCACTCGCGGTGCAGTACAAGGGCAACCTTCTCCTCGATGCGCCACGGGACCTGTCCTACACCCTGCGGGTGGCGGGATACGGCGGCCTGCAGACGCTGCCGCAGTACCAGGGAGTGTTGACCCCGACCTCCAGCCTCGTCGAGTACTCCGCGAAGCTCGACTACCAGTCGCTCCGGCGCACCCTCGGCGCCGTCACTGACGAACTGGGGACGACCTGGGGGCTCACCGTGCAGGGCAACCAGGTCAACGGAGCGCTCTTCCCCCGCATCAACCTCGATGCCGCAAAGGGCGTCCTCCTGCCACTCGATCACTCGTCGCTCTGGGTCCGGGCCTCGGCGGGAACGGCGCTCACCGGAGACAAGACCGATCCGAACGCCCGGTTCTACTTCGGCGGGTTCGGCAACAACTGGGTGGACGACCGGGACATCCAGCAGTTCCGTAATGTCGAAAGCTTCCCAGGTGTCGGGATCAACAGCGCGAGCGGTGCCAGCTACGGGCGGGCCCAGGTGGAGCTGGCATCGCCGCCGCTCCACTTCCGCCAGATCGGGATCCCGACCTTCTACCTCAACTGGGCCTCCCTCTCGCTCCTGGCGACGGGGCTCGTGACCGACGTCGATGACCCCGGCCTCCGGACCTCGATCGGCAGCATCGGCGCCCAGGCCGACTTCCGGCTGGTGACCCTCTCCCACCTCGAGTCCACATTGTCGCTCGGATTTGCGGTGGCAGAGGGGAAGGGCGTGCCACGCCACAACGAATGGATGTTCTCGTTCAAGATCATGTGAAGATCCTGCTCGCAGTGGCCGTGAGCATCCTGCCGGTGTTCCTGCTGCTCGTATCGCTGGTGCTGATCGACAGCTACAAGCTCGTGGCGTTCCGGGCGGTGCTGCTGTCGGTCGGCGCTGGCATCCTCGCCGCGGCCACCGCCTACCTGGTCTACCTGGGCCCCCGCGCCTCCCTCGGCCTCCAGCCGGCCGGGTACTCCCTGTACGGCGCGCCGATCGTTGAGGAATCGCTCAAGGCCGCCTTCTTCCTATACCTGCTCTTCCGGGATCGGGTCGGGTTCGTCGTCGACGCCGCCATCATCGGATTCGCGATCGGCACCGGCTTCGCGTTCCTGGAGAACGTGTACTACCTGCGGGTGAGCCCTGACGCGACGGTGTGGACCTGGATAGTGCGGGGGTTCGGCACCGCGATCATGCACGGCGGGGCCACGGCCATCATGGCGATGGTCTCCAAGGCGCTCTACGACCGGACCCCGGCGCCTCGCCCCTGGCTCATCCTCCCCGGACTCGGCGTCGCGATCGTCCTGCACTCGCTCTACAATCACTTCCTGCTGCAGCCCCTCCTCGCTACGGCGCTGATCGTGCTGGTCTTTCCGTGGCTCTGCATCCTGGTGTTCCAGCAGAGCGAGCGGGAGACGCGGTCGTGGCTCGGCACCGGCTTCGACACCGACCAGGAGTTGCTGCGGGCGGTGCGGGCGGGGCAGGTGGCGGGCACGCCGGTGGGCAAGTATCTCACCACGGTGCGCAGCCGCTTTCCGGCCGAGGTCATCGTCGACATGATGTGCCTTCTCCGGCTCCGGGCCGAGCTCGCCATCCGGGCCAAGGGGCTCTTGATGATGCGGGAGGCGGGATTCGAGGCCGAGCCTGATCCGGCGCTCAAGGAGAAGTTCGACGAGCTCAGGTATCTGGAGCGGAGCATCGGGAAGGTGGGGCTGCTGGCCTTGAGGCCCTTCCTCCTTACCAGCACGCGGGACCTCTGGCAGCTCAACATGCTCGACCGGGCCTAGCCCCCTCCCCAGCTGACCGTATCTTCCGCGATATGACCACACCAACAACACGAGTGCTGATCGTCGGCCCCGCCTCAACGGAGCGCGACGGCCTGAGTGCCCAGGTCGGGGCGGAGGGGTATGCCGTCGACATCGTCGGGAGCGAAGCGGCGATGCCAAAGCTTCGGGCAGCACCGTTCGACCTCGTGATGGTGGACGCAGAGCACGCGGGTGCCGAGGGTCAGCGCTTCCTGGAGGCGCTCCGGCGGGACGCCGAGCTGGCGTCGCTCCCTGTCGTCGCAGTGGCGGCGGCGGACGACGTAGCGACCATCTCGCGGTGGCTCGAGCTCGGTGCCGATGATCATCTCTCCCGGGTGTCGAGCCCCGCGATGCTCCGGGCCCGCCTGCGAGCTGCGCTCGATCGGAGGCGGCTGCGGGAGGCAGAGAGCCTTTCGCGCGAGATGGCGGTGGCGCGGAGCATCCAGCAGGACTTCCTACCCGAATCGCTTCCGGAAACGCGGGGGGTGACGCTCGCAGCGGCGCTGCATCCGGCGCGCGAGGTCTCGGGGGATTTCTACGACGTCTTCATGCTCCCTCCTTCCGGCGCCATCGCGATGGTCGTGGGTGACGTGTGCGACAAGGGGGTCGGGGCGGCGCTCTTCATGGCGCTCTTCCGGAGCTTGATCCGCGCCTCCGCCGACCCCGTGGGCGGGGGTGCCATCCAGATGATCGGTGGGCGGCGCACGCTGGTCCGCCAGTCGCTGGAGGCCGCGACGCCCGCCGACCTGCTGACCCGCGTCGCGGGATTCACCAACGACTACATCGCCCGGCTGCACGGCCGCACCAACATGTTCGCCACCGTCTTCCTCGCCATCCTCGACCCGATGTACGGGTATTTCGACTACCTGAACGCCGGTCACGAGCCCGCTCTTGTCGTGGCCCCCGATGGCTCGACCCTCGCACTTCGGCCCACCGGGCCGGCGCTCGGTCTCCTCCCGGAACAGGTCTTCACCACGGGGCAGGGGAAGCTGGAGCGCGATCACTGCCTCTTTGCATTCACAGACGGATTGGTCGAGGCGCGGAACCCCGCCGGCGAGGCGTTCGGCAACGAACGACTCTACGCGGCGCTCCGCTTGAGCGGCGCATCGGCCCCTGCAGTGGTGCAGGGCGTCGTCGACGCCGTCCGGACATTCAGCGGCGCGGCCGAGCCGCACGACGACCTGACACTGCTCGCGGCGACGCGGACGATCGGGTGAGTTGGTGGGTGGGAGGTACTAGGTGCTAGGTGTTAGGTGTTAGGTGTGACGGGTGGGGTGGCGAATGCTCAGTCCGGCAGAACGGATTCGCGGCAGGTGGTCATTCTATCCGATGCTGTGCAGTCCAATCCATGGTTAGGCATGCGCCACTGTCTTGGAGGCTAGTCGATGGCTCCTGTATATTCTTGGAAGAACTACGGGGCTCTCTGGCGGAAGTCGGATGGAGCCTCAGGACTCCTCTCATTCGCCGGCGCCAACACCGCCCAGAAATGAACGGCGGACACATCTGATGGTCGCGACGAGGACGGGTCCCAATGGCCTATCATCAGCTGAAGCTCACGTGCCTGCACTGCGGTCACGACGATAGATACTGGAGCTTCGACGGAGGCATTGCCGAGGGTCTCGCAACTTTCGTGACTCTCGGCCTTGCAACAAACAGAACATCTTGGTTTACCTGCGATTCTTGCGGCAAATCCTACAAAGCGCTCTACCATATATGGACGGCATCGAGACTTCGAGGGAATGACAAACGAGCGGCCGCGATGCCTAACAACCGAAGGCAGCTCGCGCGCTAGATATTGCTTCCCGGCGCGCAGCTGCTCCGTCGTCGTTGGGCACCACTACACAACCTTAGTACCGTCCTCAGTCCACCAGTCGACATAACCACTCACCGAGGGTCACACCGATGGTTGTGGAGCAACCGTCTCTCCAAAAGCAGATAGACAAAGCACGCGCCGACATCAGAACCGATGCCTACGCTCTGTCTCTCGGCGAGTGGATGAGCATTTACGAGCGCAAGGAAATGGATATTCATCCAGAGTTCCAGCGCTTCTTTCGCTGGAGCCTTGGGCAAAAGTCGCGCCTAATTGAATCTGTTCTACTAGGCATTCCGATTCCGCCAATCTTCGTCGCTCAGCAGCCGAGTGGCATCTGGGATGTCGTGGACGGGGTCCAGCGCCTCTCAACGGTATTCGAGTTTGCGGGCATCCTTAGGGATGACTCCGATAAGCTGCTTCAGCCTCTTGCTCTCGCGAAGACCCAGTATCTCCCCTCCCTTCAAGGCAAGAGATGGGAGGATGACGCCCACCCCGATCAGTCACTTACTCAAGCACAACGCCTGCTCATCAAGCGGTCGAAGATCGACGTGAGCATCATCTTGGCCGAGAGCGCGGCCACCGCGAAGTACGAGCTCTTCCAAAGGCTCAACACTGGCGGCTCACAGTTGGCAGATCAGGAGGTCCGCAACAGCATTGTCGTTATGCTGAACAAGGAGCGCTATCGCTGGCTCAAGGAACTTAGCGAGGACGCCAACTTCAGAGAATGCGTAGCCCTTTCCGAACGTGCCGCTGACGAACAATACAACATGGAGCTTGTCCTGCGGTTTGTAGTATTTCGCACGATTGCTGAGAAACACCTTAGTGGTCTCGGCGACATAGGTGATTTCTTGACCGAGCAGGCCTCTGCACTGGCGAACGACAAGAGCTTTGACGCCTCCGGCGAAGCTGCAGCGTTCCGCGCGACTTTCCAGCTTCTCAAGGAGCAGCTTGGCGATGAAGCTTTTCGCAAGTATGACGCTACGCGCGCCCGCGCGGTTGGCGGCTTCTCTGTCTCCGCGTTCGAGGCGATTGCGTTGGGGGTGGGCTACAACTACAAGCTCCTCGATGGCGCCGATGCGACGGTGGTCCGTGACAAAGCGCGGGGCCTTTGGAAGGATCCCGAGTTCTACAACAATTCGGGGTCCGGGATCAACGCTTCTCGTCGCGTGTCCAAGATTGTGCCGTATGGGCGCAAGCTCTTCGCACCATGACTGTCAGGACAATAGAGCAGTTAGAGGATACCCTCACCGCTGACCTTGCCTGGCGAAGGCACGAATTGTCCTTCCTCAATCAGGCCCTCGAGACCGGCTCTTCAGACCGGAAAGAGGTGCTACAGCGTGCCGGGGTAGCCCTCCTGTACGCGCACTGGGAGGGATTCATAAAGGCCGCCGGGTCGACATATCTTGAATACGTGTCATTTCAGCGCCTGCGGTACAGCGAGCTCACCCCGCCCTTCCTTTCCATCGCAATTCGCCGGGAGTTGCGCGCCGCGTCGGCCAGTGACCGCATCGCAGCCCACATCGCGGTCGCGACTTTCTTCACCGAACAGATGCAGTCACAGAGCGCGCTGCCATTTAAGGGCGTCGTAAGAAGCGGCGGCAACCTCTCATCGTCGGCCCTGCGCGAGATCGTCGACACACTTGGCCTTAACTACGCAGAGTTCGCGACAAAGGAGAAGCTTATAGATGAGGTACTGTTGAAGAGCCGTAACACTATTGCGCACGGGGACTTTCTTGGGTTTGACATCGCCCGGTTCAAACAATTGAACACAGACGTGCTCGGTATGATGGAGACGTTCCGTGAGCAGGTTTCTATTGCCGCATCCACTCGCGCGTATCGTCGTCCCGTAGAGGCCAGCGCTGTCGCCGGTGATGCCTAACCTGCGCTTGGGGCCGCTGGGCCGTGGCACCACCGACTCATGATAGTTCAGGAGGCCGAAGTGGTAGTGATCAAGTTACTCAAGTGGCTTTGCGCCCGCGGATTCGGCGCAGCCGTTAGGCGTTGTCCAACCGCTCGGTGAACATGGACTCCTTCGAACAGGTTGTTGCCGCCGTCCTCCATCGCCAAGGCTATTGGTTGCTGCCTTCTCTTAAGATCGACTTGTCGAAGGGTGAGAAGCGACGCATTGGTCGGCATTCGTCTCCGCGATGGGAGATTGACATCGTGGCATACGATGCCACGGCCAACCATGTAATTGCGGTTGAGTGTAAATCGTACATGGATTCGAGCGGCGTTCAGGTCGCGACGTTTGCTGGAAGTAATTTGCTGGATCAAGCCCGCTATAAAATGTTCTTCGAACCGAAACTCCGGCGAGTTGTTCTCGCGGCTCTCGGACGGCAACTCGTCAACAGAGGCTTTTGTCGTAGGAACCCCAGGATTACCCTCGGGCTAGCTGCCGGCAAGATCAAGGGCGATAAGAAGTGGCTAAAGCGCTATTTCATGAAGCGGAACTGGCACCTATTCACGCCCGACGATCTTTGCTTGGCTCTTTCAGAGATGAGTGACGAAGGCTATGAGAACAGTGTAGCTGCCATGGTCGCAAAGCTACTGCTCAGAAACACAACCTCGCTGCGCCGAGACGCATAGCTAACCCTTGGATCTGGCGGGCCTAAGGGGCCGGGGCGCGATAGAATGACAGTTGATCGGCAGGCCACAGTGGGATCCGACGATTCGCCGGGCTCGGCGTTCGTCCGAAGTTCAGGCGTACCTCGTTAGGCAGTGTGGTCGCGATACAGCGGAACCGATGATGTTCCCGAAGGGCCTCAGGCCACCGCTGCCCGATATGCTGCGCTCCTCCCCCGGATCCCCGAGCCGTCCGGCGGACTATCCCGCACGCCTCCCCTTCGTCCCGAATGAGGCGTGCAGTTACGGCGAGTCCGATTCCGTTGCCATGTGCATCTGGGAGCTGGGCACTGTGGGCGCGGCGGAGCATCACGCGATCTCCGATCCGGTGCTTCAGCTCGGCACCGCAATATTGGTTGGGCTGCCGGTCGACAAGGAACACGCGGCGAAAGCGTGGGCGGCATCCACCACCGCGCCAGCGCCGGCGATCAAACGCTTGCACGAGCTGCTAGAAGCATTCTGCGCTGTCGCCGGCCGAGATGGCTGGAAGCAGATCGACGCACAGGAACCCGCCATGCCGCCGGGTGCGCGCTACCGGCGCTTTGAGCGGGATGGCCAGACGATCGTCGCGATGGCTGTTCCCACTCCGTTCGGGCAATCGCTGATGGTCTCCTGTTTCAAAGACCAAGCAGCGTGATCGGCGACTGGAGCTGGCGAGCCGGACGGGTCAGCGCTTGGTGAAATGACGTTTGATCGGGAGGCCAGTGTGGAAACGGCCAATTCGCTGGCGTGGCTCCCGCCCGCAGCGCGAGCGCGGCCGTTGGGCCGCACGACGTACTCATCGCCGTCAGAGGTCGAACGTGAGTGAGGCCGGCACCCGATACACTGACGAACAAATGGCTCTCATCTTGAAGCGCGCGACGGAGCTCCAGGCCGCCGGCGAGGAGCCGGTTCATACGCTTGCGGCCATTCAGCAGATCGCCCAACAGGTCGGCATCGATCCTCGCTTGATCGCGGAAGCTGCGGCAAGCCTCGGGCCCGCAGCCGAGGCCAGGGTGCATTTCTTCGGTGCGCCATCGACCTACCACCTCTCGCGTCGCCTTGGGCGACCATTACCATCGTGCGACCACGCAGCGGTACTCGCGATGATACGCGCGCACATGCCGCTGGTGGGGGAAGCGAAGGAGTTTGCTGGCGGCGTCGAATGGCAGAGCGGGCCGGCCGACAACAAGACAGCGATCACCTTCACGCCGACCACCGATGAAACGATAGTGCGCATATCCGGCCGTGCGCTCGGCCCCAAGGTCATTCACTACCTTTCTGCCGGCGTCCTCACGATGCTCATTGGTGTGCTGGGTACAGCAGTCTCTCCGGCCGTAGGCGCTGGACTGGCGCTGGCGATGCTGGTTGCTTCGTTCAGTGTCGCGCGGATGCTTTGGGATCGCACTGCCGCGCGTGGGCGTGCGCGGGCGCAGGGGCTCTTGGATGCGTTGAGCGAGCTGACTGGGGCGCCGGCGTTGCCCTCCAGCATCTCTGAGTCGATGCCTTGAAGAGATGTGGTGTATGGCGTGCGTGCTGCTGGCCCGCGACTCGCTCCGATATACGCGTCGTATCGGGATGTGGGTGGATGGGGTCCGTGACTCAACCGCAAAGCGCCGTGGGACGGTGATGCTGGCGCTACCGCGACTTCCGTAAGGGCAATGGAGATTCGCATCAACCGCCACGCGTGGGTCGCTCTTCTCGACACGACCATTCTGATCGCGTTCCTGGCGCTGATGGTGCCGGGGGCGGCCACCGGCTTTGAGTGGCACGAGTGGATCGGCGTGGCGTTCATCCCGTTGTTCATCCTCCACCTGGTACTGTCGTGGAGTTGGGTGACCGGCACCTGGCGCCGGCTCTGGACCGAGACCCATCCGAGGGCTCGACTCAACTTCCTGCTCAATGCGTCACTGACGGTGATGATGGTCGTGGTGATCGTGTCGGGGCTCGTCGTCTCGGACTATGTGCTGCCCGCGATGGGGATATCCGCCGCAGGGACGGACCGCTGGAGGCAACTTCACAACTTCACCAGCTCGCTCATCCTTGCCGTGGTCGGGCTGCACCTGGGGCTCAACTGGAGCTGGATCAAGGGTGCGCTCAGGCGATACGTGGTAGCGCGGTTCCAACGAAAGGCGGCGGCGCCCGTGGTGGACCGGTGATGGCCGCGAATCCATCGAGCGCGCCGAGCCGTTCGAGATCCCGATTGCTGGCGGGTATTCTGGCCGTGTTGGCGTGTCTTCCGATCCTGGTCTTCGCAACGAACGCCACCCAGCGAGGGCCCTTGGTGACGGCGCGAGACGCCGTGATGAAGCGCGCGGGGGTGCGGCAGGTCCCCGACAGCGCGCGTCGAGTGCGACAGGCATCGGAGCGTCGGCGGATCCGACCGGCGTTCGACAGTGCCGCGTTGGGGATGGCGGTGCAGTTGTTCTGGATCGTGGTGATCGGGGTGGTGGGCCGGAAGTGGTTTGGGCTGAGGTTGTGACCAGGAATATTGCGACGCCGTCCGGTATGCATATTAGGAGCGGCCAGTGACTATAAGGGTCCGTCAACTCACGCCAGACGACATCGCGCTGATGAATGCCCTGCTGGCGACATTCGGCGAAGCGTTCCACGACGTGAGCACCTATACGGCCCACCGCCCAAGTGCGGATTATCTGCGCCGACTGCTTGGCAGCGACACATTCATTGCGCTGGCCGCGCTGAAGGGCGACGAGGTTGTCGGGGGCATCGCGGCCTACGAACTTCACAAGTTCGAGCAGGAGCGGAGCGAGATCTACATCTACGATCTGGCGGTCGCGTCAGGACACCGGCGGCAGGGCGCGGCGACGGCGTTGATCGAAGAACTGAAGAAGGTGGCGGCGAAGCGCGGTGCCTATGTGATATTCGTTCAGGCCGACACCGGGATCGAAGACGAGCCGGCGATCTCGTTGTACACGAAGCTGGGAACGCCTGAAGATGTCGTGCAATTCGACATTCCGGTCCTTTCCCGTTGACCGTTCACCCTTCACCGATCACCCTCCCCATGCGCCTCACTTCGTTGACGCTCTTCGCCCTCGCTGCCGCGCCGGTCGCGGCCCAGACGCCGCAGGACTCGGTGTCGCCCTGGCTCAACATCCCGACCATCATGCGGGGCCCCGAAACGACGGGGCGGGCGCCGGAAGGGATCGCGTGGACCGCTGATTCGAAGTGGATCTACTTCCGCTGGGACGTGCCGGGAACGCCGTGGCGGGAGAAGCTCCACTGGTTCCGGGTGCGTCCCTCGACCGGCGCCACGCCGGAGCAGCTGAGCGACGCCGCTGCCGACTCCGCGGCGCCGCTCCTGGCCGATGGGAGCCTCTCGCCCGACAAGCAGTCTCGCGTCGTCACCGCGCAGGGCGACCTCTGGATCGTCGACCTCAAACACTTCAGCACCCGGCGCGTTACCGACACCCGCACGCGGGAGAGCGGCGCGCAGTTCGGCGCCGACGGCCGAACGGTCTTCTTTACCCGCGACGACAACCTGTTCAGCATCGATCTCTCGTCGGGGCTCGTCTCCCAACTCACCAACATCCAGAAGGGCCCCGCCCCCAAGGACGCCAAGCCCGATACTGGTCAGCGCGGCTACCTGGAGCGCGAGCAGACGGAACTCTTCCAGTCGGTCCGCGACCGGCTTTACGCCGACAGCATCAGGAAGGCCGAGTCAAAGGCACGGGACTCCCTCCACGCGGCACCGATCTACTTGGCCGATGACGAGTCGGTCCGGTCGATCGAGGCATCGCCCTCGGGCCGGTCGGCGATCCTCTTTACCCGCGTCCCCGCCAAGGGGCAGAAGCCGACGATCGTCCCCGATTGGGTCACCACCTCCGGGTACGTCACCGACATCACCGGCCGCGAGAATGTGGGTGACGCGCAGAGCTCCGGACGCATCGGCTTGATCGACCTGCCGACGGGGAAGGTCCACTGGCTCCCACTCATCCCCGGCGATTCCACCGCGACCCCGGCGTACGCCTTCCCACTCGGCTGGAACGATGCCGGCACCTCGGCACTCATCTTCGTGGTGAAGCGCGATTTCAAGGAGCGCGTCATCTGGCGGGTGGATGAGAGCCGAGGGCCGGCCCTCCGGGCCGGCCTGGGCGAGATCGATAGCGCCGCCTCGGATGGCCCGGCGGGGACGCCGGGCCCTCGGCGTGACGCGCGCGGCCCTCATCTATTCGCCCTCGATTCCCTCCGTGACACCGCCTGGGTCGACGGACCCTGCTTCGGCTGCGGCGGATGGCTCGATGGCGGGAAGCGCGCCTGGTACGTCTCCGAAGCTGATGGCTGGGCGCACGTTTACTCTGTCGCCGCCGACGGGAGCGACAAGCGCCAGTTGACGAGCGGGAAGTGGGAGGTGCGTGCCGCGGAGGTGAGCTCGGACGGGAAGACCTTCCTTCTGCACACCAGCGAAGGGTCTCCCTACGAACAGCACTTCTGGCGGATGCCCGTTGCCGGCGGCGAGCGCGAAGAGGTGACGCCGCGGGTCGGCTGGCACCAGGCAACGCTCTCGCCCGACGGGAAGTTGATCGCCGACCTCTTCTCCACCGCGAATCGGCCGCCGGAGATCTTCGTCGGATCGAGCAAGTCGTCCAGCGCCCTCGCGCAGGTCACGACGTCTCCGACGGCTGAGTGGCTCAAAGGGCCCTGGATCGATCCGGCCATCATCACCATCAAGGCCTCCGATGGTGTCGAGGTCCCGGCACACGTCTACCGCCCCGAGGACTTGGGTGCCAAGCCGAATGGTGCTGCGGTGATCTTCGTCCACGGGGCAGGGTACCTGCAGAACGTGATGCGGGGTTGGAGCTACTACACGCGGGAGTACCAGTTCCATCATCTCCTCGCGGCCAAGGGGTATGTGGTCCTGGATATGGATTACCGCGGATCCGCCGGCTACGGGCGCGATTGGCGCACCGCCATCTATCGCCATATGGGCGGGCGGGACCTGCAGGACGAGGTCGACGGGAGCCGATACCTGCAGACGCAGTACGGGATCGGCCCCGACCACGTCGGCATCTATGGAGGGAGCTACGGCGGATTCATGACGCTGATGGCGCTCTTTACCGAGGGGAAGCACTTCGGCGCCGGTGCGGCACTCCGGTCAGTGACCGACTGGGCCCACTATAACCACGGCTACACCGCCGAGATCCTCAACCAGCCGCAGCAGGATTCGGTGGCGTATCGGCAGTCGTCGCCGATCTACTTTGCCGAGGGGCTCAACCGCCCGCTCTTGATGGCGCACGGGATGATCGACACCAATGTGGAGTACCAGGACATCGTGCGGCTGGAGGAGCGGCTGATCGAGCTGCACAAGACCGGATGGGAGCTGGCGTCGTATCCGGTCGAGGACCACGGCTTCGAGCGGCCCGACAGCTGGACGGATGAGTATCGAAGGATCCTGGGGCTCTTCGAGGCGCATCTGTTGGTGAAGTAGGGAAAAGCGGTGGCGGGTGGCGAGTGGCGGGTAACTACTGACAGGCGGCGAGTGGCGCGTGTTCGGGGAGGCATGGCGGGGCTGTTGGACCACCCTAACTACCCGCCACTCGTAACGCGCCACCAGCTTTGCCCGCCACCCGCAACCCGCCACCTGGTTCGCCCCACTCACCACTCATCCCGCCCCACCCGTATCTTTCCCCCGTGGATCTCGTCCCCCATTTCCGCTCTGTCCTCGCATCGCTCCGGCTGCTGCCGGGGCCGGCGCTGGTGGCTGTCTCCGGCGGTGCCGACTCATTGGCGCTGCTCGATCTGCTTGCCAGTTCGAGTGACGTCCACCGCCTCGAATTGGTCGTGGCGCACGTCGATCACGGCATCCAGCCGGAGAGTGCTGCCGTGGCTACCCGCGTGAGCGAAGCGGCCGCCGCACTCGGGCTCCGCTGCCTGGTCGGGCGGTTGGGGCTGGCGGCGCGGTTCCCGAACGTGACCGAGACGATCGCGCGCGCCGAACGCTACCGGTGGCTGCGGCAGGCGGCCGAAGCGGAAGGCGCCCACTACATCTTCCTGGCCCACCACGCCGACGACCAGGCGGAGACAGTCCTGCTCCGAGCACTCAAGGGGTCCGGGGTCATCGGACTCCGGGCCATGGCGCGACGGCGAGGGATGCTGGTGCGTCCTCTCCTCGAAGTGCCGCGTGCGGTCCTCGCGGCCCACGCCGAGGCGCGCAGCCTCAAGCCGTGGGAGGATCCGTCGAACGCCGACCGGCGACACCTGCGTTCCTGGCTCCGCCACGAGGTGTTGCCGCTGGTGCGGGAACGCGTCCCCCGGGTGGACCGGCACCTGCGCCGGACGGCCCGCGATGCGGCCCGCGATGCCGAGGCGTGGGACCGGGCGCTCGATGTCCTGCCGGGGCTCGACCTGCGGGTCGAGCCGGACGGACTTTCCGTTGCCGCCCCTGCGCTCGCGGGCTATGATACGACCTTGGCGGGGGTGGTGGTGCGCGCGGTGGCGCGTCGCGCCGGCGGGGTCGTCGGTCCGCGC
>JBAUHI010000019.1:0-39707 GCA_049680185.1 Gemmatimonadales bacterium | reverse complement strand
GGCACGAGCGCCGCCAGCGGCACGATCAACGCCAGCCCGAGCGCGGCCAGTGTGCCGGCGCGGAGCCGCGAGGGCGAGTCACGGCGAAGCCCGCGAGCGAGGATCGCCAGCACCCGCCCCTCGAACTCCCGGTGCTGCGCGAGCGGAAGCGCCACCGCGGGTGTGACCTGACGCCGTGCAGCGCTCACGATCTGCAACAGGTGATCGGCGTACTCGGACGGCCGGGTCCCGGTGCGCAGCACGAGGTCATCGCACGCGCGCTCGCTCTCGATCCGCATGCGCCGGAGCGCCACCCAAGCCAATGGATGGAACCAGTAGACCGCCGCCGCCACCTGGCCGATGGCGTTCATCCGCACGTCGAGCCGGCGCACGTGGGCCAGCTCGTGGCAGAGGACCGCTCGCCGGCGCCGGGCGTCCCATTCCGCGGCGCGGCGCGGCATGACTATCGCCGAGCGGACCAGCCCGCAGGCGAACGGCATCGGGAGCGCGCTCGCCATCAGGAGCGTCGGCAGCCGCGGCAGGGCCAGCTGTCCACCAAGATCCTCGAGCGGCTCCTGCCATTCTGGTGCCTCGAGCCGGTCTGCCCTCCGGACCACCCGCCGGATGGCGAATGCCCCGAACAGCAACTGTGCCAGGACCAGGAAAGTCCCCCCGCCCCAAACGAGCGCGGTCGTCAAGTTGCCCGAGAACGTGGAACGGGATGGCACGGTGTGGACATCGGGTCGGGACGACCCCACCGCCGTGGGGCCCCTCGCCGCCATCCGATGGGCGTCCGTCGCTGGTCGTGGCACGAAGACCGGCGGCGCGTCCGGCGGTGATGCAGCCGGCGCGTGGAGGACCGTCACCTGGAGCTTCCACGGCAGCGACACCGACAGGAGCGGGATCAGGAGCGCGGTCGCCAGCGCGCCGCCCCATACCAAGTGGCGTGCCGCGGCCGAGGCGTTGCGGAGGAGCGCCGCCAGCAGGCCGGCGGCGCCAAGCACCATCGTGGCCTTGAGCGCGACGCCGAGGGCCCAAGCGAGCCCGGCGGGAATGCCGGAGAGTGTGAGGAAGTCCGTCACCGCCCCTCCCCTTCCGCTCGGCGGATCTCGCGGGCCAGGCGGCGCAGGGTGGCGTCGGAGAGGGCGAGGTCCTCGCGCCGCAGGAGTGCGGCCATCGTGCGCTCCACCGAACCGTTGAAAAAGGTGTCCACCAGGTGGTCGACCGCCACCCGCCGTGCCCGGTCCCGCGGCACCGCGGGTGCGTAGACGTACCGGGAACCATCGGCGCGATGGGTCACGTGCCCCTTGTTCTTGAGGATCCGGAGGATGGACCGGACCGCCGAATAGGTGGGCGGGACATCCAGTTCGTCGAGGACCTCACCGACAGTGGCCTCGCCCCGACGGTGGAGCACGTCCATCACTTCCCGTTCCCGGCGGCTGAGCGGCGGCTGTTCCTTCGGCATCTCCCCCCCCGGCGTGATCTGCTGAAATTTCAGCATAAGCTACGCCCCTGCCCGGGCGCCGTCAAGCGGGTGCCAGAAGCCCCTCCCCGGAGAAGCTGAAGAAGCGGTCTCCGGCCACGATGACGTGGTCATACACCGGCAGGTCGAGCAGGCGCCCTGCTTCCACCAATTGCCGGGTGACGGCCTTGTCCTCGGCGGACGGGGTCGGATCGCCGCTGGGGTGGTTGTGCACCACGATGATGCCGGCGGCGGCCTCGGCGATCGCAGCACGGAACACTTCGCGCGGGTGCACCAGCGAGGAATTGAGAAGCCCGCGGGTCACCAGCACGTCCCGGATCACCTGGCTCTGGCTGTCGAGCGCGAGGAGGTGGAACTCCTCCACGCTCAGGTCGCGCAGTCGTGGACCCAGGAGACGCGCCACATCGGCGGGGTCGCGGATCCGGTGGCCCGGCTGGTGCGACTCCGCCGCCAGACGGGTGCCGATCTCGAACGCGGCCACGAGGCGGCCCGCCTTGGCACGGCCGACGCCGGAACTGCGGAGGAGCTCGGCCGAGGGGCGGGCGGCGAGTCGGCGCCATGAACCGCCCGCGGTATCGAGGAGCCCCTGGGCGATGACGGTGGCGGGGCGGCCGGGACCGCCGGTCTCCAGGAGGATGGCCAGGAGTTCACCGCCCGTGAGCGCCCCGGGCCCGAGGGCCCACAGCCGTTCACGGGGCCGGTCGGCCGAGGGGTGTACAGGCACGGGGAGTGTCATCCGGCAAAGCTAAGGGCGACCTCGCGGTCGCCCTTCATCCATCGTGGAACCGGATGGTGCTTTCGGACGCGGTCAGGTCACCGCACCATGACACTTCTTGTACTTCTTGCCCGAGCCGCAGGGACAGGGATCGTTCCGGCCCACCGTGGCGACCGCGGCGGCGGCCGGCGCACCCAGGGACGCACCGGCGGGAAGGGCGGCGCGATCGGCCGATCCCCCCCGGGCCGGCGGCCCGAAGAGGTCGTCCGACCCAGTGGTCCGTGGCGCTGGCGTCGCGACCGGCGGCGGGCGGCGCGGCGGGGCCTGGGGATTGGCGCTGACCTGCAGCATCAGGAACCGTTCGGTGAAGGTCTTGTGGATATCACCGATCAGGTCGCCGAACATCTCGTACGCCTCGTGCTTGTATTCGACCAGCGGATCCTTCTGCCCGTAGGCCCGGTAGCGGATGGCGGCCCGCAAGTTGTCGAGGTCGTAGAGGTGGTCCTTCCACTTCTCATCGAGCACCGTGAGCGCCACCTGCGACAGGAGCTGCCCCGGCACGTCCTCGACGCCGTGCTGTTTCCCGAAGTCGGCGAGGTAGCCGAGCTTGCGCTGATAGGCCTCGCGACCGGCGGTGCGCACCAGCTCGAGGATCTCGTCGAGGTCGCGTGCGGTGGCCGGATCCTCGATCGTGTCCACCTGGATGAGATAGAGCCGCAGGAGCGCCTGCTTGAGACCGGCGCGATCCCAAAGCTCGGGTTCGCCCGTCCCGAGCCAGTCGGTCGCGAAGCGCGTCACCGCGTCCTCGACCATCCGGAGCCCTTCGCCGCGCAGCTCCTCCCCCCGCTCCAGCGCGAACAGGCGCTGGGAGTAGATGACCTCGCGCTGCTGGTTCATCACATCGTCATACTCGATCAGCTGCTTGCGGGCCTGGAAGTTCTGCATCTCGACCCGCTTCTGGGCCTGGCCGATCGCGCCGGTCACCAGCTTGCCGGTGATGACCTCGCCCTCTTCCGCGCCGCTCTTGTCCATCCATGCGGCGATGCGGTCGGTGCCGAACAGCCGCATCAGGTCGTCTTCGAGCGAGAGGAAGAACGCCGACCGGCCCGGATCGCCCTGACGACCGGAGCGGCCGCGGAGCTGCCGGTCGATCCGGCGGGACTCGTGGCGCTCAGTGCCGATGATCTGGAGTCCGGCTCCGTCGGCCTGCTTCTCGACGTCGTCCCCGAGTTTGATGTCGGTGCCGCGGCCCGCCATGTTGGTCGCGATCGTGATGGCGCCCCGGGCGCCGGCGCTCGCCACGATCTCGGCCTCGCGCTGGTGGTACTTGGCGTTCAGCACCTCGTGCTTGAGGCCCCGGCGCTTCAGCTGGCGCGAGAGGGTCTCCGACACGTCGACGTTCACCGTGCCGATCAGCACCGGAAGGCCCTTGGTGTGCAGGCGCTCCACCTCATCCATGAGCGCGTTGTACTTCTCGCGCCGGGTGCGGTAGATCTGGTCCTGCTCGTCCAACCGCCGGACCGGTCGGTTGGTGGGGATGACCATCACGTCGAGCCCGTAGATCTGGAAGAACTCGGTCTCCTCGGTCTCGGCGGTGCCGGTCATGCCCGAGAGTTTCTCGTACATCCGGAAGTAGTTCTGAATGGTGACGGTGGCCAGGGTCTGGGTCTCGCCCTTGACCTGCACCCCTTCCTTGGCCTCGACTGCCTGGTGCAGGCCATCGGCCCAGCGCCGGCCCGGCATGGTGCGGCCGGTGAACTCGTCGACGATGACCACCAAGCCGTCCTGCACCAGGTAGTCGACCTCACGCTCGTACAGCGCATGCGCCTGCAGGAGCTTGTGGATGATGCTCAGCTTCTCGTTCTTCCGGGCGTAGTCCGACTCGAGCGCCAGGCGCTGCTCCACGCGCTGGGCCGGTGTCAGGTCGGGATCCTTCTCGATGGCCAGGAAGGCCTCGGAGATGTCCGGCACCACGAAGAGCGTCGGTTCGCCGGGCGAGAGCGCGGCCGCGCCCTGATCGGTCAGGTGCACCGCGTGGCCCTTCTCGTCGAGCACGAAGAAGAGCGACTCCTCGATATCGCCCATCATGCGCTGGCGCGCCGGGAGCTTCTTGTCGGCGATCGACTCCAGCTCCGCCTTCTGCACCAGCTGCTTGACGCCGGTCTCGTTCAAGAGCTTGGCCAGTCGCTTGTTCTTGGGCGTGCCCATCTGCGCCTGGAAGAGCTTCATGCCGGCTTCGCGCTGGCGCTTCGGGTCCTGCAGCAGGGCCTCACCCTCCGCCACCAGCTCGCTGGTGACGGCACTCTGGCGCCGGACCAGCTCCAGCACCTGGCGATTGAACTGGCCGTACGCATCGTTCTCCTCGTGGCCCACCGGCCCCGAGATGATCAGCGGCGTCCGCGCCTCGTCGACCAGGATCGAGTCGACCTCGTCGATGATGGCGTACACGTGCTCCCGCTGGACCCGCTGGTCCAGGTGGAACACCATGTTGTCGCGCAGGTAGTCGAAGCCGAACTCGTTGTTGGTACCGTAGGTGATGTCCGCCATGTACGCGGCCCGCCGCTCCAGGGTGCCCGGCTCGGTGTCGTCCAGACACCCGATGGTGAGCCCGAGCCATCCGTAGAGGTGCCCCATCCACTGCGAGTCACGGCGGGCGAGGTAGTTGTTGACGGTGACCACGTGGACCCCGCGCCCGGTGAGCGCATTGAGGTACACGGGCAGCGTCGCCACCAGGGTCTTCCCTTCGCCGGTGGCCATCTCGGCGATCTTGCCTTGATGCAGCACGATGCCGCCGATGAGCTGCACGTCGTACGGCACCATGTCCCACCGCTGGGGGTGCCCGGTCACCAGCACGGTCGATCCGGTCAGCCGTCGCGTCGCCTCCCGCACGGTGGCGAACGCCTCCGGCAGGATCTCCTCGAGGGACGCGGCGAGCGCCTTTCGGAAGGCGTCCTCCGCCTTCCCCAACTGCTCGTCGAGCGCCAGCCGCTCGGTTGGATCGGGACAGGCGTGCTTGGCCGCCTTGAGCCGGTCCACTTCCTCACGCAGGCCGGCGGTCCGCTCGCTGATGCGCGCGCGGAAGCGGGCCGTCTGGGCCTGGATCTCGGGATCCGGCAGGTCCTTCAGGCGCGCCTCGGCCGCGTGGATGGCCGTGACGATCGGGCGGATCCGCTTCTGTTCCCGCTGGAAGCGGCTGCCAAAGACCGAAGTGAGCAATCGATCGATCATGTCTCTTCCGTGCGATACAGCCCGCGCGCGGCGATGTGGCCAGCCACGGCATCGGGCACCCAGTAACGAATAGGACGTCCGGCAGCGACCCGCCGCCGGACCTCGGTGGCTGACACCTCGATGGCGGGGATCGGCACCCGCCTGGCACCGTCGGGCAACCCCGACTCCGACGCACCGGCCCGGACCAGCACCGCCACCTCGGCCAGCGCGGGGATCGCCGAGGCTTCCCGCCAGCCGGCAAAGTCCCGCGCCGCATCAGCGCCAAGGAGAAGGATAAACGTCCGCGACGGTTCTTGCGCGGTCAGCTGCCGCAGCGTGTCCACGGTATAAGACGGACCCGGACGATCGAGCTCCAGCGTGTCGACACGGAATCCGGGCTCTCCCGCGATCGCCAGCCGGAGCATCTCGGCACGATCGGCCGCCGACGCCTGGTGGCGGCCCTGCTTGAAGGGCTGCTCCCGCGCCGGGATGAACCGCACCTCCGCCAGCTCCAGCTGTTCCAAGGCGGCGCGGGCCACGATCAAGTGGCCGTGGTGGACCGGATCGAACGACCCGCCGAAGAGCCCGACCGGCCGCTCAACCATGGGCCCCTGGCGCCACCGGCATCGGCGGTGCCGATGGCCCGGGACACGCGTCCGACACGCCGGGCGCGGACGGCGCGGTGCGGCCCAGGTATCCGCAGGTGTCGTTCACGTCCTCCTGATACCCCAGCAGCTTGTAGATCCCCACCAATTGCACCAGCGCGGTAGGCGTGATCGGCGCGCGCGGATAGGTCGCCGCGAGGTCCTTGAAGTAGATGATGGCGGAGTCATACGCCTTGTACTTGACGTAGTACATCGCCGACTCATACTGCTTGAACGCGAGCAGGTCCTCCAACCCCTGGACCCGCGCGACCGACCGGCGCGCCGCAGCGGTGCCAGGATAGCGACTCTGCAACTCACGGTACGTCTGAATGGCGGTCTGGGCGTACGTCGGGTCGAGCTCGGGACGCCGCCACAGTTCGGTGTACGCGTCCCCGGCGCGGAGCAGCGCCTCGGGCGCGAGCTCATCTCCAGGAAGGTCATCGGACACCCGACGGAACTCCCGCACCGCCTGCAGGTGGCTCTTCGATTCCAGGTAGCACTCGGCCAGCTCGAAGCGCGCCCTCGCGACCCGCGGATCGCCGGGCGCGAATTCAAGGTTCAGCCGCTCAAGCGCGGCCTGCGCGTCGCCCCACTTCCCCCGCCGGAAATACCCATCGGCCTTTTGCCACAGGGTGTCCACCTGTGCGGCGGTCGCCGAGGCGAGCTGCACCGGCGTGGGTTGGTTGGGGAGCCCGCCCCGGGAGTTGACCGCCGGCGCGCAAGCGGCAGTGGCGAGGGCAGCGAAGGCGGTCAGGTGGAGTCGGTTCATGGTCTCTTTACAGGGCCCGAGTCGCCGGACTGGCCGGCCAAGGCGTTGAGTTTGACGGAGGCGACCTTGCCGAGCGAGTCACCGCTCTGGCCGGTGGAGACGACTTGCTGATAGGCGAGGGCGGCGCCGAGGACATCGCCTTCGGCCAGCCGGAGATCACCCAGGCCGAGTCGGGCCCGCCGCCCGGCGGTGCCGGCCGAATCGGCGGCGAGCACGGCCAGGAACCACTTTTCCGCCACCCACGGCTGGTTGACCGTCAGCGCCTGCTGGCCGAGCTGCAGCCCGCAGGCGGCGATGCCCGAATCCGCGCGGACCACCAGGCCGGCCTCGTGGCTGCGCCGTCGGACCGCCTGGAAGGCCCGCATCGCCTGATCGCATGCCGTGGTGGCGGCGAGCGCTTCCCCATACGACGTGAGCACCGAATCGGCGACACCGACATCGAGCGCCGCCGCGATGGCGTAGGGCAGGACCATCTGGGCCTCTTGCGGATCGAGGCCGCCCATCCGCCAGAGGGCCAGCGCATGCCGCCCCGACAACCGATCGGGCGCGACGTCCCGCAACGCGCTCAAGGCCGCGCCGAGGGCCGTTGGATCGCTGGTCCGCTCGGCGGCAGTGGCCACCTGGTCGAGACCGATGGCCGCCTCATCGAGCCGCGAAGGGTCGTCGGCCACGAGGTTCCGGTAGGCTTCCGCCGCCTCACGAAGGCTGTGCGCGCGGATCGCAGCGTCGGCCTCCTTGGCGTAGATGCGCGCACCGGGCTGCGCCGCCACTGCCGCCTCATACTCCGCCAGCGCCCCGGACGCGTCGCCCTTTTCGAGGGCCACGTCGCCCAAGCGCTCGTGGTCGGTGCCACCGGGCCGGCATCCGACCGACAGCAGCAGCAATGCACACGCCAGGGCCTTCACTCCACGGCCCGGTCGATCATCGAGAGGTATGCCTCGACCCGCGCATTCTCCGGCTGCCGCTCGAGGCAGGCGCGCCACACGTCGCGCGCGGCCTGGGCATCGCCGGAGAGATAGTGGGCCAAGCCGAGCGACGCCTGTGCGTCGATGAATCCCGGCCGCGCCCGGAGCACCTGCTCGAGCTCATCGCGGGCCTCGAGGGGATTGTTGGCCTCGAGCAGGAGCCGCGCCAGCCGATACCGCAGGTCGGCAAAGGCCGGCCCGAGGACGGTGGCGCGGCGATACTGGTCCACCGCTTCGGCGAGCGCGCCGATCTCGGCGTAGGCTTCGCCGAGTGCCGCGTGCTGATTGGCGAGCTTGGCCGCCACATGGGGCGTGAAGCGACCCGGGGCCGCACCCTCCTGTGCCGCGGCGCGACGGAAACTCGCCTCCGCTTCGTCGTCGCGCCCGAGCTGGTTGAGGACCAGGCCTCGGTGGATGATCGCCTCGAGATACCGCGGGTTGAGCTCCAGCGCACGGTCGAACGCGGCGAGCGCCCGGTCCGGCTGTCCCAGCAGCGACAGGGAGAGCCCCAGCAGGTGATGGGCGTCGGCGAACGCCCGGCCGGCCTCGATCACCTCTTCCAACAGGTGCACCGCACCATAGTAGTCCTGGAGCGCAAAGCGCTCGTGGGCCTCGCGCACCAGCCGCTCGGGATTCGTATCCGGGGTCATGCCAGGTGGCCCCGGAAATAGTCGATCGTCCGCGCCAGGCCCTCGTCGAGCGGGATGGCGGGTTCCCACCCCAGCACCGCACGCGCGATCGAGATATCGGGCTGGCGGAGCTTCGGGTCGTCGGTCGGCAGGGGGCGCTCGACGATGGGTGACTTCGACCCGGTCGCCTGGAGCACCTTCTCGGCCAGTTGCCGCACCGTGAACTCGACCGGGTTGCCGATGTTGGTCGGGTCGGTGCGGTCGCTCATGAAGAGCCGGTAGATCCCGTCGACCAGGTCCGACACGTAGCAGAACGACCGGCTCTGCTGCCCCGCCCCATAGACCGTCAGGGGTTCACCCTTGAGCGCCTGGACGATGAAGTTGGACACCACCCGCCCGTCCCGCGCGCGCATCCGGGGGCCGTAGGTGTTGAAGATCCGCACGATCCTGGTGTCGACGCCGTGGTAGCGGTGATACGCCATCGTCAGCGCCTCGGCGAATCGCTTGGCCTCGTCATAGACGCCGCGGGGCCCCACCGGATTCACATGGCCCCAGTAGGTCTCGGGCTGGGGATGGACCTGCGGATCGCCATAGACCTCGGAGGTGGAGGCCAGAAAGAACCGGGCGCTCTTCGCCTTGGCGAGCCCCAGCGCCTTGTGGGTCCCCAGCGAGCCGACCTTGAGGGTCTGGATCGGGAGCTCCAGGTAATCGACCGGACTCGCCGGCGAGGCAAAGTGCAGCACGCCACCCAGCGCACCCTCGACATAGATGAATTCGGTCACGTCGTGGCGGATGAACTTGAACCGTTCGTGTCCCGCCAGGTGCGCCACGTTGTCGGGCGATCCGGTGACGAAATTGTCCATCCCGATCACCTCGTGACCCTCGGCCAGGAAGCGGTCGGTCAGGTGGGAGCCGAGGAATCCGGCGGCACCGGTGATGAGCACCCTCATGCGCGCCTCCGCCCGATGCAGTGGTACTCGAAGCCGAGGGCGGCCATCCGTGCCGGGTCGAAGAGGTTGCGGCCGTCGACCAGCAGCGCGCGGCGCATGGCGCCCTTCAAGCGATCGAAGTCCGGCGTGCGATACACCAGCCATTCGGTCACCACACACAACGCATCGGCACCCTGCGCCGCCGCATAGGGATCGGCGGCGTACACGATCCGATCGCCGAAAATGGCATGGGCGGTCTCGTGGGTCTTGGGGTCGTGGGCCTGGACCCTGGCACCCGCCTTGAGCAGCCCTTCAACGAGCGGGATGGCCGGGCTCTCCCGCATGTCGTCGGTCTCCGCCTTGAAGGCGAGGCCCCAGATCCCGACCGTCTTGCCCTTGAGCGCGCCGAGCGCCGCTTCGATCTTGGCCAACAGGCGGAGCTTCTGCCGAGCGTTGACCGCCTCGACCGCTTCGAGCAGGTCGAAGCGTGCACCATGGTCCACGCCGGAGCGGATCAGCGCCTGGACATCCTTCGGGAAACAGGAGCCGCCGTAGCCCGGACCCGGAAAGAGGAACGCCGGACCGATCCGCCGGTCCGAGCCGATCCCCTTGCGCACCAGGTCCACATCGGCGCCCACCTGTTCGCAGAACTCCGCCACCTGGTTCATGAAGGAGATCCGGGCGGCGAGCATCGAGTTGGCGGCGTACTTGGTCACCTCGGCCGACGCGATGTCCATGAAGAGGATCGGGTTCCCTGAACGCACGAAGGGCGCGTAGAGCTCGGCCAGCACGCCGCGGGCGTCGTCATCGTCCACGCCGATCACCACGCGATCGGGCCGCATGAAATCGTCGATGGCCGCCCCTTCCTTCAGGAACTCCGGATTGGAGCAGACCGCGAACGGCGTCTTGGTTTCCGCGGCCACCGCCGCGCGCACCTTGGCGGCGGTCCCGACGGGGACCGTCGACTTGGTCACGACGACCTTGGACGACTTCATGTGCTGGCCGATCGTCTTGGCCACGGCGAGCACATGCTTCAGGTCGGCGGAGCCGTCCTCCCCCGGCGGCGTGCCCACGGCGATGAACACGACCCGGGCCCCCTCGACGGCGCTCCCCACGTCCGTGGAGAACCGGAGCCGGCCCTCGGCCTGGTTCCGCCGCACCAGCTCCTCGAGTCCCGGCTCGTAGATGGGGATGTCATTGGCCTGGAGCCGCGCGATCTTGGCGCGGTCGATGTCGGCACACACGACATCATTCCCGGTCTCGGCAAAGCACGCCCCGGCCACCAGCCCGACGTACCCGCTGCCGATGACGGCGATATGGGTCACGCGTAGAACCCGCGGATGGCGGCCACCACCTGGTCCTGCTGCGCCTCGCTGAGCTCCGGATAGATCGGCAGCGAGATGACCTCGGCCGTGGCGGCCTCAGTGATCGGCAGGCTCCCGGACCTGTAGCCCAGGTGCGCGAAGCAGGGCTGCTGATGCAGGGCGAGCGGATAGTAGACCTTGTGACCGATCCCCTGCTTCTTCAGGTGTTCCGCGAGCGCGTCACGGCGCTTCGCACGGATGGTGTACTGATGGAACGTGTGCTCGTTCTCCGGGTCGGTCGGCGGGGTCACCACGCTCGCGGTGCCAGCGAAGAGCTCGGCATACCGCGCTGCGATCCGGCGGCGGGCCTGGTTCCACCCCGCCAGGAACGGCAGCTTGGCCAGGAGCACCGCCGCCTGCATCGTATCGAGGCGGCTGTTGAGTCCCACCTCATCGTGGAAATACTCCCGAGTGCCACCGTGCATCCGCTGCGACCGGAGTCGGGCCGCCATCGCGTCGTCCGGGGTCACCATCATCCCGCCGTCCCCCCAGCCGCCAAGGTTCTTCGTCGGGAAGAAGGAGAGCGTGCCGACCGCGCCGAGTTCGCCGGCAGCGCGCCAGGCGTCGTCGACCTTGCGTCGGGCGCCGATGGCCTGGGCGCCGTCCTCGATCACGACGATGCCATGCTTCCGGGCGAGCGGCACGATCCGCTCCATCGCCGCCATCTGGCCGTACAGGTGCACCAGCACGATGGCGCGGGTGCGCGGCGTGATGGCGCGCTCGATGGCCGCCGGATCGACGTTGAAGCTGCCGGCCTCGATGTCGACGAACACCGGCGTGCCGCCGGCGTTGGCGATCGCGCCGGCCGTGGCAAAGAACGTGAACGCCGGCGCGATGACCTCATCGCCCGGCTTGAGTGCCAGCGTCCGGAGCGGAATGAGGATCGCGTCGGTGCCGCTCGCACACGCGACCCCGTGCTTGGTGTGGCAGACCTTGGCCACCTCGGCCTCGAGCTGCCCGACCTCCGCACCCATGATGAATGCCTGCCGTTCGATGACCGACTGCAGCGCCGGAAGCACCTGTTCCTGGATGGCGCGATACTGTGCCACAAGGTCGAGCAGAGGAACGTTCGCCACGATGGACCCCTCACCGAAGTTCTACGCGCCCGCAGTCCCATCGGCCAATGCCGGCGAGCCCGGGCGCGCGGTAGCGCAAGCCGCTACTGGGCCAGAATTTAGCCGCGGTCCCGGGGTGGTGCAATCTGGGCCAGCACGCCGGCGGACTCGGCATACCGGGCTCCGCAGGCCGCACACGCCGCTCGCCCGTCATCGAGCGTCAGGCGCTCCCCGCACTGACACATCCACCCCGCCCGTCGGGCCGGCACCCCCACCATCAGCGCGTACGCCGGCACGTCCCGGTGGATCACTGCCCCGGCGCCGATGAAGCAGTATTCACCGAGGGTGACACCGCAGATGATCGTCGCGTTGGCGCCGATCGAGCTCCCGCGCTTGACCAGCGTCGTGCGGTACTGATCTTTCCGCGACACGTGGCTGCGCGGGTTCATCACGTTGGTGAATACACAGCTCGGCCCGCAGAAGGTGTCATCCTCCAGGATCACGCCCTCGTAGATCGACACATTGTTCTGCACCTTGACGTTGTTGCCGAGCCGAGTGCCGGGCATCACCACGACGTTCTGCCCCAGGCTGCAGCGCTCGCCGATCACGGCCCCCGCCATCACGTGGCAAAAGTGCCAGATCTTGCTCCCCTTGCCCACGACGGCACCGTCGTCGACGTAACTGCTCTCGTGCACGAAGTAGTCGGTCATGGAAGGTCCGGGTGAGCGGTGAACGGTGCACGGTGAACGGGCGCGTCGGATCCCGGTCCTGGCAGATCCGACCGTTCACCATCGAGCCACGGCCGCCGGCGCATCATGTCTCGGCGCTGTCCCGCGCCAGCTGGTGCCATTCCTGCAATGACCGGACGGTCCCGGCCCGGCTCCGGAGCGCGATGATCGCATCGCACGCGGCGGACGCGGCCGAGAGCGTCGTGGTGTACGACACCCGCTGCTGCAACGCGGCCTGGCGGATGGCGTAGTCATCCTGCTGGGTGAGCTTGCCGAGCGGCGTGTTGATGAGCAGCTGGATCTCGCCCGAGCGCAAGAGGTCGATCGCGTTGGGCCGCCCTTCGTGCACCTTGAGCACCCGGTCGGCGGGGACGCCGCGCTGGCGCAGATAGCGCGCCGTGCCCTCGGTGGCGAGCACCCGGAAGCCGAGTTCGTGGAAGCGCCGGGCGATCGGCGTGGCGGTGGCCTTGTCGTGATCATTCACCGTGATGAACACCGTGCCCTGGAGCGGGAGCGCCCCGTCGGCGGCGATCTGCGCCTTGGCGAACGCCATCCCGAATGATTCCGCGATCCCCATCACTTCACCGGTGGAGCGCATCTCCGGACCCAGGATCAGGTCCACACCGTGCAGCTTGTTGAACGGGAACACCGCCTCCTTCACGGCCACGTATGGCTGGAGCACGTCATCCTTGAGCCCCAGCATGTCGAGCGTCTTCCCGGCCATCACCGCGGCGGCGAGTGCGGCGAACGGGACCCCGCAGGTCTTCGACACGAACGGGACCGTGCGGGACGCCCGCGGATTGACCTCCAGCACATATACCACGCCGTCCTTGACGGCATACTGGACGTTGAGGAGCCCCACGACCCCGAGTCGGAGCGCGAACGCCCGGGTGTGGCGCCGCATCTCGTCGACCTGTTCTTCGGTGAGCAGGTAGGGCGGGAGGACGCAGGCCGAATCGCCGGAATGGACGCCGGCATCCTCGATGTGCTGCATCACGCCGCCGATGACGCAGCGGGTGCCGTCCGAGATCGCGTCGACGTCCGCCTCGAAGGCATCCTCGAGGAAGCGGTCGATCAGCACCGGATGGCCCGGCGCCACCAGCGCGGCGATCGCAAAGAACCGCCGCAGCGAATCGGCATCATACACGATCTCCATCGCGCGTCCGCCCAGCACGTACGAGGGGCGGACCAGGACCGGATACCCCACCCGCGCCGCCACGGCCACGGCATCCTCCACCGAGAGAGCCGTTCCGGAGGGGGGCTGCGCCACGCCGAGTTCCCGGGCCAGCGCTTCGAAGCGACCGCGATCTTCGGCCGCGTCGATGGCGTCTGGGGAGGTGCCCAGGATCGGCACGCCGGCCGCCTCGAGCCCGCGCGCCAACCGGAGCGGCGTCTGCCCGCCCAGCTGCACCACAACGCCGACGGGGCGCTCCCGATGCACGATCTCGAGCACATCCTCGAGGGTGAGCGGCTCGAAGTACAGCGTATCGGAGATGTCGAAGTCGGTGGAGACCGTCTCCGGATTGGAATTGACCATCACGGTGCGGAAGCCGAGCTCGCGGAACGCCAGCGTCGCGCGGACACAGCAGTAGTCGAACTCGACCCCCTGCCCGATCCGGTTGGGCCCGCTCCCCAGGATGATGACCGTCCGGGCCCCGGCCGGGGGCTCGAACTCATTCTCCACGTCATACGACGAATAGAGATACGGCGTAGCGCTCGGGAACTCGCCGGCGCAGGTGTCCACGGTCTTGTACACCGGCCGCACGCCGAGTCGCTGCCGTTCGGCGCGGAGAGGGTCCTCCGGGACGCCACGCAGGTCGGCCAACTGGCGGTCGGAGAAGCCGAGCCGCTTCATCTCGCGCAGGTGGGTGCGCTCGACATCGTCGCCCGCGGGCGCGGTCGCGGCCCAGCGTCGTTCGGCGTCCAGCAGGTCCTGCATCTGGTGCAGGAACCAGGGGTCGAGGCCGCTCAACTCGGCGATCTCGGGCACGGCCATGCCAAGCTCCAGCGCTCGCTTGAGCTGGAAGATCCGTTCCGGCGTCGGGGTGCGGATGGCGGCGCGGACCGTGTCCCGTGCGGCATCCTGCAGCCGGTCATCGGCCGGCGTGGCGCCGACGGTCCAGCCGGGGCGCCCGATCTCGAGCCCGCGCAGCCCCTTCTGCAGTGCCTCCTTGAAGGTGCGCCCGATCGCCATCACCTCGCCGACCGACTTCATCTGGGTGGTCAGGCGCGGGTCGGCGGCCGGGAACTTCTCGAAGGCGAATCGCGGGATCTTGACCACCACGTAGTCGAGCACCGGCTCGAACGAGGCGGGCGTGGTGCCGGTGATGTCGTTGGGGAGCTCGTCGAGCCGATAGCCGACGGCCAGCTTGGTCCCGATCCGCGCGATCGGGAACCCGGTGGCCTTCGATGCCAGCGCCGAGGAGCGCGACACCCGCGGGGTCATCTCGATCACCAATTGCTCGCCGGTGTGCGGATCGACCTCGAACTGGATGTTGCAGCCGCCCGCCGCCACCCCCACCTCACGGATGATGGCGATGGCGGCGTCCCGCATCCGCTGGTATTCGACGTCGGTGAGGGTCATCGCCGGCGCCACGGTGATGGAGTCGCCGGTGTGGACCCCCATCGCGTCGATGTTCTCGATGGAGCAGACGATGACCACGTTGTCGGCGGCATCGCGCATCACCTCGAGCTCGAATTCCTTCCAGCCGATGATGCTGCGCTCCATCAGCACCGAGTGCACCGGCGAGAGATCGAGCCCCCGCCGGATGAGCGTCTCCAGTTCGTCCCGATTGTATGCGATCCCGCCGCCGGTGCCGCCGAGGGTGAAGGACGGACGGATGATGGCGGGATACGCGGTCTGCTGCACCAACTCGAACGCCTCCTCGATGCTCGTGACGGTCTTCCCCTGGGGCGTGGCCAGGCCCAGCCGCCGCATCGCCAGGGAGAACTGCTCCCGGTCCTCGGCCAGCTTGATGGCCCGGGCGTCGGCGCCGATCAGCTCGACCCCGAATTTTGCGAGCGTCCCGTCCTCGTGGAGCGTCATCGCGACATTGAGCGCGGTCTGGCCACCCATCGTCGGCAGCAGGGCATCCGGCCGCTCCCGCTCGATCACCTTGGCCACCCACTCGGCCGTGACCGGTTCGATGTAGGTCCGGTCGGCGATCTCGGGATCGGTCATGATGGTGGCCGGGTTCGAATTCACCAGCACCACCCGGTAGCCCTCTTCCCTGAGCGCGCGCGCCGCCTGGGTCCCGGAATAGTCGAATTCGGCGCCTTGCCCGATGATGATGGGGCCGGAGCCGACGAGGAGGATGGTCTTGAGGTCAGTCCGCTTGGGCATCCACCAGGTCCTGGAGCGTGTCGTCGAGGGAGTGTTGCGGGCGCCAGCCGATGGCGGCGAAGGTCTTGGCGGGATCGCCCACGAGGTACGGGATGTCGGCGGCCCGGACCAGCCCGGGATCTTCCACCGGCCGGACCGACGCGCCGAGGCGACGGGCCAGCCGATCGAACACCTCACCGATACTGACACCCTCGCCGCGGGCGATGTTGTACACCTGACCCGACACGCCGCGGGTCAGCAACCCAAGATAGGCGTCTGCCACGTCGCGCACGTCGAGCAGGTCGCGCACCGGCGTCAGGTTCCCGACCGCGACGGTCGCGGCACCGTCCCGACGGGCAGCCCTGATCCTGGCGGCGAACGCCGAAACGACGAAGGTGGTGGTCTGCCCCGGCCCGGTATGGGGAAAGGGCCGCGCGACGATGACCTTGAGCCCGGTGCGCCGGGTCACGTCAGCGACCGCGATCTCGGCGGCCGCCTTGCTTGCCGCGTACGCCGACCGCGGCGCGATCGGGTCGATCTCCCGGCGGGGTCGCGGCTCTCCCGCCCCGTACACCTCCGCCGAGGAGACCAGGAGTAGCAATGGTGGACTGGCCATCCGCGAAAGATGGTGCGCCACGCGCGCCGTTCCGACGGCGTTCACCACCCACGCCAGCCCCGGGTCCCGGGCGGCCTCACCGGCGGATGCGAACCCGGCGAGGTGCACCACCCACTCCGCGGTCCGGGTCGCCAGGACGGCGACGCTCGCGTCATCTGCGAGGTCGAGCCGAAGCCAGACGATCGCGGCCCGTTCCTCAGCCGCGAGGATCCCCGGCATCGGCGTCGGCGCCAGGTGGGTCCCGGTCACCCGATGGCCGGCGGCGAGCAGCGCCCGGCAGAGCCACTGCCCGGCGAATCCGTCGGCGCCGGTGACCAGGACGTTCACCGGCGGCCGAGCCGCTCGAGGTCGGCGTCGACCATCATGGTGATCAGGTCCCGGAAGCTCGTCTTGGGCACCCACCCCAGCACGCGCTTGGCGGCCGACGGATCGGCCAGCAGGGTCTCGACCTCGGCCGGCCGCATGAACTTGGGGTCCTGCACCACGTGCTTCTTCCAGTCGAGCCCCATCCGCTCGAAGGCGATCTCCACGACCTCGCGGACGGTGTGCTGGGTGCCGGTGCCGATGACGAAGTCGAGCGGCGTCTGCTG
This sequence comes from Gemmatimonadales bacterium, assembly GCA_049680185.1. GTDB lineage: Bacteria > Gemmatimonadota > Gemmatimonadetes > Gemmatimonadales > GWC2-71-9 > CAMLHU01. The sequence continues at coordinate 22,712 of JBAUHI010000019.1, read as the reverse complement.
TTGCAGCATGAGCCACATGGCCTCGACGTAGTCGCCAGCAAAGCCCCAATCGCGCCGGGCGTCGAGGTTCCCCAGCCGCAGCTCCGTGCTGCGGCCCAGTTTGATGCGCGCGGCCCCGTCGGTGATCTTGCGGGTGACGAACTCCATCCCCCGGCGGGGGGACTCGTGGTTGAACAGGATCCCGCTCGTCGCGAACAGCTGGTACGATTCGCGATAATTGACCGTGATCCAGTGACCGTAGACCTTCGCGACGCCATAGGGCGAGCGGGGATAGAACGGCGTCGTCTCGGTCTGCGGCGTCTCGACCACCTTGCCGAACATCTCCGACGAGCTGGCCTGATAGAAGCGGGCCTTCGGGTGGGCCAGCCGGATCGCTTCGAGCATCCGGGTGACACCGAGGGCGGTGAACTCGCCGGTCAGGACCGGCTGGGTCCACGAGGTGGGCACATAGGACTGCGCCGCGAGATTGTAGACCTCGTCGGGCAGGTGTTCCTGCACGACCTGAGTGAGCGAGTGCTGGTCGAGGAGATCGGCCGGGACGATCGTCACCCGCTCCAGCAGGTGCCCGATACGCTCGTAGCTGTCGTGGCTGGAGCGGCGGACGACGCCGATGACGTCGTACCCCTTCCCGAGCAGGAACTCCGCGAGATAGGAGCCGTCCTGGCCGGTGATCCCGGTGATCAGGGCCTTAGGCATCGGTCGGTCCTTCCGCCGGTTGTGTCCCGGCGCCCAAAGGGTTAATTTGCAAGGCTTTGACGGACATCAGTCAGTCACCAGATGAGGGATCCCACGATGGCGCGGGTGTGCTCAGTGTGCGGCAAAGGGCCGACGACCGGTAACAATGTCAGCCACGCCAAGAACCGGACCAAGCGGCGCTGGTATCCGAATCTCCAGACGGTACGGGTGGCGCTGGAGGGCGGCGTGCGCCGGGTCCAGGTCTGCACCCAATGCCTGAAGAGCAACAAGGTTAAGAAGGCCGTCTGAGGTCCTGACGGTCGACCGGCTCAAAAAAAGGGGACCCGCGGGTCCCCTTTTTTCATTTCCGATGATCGAGGGCAAGGCGCTCAGCCCTCGACCAGCTCGATGCGGGCCGTATCGGCGCCATCACCCTTGCGGTGCCCCAGCTTGAGGATCCGGGTGTACCCGCCGGGTCGGGCCGCGAACTTGGGGCCGATCTCCGCGAACAACCGCTGCAGCACCGCCGGGTCCTTGAGCTTGCGGGCCACCTGGCGCCGCGCGTGGAGATCGCCGCGGCGCGCCAGCGTGATGAGCCGCTCCGCAAAGGGCCGCAGTTCCTTGGCCTTCGCCTCGGTGGTGACGATCCGCCCGTGTTCGAAGAGCGACGTCGCCATGTTGTTGAGCATCGCCCGCTTGTGCGTGCTGGTGCGGGAGAGCTGGCGACCCTTGGCGTTGTGCCGCATCAGCCCTCCTCGCCCACATCCGCAGAGAGCCGGGCCATCGGGGCCACGCCCGGATCGGTGACGATGAACTCGCCCGCCGAATCCTCGAACGTCATCCCGAAGTTCAGGCCCTGGACCCGCAGCAGCTCGGCGATCTCGCCCAGCGCCTTGTCACCCACGTTCTTGACCTTGAGCAGCTCATCCTCGGAGTAGGTCACGAGGTCGGCCAAATTGCGGATGTTGGAATTCTTGAGCGAGTTGAGCGACCGCACCGAGAGCCCGAAGTCGTCGATCGGACGGGTCAGGCGCTCGCGCAGCTGCATGTCGGGGCTGCCCGCGACGCGCTCACGCCCCTGCGGCACCTTGCCGAACTCGACGAAATGCCGGAAGTGCTCCTGAGCGAGGGCCGCGGCATATGCCACCGCATCCTCGGGGGAGATGGTGCCGTTGGTCTCGACCTGGACGGTGAGCCGGTCATAGTCGGTGCGCTGACCCACCCGGGTCTCGGCCACAGTGAAGTTGGCGCGGCGGACCGGGTTGTAGATCGCATCGATGCGGACCACGTCGACCGGCATCGAACGATCGGTCGGATGCAACTCGGACTCGACGTAGCCGCGGCCCTTGTTGACATAGAGCTCGGCGGCGATATCGCGATCGTCCTGCAGCGTGAAGAGCAGGTGGTCCGGATTGACCACGCGCACCGACGCATGGGGCGTGATGTCGCGGGCGTAGACCGGCCCCTTGCCGTCCCGCTTGATCTTGAGGACCGCCTCATCGACATCATCGGCGAGCACCAGGACCAGGTTCTTCAACCGCTGGATGATCTGGTGGACGTCCTCCAGCACGCCGGGGATGGTCTGGTGCTCGTGCACCACGCCATCGAGACGGAAGGCCCACACCGCACTCCCCCGCAGGGAAGAGAGCAGCAGGCGGCGAAGCGAATTGCCGAGGGTATAGCCAAAGCCGCGTTCGAGCGGCTGCAGACGGAACTCGGCGACGTTGGGGTTGTCGTCCCGCTTCGTCATCTCGACGAAATGCGGCCGGACGAGCCCGGTCAGATCGATGCTCATGGTCACTTCGAGTACAGCTCGACGATGAGCTGTTCCTGTGCGTTGATCGGGATGGCCTCACGGGCGGGACGCTCCAGCACCCGACCGACGGCCTTATTGGTATCGACGGACATCCAACTGGGGATCTGGCCCCGGGCCGCGCGCTCGAGCGACGCCAGCACCACCACCAACTCGCGGCTGGCCGGTGCGACCCGGATCTCCTGGCCCACCAGCACCGGATACGACGGGATGTCGAGCCGGCGCCCGTTCACTTCGACGTGGCCGTGGCGCACCAGCTGGCGTGCCGCCCGGCGGCTGGGCGCGAAGCCCATCCGGTACACGATGTTGTCGAGCCGGCTTTCCAGCGCGATGAGCAGGTTGGTGCCCTTCACGCCCGGCAGCCGGGTCACGTCGAGGAAGACGTTCCGGAACTGGCGCTCGGAGAGCCCGTACTGACGCTTGACCTTCTGCTTCTCACGGAGCTGCTTGGCGTATTCAGACGCCTTGCGCGGGCGCCCGGTGCCCTGGCCGTGCTGGCCCGGCGGATACGCCCGACGCTCGACGGCACACTTCTCGGTGAGACAGCGCGAACCCTTGAGGAAGAGCTTGGTGCCCTCGCGACGGCAAAGCCGGCAGGCCGGACCAGTGTAGCGTGACATGGGTCAGACCCGCCGCTTCTTCGGAGGCCGGCAGCCGTTGTGGGGGATCGGCGTGACATCGCGGATCGAGGCGACCTTGAGCCCCACCGAGGCCAGCGCCTGGATGGCCGATTCGCGACCGCTCCCCGGACCTTGGACCCGCACGTGCACCCGGCGCAGCCCCATGTTCATCGCTTCACGACCGCAGTTCTCGGCGGCCACCGTCGCGGCGAACGGCGTGGACTTCTTCGAGCCCTTGAAGCCCGCCTTGCCGGCGGTGCCCCACGCGAGCGTATTGCCCTTGGAGTCGGTGATGGTGATCAGCACATTGTTGAACGTGGCCGAGATGTGGGCAACGCCCTCGGACTCGACGACCTTCTTGGCACGCTTGGCGGCCGGCGCCTTGGCAGGCGCGGCGGCGGCCGACGCGGGAGGAGTGGCAGGTGCGGTCATTTACTTCTTCGTCGCCTTCTTCTTGCCCGCGATGGCCACTCGGCGGCCCTTCTTCGTGCGGGCGTTAGTGTGCGTGCGCTGGCCGCGGACCGGGAGCCCGCGGCGATGACGCGTGCCACGGTAACTGCCGATGTCCATCAGCCGCTTGATGTTCATGGCCACTTCGGTGCGGAGCGCGCCCTCGACCTTCACGGACCGCTCGATCACCTGGCGCAACCGGGCCACTTCGTTGTCCGAGAGATCCCGGACGCGGGTATCGGGGCTCACCCCGGTCTCGGAGAGCAGCCGGTGGCTGGTGCCACGGCCGATCCCGAAGATGTAGGTGAGCGCCACTTCGATGCGCTTGTCACGCGGCAGGTCCACCCCAGCGATACGCGCCATGGCTCAGCCCTGCCGCTGCTTGTGCTTGGGATTGCGCTTGCAGATCACGCGCACGACACCCTGCCGCTTGACCACCTTGCAGTGCTCACAGATGGGCTTCACGCTGGACCGAACCTTCACGTAAACCTCTCCAAGTGCCGGGTTTATCAAGAGCTTGGCAATATACCTGCCCCGTCCGCCGAGGCGCAAGTCAGGGCCCCGGAAGCACCCGAAGGTCCACCAGCCGCCAGCTGGTCCCCATCCGCCGATAGCCGAGGAGCACCGACTCCACCCTGGCTTCCTGGGTCCCATCGGGTCGGAAGCGGCGCTGCAGGTCCACGAAGGCCCGCCCGGTCCCGACGGCACGGGCGCTCACGACCTCGACGGAAATGTCGCTGGTGCCACGGACGTAGCCGCGGAGGAGGGTCACGGCCTGGGCCGATCCCACACCCGCCGACGGGTCGGCGTCGGGCAAGCGGAGCTGGACATGCGCGCCTTCGGCAAAGAGCCGGGCAAAATCCCGCCCCGCCCACGCCGACCGGGCGGACTCCCCGACCGCCGCGATCCCGTCCGACGGCTCCGGCGCTCGCTGAGCATCGGCGGGCCATGCCACGGCGAGCGCCAGCATGGCCATGCCGACCACTGGGAAGCGCACCATCTACGCCACCGCCCCCAGGAACTCTGCCAGCGCCGCCGCCGGATCGGGCGCGTTCAGGAGCGGACGCCCGACCACCAGGTGTGATGCACCGGCCCGGATCGCCTCCAGAGGTGTGGCCGTCCGCGCCTGGTCTCCGGCCGGGTCCCCGCTGCGCCTGATCCCCGGCACCACGACCCAACCCTCCGGGCCGATCACCCGCCGCACCGACGCCGCCTCGAGGGGCGAGCAGACCACGCCCCGAAGCCCTGCATCCCGGGCAGTGTGTGCCAGGCGTTCCACCTCGCGCGCCGGATCGATCTCGGGCCGGCCGATGGCGGCGGCCAGTGCCGCAGCATCGAGCGACGTCAGCACCGTGACGCCGACCAACCCCAGCCCCTCCCCGGCAGCCTCCGCCGCAGCCTCGAGCATGGCGCGACCGCCGAGCGCATGGACAGTGGCCATCCCGACGCCGAGGGAGCGGGCCGCCGCGACGGCGCCCGCAACGGTGTTGGGGATGTCGTGCCACTTGAGGTCGAGGAACACCGCGAGGCCACGTCCGGTCAACTCGCGAATGAACGGCGCTCCTTCCCGCGTCATGAGCACCGAGCCCACCTTGACCCAGCGAAGTGCCGGGACCCGGTCGAGCCAGCGGAGCGCGTCGTCGCGCCCGGAGAGGTCGAGTGCGGCGATGATCTCAACCACGGTCCGACCCCAGTTCACGGGCGATGCGCTCCGGCAGCCGCGGATCGGCAAGTCCGGCCGTACCGATGCCGACCAATGCGGCGCCAGCACGCAAGTACTGTCGGGCATCGGCCGCGCTCCGGATGCCTCCCACACCGATGATGGGAACGCCGGGAAGCCGCTCGGCGACGAGCCGCGTGGCGAGGACGCCGATCGGCAGCAGCGGCGGACCGCTCACGCCACCGCGCCCCTGCCCCAGCCTCGGAGTGCCGTCATCCTCGGTGAGCGCACCGGGCATCGTATTGATGAGGGACACACCGGCGGCGCCCGCCTGACAGGCGGCGTGCGCGATCATCGGGATATCGGGCAGCGCGGGCGAGAGCTTCACCACGATCGGCCGGGTGGTCTCCCGTCGACACCGCATGACGACCTCCGTCACCTGCGCCGCGTCGGCGCCGAATTCGATGCCGCCCGCGGCGGTGTTGGGACACGACAGGTTGAGCTCGAACGCCGTGATGCCATCGAGCCCCGACAGCCCGGCGACGACCGCCGGATACTCATCGACGGTAAAGCCCACCACGTTGACGAACACGGCCAGCGCCGGCCACCGGCCCAGCAGCCACGGAAGGTCCACGTCCCGGACCGCCGCAAGGCCCGGATTGGCCAGCCCCACCGAATTGAGCATCCCGCCCGCGAACTCGGCCACCCGGGGTGCCGGATTCCCTTCGCGCGGAGCCAGCGACACCGCCTTGGTGACGATGCCGCCGAGCGCCGCCAGATCAACGATGCCCGCAAGCTCCCGGCCGTACCCCGCCGTGCCGGACGCGAGCAGGACCGGGTTCTGGAAGCGATGGCCGAAGACCTCCAACGCCGTGGTCACTTGAGGTCATCCCGCGCCGCGCGCTTGCGCGCGTCCCGACGTGGCGCGTGCGGGTGCGTCGTCGCGAACGCGAGGAGGGAGTCCTCCAGTGCGGAGTAGCGCGGCGCCGACGCTCCGGAGAGCGCCAGCAGGTAGGGGCTCGTCGCGTACTCGGTGTGCAGCACGTCAGCGATGGAGTCGGCGCGGGAGGGCTCGAGGCGGGCCAGCGCCAGCAGCGCCTTGGGCGCATAGGGCGACGTCGGCGCATCGATCGCGACCCGTCGGAACAGCACCGCGGCGAGTTTGCTGGCCCCCACGGAGTCCCGGGCGAACTCTCCCGCCAGGAAGGTGCGGATATCGCTCGATGGTGCCGCTGGCACCAGGGAATCGAGCTCTGCGCGGAGCCAGCGGACCGCCGAGAGCTCCGGTCCGACCTGATACGCCCCGGCCGTGGAGGTGCCAGCGAATCGGTCGAGATATCCCTCGGCCGAATCGAGCTCGATCGGGCCGATGGCCCGAGCCGACCAGACCTCGGCGCGCCCGACGGCGGCCTGCCGGGCCGGCTCCGAGCCCGGCTCAAGCGAATCCACCTCGGCATAGCGCGCGAATGCGCGGACGGTGTCCCGGGCGAGCAGGCGGCGCGCGTCATCGGCCATCCACTGCGCCTTCTGCTGCGGTGTCACGTCGGGTTGGGCCGCACGCGTGTCGACCAAGGCCGACCCAAGCTCGGGATCAGCGGCGCCGACGGCGGCAAAGACCGAATCCCAGCCGACGAGGCTGTCGTGCCGGGCCACGAGGGTATCGGCGAGCGCCGCCGCCGGCACCGGTCGGCCGGCCCGCGCCAGCGCAATGACCCGGTAGGCTGGCGCGCGTGGATCTCCAGAGTCCAGCAGCTCGTCCGCCGCGCGTGCCGGGTCGCCGGTCGCGAGATCGGCCACGCCGACCGCGAACAGCGCCGAGTGGCGGATCGCGGAGTCAGGGCTGGTGAGCAGCGGTCGGTATGCAGCCGCAGCCGCCGCCGGATCGTTCAACTTGGTATAGCAATCGCCGAGGAGGGCGCGGGCCTGAGCCACGGTGGAGCTGTCCCTGGACTCGGCCCGGACCAGTTCCAGCGGGCCGACCGCACGTTCGCAGCTGTTCAGGCGCTGATAGGCCTTCCCCGCAAGGAAGCGCGCCGGCAGCGCCCACCTGCTGCGGGGATGGCGCACATACGTGGTCTCCGCCTTCGCGGCCACCTGGGCCCAATCGCCTTGCGCGTCGAACGTGCGACCGCGCTGCTCGGCCCGCTCGGCGGCACGGGCCAGGTGCACCGCGCCGTACATGCTGTTGTAGTAGGCGCAGCCTCCCAGGCCGAGGACACCGGCCAGCACGATCCAACGGGTGCGGCGTCGCATCACGGCGACGACGCGACCACACCGGCGCCGGTCTTTCGTTCATAACCGCGCAGGTAGCTGACGACCGCATCGGCCAGCGCATCGGCGATCTTCAACTGCCCCGCGTGGGAGGTCATGAAGTGGGCGTCCGATCGATTGGTGCTGTAGCCAAGCTCGACGAGGATGGCGGGTCGGTGCGCGGTATTGAGCACCGCAAGCTGGTTCGACTGGGTGACGCCACGATCGGTGCCGGGATGCACGTTGGCGAGTTCATCCTGCACGAGGGCGGCCAGTTGCGCGGCCTCGCGAAGGTGCTCGTTCATCTGGAGATCGCGCACGATGAAATCGAGCGCCGACGCATTGGGACCCGTGGCCGGTGTCTCGTAGCGCACCGCGTCATTTTCCATCCGTGCGATGCGGCGAGAATCCTCGGTGTTCTTTTCACCGATGATGATGGTGTGGAACCCGTTGACGCCGGCGTAGTTCTGCCGCTGGCGCGGATCGAGCGCGTCGACGTGGACGCTCAGGAACAGGTCGCAATCGTCACGACACATCGGCGCCCGATCGCGCAAGTTGATCAGCGTATCAGTGGTGCGGGTCATCACCACCCGGATACCACGGCGCCGCAGCGCATCGGCCAGGAGCGTGCCGACCGAGAGCGTGACGTCCTTTTCATGGACGCCGGACGGGAAGTAGAGCCCGGGGTTGCCGGGGTCGATGCCGCCGTGACCGGGGTCCACCACCACGAGGTGCCCGGGCAGGAGGCCGTTGGGCAATCGCTTCACGTCCGGCCGATGGGCCACGGCGGGCCCCCGTTCGACCAGCCGCGCGGCAACGGGATCCCACACGTACAGTTCCACGAGGGTGTGCGGCAACACCGAGGCCACGAACTCAAGGGGGACATAGACCGTGTCGGCGGCGGCGTAGGCGGGGGCGGCGAGCGGGTCGATCCGATCGGCGTGGGTGACGAACGGAGCGTCGAGCAGGAACCGGAACGGGAGGGTGGCGACGGTCAGTTCCGCCCAGGGGCCTGCCACCGATAGCCGGGCGCTGAGCGCGGCCGCGAGTGCGCCGGCGGGGATCATGGGGGCTCCGTCGCGCCCGACCACCACCGGAATGACGCTCTCGCCCCGCGGCGTGCTGATCGTCACGGCCGCGACATTGCCCCGAAGGCCCCGGGGGCCGGGCGCCGCCAAGGCCGCGAGGGTCAGCAGGAGCGCGCCGGTCATATCCGACCTCGCGTGCGGGCCAGGCGTTCGACCTCGCGACGCGCGTCACGGCGCTTCATATCCTCACGCTTGTCGTGGAGCTTCTTGCCGCGACCGAGAGCGAGCGCCACCTTGGCGCGACCATCCTTCCAATAGAGCTCGAGCGGCACCAGCGTCAGGCCCTGCTGTTCCACGGCGCCGATCATGCGTCCGACCTCCCGCTTGTGGAGCAGGAGTTTTCGCGATCGCACCGGATCGTGGTTCCAGCGGTTGCCCTGTTCGTATGGCTTGACGTTCATCCCTTCGAGGAACACTTCGCCGCGATGGACGCGGGCAAAGGCTCCCACCAGTGTGGCGTGGCCATTCCGGAGCGACTTGACCTCGGTGCCGCGCAGCACCACGCCCGCCTCCCACGTCTCGAGGATGTGGTAGTCGTGCGTCGCCCGCGGATTGCGGGCGATCGAGCGCTTGCCCTCCCCGGGCGGGGCGTGTTTGGTGTCCATTGTAAGGTCCTAACTGCAAGATAGGCCTGCCGTTAGGTGGAATCAACGCGGCGCTTGCGACCCATCCGACGGCCGACTAGGTTTGCCGCCCACGCCGGAGTGGTGGAACTGGTAGACGCGCTGCGTTCAGGGCGCAGTGGGCGCAAGCCCGTGCGGGTTCGAGTCCCGCCTTCGGCACTGAGCAGTGAACGGTAAAAAGTGAAAAGTGAACGGGGGGCTCCGCTGAGAAGCGAGGCTCCCCGTTCCCCGTTGACCGTTCACTGCCCTTCCCGTCAGTATCGCGCCATATCAGGCGCGATCTCCTCCGCCCACGCGGCGATCCCGCCGGCCAGGCTCCGCACGTGGGCGAACCCCGCGGCGTGGAGGAGCTCTTTCGCGCGCACCGAGCGAACGCCGCGATGGCAGATGGTCACGATGTCGCGTCGCGTGTCGAGCTCATGCATGCGTCCGGGAAGTTCCCCGAGCGGCAGGTGCAGCGACCCGTCGAGGTGGCCGACCGCCCATTCCCAGTCTTCGCGCACATCCACCAACAATGGTGGCGCGTCTCCGGCGAGGGCGGCACTGAGTTCGACCGACGTGATGTCGAGCGCCGCGTCGGCGCCCGCTGGCACCAGCCCGCAGAAGGCGTCATAGTCGATCAGCTCGGTGACGGTGGGATGCTCGCCGCAGACCGGGCAGGCGGGATCACGCGACAGGGCGAGTTCCCGGAACTCGAGCTTGAGTGCATCGAATCGGAGCAGGCGCCCGATGAGCGGGATCCCCGCGCCGACGATCCACTTGATGGCCTCCAGCGCCTGCAGGCTCCCCACGATCCCGGGCAGCACCCCGACCACGCCGCCTTCGGCGCAGTTCGGCACCAGTCCCGGAGGTGGTGGATCCGCGAAGAGGCAGCGATAGCAGGGTCCTGCCGGAGGGTGGAAGACCGAGACCTGGCCTTCCCACCGGAAGATGCTCCCGTAGACCAGCGGCTTGCCCTCCAGCACGCAGGCGTCGTTCACCAGGTAGCGGGTGGGGAAGTTGTCCGAACCGTCCAGCACGATGTCGAACCCACGAATGATCTCGCGGGCATTGGCGGCTGCGATCCGTCCGTCGATCGCCTCGAGCGTCACCTGCGGGTTCAGGTCGGACAACCGCGATACTGCCGATTCGAGTTTCGGATGGCCCACGGCGCTTGTGCCGTGCAGGATCTGGCGCTGGAGGTTGCTCAGGTCGACGCGATCGAACTCGACGAGGCCGAGCGTGCCGATGCCGGCCGCTGCGAGGTAGAGGGCGGCGGGTGAGCCCAGGCCGCCGGCGCCGATCAACAACACCCGGGCCCGACGAAGTTTCTGCTGGCCCTCGAGCGCGATCTCGGGCAGCACCAGATGGCGCGAGTAGCGGATGAGCTCGGCGTTGGTGAGGTCCGGCACCACGGGTTCAGGCATCGATGCCCTCAAAGCAGAAACGCCCGACCGAATGAGCGGTCGGGCGGGAGGCGCGGGGGACGATCATCCCTGCGTCGGCGAAAGGCCGACCAGCTCGACGAGGCCGGGTTCCTGTTTCAGCAGATCCGCGAGCGAGATCCCCTCGAGCAGGTCATCCACCCGGCGTTGCAACTCCTGCCACACCGGTCGGATGCTGCACGCCGAACCGGTGTTGCAGCGTTCGGGATCGACCGGATGGGCTTCGCAGTTCATCTCGAAGGTCTGGTGCTCGGAGGCCGTCATCACGTCGCGGACGGAGATACGCGACGCCTCGCGCGCGAGATAGTAACCGCCCCGCGCACCCCGAACGCTCTCGACCAGGCCTGCCCGGCGGAGACGCAGGAGGATCTGCTCGACGTAATCCCCTGGCAGGCGCTCCACCTCGGCCAACTCGCGCGCCGCCACCGGCGACCCGTCGGACGTGGCTCGGCGGGCAAGGTGCAGGGTGATGATCAGGCTGTACTCGGTCCAAGTAGTGACGCGCATGGAGGGAATATGGGACGTCACCGCCCGGGATTCAAGCAGGCCCTGATCCGAGGCCCCCGGCGGATCATCCCCCGCCGGGAACGCCCTTTCCGCCTGGCACACCGAGTTCCGTCATGGCGCGCAGGTCGAGGACCTCGTCGAGCTCCTTGCCCTTGAGCAATCCCTTCTTGACCACCAGCTGCTTGACCGTGAGCCCGGTCGCCAGCGCTTCCTTGGCGAGCTTGGCGGCATCGGCGTACCCGATCTTCGGCGCCAACGCCGTGACGAGCGCCGGGCTGCGCTCCAGCCAATGTTCGCATTGCACCGCGTCGGCCTCGATGCCGGTGATGCACCGCTCGGTGAACACCGCCGTCGCATTGGTGAGGATCTGCAGCGCGAAGACGACGTTGTGGGTGATGACCGGCATCATCACGTTGAGCTCGAGCTGCCCCGCTTCCGCGGCCAGCACCACGGTCAGGTCGAGCCCAAGAGCCTGATAGCAGACCTGGTTGACCATCTCGGCGATCGACGGGTTGACCTTCCCCGGCATGATGCTCGACCCCGGTTGCACCGGCGGGAGCAGGATCTCTGCCATGCCTGTGCGCGGCCCCGAGGCCAGGAGCCGAATGTCGTTGGCGATCTTGTTGAGGTCGATGACGTACGCGCGGAGGGCGCCGCTGAACGATGCGATATCGCCCATCGACTGCATCAGCTGGATCCGGTCCTCCGCCACCTCGACATCCAGGCCGGTCACCGCGCGCAGGTGCTTGACCATCAACGCCGGATACTGCGGCTCGGCGTTGATGCCGGTGCCCACCGCCGTGCCACCGATGTTCATCGCACGGAGCCAGCGCGCCACCTCCGCGAGCTTGGCCCGGTGCCGCGCCACCGTGTGGCCATAGGCGGTGAACTCCTGGCCCAGACGGATCGGGGTCGCATCCTGCAGGTGGGTCCGGCCCGACTTCACGATCCCGTCGAACGCCCTGCCCTTGGCCAGGAACGCGTCGGCGAGGCCATCGAGCGCGGTCAGCAGGCGCGGCAGGCTCGCCAAGGTGGCCAAGCGCATCGCCGTGGGGATCACGTCGTTGGTGCTCTGGGCCATGTTGACGTGGTCGTTCGGATGGATCGGCGCGTACGCACCCCGGGCCGCGCCGAGAAGCTCATTGGCGCGATTGGCGAGCACCTCGTTGCAGTTCATGTGGTGGCTGGTCCCGGCACCGGCCTGGTAGACGTCCACGATGAACTGATCGCGATGCTGGCCGCCGAGCACCTCGTCGGCGGCCTGTATGATCGCATCGGCCAGCTTCGGAGCGAGCCGGCCGGTCTCCTTGTGGGTCAGCGCCGCCGCTTTCTTGATCCAGATCACGGCATCAACGAACAGCGGCAGCGGCCGGAGTCCGGAGATGGGGAAGTTCTCGCTGGCGCGGACGGTCTGGATGCCGTAGAGCGCGTCGACGGGCACCTGTTTGTCGCCGAGCGAATCCGTTTCGGTACGGGTGGTCTTGGCCATGCGGGTCACGGGTGGCGGGTCGTGGTTCGTGCGCCGGTCGGCGTGTCGTCGAGACCGGCCTCATGGGGTCGAGCGTAAACTAACACCGCGACCGCGGGCTCGGTCATTCCGCCGCCGTGGGGGCGCGATGGCGGAACCAGGCGCGGAACGCCGCCCATCCATAGATGCGGGCCGCGAGCCCGAGCCCAAGGACCACGCCCACCACGGACGTGTAGACGCGCCACCAGAAGAGGAGTTCGGCGCCTTCGCTCCCGAGCGAGCCGGCGGCCCCCGCGAGGAACCCGAGTTCGACGGCACCCGCGCCGGACGGCGTCGGGAGGACCATCTGACTGTACAGCAGGGCGAATGACCCCAGGAAGAGCGGCCCCATCGGCGGCGGCGACGGCAGGGTCAGCGCCAGGACGGGCAGGATGGCGGTGCGGGCGGCGACATTGACGAATGACAGCGGTTGGCTCAGCACGATGGGCCAGCGCGGCATCCGCCGCCAATACACCAGCACGCGCTGCCACGATCGCTGGAGTCGATCGGGTGCTGACACCTTGATCCAGCGACGTGCCAGCCACCAGATCAGGATGCTCACGATGCCGACGGCCACGAACCAGGGCCACATCCCGTGCATATGGCGCGCGATCCCCGGGGCGGCGGTCTCCCACCACTCGGGAGCGTACCGCCAGACGAGGAAAGCCCCGCCCGCGATGATCATCGGCCAGCCGAGGAGCGCTTCCACCGTGATGGCCACGATGGCCGCCTCGGTCGGGATCCGGTAGCGAAGGATCCCCGCGAGCCGGGCCGGCTCACCGCCCAAGCGGGCTGGCGTGAGCGAACAGGCGGCATCGCCGAAGGCATTGACCACGACCCCCTGGCCCACCGAGAGCGGCGATCCGATCGAGTCGCAGAAGAATTTGAGCCGGAGTGACCGTGCGACGATATCCGCCGTGACGAGCCCGATGCAGATCAGGTGCGCAGTGAGCGGCTCGAGGTGCATCAGGACGTGTACTCCGCATACCGCACCACCGGGTGCTCGGCCGGCCAGCGCTTGAGCGCGCGCTCGATCGACCGGACCACCGTCGGGTGGCGGAGATCACCAGGATGCAGGGCAAGGCGGACGACCGGCGCGCCCCGTTGCAGCGCCCACCGGGCCTCTGCAACGAGGGCGGAGCCGTGGGCCCGCATCGTCGAGCGGGCACTCCAGCGAAGGGCGGGCGCCCGGACCCGACGGCCGGCCGGATGGACCCGCAATCCGTACTCGTCCTCCGAGAATCGAAGGCCGAGATCCGACACCGCGCGATGCGTCGCGGCTCGGCAAAGCCAGGCCGGCGGCACGAATCCGATGGGCGGGAGCCCGAGCGCGTGCAGGCGCCCGATGCCGCGCTCGATCCGCTCGCGAGCCGCCGCGTAGTCGAGGGTCAGGAACTCACCTTCTCTCGTGGTGCGTCCCCACGCCCGGAGCGAGTCGCCGATACCGCGGTGCAGCCCGACCTCGTCGTGCCGGTCCCCGTGCAGCACCACCTCGGCGCCGGCCGACGCGCGCGCCCGCAGCCACTCCACGAACTTCGGCTGCCGCTCCAGAGGCCACGCTCCATGCCAATCGGGAACAACGAACAGGGCGGGCTCGGCGCCGATCCGCGCACACAGCGCATGGAGCGCCCGGATCTCGGCCTCGAAGGCGGGGGTGACATCGTGGATCGCGAGGAGGAGCGTCATCGCAAGAGCACCCGTCGATACTCCTCGAAGATCGCGTCGAGTGCCGTGGTCCAGGAATGATGCCGTTCGGCATAGGTGCGCCCGCGGTCGCCCAGGGCCCGCAGATCGGCGCCGAAGAGCATGACCGCCTGGGCCGCGCACCCGGCGATATCGCCCGGAGGATACAGAGCACCCGCCCCCGAGGCGATGACCTTTTCCGCGACGCCCCCGGTGCCGGCGGAGAGCACGGGCACACCGCTCGCCAGGGCCTCGAGTGCCGCGAGCCCGAAGGTCTCGATCGGGCAAGGGGCCACATAGAGATCGGCGGCGGCGAGCAGATCGGCGAGAACGTCGCGATCAGGCTCAAAGTGGCGCCAGAAGACCCTGCCCCGGGCCATCCGCCGATAGCGCTGCTCCGACGGTCCCGCACCCACCACCACGAGCGCGGCACCGGTCCGGCGCTCGACCTCAGGCCACGCCCGCAGCACGATGTCGAGTTCCTTCTCTCCCGCCAGCCGGCCGACGTGGATCGCGAGCGGCCCCGCGGGCCACCCTTCGCGGCGCCGGACCTGGGCCGAGCGCTCACGGCGATCGGGCGAGAAGAGCTCGAGGTCGACGCCCAGGGGGACCCGGACCACATTGGCAACGCCGCGCGACTCGAGGTCATGGGCGGCGAACTCCGAGCCGACGAAGGTGGCCTTGAACAGCCGGCTCACCCGCCGAACGTAGCGCCAACCCAGCTCGGCCAGCTGGCGCCTGCCAGCGGTGGCGCGGGCCGGATGGGGTGCGATGACGCGGGGGATGTTGCCGTGGTAGAACCAGACCATCGGGATCCGGAGATGCCGATCGGCCCACCGGGTCATCCACGGCACGATGAACGGGCTGCCGACCTCGATCAGGTCAGGATGCTCATGCTGCAGGATCCGCTCAAGTGCTCGGGGCGCGACCAGGAATCGGTAGGGATGCTGGAACGGGATCGCGGGGCCTCGCAGCCAGTAACAGCGCACCCCGTCGATCTCGGTCCGCTCAGCGCGCGTGGCCGGGAGCACCATCAGCTGGCGCAGGGTCGGCCGTTCGGAGACATACCGCGCCTTCTCGAGGAGGTAGGTGCGGATGCCGCCGGTGGTGGACCCGAAATACTTGGTGATGTCGAGGATCGCGAGCGTTGCATCGGGACGCTGGGGCGGCGGCGCGTTGCCTTCACGTCGACCCCCTCGTCCCCCATCATGGGGAACGAGCGCCGCCGCGATCTCGGCAGCACGTGCCCGGGTGCGTGGCTCAGTCGGAGCAGTCACCGAGGGGGTACACGGTACCGCAGTTGGGGCACGGGTTCTTGCACCCCCACACCCGGGACACGACCGGAAAGCCGCACCGGTTGCAGGTGGGTGGGTCGGACGGGCGGACGGGCGATTGGGCGGATGGTTCGATGGTCGGACCGGTGGGTGACTGCGGCGCCGCGGGCGGCACATCGGGGCGTCGCGACTCACCCGCCATGGCGCACCACGCCCAGATATGGATTGGTCTCCCGCTCGACGCCGATGGTGGTCGGCCGGCCGTGGCCGGGGAAGACCGTCGTCGTGTCGGGGAGCGCCAGCAGCACCCGCTGGATGCTGTCGATCAGGGTGTGGTGATCGGCGCCGGGCAGGTCCGTCCGGCCGATGGTGCCGCTGAAGAGCACGTCGCCTCCGAAGACCGCATCGGCTCCGATGAAGCAGACATGGCCTGGGGAGTGCCCCGGCACATGACGGACGGTGAACGAGTGCCGGCCGACCATGACCACCTCTCCGTCCTGCCAACCTGCGTCGGGCGGCGGCATGTCGATGACGACCTGAGGATCAGCGGTCTCGTTCGGTGCGTCATCGTACAGGAAGCGGTCGTCGGGATGCAGGCGGATCGGCGCGCCGGTCGCGGCCTGCACCGCGCCCACGCCGAGCACGTGGTCGACGTGGCCGTGGGTGAGCCAGATCGAGGCCAGGGACCAGCCGTGGTGGCGGAGGGCGGCGAGGGCGCGTTCCGGTTCTTCGCCGGGATCGATCAGCACCGCCACGCCTGCATCAGGATCGCCGAGGAGGTAACAGTTCTCGACGTAGCGTCCGTTGGGGATCGTCTGGACCGCGAGGTCAGACACCGGCCTGGCTCCGCTGGTGCGCCAGGTATTTCTCGACCGCGATGGCGGCGGTGGTGGCGTCGCCGACGGCGGTCGTGACCTGGCGGGTGAGCTGGACCCGGAGATCGCCCGCAGCGAAGAGGCCCGGGATGGAGGTCATCATCCGGTCATCGGTGATGATGTAGCCGCTCGCATCGTGGGAAAAGTGCCCCTTGATGAGCCCCGAATTCGGCTTGAATCCGACGAAGATGAAACATCCGGTCACGTCGAGGTTCGACACTGCGCCGGAGGTCGTTTCTTCCAGGCGGAGGTGCGTCAGACCCGAAGGCCCGCCCACCAGCTCGAGCACCTTGGTGTTCCAGACCACCTCGATCTTCGGATTGGCGAAGAGCCGATCCTGCAGGATCCGGGAGGCCCGAAATTCGTCGCGCCGATGGAGGACGTAGACCTTCGCGGCGTAGCGTGTCAGGTAGTCGGCCTCTTCCACCGCCGCATCGCCGCCGCCCACTACCGCGATCGTGTCGCCCTTGAAGAAGGCGCCATCGCAGACCGCGCAGTAGGACACTCCGCGACCGGCGTATTCGAGCTCGCCGGGCACGCCCAGCTTGGTCGGCGTGCCGCCAGCGGTGAGGATGACCGTGGGGGCATGATACGTCGCACCCGATTCGGTGGCGACCACAAAGGTGCCATCGGCCTGCTTCTCGACCGACTCGACCGTCTCCTGCCGGATGCCGGCACCGAACTTGATGGCGTGGTCGGTCATCTTCTGGGCCAGATCGCGACCCAGGATGCTCTCGAACCCCGGATAGTCCTCGATCACCTCGGTGTTGAGGAGCTCACCTCCCGGCACGCCACGTTCCAGAAGGACCGAGCGGAGCATCCCGCGGCCGGCATACATCGCCGCACAGAGACCGGCAGGGCCGCCGCCGATGATGATCGTGTCGAGTTCGTGCGTGCTGGGATCGGGCATGGGTCAGTTGGTCAGTGGCTCAGTTGGTCAGTGGCTCAGTGGATCCGAGCGTCTGTGCATCTGTGCGTTTGTGCGCCTGTGCGTCCGTGCGCCTGTGCATCTGTGCGCCTGTGCGCCTGTGCGTCCGTGCGTCCGTGCGTCCGTGCGTCTCACATAACATAGTCGCACGTTCCTCATCCTATTCAACGTTCCGCGGTTCCCGGAGCGCCGATCCGAAGCAGGCCAGCCGCTCCGTGGCACGATGAGACGGTCCCCACCACCAACGCCTCCCTTCCCTGCTCCACGGCATCGATCAAGGTCCGTTCTGCCGCGAGCACCGCCGCCACGCTGAATCCGCCGACGCCATGGACGAGGTGCCGTACCTGGAAGAGGGCCGGCCCCGCCACATCGTGAGCTCGGCAGAACCGCTCCATTGCTTCGGACATCTCCCAGGTGCGGGGCGCCCGGATGACCGGACAGAGTGCGGGCTCGGTGCAATGGGTCGGGCAGATCCAGTCGGCGAACGAGACATACGTGCTCCCGTCCCGACCCTGACGCTCGTACGGCGTCCCCAGCACACCGGGGAGCGGCCCCGAGCCGATGGACCGGTCGCGCCAGCGATCCGAGGCGCGCCGAACGAGCCACTCCAGGAGCAGATGCGGCATCAAGGGCGAGGGAATGATGACGTCGTCAGTGCCCGCCGACGCCGCTTCGAGATATCCGTCGAGGAATGCGGTCCACTCTGCAGCAATGACCTCGAGCCCCGGCACGCCGGCGAATTCGGACACCGCGGGACAACCCGGGTCGCGATCGACCAGCAGCAGCCGTGCGAACACGGCCTTCTCCTTCGCACGCGCCTCGATCATCTGTCGGGCGTAGAAGGAGCCGTAACACCCGCCGCCGATGACGACGACGTCGCGCAGGATGGTGGGCGCGTCCATCCTAGCGGAGCAGCCGGCCGCCGTCGACGACCAGGACCTCGCCCGTCACGTAATCGCCGCCCTCGAGGAGATAGAGCACCGCCTTGACCACGTCCGATGGCGCACCCAGCCGGCGGAGTGGCGTGGTCTCGGCAAAATGCCGTCGAGTCGGCTCGTCCCAATCATCCGGCAGGAGCACCGCCCCTGGCGCCACCGCATTCACGGTGATGTCCGGTGCCAGCGACCGCGCCAGCGCCTTGGTGAGCATCACGACCCCCGCCTTGCTGACACAATGGACGAGGTGGTCGGGCCACGGCTCGAACCCGGCGATGTCGGCCAGGTTCACGATCTTCCCATGCGCCGCCTTCAAGGCCGGCAGCGCACCCTGCGCGCAGAAGAAGGCGGCCCGCAGGTTGAGATCCATCGTGGCATCCCAGCTTTCCGGCGTCACCTCGGCCACCGGCGCACGGACCATCACGGCGGCGGAGTTGATGAGGACGTCGAGGCGGCCGAACGTCGCCGCGACCCGGCGCGGGAGCTCCCGGGCCGCCGTGGCGTCGGCGAGGTCGGCCGCGAACACCTCCGCACGCCGGCCATGCCGAGCGGCCAGGGCCGCCAGTTCGGCGGCGCCGTCGCCGGACGCGTGATAGTGGAGGGCAAGGTCCATCCCACGATCGAGGAGCCCGCCCGCGATCGCGGCGCCGATCCGGCGTCCTGCGCCAGTGACGAGGGCGACCCGACCGGCCAGTTCCATCGGTCAGAGGTCTCCGTTGGTGATCGGCAGGATATGGCCCGTGATCGCGAGCGCCGCCGGGCTGGCCAGGAAGAGGACGCCATCGGTGATCTCGGCCATCTCCACCCAGCGCACCGGCGCCGCACCCACCGCCTTGACGTTGTCCGGCGTGCGGACCATCCCGGGCGCGACGGCGTTGACCCGCACCTTCCGATCACGGAGCTCGAGCGCCAGTGACGTCGTAAGCCCCGCCACCGCGCTCTTGGCCGCGGCGTACACCGCCATCGGCGCGAGGGGACGCAGTGCCGCCATCGACGCGAAGTTGACGATGCATCCTTCGCTCGCGGCCAGCGCATCGACCGCGGCGCGACACATCAGGAACGCGGTCTTCAAGTTGATGTTGATCTCGCGGTCGAACGCGGCCACCCCGATGCCGGCGACCGGTCCATACGTCGTGAGCCCGCCCGCCACGTTGACGAGCACATCGAGCCGGCCAAAGTTCTTGACGGCCGTCTCGACGGCGAGGGCGGCCACGTCGGGTTCCGTGAGATCGCCGGCCGCGGCGCGGGCGTCGATCTTCCGCCCCAGGAATTCCTTGGCCCGCTCTGAGACCGCGACCGCATCCCGGTCGCACACCACGAGCTTCGCCCCGGCTGAACCGAACGCCTCCGCCACCGCGTGACCGATCTGGTTGCTGCGTGCGACGCCGGTGACGAGCACCACCTTGCCGCTGAAGTCGAACGAACGTCCCATCATTACCCCCCAAGTCCTTCAAGCGAGATCTCCGCCCCCGGCGCCCCGCGCGCGCCAAAGCGCACGGTGCCATCCCGGTCGATCAGGTAGACGGTGCGGTCGATGCGCGCGCTGTCGCGCCGCACGGCCTGGTACATCCGTGCGATGGCAAGGTCCGGATCCGACAGGAGCGGGAACGGGAGCCCGAGCCGGACGGCGTAATCGGTGTGGGCGGCGACGGGTGCCGGGTTGACGCCGAATGGCCGCACATCCGCATCACGATACGCGATGATCTCATCGCGCAGGACCGAGAGCTGGCGGTCGCAGCCGGGCGTATCGTTGCCGGGATAGAATACCAGCAACACCCGGTGCTCGGCCAAGACCTCCGCGAGGTGCACCGTGCGACCATTGGATGCCGGCGCCGTGAAGTCCGGTGCTCGCGCACCGCGCGGGAGCGGGATATCCGGGATGGTCACGCCGACACCTGCCGGGTCCGCGCTGCTTCGAGCGCCGTCAGCCACTCGAGGGGGACCTGCTCCGAGCCGATGGTCCCGTGGGTGGCGTCGCCCTCGCCCCCGTGCCAGTCGCTGCCGCCGGTGCGGAGGAGGCCAAGGCGTTCCGCATGTTCGGTCAGGTTGGTGCGGGTATCGCCGGCATGGCTCGGGTGACGTGTTTCAACGGCATCGAGCCCCTCACCCTTGAGGCGCTGGAGGACGGCGAGCGATCCGCGATCCTTCAGGTGCGCCGCGGAGACGAGGCCGCCTGCTTCGTGGACCCGTCGAGCCACGTCCGCGAAGGACGGAAGGCGCTTGTCCACGTACGCCACTCGGCCTCGACCGATCCAGCGGTCGAACGCCTCCTGGATGCCGCGGGCGTGGCCCAGGCGCACCAAGGCGCGCGCCACGTGGGGCCGGCCCATCGCGCCACCACGCGACTCCTGGCGCACGTCGTCGACGCCGATCTTGATGCCCTGCCCCACCAGCCGGTCGACCATCCCGCCCACCCGCCGCTCACGGTCAGTGCGGCATTCAGCCAGGAACGTTTCCAGCTGGGGGTCGCGCTCGGGGAGGAGATACCCGAGCACGTGCATCTCCCCCCACGGTGCAGCGACCGAGAACTCGCAGCCCGTCACCACGCGCACACCAAGCCGCTCGCCGGCGGCCCGGGCCTCGGGCACTCCGGCGAGCGTATCGTGGTCGGTCAGGGCCATCGCGGTCAGGCCGGCCGCCTTGGCCCGGGCCACCACCTCGGCGGGTGCCAGCTCGCCGTCGGATGCGGTGGAGTGGAGGTGCAGATCGGCCGTGGCGTTCAGTGCTGGTATCCCGTCTCCGGCGACATCGCGGCCGGCGCAGACGTCGAGAGGAGTTCGCGCAGCTCGGCGTCAGTGAGTTCCCCCATCGACAGGTCGCGGATGCGGGCCCCGGTCGGGGAGTACCGGGTGACCCGGCGCTCGCGATCGTTGCCGGCGCCGCGGACGAAGAGCAGGCCGAACTCATCGCGCACGTACTGGGTGTTCCACCCGGTGGGCCAGGCGGTCCATTCAGCACCGTCGGCGGTGAACTTACGCGGCATCAGGTCCCTCCTTGGTGTCGGTCGAGGGGGTGAGCGCGACCTCATCCCAAAGCGCCGAGGCATCCGGCGCGTAGTCGGCCAGGGCCCGCAGCCGCGCCTCGAGCTGCGCTTCCCGTGGCGACCTTGCGGTCACGCTTCGATGGGACGCGGCCGACGGGCTCTCGCTGAACTCCAGGAACGTGTGGTGATTCGCACTGCTCCGGAACACCCAGAGGTGTTCCCCCCGCTCCCCGAGCGCGAGGGCCAGGTCGCCGAGCGTGGCGAGATACTCCGGTTCCCGCCCCGCCGATACCACGGCCCGCGACACGCTCAGGCATCGCGGCATCTCACGCCACGCTGTCGGGGAATTCCTGGAGGCTCTTCTTGACGTCGGCCATGAACCGGTCGGCCGTGGAGCCATCGACGATCCGATGGTCGAACGCGAGCGAGAGAAGTC
The DNA here is from genome assembly GCA_049680185.1 of Gemmatimonadales bacterium. Lineage (GTDB taxonomy): Bacteria > Gemmatimonadota > Gemmatimonadetes > Gemmatimonadales > GWC2-71-9 > CAMLHU01. The sequence continues at coordinate 981 of JBAUHI010000019.1, read as the reverse complement.
CGCGGGTGCGGATGGCGATGGTGTCCGAGCCGTCGGGCAGCGTGATGACCGCCGGCTGCTTCTCGATCGTCCCGACGCACAGGATGGCCACCTGCGGCTGGTTGATGATCGGGGTCCCGGTGATCGACCCGAACCCCCCGGGATTCGTGATCGTGAAGGTCCCGCGCTGAACCTCGTCGGGCGAAAGCTTCTTGGTGCGTGCACGTTCACCGAGGTCGTTGATGGCGCGTGCCACCCCGAGGAGCGAGAGCTCATCGGCGTGACGGATGACCGGGACGATGAGCCCCCAGTCGAGCGCCACGGCGATCCCGACGTTGATGTCCCGCCGATAGATGGTGCTGTCACCGCTGATGGCGGCGTTCACCACCGGATGCTTGCGGAGATTGTCGGCCACGGCCTTGGTGATGAACGCCAGGAAGGTGAGGTTCACGCCACGATCGGCGTATTCCTTCTTGCTCTTGGCCCGCACCTGGGCCACACGGGTGTAATCGACCTCGAAGAAGGTGTTCACGTGGGCCGAGACCCGACGCGACATGATCATGTGATCGGCGGTGAGCTTGCGGATCTTGGACCACGGCTCGACCCGATCACCTTCCCACGGTTCGTTGGGGATGTGCGCCACCGTGCCGGCCATCGCCGGCGGGACCTGCGGGGCGCGCGCGGCGGCCTGCGGAGCGGGAGCGCCGGAAGCGAGGAAGCTCTCGAGGTCGCTTCGGGTGACCCGACCGGCGAGCCCGCTCCCGGCAATGCCGCTGATGTCGACCTGGTGTTCCGCGGCCATCTTGCGCACCAGCGGGGTCGACCGGCGGCGGAGGCGTTCCTCGGCCGTCTCGCTGCCGTTCCCGGACGCGACCGGAACGGCGGCCGGCCGCGGAGTGGATGCCGGCGCCGCCATCGGGGCGGGCGTCGACGCGGGCGTCGGTGCGGGCGTTGGTGCGGGCTTCGACGCCTCGGGCTTCGGCGCGGGAGGCGCTGCCACCG
>JBAUHI010000018.1:0-18254 GCA_049680185.1 Gemmatimonadales bacterium | reverse complement strand
CGGCTCGACCGCGAGCGCCCGCGCGATCCCCACCCGCTGCCGCTGGCCTCCCGAGCATTCGTGCGGATGCCGGAGCGCGAACGACGGATCGAGGCCGACCTCCTCGAGGAGTGCTGACACCCGCTTCCCGACCTCAGCACCTTCCGCCAGCCGATGGATCTCGATCCCTTCGGCGATCGACCGACCGAGGGTCATCCGCGGGTCGAGCGAGCTCTGCGGATCCTGGAAGACGATCTGGATCTTGCGGCGCATGGCGCGGAGCGCGGCACCATCGAGCGTAAAGAGATCGGTGCCATCGAATCGGGCCGCTCCTGCGGTCGGCGCTTCCAACCGCACCAGTGTCCGACCCACTGTCGACTTGCCTGATCCCGACTCTCCCACCAGCGCCAACGTCTCGCCGGCGGCGACGCTGAATGACACGCCATCCACCGCGCGGATCGGCGGGCGGCGGCGCAGCAGGCCCCCGCCACCGAAGTGCTTGACCAGCCCGTTCACTTCGAGGAGCGGTGCGGTCATTGCCTGGGCCAGGCGCCGAGCCAGCAGCGCATCGAGTGGTCGGGGCTGACACTGTGCACGGGGGCCGGCTCACCGCACGGTTCGAACCGCTTGGCGCACCGGGGTGCAAAGCGGCAGCCGGCGGGCCAGGCGCCTGGCAGCGGCACCGTGCCGGGGATCGGCTCGATACGGCGGACCGGCCCATCCATCCTGGGCACCGATGCAAGCAGGCCCTGGGTGTAGGGATGGGACGGATGCGCGAAGAGCTCCGGGGTGGTGCCTTCCTCGATGATCTGTCCGGCGTACATCACCGCCACCCGATCGGCGCGTCCGGCGACGATCCCGAAATCGTGGGTAATGAGGAGAAGCGCCATCCCGCGCTCGCGGCGCAGGCGATCGAGCGTCTCGAGGATCTGGGCCTGCACCGTGACATCGAGTGCCGTGGTGGGCTCGTCGGCAATGAGCAGCTCGGGTTCACAGGCCAGGGCGATGGCCAGCACCACCCGCTGGCGCATCCCGCCGCTCAGCTGATGCGGGTAGGCGTCGAGCCGCTCTGCCGGATCGGCGATACCGACCTCCTGGAGCAGCGCCAGGGCGCGAGCACGGGCCTCAGACTTCGAGGCCAGTCCGTGGGCCACGATCCCTTCGGCGATCTGGTCGCCCACGGTCATCACGGGGTTCAAGCTGGTGAGGGGATCCTGGAAGACCATCCCGATCCGTCGGCCACGTACCGCGCGGAGCTCGGCGGGCGAGCGCGTGAGCATTTCGGCGCCATCGAAGACCACCGAGCTCCCGGCGGCGATGAAACCGGGCGGCGGCACCAGACGCAGCAGCGAGAGCGCCGTGAGACTCTTGCCGCATCCGGATTCTCCGACCAAAGCCAACGTTTCGCCGGCCCCGATCGAGAACGACACACCGTCGACCGGGTGGATCGGGCCGTCGGGTCCGGGGAAGGTGAGGCGGAGGTCGTACACCGACAGCAAGGAGGTCATCGGGTCCGGGGATCGAGGGAGATGCGGATCGACTCGCCGACCAGGTTCACGGCCAGCACGGTGACCACGATGGCGATGCCAGGGGCCAAGCTCACCCACGGTGCCTGCGCCAGGACGTCCTTCCCTTCGAGGATCATCCCGCCCCACGACGCGGTGGGCGGGCGGATGCCGACGCCAAGGAAGGAGAGGCCGGCCTCGAGGAGGATCACGTCGCCCACTGCAAGCGTGGCGGCGACGAGCAGCGGTCCGGCGGCGTTGGGGAGCAGGTGCCGCAAGATAACCCGGGCCCGCGAGGCTCCCATCGTCTCGGACGCCTCCACATACGCTTCGTGGCGGAGCCGCAGCACCTCGCTCCGCACCAGGCGGCTGGTCGCGAACCAGCCGGTGAGCCCGAGCAGGAGGATGAACGCGGTGATCGGCATCCGATCCCACGCCGCCGCCGCGAGCAGCAGGTAAAAGAGGCGCGGAATGGCGAGCGCGCCGTCCACCAGCCGCATCAGCACCGCATCGACGGTGCCACCCAGATACCCGGCCACGAGCCCCGCGCCAGCACCGAGCGACATCGACACCGCCACCGCCAGCAACGCGACCGCGAGCGACACCCGTGCACCAGCCACCACGCGGGCCAGGACGTCTCGACTCAGTTGATCGGTGCCGAGCCAGTGACCGACACCGGGAGCGAGGAGCGCCAGGTGGAGCGCGTCAGGCTGCGCGTTGGGGGCAGGGAGGAACCCGGGCGCGAGCAGCGCCGCCACGCCGATGATCGCGAGGAGGACGAGGCCGGTGCGGTGCTTCATTGGCGCACCCGCGGATCGACGGCGGCGTGGAGCAGGTCGGCGGCCAAGTTGCCCAGGACGACGAGCGTGGCGACGAGGGCGGCACAGCCCATCGCGAGCGGATAATCACGCCCGATGACGGCATCGGCCGCGAGCGAGCCGAGGCCGGGCCAGGCAAAGACCGCTTCGGTGAAGACCGCACCGGTCACCAGCATCGGGAGCCAGAGCCCGAGGAGGGTAATGACCGGACCGAGTGCCGTGCGCCACGCGTGGCGGCGGAGCACCGCCGATTCCGGCACGCCTTTGGCGCGGGCGGTTTGGATCCAGTCGGCGTCGAGCGCTTCGAGGAGGGCGCTCCGCTGGTAGCGCATCGTGACGGCGATGGTGGCGACCACGAGGGTCAGAGCCGGGAGTGCGAGGTGCCGGCCAATGTCGAGCGTCTGGGTCCAGGCGGATGCGTTCGCGGACGCGAGCGGATCGGTCATTCCGGCCACGGGGAAGACGTGCCAGGTGAGTGCGCCGAGCCAGACGAAGCAGAGCCCGATCCAGAACGAGGGCACGGCGTAAGCGGTGAGTGCGGCGTTGCCGAGCCAGCGGTCGAGGCGGCCGCCACGGTCCCGGGCCTGCAACACGCCGAGCCAGAGCCCCAGCGTGAAGTCGATCAGCAACACCACGCCGCCCAGGAGGAGCGTGGCAGGTAGGCGCTCGGCGATCAGCGTGCGGACCGGCAGGCCGAACTGGATCGACACGCCGAGATCGCCCCGGGCCACCCCACCAAGGAACGCCGTGTACTGCAACAGGAGTGGGCGGTCGAGTCCGTAGAGGTGGCGCAGCTGCAGGACGGCATCGGGTGGGAGCGGGCGATCGGCCGATAGGCGGGCGAGGGGATCGCCCGGCGTGAGCCGCATCAGGAAAAAGAGGAGGGTGAGTGCGACGGCCCACGTGAGCGCGGCCTGGGCCACGCGGCCGACGAGCCATCGGCTCACGTCACCGTCCGGGGGTCCGGTCCCGCGGCAATTGGCGGCCCGGCGCCACCGACCAGTCGCCGAGTCCGCTCCAGAATGATTCCGGGTGGAGCACCACATGTTCGTAGCGACGATGCACTGCGATCATCGCCGCAGGCGCAAAGACGAACGCGGCAGCGGCATCGGCGTCGATGCGACGGAGGACCTGCTGCCAGAGGGCCAGGCCGTCGGTCGCGACGCTGGCGGCGGCGATCAGCGAATCCACTCCGGGATCGCAGAAGTGTCCCACGTTGGCGCCGTCGATCCCCGCGCAGGTCCACGATTGGGTGAGCCCAGTGGGGTTCGGGTCCTGGTTCACCGCGGTGACGTCGATGTCGAAGCGGCCGGCCCGGCGCCGGTCGAGGTAGGTCGCGAAATCGAGCGGCTCGAGCTGGGCGTCGACGCCGATTGCCTTCCACTGCGCCTGTGCCTGGAGGGCGATCTGTCGACGTGCCGCACTGGTGTTCGGGAAGATGACGTCGAGTGTGAGGCGGCGGCCGTTACGCACGGCGATGCCGTCGCTGCCGATATGGCCCCAGCCGGCGGCGGTGAGCGCGCGACGAGCAGCGGTAGTATCCTGGCGCGCCGCGGGCTCCGGCACCCGGACCCAGAGCGATAGCGACGCGGGACCGATCGGCACCGTGGCCTCAGGGCCGAAGATCGACTGGGCCATCGCTTCGCGATCGATGGCGAGCGTCAGCGCGCGGCGGACGTCGCGCTCGCCCAGGATCGGGTTGGCGCGCGCGGTATCGGCGGGGTCGCGTTCATTATAGAGGAAGTACCCGATCGTGAACGACGGCACCGCCACCAGTCGGAGCGAGGTGTCGGCGCGCACGCGATCCTGGTTGCTCACCGGCAAGATGTTCTCCAGCGCGTCGCCATCGCCACCGAGGAGGAGGTTCATCCGTGCATTGCCATCGGCGGCAGCCTGGAAGATGACCCGATCGAGCTTGGGCGCGCCGAGGAAGTAGCCGGGGTCGGCCGCGAGCTCGATGAATTGTCCCGGCACACCGCGCACCCAGCGGTAGGGTCCGTCGCCGATGGGGCTCCTGGCGAAATCCGAGGCCGCCACCGCGGCGGGCGCCATTTTCTCGAGGAAGTGCGCCGGCAGGATCTGGACCTGGTAGGTCGCATCGTAGAACTGGCTCGGGTACCAGTGGGTGAACCCGATCGCGACGTGGTGGTCGTCGAGTGCGGTGACCGATGCGATCGAACGCAGCAGCTCCGCAATGGCCGGCGCGATCGCGGGATCGCGAGCACGCGCGAAGCTGAACACGACGTCTCGGGCGGTGACCGGCGTCCCATCCTGCCAGCGCGCGCGCGGATCGAGGTCGAAGACATAGGTCAGTGAATCTCGGCGGGTCCAATGCTGCGCCAGCTGCGGGATGAAACTGGCGTCCCCAGACGTAGTGAGTGTCGGGCCGATCCGCGCCAAGCGGAGGAAGAGCAGGTCGGCGACGTCCTGGTTGCTGCTGCCCTGGATCAGCGTCGGGATGGGGAGTCCCGGATACTGACCGGTGACCACGACGATGCTGCCGTGATCGGACTGCGCGGAGAGCGCAGGCGCCGCGACGAGCAAGGCACCGAGGATGACGAGGCGGCGGATGGCGAGCGGCATGGACATAAAGGAAACGGTGCGCCGAGTCACTGCGCTAGGGGGGCGTCAGCGGCGCCAGGTCCATTCGTCCGAGCGGTAGCGCGCGAGGAGGCCTTCGGCGAGCGCTGTGGCGCGGTCGGCGACTGCCGATGACGGCTCCCAGTCGCCTACCCAGCCGTTCCGCGCGGCTTTGGCGACCTCCTCTGCGACCTCCTCAGCTTCCACCACTCGGCCCAGCAGCGTGTCGAGCGGGATGTCCGCGCCATCGGGCGGGGCGCCGCGGGTGACGTCGTTGACCGTCGCCTGCGACCCCGACAGGAGGATCGATCCGTGCTGGAGGAAGGCGTCGCCGCGCCGAAGCTGGGCGCTGCCGACCACCTTCCGCCCGCGGGCGATCACCTCGCCTCCCGCGGGTGAGGCGAAGCAGGCGCCGTCGTCCAGTCCAGCCAGCGCCGCGGGCTTCTTGGCGAGCGACACCGACGCGCCCAGCCCTCGGAGCGCATCAGCGATCACGGTATGGATGGCGTGATACGTCTCGGTCAGGGTGCCGAATGTGTCGATCGGGGCGGCCACTGCGTAGGTGAGTTCGTCAGCGTGCCAGACGGCGCGCCCCCCGGTGGGACGCCGCACCACCGGGAGGTGTTGTGAATCGATCCGGTCACGGTCGTAGCGGCGGAGGGCCGGCTCGTGGGCGCCGAAGGAGAGTGTTGCGGGAGCCCACCGATAGAGGCGCAGGACCCGGAGCCCGTCCGATGCTGCGAGCTCCAGGAGCGCCTCGTCGCGGGCCATGTTCTCGGGCCCCGTATGGGCGGAGTCGAGCCAAAGATGCCAGGACATCACTTCAGCTTTCGTAATCCTCCATCGGCGGGCAGGTGCAGATCAGGTTCCGGTCGCCATATGCCCCGTCGATGCGGCTCACCGTCGGCCAAGACTTGTAGGCACGGGTGGCGGCGGTCGGGAACGCGGCATGCTCTCGACTGTACGGGCGATCCCAACTGTCGCTCAGCACATCGGCGAGCGGGTGCGGAGAGTGAGACAGGACGTTGTCTCCCCGGGCGGCAGCGCCCGACTCGACCTCCCCGACCTCGGCACGGATCGCGATGAGTGCATCGCAGAAGCGATCGAGCTCCGCCTTCGGCTCGCTCTCGGTCGGCTCCACCATCAGCGTGCCCGCCACCGGGAACGACACCGTCGGCGGATGGAAGCCGAAGTCGATGAGCCGCTTGGCCACGTCTTCGACCTCGATCGCCGCCGACGCCTTGAAGGGACGGCAGTCTAAGATGCATTCGTGCGCCACCAGACCGTTGAGTCCGGTGTAGAGCACGGGAATGTGCGCCTTGACCCGCGCCGCGATGTAGTTCGCGTTCAAGATGGCGATGCGGGTGGCCTCGGTCAGGCCGTCGGGGCCCATCAATGCGATGTACGCCCACGAGATCGGCAGGATCGATGCGCTTCCCCACGGTGCCGCGGAGATCGTACCCGAGGGCGCCTCGCCCCCGACCGGAATGACCGGATGCCCCGGAAGGTGCGGTGCCAAGTGCTGGGCCACGCCGATCGGTCCCATGCCAGGGCCGCCGCCGCCGTGCGGGATGCAGAAGGTCTTGTGGAGGTTCAGGTGGCAGACATCGGCGCCGATGTCGCCGGGGCGGCAGAGCCCCACCTGGGCGTTCATGTTGGCGCCATCCATATACACCTGTCCGCCGTGCGCATGGACGACCTGGCAGATCTCGGCGATGGCCCCCTCGAAGACGCCATGCGTCGACGGATACGTCACCATCAAGGACGAGAGCCGTGCCTCGTGCTCCTTCGCCTTGGCCTTGAGGTCGGCGACGTCGATGTTCCCCTGCGCGTCGGTCTTGACCGCCACCACCTCGAGCCCCGCCATCACGGCGCTGGCGGGATTGGTCCCGTGCGCGGACATCGGGATGAGGCAGACCGTGCGATGCGTGTCGCCGCGGGCGTGATGCCACGCCTGGATGACCGCGAGCCCGGCGAATTCCCCCTGGGAACCGGCGTTAGGCTGCAACGACACCCGAGCGAACCCGGTGATCTCCGCCAACCACGCCTCGAGGGTGCGGAAGAGTTCCTGGTATCCGGCCGTCTGCTCCACCGGCGCAAAGGGGTGAAGCTTGGAAAATCCGGCATAACTCACGGGGTACATCTCGGCCGTCGCGTTGAGCTTCATCGTGCAGGAGCCGAGCGGGATCATCGCCGAGGTGAGGGAGAGGTCCTTGGACTCGAGACTCCGCAGGTAGCGGAGCATCTCGGTCTCGGACCGATGGCGGTGGAAGACCGGGTGGGTCAGGTAACCCGAGGACCTGCGCAGCGCCTTCGGCACCGAGTGTTCCGGCGCCGGCGAGAGGTCGTCGAGCTTGAAAGGCACCGGCCGGCCCAGGTTGAAGGCGCCGACCAGCTGTTCCAGGTCGGCGAGGGTCGTGGTCTCGTCCACCGATGCGGAGAGCCGAGTGGGCGAGAGGAGGCGGATGTTGATGCGCGCCGCCCGCATCGCGTCCAGGACCTGCGTCGTGAAGGCGGCATCGACCTCGACCGTGACCGTGTCGAAGAACGCCTGGTGCACCACCCGGTACTTGAGTCGCTTGAGCGCCTCGTTCAGGAGTGCGGCGCGGGCGTGAGTGCGCTCGGCGATGCGCCGCAGCCCTTCGGGTCCATGCCACACCGCGTACATCCCCGCCATCACCGCGAGCAGCACCTGTGCCGTGCACACGTTGCTGGTGGCCTTCTCTCGGCGGATGTGCTGTTCGCGGGTCTGCAGCGCCATCCGGAGGGCGGGGCGACCGGCGCGGTCCTTCGAGAGCCCGATGATCCGGCCGGGGAGGTGGCGCTTGTGGGCCTCAGTGGTGGCAAAGAATGCCGCGTGCGGTCCGCCGTACCCCATCGGCACGCCGAATCGCTGGGAATTGCCCACCGCGATGTCGGCACCCCATTCACCCGGAGGCGTCAGGAGGCAGAGGGCCAGGAGATCGGTGGCGACCGTGACCAGCGCACCCGCCGCGTGGGCCTGGGTCACGAGCTCCCGATAGTCGCGGGTCTCGCCGTCGGAGCCGGGGTACTGCACCAGGCAGCCGATGACTCCCGCGTCGAAGCGGAACTGCGCCGGGTCGGTCACCACGATCCCGATGCCGCGGAGTGCTGCGCGGGTGCGGACCACCGCGATCGTCTGCGGATGGCAATTCTCGTCGACCAGATACTGGAGCGCACCGGTCTGGGTGGTGACCGCGTGGGTCAGATGCATGGCTTCGGCGGCGGCAGTGGCCTCATCGAGCAGCGACGCGTTGGCGATCGGCAATCCCGTCAGGTCTGACACCACCGTCTGGAAGTTGAGGAGCGCCTCGAGCCGACCCTGGGAGATCTCCGCCTGGTACGGGGTGTAGGCGGTGTACCAGCCGGGGTTCTCCAGGATGTTCCGCTGGATCACCGGCGGCACGATGGTGTCGTGGTACCCCATCCCGATGTAGGAGCGGAAGATCTCATTTCTCGCGGCGAGGGCCGCCAGGGCGTCCATCACTTCGGACTCGCTCCGCGCCGCGGGGAGGGCCAATGCTCGCTTGAGGCGGATCCCGGCGGGGACGATCGCGTCGATCAATTCGTCGAAGGAGCCATAGCCCACGGTGGCAAGCATCGCGGCCACGTCGGCCGGTCGGGGGCCGATGTGGCGGGTGGCGAAGTGATCGGGGCCGATGCCGGTGGTGTTCGTCTGGGAGGTCACGGTCAGTTCAGCGGTGCGGGTGGCGCGACCGACAGGCCGGTCGCACGACCGCCCCGGTGCAGAATGCTCCGGGGCGGATGAGGAAATGGATCGACTGCGCCACGCTCATCCTCCGATGTGTTTCACGTAATCGGCGGAGGAGAGGAGGCCCTTCAGGTCGTTGGGGTCCTTCACACGGAGCGTGATCATCCAGCCGCCGACGTAGGGCTCGCGGTTGACCAGCGCCGGATCGGCGTCGAGGCCGGCGTTGACGCTCACGACCTCGCCCGCCATCGGGGTGAAGAGCTCCGAGACCGCCTTGACCGCTTCGATGGTGCCGAAGGCGGCGTGGGCCGCGAGACTCTGGCCCGGCTTGGGGAGGTTGACGAAGACCACGTCGCCGAGCTCGCCCTGGGCGAAGTCCGTGATGCCGATCTTCACCACCGACGCGTCGGCCGTCTTGGCGACGTACTCGTGGTCCTTGGTGTATTGCAGGTCGGCGGGGACGTTCGACACGGTGGCTCCGGGGTGTTCGAGGCGCGGTGAAGATAGGCGCGCCGTGGGGCTGATTCAAGCCGTGGCGTCGGCTCGGCGGCGGATCTCCTCCCACGCGGTGCGGGCGCTCCGGTCCAAGTCGGCGAGGGTGCCAGCGTTCTCGATGATGAGGTCGGCGCGCTCCCGCTTGCGCTCCGCCGGGATCTGTGCCTCGATCATCCGGTCCGCTTCCTGGGCAGTGAGCGAGCGGTGGCGGATCAGCCGCTCGCGCCGAAGGTCGGTCGGGGCGTCGACCAGCACCACGAGGTCGAAGGCGCCGGGGTCGGCGGCCTCGAAGAGGAGGGGAATATCGTTCACCACCACCGCGTCGCCGCGCCCGAGCGCCTCGGCCACCAGCTGCTCCCGCCGCTTGCGGACCGCAGGATGGACGATGCCGTTGAGGGCGGAGAGCGCCTCGTCGTCCCCGATGACCAGGCCGCGGAGGGCGGCGCGATCGAGTTCGCCGGAGGGGAGCAGGACCTCCCGCCCGAAGCGCCCGACGATGGCGTTCAGCACATCGGTGCCGGGCTGCTGGGCCTCGCGGGCCAGCTGATCGGCGTCAATGACCGTAGCGCCCCAATCGCGGAAGCGACGGAGCACCTCGGACTTGCCAGCGCCGATGTTACCGGTGAGGGCGATGGAGAGCATGGGATGAAAGCTAGCAGCTAGCGGCTGTCAGGTCGGCTATCAGCTATCGGCTGTCAGCTATCAGTTGGGAGTCTTCAGCCATCATCCGATGGTTCAAAGCTAATGCCGCGTTTGAGGCGCAGCTCCAACCGGTAGTTAGGCGGCCGCAACCAGAGTCAATCAGCGCCCAATAGCTTCACCCAGACACCGCGATGCCAGTAGAGCACCACGGAGCCCTTGCCGGCAAAGGCATCGTCGATGCCGTCATGGAGTGGCCTCGGGGGGGTCGGGCCGTCGAAGTCGGTTGCGTGCCTCATGATGTAGGTTGAGTCCACGGCCGAGATCACGTGTGAGAACGAGATTGTGTCGCCGATCATCGTTTGCAAGTAGTCCCGGTCAGCGCTGGGTGGAAGAGCGTCAACGGAATTCGTGTCCGACGACCAAAAGACCAGGATGCGAGACGTGTCGGCGATCGAGCACAACACCGCCCAGTCGACGTGCCCGATGTCACGGAAATGGCCTCTCACTGCATTGTGGGGCCTGCGGACTTCAGGGGATTGTGGGATTGTACAACCGCGCGCAATCAGAGATGTGCGAATGCGCTCTGGGATATCCGCGAATGCAGATGGCGCCAAGCGCACAGTTTGCGAGTCAGCGACTGCCCATCTGTTCTGCGCTTGGATGTGAGCTGGTAGCCCCGCGAGCGCGAGAATGAAGACGAGGGATCCGAATCGAGCAGGAATCATCGATGCAGCCGCGTAACGGCCGCGCTTGGGTTGCGGGCGCCGAGCCAAGGCGGTCGAATCAATGGCTGTCACGCTAAGTCGCTCAAGAGACGTTCTGCTTGCGAAGGCGGCTGAAAACACGCGCGCACTGAAGCGCCATGAGGCCGAATCCGACGAAACACGCACCGACATCAGGCCAGCTCTGCAAGTCAAAATTTCCGACTTGCAGGAGCAGAAGATACGCCAACGCGAGGTTGGCCAGCCCCCACGCGACGTTCACCGCGGGTGACGACAGCCCCTTGAATGGCGGTGACGCGAACGGGCTCTGCAGCGCCTGACCGGACACGCCCGCGATCAAGTGGGGAAGTGCGTTCGCCACGAACGCCCCGCCGAAGAAATACGCAAGCGGGACATACCAGATCATGAGGATGATCTCATTCTCGCGTCCGACCAACGGCAGTGCTTATGCGGCCGGCGCGGAGCCAGGGTGAACGAATCGATTTGTGTCACTTGGCCTCCCGATCTGGCATCGTCTTTCGTGCTCAGGCCGTGAAGGATCGCTAGCTCCAAGTGCTTGTTAGACGCTATCAGCGAGGCAAGGCGAAGCCTGCGCTAAGACTATTGGCTTAGCACAATCTCAATCTCCTGTCCCTCACCGATCTCCGCACTGCTCAGCATGGCGCCGCCTTGGTAGTCATTGCCCGCGACCCAGACGATACTTGTCATGACATACCACTTGCCTGCCCGAATATTTGCGAAGGTGAAGAACCCTTGCGCGTTGCACACTTCCGTGCGATTCGGCGTCGGCGGCGCTACGAGCGTACCGCCGCCAATCATCGGGTCGCCACCTCGCGGGACGTAACCATGGTCGCCGCCAAACACTCGATTCAGCTCGTTCGTGGCGGATGGCGTCGCCGGAATGAGAAACACATCATTGCCTGCGCACGTTACAACACCGCCGCCTCGTTGGCGCATCAACGCGCTACCCTTGATTGTACCAGTGCCGGTGGCCAACATGGCTGTCGCTGAGTCCGTGTCCGTTGGGTCAAGGGACACCTGAACGGTCGTAGGGGCACACCCCGCCGCGACCATCAACGAACTAAGTACGACCAATAACCGTCGCACAGTTCCACCTCCCAAACTTCGGGGTGTTAGGAATTCAACGAGGGCGAGGAGCGGGTTGAGGCCGTGAGATGGCGGAGAACTTACGAGGGATGGCTCAGGACGGCCAGAGTGGCTCGTCGTGGCTGACCGTCTAGGCTTTACTGCATGGGAGTCACGAACAAGCATGGCCGTCGCCGAGGAACACCATTTTGCGGGTGCCGACTAACGGCCGCGGTTAAGTTGCGAGCGCCGAGCCAGCCTGAACGAATCCATTGGTTCCGTTTCGGCCTCCCTGCAATCAATCTGCCAATGGGGTTCTGTCCCGCTAGGCCCGCCAGCTCCAAGCGCTGGTTAGGTGGCTGAACCGTCGGAGGTCCTAAGCAATCCTGCTGCGGCGCCAATGGCGAGGCCAACCACGAGCCACGTTAGCAATTGGTAAGGCAGCACAATCGCCCAGTGGAGATCATTCGTGTCCTTCAGGCCGGCGAAGTATTGCCATCGCAGGTCCGGGGACATGCCACCTACGAGTGCCGCGATCAAGCACAGTACGAACCTGAGCTGAATGAGATTGAACAAAAACAGTAATACGGCGCGCCGGACATTCGCGGGGCGCTCCGCATCGATGACGATCCAACTCAGAAGAAAGACAGTGAAGCCAAGGGCCCACCATATCAGGAAGGCCACTGCGGCCCAACGCCAGAGGCAATTTGTGAGAAAGCGGAATGGTGGAGGAGAGGCGGCAAGCGCTAGCCACAGTGCGAATACCACCGTGGTGACAAGGACATAGCCATCGGTGAAAGACCCATCCCTATCGGCGTCGGGTCGCACGCGTCTGAGCAGATCGAGTGGCATTCCCTTACTGATCGCAGGAAGGGCCCTGCCCAACCACGGGACCAAGAAGCCGGATCGGAGTTGCAATGCGGGATTCACCTCGTCGGGGAGAATTGTTCAGCCACCCGACGGCCGATAGCTCGCACTGATAGCTGATAGCTGATAGCCGATAGCTGATAGCCGCCCCACTACAACAACGCCGTCTGATCCTCATCCGTCCGCGGCACCCGGTGGCAGTGGCGGCAGCGGGCCTCGTAGCTCTCGCGGCCGCCGACCATGATCGTGGGGGAGTCGTATTTGGCGGGGCGGCCATCGACCAGGCGCTGGTTGCGGCAGGCTTCGTCTCCGCAGACGACGCAGATGGCGCGCAGCTTGTCGACCTTCTCGGCGATGGCCATCAGCTCCCCCATCGAGCCGAAGGGGTCGCCCCGGAAGTCGGTGTCGGTCCCAGCGATGATGACCCGAACCCCGCGGTTGGCGAGGGTGCTGACCACCTGGACGATCCCTTCATCCAGGAACTGCGCCTCGTCGATGGCGACGATCTCGGTGTCGGGACGGACCTGCCGAACGATCTCGCCGGCGGAATCGATGGGGACGGCCTCGACCTCGCGGCCGTCGTGGCTGGACACGCTGTAAAGCCCGGCGTAGCGGGCATCCAGGTGGCTCTTGAAGACCTGGACCGCCCGCCGAGCGATGATCGCGCGCCGGACTCGGCGGATGAGCTCCTCGCTCTTGCCGCTGAACATCACGCCACTGACGACCTCGATCGAGCCGGAGCGGGCGCCGCTGTACATCGGAGACCTCAGGTGGGGGTCGGGCAGGAGCGGTGAGCTTACTGGGTCGGACCGGTATGGTCAAGCGAAAACCCCGCCATCTTGCGGTTTTTCGGGCACTACCCCCATATTGTGGCGCATTCACTGGCTTTTCCGCCGGTGGATGCGGCAAAGTCCGATCCTTCCGGCGCCGGCGCGTTCCGGGCCGTGCAGGACCACGTCCCCCCTCACACGGAGCATTCCATGAACAAGCAGGAGCTGGTGGAGGCCGTCGCGAAGCACAACGACACCTCCAAGGCCGAAGCGGCCAAGTGGGTCGACACCTTCTTCGGGCACGAAGGCGTGATCTCGAAGGAGCTCAAGAAGGGTGGCGAGGTCAACGTGACCGGCTTCGGGAACTTCAAGACCCGCAAGCGCGCCCAGCGCATGGGCCGCAACCCGCAGACCGGCAAGTCGATCACCATCAAGGCTTCGACGGCGCCGGTGTTCCGTGCAGGCAAGGCGCTCAAGGACATGGTCAACAAGAAAAAGTAGGGGCGTCCTGCGGACGCCCGAGAGGGCCCCGCATCGCTCGCTGTACCGCAGGCCAAACGGGCCACCCCGCTGGGTGGCCCGTCGGCTTTCCTGGTACTCGGTGCTGCGCTGCGCCCCTACGAACGAGGGCGCGGCTTCCGGGGGCCGGTGCTCCGCGGCCGCTCACCCCGCGGGGCATCGCCCCGGGGCGTGGCCCCACGATCGGCCCGCGCCACCACCCGCCGCTTCCGGACGCTCTTGCCGGTCAGCCCGGCGGCAACGGCGTCGACGTCGGTGGCGGGGAGCTCGACCAGTGAGAACTTCTCCCGGATCTCGATCTTGCCGATCCGCGACCGCTCGAACTTCAAGTCCTTGACCAGCGCCGCCACGAGATCGTTCGGTGTCACCCCGTCGATCGACCCGACCCCCACCCACATCTTGCCGACCTCGCTCGCCGGCATCACCACCGGCGCCGCCACGGGCGCGGGCTGTCCTGCTCCCGCGGCACTCCACAGCTCATACAGCGCCCCCGCCACTTCGGCGCCATCGTAGCGTTCGAACAAGGGCGCCAGTGCAAAGAGGGACCCGGGAGCCACACCGGCCTCGATCTTTCCGGACACCACTCCCCGACGTCGTGCCGCCTCGCCCTGTGCCTTATCGAGCGCATCGGTCAACCGCAGCGGACGCCGGTACCGCACCAGTGCCGCGATCCACGGCTCGGCGTGCGGTGGCACCAGTGCGACGACCTCGCCGGCGGCCATCAGCTGTTCCAGACGGGCGCGGGTCGGCAGGTCGTAGGCGATCACGAGTCCGCCAGGCGCCGCGTCGCCGGTGGAGACGGTCGCGATCGCACCGACGGCGGCAAGCGCCAGGGCGGCGTCGGCACGGGCGCCCTCATCGGCGGCCCAGACGTTGATGGTCTCCGGATCGAGCATCTCGAGGACAGCACGGAGCGCCTCATCCCGACCCGATTCCGCCACGATGACGGTCCGGACCGTGCCGGGGAGTGGTCCGACGGGTGCTAAGGTCGGATCGACGCCGACGGTGTGAGCTCGACGGGCGTAGCGCTCGACCAGGTCGTTCACCTGCTCCGGCGCGGCGGTGTGGATGATCCGCTGCGTGTCCTTGGGGACCTCGCCCATCAAGGGCGCCAACGCATCGACCTCGGCAAACTGCTCCGGCCACGCAAGAAAAAGCGACCGGAGCGCTGCACCCTTGAGGGCGGAGCGTTCCAGCAGCGCGAGCGCGTTGTCGGGAGTGGTGATGAGGACGTCGGCCGAACCGTCGCGGAGGCGTCGAGCGGCGCGGGACGCAGTGGATCCGGCGTGGAGGCGGAGTCCGGCGGCGGTGGTGAACGGGAGGATGGCTCGGCGGAACCCGGCGATCCCCGACTCCGGCGCCAAGACCAGGAGCCGCAGCCCCTCACCATCGGCGGCGGCGTGCGCCACCGCACCGGCAAGGGCAGGGACCGAGTGGACGGCGGATGGCGGGGCCACGAGCACCAGGTTGTGCCCCCGTGCGGCGGTGGGCACCACGTCGCGGACCTCCGCGGCATCGGCCCGGTACCCCAATGACTCCAGTGCGGCGCCCATGGCGCCGGTCAGGTGCAACTCCGCAAATCCAGCCACGCCACCCTCGGTTGTCAAAGATATTCCCGCGTTCCAGCGGGGCGGGGAAAGTACACTCGCCTGCGCCACCGTCCAAGCTCGCGGTTGACATGGCCCGTCACGTTGCGGAGCTTTCGCGCTTCGAGGCCACCTTACCCGATCCGCGTGAATCGAGCCGATGCCCGATCCCTTGTCGCCCAACCTGGAATTCCTGAAGGCCAGCGAGACCGTCGCCATCAGCGCCGAAGCGAAGCGCAGGAAGGCGGCCGGCGAAGATGTGATCGACCTTGGTGTGGGTGAACCCGATTTCGACACGCCGTCAGCGGTGGCAGAGGCCGGCATCGATGCCATTCGCAAGGGCTACACGCGCTATCCGCCCAACATCGGCACCCTCGACCTCCGCAGTGCCATCGCCCATCAGCTTTCGATCCTGTCCGGCGGTCGGGCGGTCAACGCCGATCACATCGTGGTGAGCTCGGGGTCGAAGCAGTCGATCTTCAACGCCTGCTTCTCGCTCTTCGGTCCGGGAGACCGGGTCCTCATCCCCTCGCCGGCGTGGGTGTCGTATCCGCAGATCGTTCATCTGGCACGGGCCGTGCCGGTGCTGGTGCCCGGCGATCCGGAGTGGGGACTCAAGGTGAGCGTCAAGGACCTGGACGCGCATTCGGAGCGGGCGCGGGGGATCATTATCTGTTCGCCCTGCAACCCGACCGGGTCGATGTACACGCGGTCGGAGCTCAAGGCCATCGCGGAGTGGGCTGCCAAGCACAAAGTCTGGATCATAAGCGATGAGATCTACCGGCGCATCAACTATGGTGGTGGGTCGGCGCCGTCCTTCCTCGACCTTCCCGATGAGCTCCTCGAACGGGTCGTCATCGTCACCGGAGCCAGCAAGGCCTACGCGATGACCGGATGGCGGATCGGGGCTGCCCTCGCCCCGGCCCACCTGGCCAAGGCGATGGCTGCGCTCCAGTCGCACACGACCACCGGTGCCAACCATCCCGCCATGCTCGCCGCCACTGCGGCGTTCACCGATCCGCGGGTGGAGCAGGATGTCCAGCGGATGGTGGCCGCGTTCCGGAAGCGTCGAGACCACGTGGTCGAACGCTTCCGCACGGAAGCGCCCGGCGTTGAATTCGTCGAGCCGATGGGGGCCTTCTACTTCTTTTTCCGCGTCGACGGCGTGGTGAGCGGGGAGGTCAAGGGCGGGCTCGGCTTCTGCGAGCGCCTGATGCAGGAGGAGGGCGTGGCGTTGGTGCCCGGTGCGGCCTTCGGGGACGATCGCTGGGTGCGCCTGAGCTACGCTGCCGGCGACAGGGACCTGGACGCGGCGCTCGACCGCGTCCTCCGATTCATCCACAAGCTCGCCGCGCAGCGCGCGGCGTAGAGGGACCACGATGAACCTCGATGCCCGCACCGAGCCGCTCACCGGCCCGTTGCCATCGCTCCAGTGGCGCTGGGACGCCGAGACCGACATCCTCTCCGGTGCGATCGCGGGGGTCGCCGGAAAGGCCGGGCTCACCGGCACCGTCGAACTCACCGATGACGAGGGTTCGATCGCGGTGGTGGATGTGGCAGGCGGGGTGCTGCGCGGCCTCGACATCGTGGTGTGGCCGGAGGTCACCGAGGTCGAAGGTCTGGTGGCCCCGCTCCCCGCGCGGGATGCCCAGGTGGTGCTCCCGCCGCGCGCGTCGCAACCCGGTATCGCCTCGCTCGAGGTGGACACTACGCTCTCGATCGCGGCCAATCCCGATCACGACATCCTGCACCTCCGGATCGGTACCAAGCGGCAGGTCGAAGTGGTGCGCATCGCCGACCGCCTGCTGGTAGAGGTCGATCCCAAGAAGCGGCTCGCGGGATTCTGGCTGCTCAACGTGCCCCAGCTCGACGAGACCCCCTGACCTCCACCGCCGCCACCCCCCGCGTCACCGCCATCGCGGCGCTCCGTCGCGCACTCGGCGGGGCGGGGCTCACTCCCGCCCGCACCACTCCCGAAGCCAGCGAAGGCCGCGCCGAACAGGCGGCCATCCATCCCGCCGAGCTGGTCGAGTCCGGCCCGCTTTCTGCTCATTCCTTGGGTGATGACGACGTGTCGTGGCCCGGTCCCGTCGGGTTCCTCGACGGCGTGCAGCAGTGGGAGCCGGTGGCATCGGCTGGTGTCTCGCCGCTGGTGGTGGCCGATGTCGCGGCGGCCGTACGGCTCCGGGAGGGGCGCCGCTTCCGGACCGCCGTGCTCCGGCGCGAGCGGGTGGTGATCGGGCGTCCGGAGGCGCTCGCCTCCGCCGGTGCCGCACTGGATGGATGGGACACGCTGGCGCTCCCCGTCGATGAGCCGCCGCACCCGGTGGGCGATCTCTTCCTCGCCCGCGCCGCGGTGGAACGGCGGCGCAGCCAGCTCGAACGTGAGGTCGGGCATGCGTTCCGTGCGGCGTCGACCGAGTGGCTTGTGGTGGATGGTTCGCTCACGGAATCGCCCGACTGGGCCCTGGATCCACGGATGGTCGGTGTGATCAAGAGCCACGCCTCGTTGCCGTTCGCGGGTCAGGAGCTCGAGACCTATCTGCGGTTGCCTCCGCGCGCCCGCTCGTCGGTGTTCCGGCCGGCCTCGCGAGCCCGGGCACCGGTGCACAGCTGGGCGCTCCGGCTCTGGCCGTGGGAGGGGAAGGACCTGCTCTACGGACTGGTGCGGGTCGAGGTCGCACCGTCGAAGGACGTGGCCGCACGTGCCGACGAGATCTCGCGCTGGGTCTTGGCCGAGCGGGCGCCGATGAGTACGCCGGACGCGCGGTGGGACCGGCTGCTGTATGGGATCCATGATGTGGAGCGGTATCTGAAGAGTGGGCGGTGAGGAGTAAGAAAAGTGAAAAGTGAAAAGTGAAAAGTGAAAAGTTGACCCTCACCCCCGACCCCTCTCCATAAAATCACTGGACCCTCACCCCCGGCCCCTCTCCCTGAGGGAGAGGAGGGCAG
>JBAUHI010000017.1:0-16240 GCA_049680185.1 Gemmatimonadales bacterium | reverse complement strand
ACGAAGGCGAGCAGGCCGGGGGGTGAGGAAAAGCGAGGCAGGGAGAAGTCCGGCGAGGTCGGCGGCCTGATCGGCTATCGCATCCGTCGAGACACCAAGGTCAGCGCCATCACCCGGATCGAGGTCGTCACCGAAGGGATCCTCACCCGCATCCTGCAGCACGACCCCGCGCTCGAGGACTACGGTCTCGTCATCTTCGATGAGTTCCACGAGCGGAACCTGAATGGCGATCTGGGACTGGCACTGACGCTGCAGACCCAGGCACTCCTCCGTCCCGACCTCCGCATCCTGGTGATGTCGGCGACGCTCGACGGCGGGCCGATCGCCTCCCTCCTTGACGACGCGCCGATCGTGACGAGCGAAGGGAAGAGTTTCCCGGTCGAGACGCGCTGGATCCCCCGCCGCACCGAGCAGCGCACCGAAGGCGCGATGGCCTCCGCGATCCGCACCGCACTCGATACCCACGAGGGCGATATCCTCGCCTTCCTCCCTGGCGCCGGCGAGATCCACCGCACCCGTGCAATGCTCTCCTCGGCCGACCCGCTCACTGCGGCCCGCCCGGAGGGCGTGCCCTCGGTATTCATCGACGTCATCCCGCTCTTCGGCATGCTCCCGCAGTCCGAACAGGACCGTGCCATCCGGCCCAGCCCGGCCGGGCGGCGGAAAGTGGTGCTGGCGACCTCGATCGCGGAGACGAGCCTCACTATAGAAGGGGTGCGGGTGGTGGTGGATTCGGGACTCGCTCGCGTCCCCAAGTTCAGCCCCGCCTCGGGGATGACGCGCCTGGCCACGGTCCGCGTTTCCCGCGCCTCCGCCGACCAGCGTCGAGGTCGCGCCGGCCGGACCGCGCCGGGTATCTGCTACCGCCTCTGGGCCCAGGTGGAAGAACCGGGACTGATCCCCCGCGCCACACCCGAGATCCTCGAAGCGGATCTCGCTCCGCTGGCGCTCGACCTCGCGGCGCAGGGGATCACCGATCCACTCGCCCTGCGCTGGCTCGATCCACCTCCCGCTGGCGCCTATGCCCACGCCCGCGAGCTCCTTCACGAACTTGACGCCATCGATCGCGACGGACGGATCACGCCGCACGGTCGGGCAATGACCGCACTCCCCGTCCACCCGCGGCTCGCGCACCTCGTGCTCAGCACCCAGGACTCGCCTTCCAGCTCTACAGCCTGCCTGCTCGCGGCACTGCTCGAGGACCGCGACATCCTTCGCGGCGAGGGACGGCCGCCCGATCCCGACATCGACCTGCGAATGGATGCCCTGCGGGAAACAAGAAGCGGGAAGCGAGAAGAGGTCCACGGCCACAGCGTCGATGGCGACGCCGTCCGGAGAATTCGCACGGAATCGAAGGTCTTGGGCGATCTCCTCCGACGTTCCCCCTCTCCGCGTATGCGGAGAGGGGGACAGGGGGTGAGGCGGGCTGCCCAGCGTGCGGTGCCGGGCGCTCGGGAATCCATCGGCCCCCTCCTCGCCCTCGCCTATCCTGATCGCGTGGGCAAGCGGCGTGAGGGTCAGCGCGGACGCTTCACCCTCCGTAACGGCACCGGTGTCTGGACCGACTCACCGTCGTTCGTGAACGCCGAGTGGATCGTCGCGGCCGATACCGATGGCGACCCGCGCGACGCGAAGCTCTATCTCGGCGCCTCGCTCGACGATGCCGAAGTGATGGAGCTGTTCGCGGAACAGGTCACCGAGGACGAACGGGTGGAGTGGGATGCGACACGCGGTTCCGTCGTCGCGAGTCGAGTACGGCGACTCGGCGCGATCGTTCTCGGCGAGGCGCCGCTCCGGGACCCTGATCCCGACCGGATCGCCGTGGCGATGGTCGAGGCGATCCGCCGCGAAGGGCTGGCGCTGCTTCCCTGGACCGATGCCGCCACCGAGACCCGTCAGCGTTTCGCCTTCCTCCACGCGCTGGACTCCACGTGGCCCGACGTTTCCGATGCTGCTCTGCTCGAAGGCCTCGACAGGTGGCTCGGCGCAGCACTCAGCACCGTCCGCCGCAAAGGAGATCTCGCGAAGCTCGACCTCGGTGCGGCCCTCCGAGGCATGGTCGACTGGAAGCGCCAGAAGATGCTCGACGAATTGGCGCCGACCCACGTGGGCGTGCCCAGCGGATCGAAGGTCGCGGTGGACTACACCGACCCGGCCGCACCGGTGCTCGCGGTCAAGTTGCAGGAGGTCTTTGGGTGGACCGACACGCCGCGGATCGGGGGAGGAAAGGTCCCCCTCACGCTGCACCTCCTCTCGCCGGCTCGACGCCCGATCCAGGTGACGCGCGACCTCGCGAGTTTCTGGCGCAACGCATATTTCGAAGTGCGGAAGGATCTGCGCGGCAGGTATCCCAGGCATCCGTGGCCGGAAGATCCTCTCACCGCCGAGCCGACGAAGCGGGCCAAGCGGCGGCGGTCATCGTGAGGAATCACGCGTCATCCTGAGGCCGCTTCAGTATTGGACGTCATCCTGAGGAGGCTTTAGCCTCCGAAGGATCGGCCTGCGACACCAACCGATCCTTCGGCCGCTGAAGCGGCCTCAGGATGACGCTCGGGCGAAGGCCCCTCAGGATGACATCCAACGGCTGACATCCAAGGAGATCCCGTCGTGACCGGACCAGCAGTGCTCTTCGAAGCCTGCGTCGAGAGCGTCGTCGACGCGGTCTCGGCGGAACGCGGCGGCGCAGCGCGGGTCGAGCTGTGTGTCGATCTCGCGGTCGATGGCCTCACGCCGTCCGCGGAGATGATCCGCGACAGCTGCCGCGCCCTCACGATCCCTGTGATGGTCCTCGTCCGGCCCCGCGCCGGCGATTCCCACTACTCAGCGGAAGAGATCGACGGAATGATCGGGGACATCGAGCGGATCAAGTCGCACGGCGCCGCGGGCGTCGTGATCGGGGTACTCGACGCCGATCTCGAGGTCGATCGAGCTGCGATGGCGCGGCTGATCAAAGCGGCGCGCCCGATGTCGGTGACCTTCCATCGGGCGTTCGACGCGGTACGCGATCGGTCCGTCGCGCTGGAGACGCTCGTCACACTCGGTGTCGATCGGGTGCTGACTTCCGGTGGTGCGGTGTCGGCGGAGGCGGGGATCGACGCACTGCGGGAACTGGTAGGCCAGGCGTCGGGTCGGATCGGTGTGTTGGCGGGCGGAGGGATCAGGCCCGCGAATGTGGCCCGGATCGTGGAAGGAACGGGAGTGCGCGAGGTCCATGCGCACACTCCCGCTCCCGATCTTGTCGCTGCATTGTCCCGGCTTTCGCGCAGGTCCTAGGCGCTGGCAGCGACCGGATCCCAGGGGTATCCGCTCGCCCCGATGTGTGGGTGCTGCGGGGACGGCCGTCATCAGGACGCCATGCTATTATGTAGCGCCGGACCGACCCAGGACCATTTGCTGCCGGAGCACCATGTGCGCACTTCCTTGATCGCTGCTCTCGTGCTTGCCGCCGCCTGCGGGTCGTCCACCGGCCCGACCAAGACGGCGCCATCTGCGCCGGTCCGGCAGCTCTCCTCCGGTGGCGATGTGAGCTGTGCCGTGACCGCCGACAGCACCGCGTACTGCTGGGGTCGAGGCTTCGGGCCGAAGCCGGTGGTGTGGGATGCGGGGGTCAAGTTCCGATGGGTGTCGGTGTCGCTTGCAGCGGCGCCCAGCAGCTACGTGTGCGGCGTGACCGGTGCAAAGCAGGTGGTCTGTCAGGGGACGGCATCGGTCGATTCGACCGGTTCGTGGGATCTTGGCGCATCGCCCACTACGGTCGCGAACGACACCACCGTCGACACGATCAGCGTCGGCGGATCGCACTTCTGCGGCGTGAACCCGACCCACGCCATCTGGTGCTGGGGACAGTACGGCGCTGGTGTGCGGGGGGACAGCATCGCCCCGGCCGCACGCGACAGCTTCGACGTGCCGAGCAAGGTCGCGGGTGGTGTCAGTTGGGCGCAGGTCTCTGCCGGGATGGGCCATACCTGCGGCCTGGCGACCAACGGCGTCGTGTACTGCTGGGGCACCGGCACGGAGGTCGGCGTGGGCGACACGGCGCAGTATGCGCAGTTCGACACCACCTGCGGCTCGACCCTCGGAGGGAGCGGTCGGTGCGCGTATGCTCCGCTCCCGGTGGTCGGTGTGCCGTCATCGATCCGGCTTGCCTCCAACGGCACCACGACCTGCGCGTTGACATCGAGTTACACCTTCTGGTGCTGGGGTTACGTCGGTCCGACGTCCGGGCACGCCGGACAGGTCCCGGCGATGATGCCGCTCAGCACGGTGGCGGCCACGATGACGGTCGGAAGCTTGGGCGGGTACTGCATCATCTCACCGGCAGGGGATGTCTACTGCGGCACGCTGGGATCGGCGCCTGGGATACTCCAAGGCGGGCTCAAGTTCACCGACGTCGCGGCCGGGTCGGACCACGCCTGCGGCATCGGTGCCGGTGGACTCATCTACTGCTGGGGTCAGAACTCCGTCGGTCAGCTCGGCGTCGGCGACAGCACCACGCGCGCGCTTCCTGCCCAGGTCGTCATCCCGCTCCCGGGGTCGTAAGCTCCTCATCGCAGCGACGGCACTCGAGCAGGGTGCCGATCCGACCCGCCCGGCCCTCCAGAGTGGTGACCCACTCGCGGACCTGCCATGGCGGGTCGTGGCGCACGTGCTGGCCGTGCCCGCACGCGAGTTCCGCCACCCAGTGGCCCTCGTCATCCCGATGGAATCCGGTGATCGCGCGCTGCACGTATGCGGTCAGTGGTGGGTACCATGGACCTGCATCAGCGGACCGCGATCACATCCCGACCATCTGCAGCGCCCACTTCCGGCCGTAATACATCCCGAACCCGGTCGTGATGGTGCTGACGATGAACGCGGTGTAGAAACCGAACGAGCTCGTCAGCCACCACCCGATCGCTCCGGTGATCGTCCCGCCAAGGGTCGCACCGAGCCAGCCCAGTGATTTCATCGTTCTGCTCCTCAGGATCTCGTGGAACCGGCCCGATCAGGCGCCCTTGGCGAGCGACCGGTCTCGCCAGAACAGGCACACCGGGACCCCGATGGCCAGGAACGCGGCCCCGATCATGGCGTTGCCGGGGTTCGAGGTGATGGTGCCGACCAGTACGTACACCGATGCCAGGATGAACACCCCTGTGCTCCAGGGATGGAGCGGGGTCCGCACGGTCACCGCCCCATCGCGCCCGGCTGCCACGTCCTGGCGCCGCAGCACGAAGAGCGCCACAGCATTGCTCCCGAAGAATATCCAGTCGGCAAAGACGACGTAATCCAGGAGTTGTCCGTAGGTGCCGGAGTAGAGGAGGATGACGGCCCAGACGCCTTGCGCCACCAGGGCGATGACTGGTGTGCGGAACCGCGGATGCAACCTGGAGAATCCTTCGAAGAAGAGCCCGTCGGCCGCGGTGGCCTGGTACACCCTCGGCGTCACCAGGATGACCAGGTTCAGGAACCCGAAGGTCGAGATCACGATCCCGGCGGTGATGAGCGTCCGTCCCGCCGCGCCGAGGTAGATCTCCATCGTGTCGGCGGCGGGGGCGGTGCTCGCCGCCAGGCCATCGGCGCCGAGGGCGCGGAGGTAGGCCATGTTGACCGTGAGGTAGACCACGACCACCGCGATGACGCCGAGGACCAGGGCGCGGGGGAGGTTCCGTTCAGGGTCGCGGAGTTCTTCCGCCACGAAGTTGGTCTGCTGCCAGCCGCCGAAGGCGAAGAGCACCGGCACCAGGGCCGCGCCCATCGCGAGGATCCCGGCGCTGAGTGAGGCGGGAGCGGCGGCCGCCGCGGTGCAGGCGCCGCAGATGTGCGGGTGGATGGGGCTCAGGGCCAGGCCGGCAAAGACCAGCACGGCGATCGCGGTGAGCTTGAGCACCGTGAAGATGTTCTGGGTCCAGGCGCCGGGGCGGATGCCGACGATGTTGACGCCGGTGAGGAGCGCGATCGCGGCGGCGGCGAGTGGTTTCTCGAGTGCGGGCGGGAGACCCAGGAGCGGGCCGGCGTAGGTCGAGAAGGTGACCGCGACCGCGGCGATCGCCCCCGTCGCCGTCATCAGGAAGAGGGTCCACGGGTAGAGGAAGGCGTAGACCGGCCCGAAGGCATCGCGGAGGTAGATGTATCCGCCCCCGGCCTTCGGGCGGCGTTGGCCCAGCTCCGCAAAGATGAACGCCCCGATGAGCGCCACCACCGCACCGAGCCCCCACGCGAGCATCGTGAGGTCGGCGGTGCCGACGCGCTGGGCCACGATGGCCGGGTTCAGGAAGATCCCCGAACCGATGATCCCGCCGATCACGAGCATCGTGCCGGAGAAGAGTCCCAGCGAGCGGCGGTAGGTGACTGGTGCGGTCATCGGCGTCCCGGGTTGGCGGAGGTCACGGAGAACTGCTTACCACGGAGGCACGGAGAACACGGAGACTCACGGAGAACTGCAATTGAAGTGGTCTCGCACACCCGACTCCTGCTGTGCCGTTGGGATCGGGGCGCCCACTTGCACCGGCAACAGCGAACCACGACGAACCAACAGCGAACCATCCTTCGCTACGCTCAGGGCAGGCTCCGGCACGGAGGGCACGGAGGTTCACGGAGAACAACGTGATGGTGTGGTCTCGCGAGCCGGCCTCCATGCGGATGGCAGAGCTTGGCGTGACGTCCTGTGCAGAGTTCCGCAGTGCCCGATGAGTTCAGTCTGCTAGACCACAACAACTGGTTGTTCTCCGTGCACTCTGTGTCTCCGTGGTTCACTGTTGCTGACGCAATTGGCCGCACTCATCCCAACCACCCGATAGGAAGTCAGTGCGCGAGACCACATCAATTGCAGTTCTCCGTGCGCCTCCGTGTGCTCCGTGACTCCGTGGTTCGCTGTCGTTGCGGTGTTCGGTGCTCGATGAAGCCTGGTCCTTCGAGATGGAGTGCCGCCCGCGAGACCACATCAATTGCAGTTCTCCGTGAGTCTCCGTGTGCTCCGTGACTCCGTGGTTCGCTTTTCTTGCTTTTTCGAGAGATGCCTCACGCGAGCCCGGTGAGTCGCGCGCTGACGTCCCAGAGCCGCTCCTGGACCGCCGGATCGTTCGACGGGTCGGCGCTCGCTTTCGGCTTGAAGCGGTCGAAGTAGACGCCGGTGACTCCCGCTACGTCCGGTGCGGACGCGAGCCGGACGAGCGGTGCCGCGCCACGTTCGGGGGTGATCATGAACCACTGCATCACGCGGACGACCACCCGCAGCGGGCCTTTGGCGGCGTTCCAGATCCCCGTGTCGACGGCACCGGGGTGCACCGCCGTGACCGTGACACCGCTCCCGGCCAGCCGGCGGGCCAGCGCGTAGGTGAACAGGATGTTCTGCATCTTGGTGTGGCCGTACACCTTGAACGATCGATACCGGCGTTCGCTCTGGAGATCGTCGAAGTCGAACATCCCGACCCGATGTGCCTCCGAGGCGACGTTCACGATCCGGGCCGGCGCCGATGTCCTGAGCAGGTCGAGCAGGAGGTCCGTGAGCAGGAACGGCGCCAGGTGATTCACGGCCAGCGTCATCTCGATCCCATCAGGTGAGAGCGTCCGCTTGGCCGTGGCACCGCCGGCGTTGTTGACCAGCACATCGAGCCGATCGGTACGGGCCCGGACGTCCGCCGCCAGCCGGCGCACCTCGGCCAATGACGACAGATCGGCGATGAGCCCTTCGACCTCGCCGCCCGTGGCCGCACGCAGCTCCGACACCGTCGCCTCGATCTTCGCCGGATTCCGTCCGTGGACCAGCACCCGCGCACCCATCCGTGCCAGCTCCAGTGCCGTGATCTTCCCGATCCCCGATGTGGCACCGGTGACGAGCACCGTCTTGCCGGACAGGGCCGATGTCATTCAGACTCCTCCAGCAGGGATGCCGCCAACCGCTTCAACCACGAAGAGCACGAAGGAACACGGAGAGCAGTATATGATGTGGTCTCGCGCACGGAACTCCTGTCATGCGTTGGGATCAGTGCGGCCGCTTGCACCGGCAACTGCGAACCACGGAGACACGGAGTGCACGGAGAACAACCAGTTGTTGTGGTCTAGCAGACTGGCCTCGTGAGGCACCGCGGAACTCTGCACAAGACGTCACGTAAAACTTTGCCGTTTGCATGGAGGCCGGCTCGCGAGACCACACTATCACGTTGTTCTCCGTGAACCTCCGTCCCCTCCGTGCCTCCGTGGTTCGCGTTTAGTTCCTCTCGGAGCCTGCCCTGAGCGCGGTGAATGGTGGTGCTCAATTTCTCGCTCGAGCCACCTCGCCGCGACGGAAGCGCTCACGGGAACGCCGCGAATCCCACGGTGTTGCCGCCCGGCTCCTTTACGTAGATCTCCTCGCTGCCGTAGAACGTCTTGTGGCGCGGCTTGACCACCGGCGCCCCGGCGACGGCCCGCTCGATGGCGTCGAGGTCAGGGACGGTGATGAACAGCGCGATCGAGTGTCCGTCCAGGGCGCCGGCCTGCGTCGGATCCTCCGCCACCACGCTGGCACGGGTCTGGTACATCACCTCGACCGCACCGGAGCGGGCGCTCGCGAAGATGAGTGCGCCGTCGGGTCCCGGCACCTCATTCGCCTTGGTGAAGCCGAGCCGCTCGGTCCAGAACGCGAGGCACGGCTCCACCGCGTCGACGATGATGACAGGAGTGAGTTGGGTGAGTACCGGAGGGGTCTTCACGTCACTGCCCCACGGTGTCGAGCGCGTTGATGTGGGCACTGGTCGAGTCGGCGACCTTCATCGCCGATCGCACGCCCGCCGCGCCGGGGACCCTCGAATTGGCGAGGATGCTGTCCTTCTGGCGACGGGTGAGCGAATCGGGCTTTGCGGCCGCCGCGGCGCTGCCATTCGTGGCGGAGGCGTTCCCGCTGGCGCCTCCACATGCGGCGGCGAGCACGAGGGCGATGATCAGGATCCGGGTCATTGGATGCGCTCCGTGGAATGCAGGTGTGGGTCGGACGGAAGTTGGCGCGCGATCATCCTGCACGCTAGCGCGGCGCATAGTCGTCAGTCAGGAGCCCGTAGCACTCGATGTCGTGGAACTCCCCCCACTTGAGCGTGTGGTGGCGGAGCGTTCCCTCATGCCGCATCCCGAGCTTCCGGAGCACCGTGCCAGATGCCGGGTTGCCGGTCATGTGGTGGGCGTGGATCCGATGCAGGGTCAGCACCTCGAACCCGAATCGGAGGACCGCCGCCGCCGCTTCGGTCACATAACCCTGACCCCAATACGGCTTCCCGATCCAGTAGCCCATCTCACCGCGCGCGTGGTCCCGGTGGAGCGAGAGCCCGATCGAGCCGATCAGTCCATCCGCATCGGTGGTGATGGCGAAATTGGCGAGCGTACCGTCCTCCCAGGCCATCCGGTGATCGGCGATCCACTCTTCCGCCATCCACGTCTCGTACGGGTGCGGGATCCGGAGCGTCGTCGCCGCCACCTCCCGATCACCGGCAAGCTCCGCCACCCGCATCGCATCGACGAGCACGAACGGACGCAGCGTGAGTCGCTCAGTACGAAGAACGGGCTGCGGCATCGACGGCGGTCCCGTCACTGACGGTTCCGGCGGCACCAGTTGTTCACGGCCCGTGCCAGACTCACCGGAATCCAGTCCGACTCCAGGGCGGGCGGGAGGCCCAAGGCGAGGGCACCGGTGTTGGTCCTGCTGTCGGCCTGCAGCCGTGATACCAGCGACAGCGGTACGTAGACGGGATCGAGGCTGTGGGCCGCCGCGAGCCTGACCGCCAGGCACGGATGCCGGCCGGTCGACACCGCGACGGTGCCCACCCGCCATCCTCGACCCAGCGCGGATGCACGGACCCGCACCGTGGCGCCGACGTGGAGCGCAGAGTCCGCAGAAGCCACATCGGTGACCGGTGTCGGCGCGGTGTCGACCGGCGCATTTGACTTCGCCGCGCACCCGACGACCAGCAGGAGTACCGTCGATGCAGCAGTGCATCGCAAGATCATCGTTCCATCCCCATAGGTTCACCCATCGACCCGCCACCCGCCACCCGCCACCCAAACATCCGCCTGTCCATGCGCCTCATGCGGCTTTTCACGCGCCCATGCGCCTATCCGCCCCTCCGGCCCCTCCGCCCACCTCTCACGTCGCCCTGATGTACGCGCACCCGACCTCCTGCGCCCGCAGCACCGCGTACACCCCCGATGGCTGCAGGATCACGCCATCGATCAGGTTGGCCTTGATCTCCGCTTTCACCTGCGGGAACGGTTGCTTGGTGCGCTCGGCGATGGTGTACGCGAAGTAACTCGCCGCACGACTGCAGGCCAGGAGCACGGCACCGCGTCGATACAGCTCGGGGAGCGTCCCGTCCGGGGCCAGGTTGCCGTACTTGTCCCCCTTGTCCGCGTGTGCGTACGGATTGCGGCGCGCCGGCTTGCCGGTGGTCGGGTCCTTCTGCTTGAGTTGCTTCCCCAGCTGGTACTTGTCCCAGAGGTGGTCGTTGAACGCGATCGGTACCCCCATATGCCGCATCACGATCACCGGGACCACGTCGGCGTCGGTGACGTCCTTCACGACGGACAGCCCTTCGTAGAAGAGCCACGCCTGCCCCGGTGCCTCGCCATCGGCGATCTCGGGCCCGTCGAACACCGCCTTGTGCTTGGCGGCCAGGACCTTGGTGGTCCAGCTGTCGTCCCAGTGCACCGGCGGTTGCTGCACTTTCGCAGTGGTGGTGACCGCGGCGGGCGCCGCTCCAGCGATGGGCACGGGCGCCGGTGCCACGGTGCTCGACGCGGCAGGGGCGCACGCCACGCCGGCGAGCGCCACGGTGGCGGCCAACTGCCCGAGGAATTCGCGCCGATGTTGGGGGTCAGGCGTGTGGGACACAGGAACTCCGTTGGAAGTGAAGGAGTGTTCGGTCGATCAAGTCACGGCGTGACGGCCGCGGGCGCCAGTACGACGACCTGGCCGGCCATCATCGGCAGGTGCGCGGGGATGCTGCACACGAAGGGGAAGATACCGGGACGCGAGGCCACCCATGTGGCGTGGACCCGCTGCTGGGGCGGGAGCGGCACCACCAGCCCCTCGATCACGAAGGAGTGCTGGTCATCCTCCGGATTGACGAACGTGAGGTCGAGGGTGTCACCCGCCACGGCGGTGATGGTGCTGGGTTCGAACGCATAGACCTCGTGGCCTTCGAGCACGCCGCCCTGGGCAAAGTCACGCTGGAGGAACGGGAGCGTCTTCGCGTCTTCCTTCACCAACAGCGGCACCGTCGTGATGGTCACCGCACGCGTCCTCGGCCCATATGCGGCGCGCGGGACCGACGCGTGGCATCCTGCGAGTACGACGACAACTGCGCCGGCCAGCGGCTTCAGAGCCACCGCCGCACCTGGGTCCGGTAGGACCGATACGGCTCGCCGAACGTGACGTCGAGGTAGCGCTCTTCCCGTGCAATGACATAGGCGTTCATCACCCACCAGACCAATGGCAGGAAGACCACCGCCCACCAGCTGCGCAGGAGCAGGATGCCACCGAGGTAGACCACCATCCAGCCGAGGTACATCGGGTTTCGGGTGAAGCGGTACGGGCCCGTGAACACCAGCGCGGTGACCGGCCTGACCGGAACCGGCGAGGTGCCGGCCCGCCGGAAGCGGATGAGCGCCGAGAGCATCACCAACATGCCAACGAACACCAGGATGACGCCGGCCACATTTCCGGCAGCGTGCCACTGGGCGCCGAAGATCGGGAGCGGCCAGCGCGAATCCAGGAATGGGGTGACTGCGAGCGGCAGCACATACACCAACGGCGGCGGGAAGCGGACCTGCGCATTGTCCGGGCTGCGAGCACTGGCCTCAGGCATCGTGGACTCCTTCGTGTAGTTGTCTCTTGTCTCCTGCCCCGCTTTTCCCTCCTCCCCTCTTCTTCTCGTTTCTCGCTCATCGCACCCCTCACTCCCCCAGCACCACCCGCGCCTGGGCGCCATGCTCGTTATCCACCACCAGGCGCACCGCCATCAGCAGGTTGAGCGATGGCAGCATCCCGCCCGCGTTGTCCCGCACCACGAGTGCCCGGATGCCGTTGGCAGCGAGCACCGCGCGATCGACCTCCGCCTCCACCTCGGTGGGGTATGTCCGGACGGTGATCATGTCAGGAGAGCCCGAACGCGCGGACCGGAAAGGTGCCGAAGCCCTTCACCTTGACCGGGACGGCAAAGAACTTCGCCCCCCGATCCGGGAGTGCCGCAAGGTTCGTCAAGTGTTCCACGATGGGGATCCCAGCGCCCAGGAGCGTCGAGTGGACCGGGCGCGAGTTGGAGGATGTATCGTCGATGTTGTGCGAGTCGATGCCGACCAGCCGTGCGCCCACCGTCACCAGTCGCTGTGCGAGCTCGGCAGTCAGGTACGGATGTCCTTCAAAGTAACGATCGGTGCGCCAATGCCGGTCCCATCCGGTGTGGAAGAGGACCGCCTTGTCACGGACCTCCGTATCCGCAAAGGGCAGGGAGTCGATCGCGAGCGCTGTCGCCCGCACCACCACGCACTCGAGGTCCGCCAGCGACTCCAGTGGCAGCTCGCTCAGGTCCTTGCCGTCGGCGAACCGATGGAACGGTGAGTCTACGTACGTCCCGGTATTCGCGACCATCGAGATCTGGCCGATCTGGAACTCCGTTCCCGCTGAGTAGCGCCCGCGGGACCGTTCGCGGCTCAGGTAATCGCAGATGAGCGGCGCCGGGAGGCCTTTGTAGGTGATCATCCCGTGCTCGATGGTATGGCTCAGGTCGATCAGGCGACGCATCGGGGTCCACCTTGTCTCAGGAACTGCGAACCACGGAGGCACGGAGCACACGGAGTTTCACGGAGAAAAGCAATGGATGTGACCTCGCAAGTCATGAGGTGATGTTGGTGCCGGGGGTCGGAAGACACTCGCACATTCGCAAGGAGTTTGGTCACCAAGACCACTTCATGCTGCAGTTCTCCGTGCCTCTTCGTGTTCCTTCGTGGCGGAGCCTGCCCTGAGCGCTGCGAAGGGTGGTAAAGCTTTTTCCTACAGCAGCTCCGACACGTGGTTCAGCCGCCCTTCGGCGAATCGGCCCGGTGCGAGCGCCGAGACATCGAGCGTCGACGCGTGGCCATCGCAGATGATCTCGGCCAGCAGTTGCCCCAGTGCCGGCGAGTGCATGACGCCATGCCCCGAAGATCCGTTGATCAGGTAGAAGTTGGCGCACTCCGGTGCCAGTCCCAGGATCGCGTGCTTGTCGGGTGACATCTCGTAGAGACCGGCCCAGCTGGCGGCGCGGTCGATCGCTACCTCGCGGAGTGCCGGCACGCGAAGCGTCGTCTTGGCGCGGACCGCCGCCACCCAGTCGTCGTCCACCCGGGTGTCGAATGGCGCACCAGGGACGCCGGGTGTCGGCCAGAGCAGGAGCACTCGACCATCGCGCACTCGGAGATGGTAACCATCACCCGCGAAGATCGTCATCGGCATCCGGGACGGCAGGAGGTCGCACGGCGCCGTGCTCGCCACCTGACGGCGGAGCGGCACCACCGGGAGTGTCACCCCCGCCATCGCGGCGACCTCCGCCGCCCAGGCACCCGCAGCGTCCACCACCGCGCCGCAGGGGAGCCGATCCTTGTCCGTGACCACTGCCGAGATCCGTCCCGATGGATCGCGTTCGATCCCGCGGACCGCGGCATTCCATACGGGTTTTGCGCCCGCCCGCACTGCCGACTTGAGATACCCATCCAGGATTGCGAGCGGTCGGATGAATCCGTCGGTGGGGCAGTACACGCCGCCGAAGATCCCGTCCGGCGCCAGCGCCGGGTTGAGTTGCCGCACGTCATCGGGTGTGACCGTGCGGGCCTCGGCGAGCCCTTCGGACTGCTGGACTGCAAGCCCGTCCTCGAGGATACGCTGTTCCCGGGCATCGGCGGAGAGCCAAAGATATCCGGCCTGGTCGAAGCCAGGGTCGGTGCCGATCTCGTCCTTGAAGTCGAGGAGCTTCTGGCGGGCCAGGAGGGAGAGCCGGATGTTGACGACCGTCCCGTACTGGGCCCGGAAGCCGCCGGTGGCCTGTCCGGTGCTCCCCGCGCCAGGTGCCGGGCTCCGATCGAGCAGCGTCACATTCCGGACACCGCGGGTCGCGAGGTGGTGCGAGACGCTGGCGCCGATCACGCCGCCGCCGATCACGACCACATCCGCGTGGGTCATCTGGGAAAGACGTGCTCGGGATGCGTGACGCCCCGGTGCTCGACCGTCTGGCCGGAACGATCGAGAAGGAACATCGTCATCGGTACGCTCGGCTCGCCGATGAAGCGGCGGGCGCACGGGACTTCCATCACGAAGAATGCGATGTGGAATGGGGACGGGGGCATGGAGTCGATGCGGTGAAGGACGCGGTGGCCGCAGCTGGGGACCGGCCAAAGATGGCTCGAACGATACCGCTGGTGGTGGATCTCGTCCAATCCCCGGGGGTGGTGGTTGCAAGGTGCATCGGGCCCCGTGGGATCTCATCCGACGCTCATAGCGTCTTCACGTTCGATCTAGTCCGGGGCCGACGTGCCCCGGCCCTCAGGCCGGGCAAAACTGCTTGATTTCGCGGGATTCTTGGCAAGAACAGGAGCAAAACACTTCACTAAGGACGTACAAAGATTATTTGGTCGCTATTGACAGATTTTCAGGGATGCCGTACTCAGTATCTGTTCGGAGGGACCATTCTCCGTTATGACGAGCGTACCTTGGTCCCCCCCAGGGTGCTGTCCGCCGAGCCGGTAGTCCAGACCCGATGATGGACCGCGGCACTGCAGCGTGCCGCAGCCCCGACCCGAAATCTCGATCCGTCCGCATTCTTTCCGCAGAGGTACAGCGGTGTACGTCGCTTTCCACGGAGGCGTTATGCTCGAGTGGCTGTCAGATCGCAGGATCACTGTTCGCTGGACCCGTCTCGCCTGCACCACGGCCGTGTTGGTCGGGGGTTTGGCGACGGTGGCCAGCGCCACGGCGCGACCCGCCACGGTGGGCCGCAGTGCGGCGGCCCTGATCACCGGCGCCGGATCGCGTCCCGCGTACGTCTCCTATATCCGGTCAGAATCGAATGCGGTCGGCGCGACTGCGGTGGACTGGGCCGGCCACACGTCGGGAGCCATCCCGGCCTTCGCGCGGAAGTACGACCTGCCCTGTTCCGCCTGCCATACGGCGTGGCCGGAGCTCAACGCCTTCGGTCAGCGCTTCAAGGACCGGGGCTATCAGTTGGGCAATGACCGCGACAACCCGATCTGGAAGGACCCCTCCTACTGGCCGGCCGCTTTCCGCACCACCCCAGGGTGGCGTATGGAGCGGGCCACCAACCAGGTCACCCAGGCCGATCCCGGCGGCACCACAACGCTGACGCAGTCGGGCTGGGACCTGACCGGGGCCGACTTCCTCCTCCTCGGCACTCTCTACAAGAACATCTCCTTCGGGTTCGTCCCGACCGGATTCACGGCTGGCGACGGGGTCACCCTCGAGACGGCGAACGTCCGGTTCGACAACCTGTTCAGCTCAAGTTGGGTCAACCTCAAGATCGGCAAGTTCGAGCTCGACAACCTCCTCTCCGAAAAGCGCATCGTCACCCTCTCCAGCACCGGCGGTTTCTACCAGGCCTACCACTTCCTCCCGGTGAATAGCATCAACGACTTCGGCCTGGGTGACAACCAGATCGGCGCCGAGATCATGGGACACAACGAGAACAGCTACCGACGGTATAGCATCGCGGTGCTGAACGAGAACGACGGCACGCCGGGACTGTCCGGGGCCGATGGCGCCACCGGCGGCGGCAAGGGGATGGACTTCAACGTCACCGCCAGCCAGGCCTTCGATGCCGGCAAGCTGGGGGTGGAGCGGGTCGGCGTATACGGCTACTTCGGGCAGCGCCCCACCAACTTCGAGCTCGACTCGGGCGGCAACCCGATCCCGGGGAGCGGCAGCACCAACAAGTCGTTCTCCCGCATGGGCGTCATGGGTGACTTCTTCTTCCAGAACTTCGAGGTCCTGCCCTTCTTCCTGCACGGCTCCGAGGACCAGGCGCTCATCGCCGGTGGCACTCAGAACGCCACCTGGAACAGCTTCCTGGCCGAGGCACATTATTACGTCAACCCGCAGCTGATGTTCCTCGGGCGGGCGGACTACGTCCGGATGTCGCAGCAGGGCGATCCGGCGACGCCGAAGACGCAGGGCAACTCCGACGTGTACACGATCGGACTGCGGTACTACCCGATCATGTTCAGCCGCGCCGGCCTGTCGTGGCACACCGAG
>JBAUHI010000016.1:0-38275 GCA_049680185.1 Gemmatimonadales bacterium | reverse complement strand
TGGTGAGGTCGCTGTCGGCGGCGAGGGTGGTCCGGAAGGAATCGATGGTGGCCCGTTCTACCGGGGACTGGGCAGACAACACAGGACTCGCCGCCGCGGCCACCAGCACCGATGCGACGACTCCCGCCAGCCAGGCGCTCAACGCCCATCGCCGATCGGTCCGGAAGGCCATCATGGCAAGGTACCCATGGTCAGGGTTTCGGCAACTCGCGAATCGCACGACCGCGACTAGCGCCCCACCACGATCCTGCGGGTCCGTTCTACGGTCTGGGTCCCGTCACTCACGGTGAGGATCAGCAAATAGCGCCCGCGGTCCAGATTGCCGAGCCCCAGCCCCTTCGAGATCAACTCCCTCGGATCGGAGGCGACCGACGGGAAGCTGATCGAAATGACGTTGTGGGCCGAATCGGCCTCGAACCGCCGGACCGCGATCCGGGTGGTGTAGCTGCCACCGGGCGTGAGCCCTCCGACCTCATAACTCAATACCGCCGTACTCCGCTTCGGATACGCATTCAGGGGATTGAGCGGAATGGTGCCGTCGAGCCGGTTCCAGCTCAAACCCGACCCCTCGCGGCCGAGGATCGGATCGCTGAGCGTGAGGGTGCGTCCATCGAGTGCTGGCGCGGGAATGCCGGAAATGGCCCAGGCGGCCCCCGTCGAGCCGGTCGTATCCGAGATCATCGCCTTGACGCGATATTCGGCCGGCGGCACGTCCAGCAATGCAAAGCCGATCAACGTCTGCCCCTTGGCCAGCGGGCGGTGGGCGTGGATGAAGCGGACCGAGTCGGAGTTCAGGATCAGGCGGCCGCTGCTGTCGGCGGCCTGGACCCGAAGCCGGAGGGCGTAGACCACCGAGGAGTCGGGAAGGGTGCGCGTGGGCACGCCGTCCAGGTCGGGAAGGGCGTACTCGACCAGGAGCCGTGCCTGGTTCGGCTCCGGCGAGGAGGCGCCGAAGACCTGGAGGATCGCCTCGAGGTGCCGCGGATAATTGATCGGATCATCGTCGGTCGTCGTGGCGACCTTGAGGGATGATCTGGACACGAAACGTTCCTTCGCCAATTCAGCGCCAGCGTCATACTTCGTGAAATCGTCGGCACGCCCTAACGCGTTCTTGGTGTAGTCCGACCCGGCGAAAACGGCAAGCCGCTTGAGCGTCTCCCGGCCCACCTGCATCGATGCGAGCATGGCCAGTCGATCGTAGGCTGGTCCGAAGCCCATGCGCGACTCGAACAGCTCTGCAGTGTTGTCAGGCGAAGCGCCGATCGGCGCAATGGATGCGAGGTCCTCCACGAGCTTCCAGCTGGTCGCCTCCCCTCCCACAAAATGGAGGACAAGATCTCCTTGCGGCCGGAAATAGAGCCAGCTCTGGTTGGGCGGGATTTGGGCGTCGGACTTGCCAGGTTCGTTGGTCGGCGGTGGCACATACGTCGCGATCCGATCGGGGAGTCCGTGACGGATGTAGACCATGCCACGATCATCGAATGGCGTGCGATTGTTGCGAACGACATTCATGAATTCGTACTTCTTGACCCGCGCCCAATCGTGAAAGTGCACCATGGCGTAGTGATATCTGCGGTAGTGTTCGGCCAGGCGGTGCCCGGTCGGTTGTCCCGACTCGGCGTCCCGTTCCCCCCAGAATCGCCGGAGCCAACCCGGGAGGTCCCCAGAAGTGGCGGAATCGAACGCCTGCAGGTCCAGAGAGTCGGCGACATAGCTCAGATCTTGTCGGTAGCGTGTAGTGGCCGCAGAGTCGCGAAATGCGGCGCCGGCGTAGTACGCCGATTCGGCGGCCATCGGACGGTCGAGCGCGTACTCGGTTCGCGCAACTTCCAGGAGGCCGATCGCAGAGTCGCCCCCCCGTCGCATGTAGGTCTCGAAGGCGCCCAGCGCCTGCGGCAAACTGTCGAGGCGCCATTCGAGCCTCCCGAGCAGCAGAAATGGCTCCACTAGACCGGGCGTGCTGTCGAGCACCGCACGCAGGAGGGGGACCGCCGTGCTCGTCTGTGGGTCGAAATTGTTGTCCAAAGTGGCCCGGGCCAACGCCACGGCGGCTGGCACATAGGACGGTTCGAACTTGAGCGCCTCGGTAAAGGCGATCGCGGCGGTCTGGATCCATGCCGCACCAGGCTGCTGGTACACACTCGGGCGGACAAATGCGTGGGCGGCCTCGAGTGCCAAGTCCACGTTTCCCAGACCATACCAGGCGTACGGCCAATGCCGGTGCATCTCGATGGCGTGATAGAACTCGTCCGCGGCCGCGTAGAGGGTGTCATTGGACTGGAGCAGCTGGCCAGCACGCAGCAGCGCCCACCCGAGCTCGGTGCGGTCGACTGCGTCCTTCTTGGCGGCGTGCGCGGCCGCCCGTGTCCGGGTCAGGGCACCGAGGACACTGGTGAGGTCGCTGTCGGCCGCGAGGGTGGTGCGGAATGAATCGATGGTGGCGCGCTCGACCGGCGATTGGGCAGACCATGCCGGGTTCGCAGCGGCGGCCAGCATCACGCACGTGGCAACCCCCGCAATCCACCCGCTGCGCGCCCAACGCTGAACGGCCTTGAAGGTCATATTGGCAAGGCACCTACTGACAGGATCATAGCAGGGGGCGATCCCCCTCCGAAACGCCGGTTTCTTCTTTCCACCGCTTTCTGCCGCTATTTTGGGGTGCCCGTACCGGCACCACCTTCGGAGGCCCGATGTCCCCGTCCGCCACGTCCGCCCTGCCCCTCAGCCTGCTCAGCGAAGAGGAAGAACTCTTCCGCTCCACCGTGGCCGAGCTGGCCGAGTCGGAGATCCGGCCCTACGTGCGCGAGATGGACGATGCGGCCCATTTCCGGAAGGAGATCGTCGCCAAGTTCTTCGAGCTCGGCCTGATGGGCATCGAGGTGCCGGAACAGTACGGCGGCTCCGCCGGGACCTTTTTCCTGGCCACCCTCGCCATCGAGGAGCTCGCTGCAGTCGACGCCTCGGCGGCCATCTACGTCGATGTGCACAACACCCTCGTGAATAACGCGATCCTTCGCTGGGCCAACGACGAACAGAAGGCCCGCTATCTCCCCAAGCTCACCAGCGGTACGCTCGGCGCCTTTGCGCTCTCCGAGGCCGGCAGCGGCAGCGATGCCTTTGCCCTCGCTGCCCACGCGGAGCAGAAGGGAAATGAGTGGATCCTGAACGGCCACAAGCTCTGGATCACCAACGCCGCCGAGGCCGGGCTCTTCATTGTCTTTGCCAACATGGACCCGTCGAAGGGCTACAAGGGGATCACCGGCTTCCTCATCGAACGCGACTTCCCCGGCTTCAAGGTCGGCAAGAAAGAAGACAAACTCGGCATCCGTGCGTCCAGCACCTGCGAGATCCTCTTCGAGAACTGCCGGGTGCCGGCGGCCAATGTGCTGGGACCGGTGGGCCAGGGCTACAAGGTGGCCATCGAGACCCTGAACGAGGGCCGCATCGGGATCGGTGCGCAGATGATCGGGATCGCCCGCGGGGCGCTCAACGCCGCCACCTCTTATATCAAGGAACGCAAGCAGTTCGGGAAGGCGATCGCCGATTTCCAGGGCGTCCAGTTCCAGATCGGCCAGATGGCCACCGACCTGGAGGCTGCACGGCTCCTGGTGTATAACGCCGCCCGACTCAAGGACGCCGGCCAGCCCTTTACCCAACACGCGGCGATGGCCAAGCTCTTCAGCTCCCAGGTGGCGGGCGAGATCACCTCGCTCTGCGTCGAGCTCCTCGGCGGCTACGGCTACACCAAGGACTACCCGGTCGAGAAGTTCTATCGCGATGCCAAGATCGGCACCATCTACGAGGGGACCAGCAACATGCAGCTGCAGACCATCGCCAAGGTGATCCTCTCCCCCCGGTGACCATACCTCGCCGCTGGAGGATGGCGGTGTTCGCCGCCATCATCCTGGCCCCCGCCCCGCTCGCGGCCCAGACGGTCTCGCCGCACCTATCCCGGCAGCTCGATTCCTGGTACCGGAGCGCCCAGCGCTCCGCTCGCGGCCGCTGGGGCATCGCGATCGCCGATGCGCTCGGCAACGTCCTCTGGTCGCGCCAACCCGACCAACCGCTCATCCCGGCATCCACCGCCAAGATCTTCACCACCGGATTTGCCCGATCCCGCCTGGGCGGCGATGCCCGCATCGCGACCCGTGTCCTCGGCACCGGGTTCCTCGACAGCACCACCGGAACCTGGAACGGTACCTGGACCCTGGAACTCAACGGAGATCCGTCGCTGGAGGATCCGGCGCACGCGGGGCCGCGCCTCTACGACCTTGCCGTCCAACTCGCCGCGGCGGGCGTCCGTCGCATCGAAGGTCCGATGATCGTCTCCTCCGAGGCGGGGCCCGCCACCGCGACCTTTCCCGCCGAATGGCCTACCCGCCACCGAGGTGCCGTCTTCGCACCGTTGATCGGTTCGCTCACGGTCCACGAGAACATCATCACTGTCCTGGTGGCACCGACCCGACAGCCCCGGCATCGACCGCGGATCCTCGATGACGCGCCCGCGGGCGTCCGGGCAATGATCGTGAACGAAGCGATCACCCGCACCGGGAGGCGGAGCACGCTTCACCTCGCGGCCCGGCGCAATGGTTGGGTGCTCACCGGCTCGATCGGGACCCGCGCTGGCTCGCGGGAGGTGAAGGCGGTGGCGTACGACCCCGAACAGGTGCTCGAACTGGCGTGGACCCAGGCACTGCGGCAGGCGGGCGTCGAGTGGGATCCCGATCCACGCACCGTCCTGGCACCGAGCGACGGTCGGATCCGGACCTTGGCCGAAGTGTTCTCCCCGACGCTCGATTCCCTCGCCGCCGACATCGACCGCCGGAGCCTGAACCTGGGTGCCGAACTCCTCCTGCGCTGGGCCGCCGGGCCTGACTCTCCCGCCGACTCCCTCACCGCGCATGTGGCGCGCGTGACCGGTGTCGACCCGAGCCAGTTCCGGATGGTCGACGGCAGCGGCCTCTCGGACATCGATCGGGTGACCCCGCGGCTGCAGGTGACCTACCTGGCACGCATCCCCACCCTGCCTGCCACCCGCGCCTTTCCGCTCCTGCTCCCCGCCAACGGCACCGGCACGCTCACCAAGCTCCGGCTCGGGCTTCCCGGTGCCGGTGTCCTCCGGGCCAAGACCGGCACCCTCGGCAACGTCGCCGCGATCGCTGGCTACCTCGGCCGACCCGACGGCGTCTTCATCATCTCGCTGATCTACAACGGTGGACGCACCGCGGCCGCGCGACAGGCGGAGTCGCGCCTGTTCAAGCTCCTTGGTGCACGCGGCAAGGTGACCCCCGACGATTTTGACGTCCCCGCGGATCCTGCGCTCGAACCGACCATCGACCCCACCGACACCATCGGACTCCCGCTCGCCCACTGATCGCTAGGCCGTCGCGATCCGGTCGCGGCCGGTCTCCTTGGCCTTGTAGAGCGCCTGGTCCGCCGCCTGCAGCACTGCTGCGGGGGCGTCGCCCGCGGTGGGCTCAGCGGCGCCGATGCTCACCGTC
This sequence comes from Gemmatimonadales bacterium, assembly GCA_049680185.1. Taxonomy (GTDB): domain Bacteria; phylum Gemmatimonadota; class Gemmatimonadetes; order Gemmatimonadales; family GWC2-71-9; genus CAMLHU01. Next base: position 32,774 of record JBAUHI010000016.1, on the reverse strand, counting down.
ACCGCCACCACATCGGCGCGAGCGGGCTTCCTGGCCTTGCCCTTCGCCGGCCGGCGGCGGGGGCGGTCGGGTGCGCGAAGTGTGAAAGTCGTCTCGGCGATGGTCCCGCGCGCCGCCTCCAGGACCGGCAGCGCGTCATCGATGGTCCGGCCGGGCAGGAGGAGGGTGAACTCTTCGCCGCCGTAGCGGAATGCCTGGGCGCTCTCGACCTGCGCCAACCGCACGGCGACCATCGTCAGGACCTGATCTCCCACCGCATGACCGTAGGTGTCGTTGAAGCGCTTGAAGTGGTCGACATCGACCATGGCGATCACGTAGGGTGGCGAGAGCCTGGCCAACGCCGCCTCCAGCGCGCGCCGGGCCGGGAGACCCGTCAGCGGATCGCGGAACGCCACCGCGTGGATCTCCTCCACCGCCGACAGCGTGAATGCGGCGGCGGCCGCAGCGACGAAGAGTCCCGCACCAGGAGTGCCGCGCAGCCTGAGCGCCATGATGCCCGCCACCAGCGCCCATCCGGTGCCGCGAGCGGTGACATCGCGGCGCCAGCGCGACCACGCCAGCAGGGCGACCACGATGATCGTCGCGGGGATCAGCACCGCTTCCGGCATACCGATCGCCGCGATCCAGTCGGTCGGGATCGACCTGAGCGACAGGAGCGGCGATAGCTCGACGCCGAATCCGAATGCGATCGGGACTGCCACGAGCCATCCCGCGAGCATCACTGCGGCGGCAGGCCCAGACAGCGTCGCACCGGCCCGTTCCCGTGCACCCGCAACGGCCACGGCCGAGATGATCACGACCCATCCCAGCACCAGCGGCCCCGTGGGCAACGCCGCCGCGCTCTGGACGCCGGGGATCTGGAGCGCGGCGAGTCCGATCGCCGTGGCGACGAGGCCGAGGAGGGGGCGCCCGCGCTGGAATCGCCACGCCAGGAAGAGACCCGCCAGCAGCACCACCGGCGGGAGCACCTGGGCCAGCGTCCCGATGCCGGGCACGCGTGCGGCGAGCCCGACGGCCAGGCCCGCCGCGAGCACGATGATCCCTTCCAGTCCGATCAACCCGAAGAACGCGCCCAGTGTGGCCTAGTCCGGTGTGAGTGGGTGGGCGAGAAGTGAATGGGCCGAGCGCACCGACACAAGGGCCTGTCCCCGTGGCCTTCGCTAGATTGCGGACATGTCCATCCGCGTGATCGTGATCGCCCTGCTCGCTGCCACACCGCTGTCGGCGCAGGCTGGCGCCGACTCGATGACCAATTCCGGCGTGGTCCGTGCGGCGGCGGCCGTCGACTCCGTCTTCCTCGCCCGCGTGCTGCCGCTTGATTCCGTGTCCGCCGGTGACTGGGCCGCCTACCTGATGGCGCGGCTTGGCGTCAAGCCGATCCCGTCCGACCTCCGCCTCAAGGTCCGGATCGACAGCGCCACGATCCACATCTTCGGTCGCATCGCCGACCTGCCAAGAGATGCCCGGATGCAACTCGGGCCGCTCCTCTCCTTCCTGGATACCGCCACTACGATCGACGCCTGGGCGTCCCTTGCCCCGGCGGGCGTCACGGCGGTCCGGTTCCGGCTCGATTCGGCGGCGCTCGGCGGCATCGGCGTCCCGGAGGTGGTGCTGGGTCCGGTGCTGGCCAACGTCGGCGTCCGATTCCCGATGCTCACCCGCACCGGTCGAGACCTGTTCGTCGAGACACCGGCGTATGGCAAGGTGGAGCTCACGCGCACCGGCGTGCGGCTCGTTGCACCGCCGGCGCCGCCACCACCGCCACCGACCCATCACCGGACCCGCGCCCAATGACCCGACCCATGTCCGATCGCCTGACGTACCGCCTGTGGCGGACCTCGTCGATCCTCTGCTTCGTGGGAGCGGGGGAGTTCGCCGTGCTCGCGTGGCAGCATCAGGACCCGTGGATCGCTTTGCTCTGCATTCCATTGTTCGCGATCGCCGCCTACGCCACTCGCCGCGCCTCCCTGATCCGGCGGTCGTGGGGGGCCTGAACGGTCCCCCATACCGACCTTCACCTTCGACCCGGCCCGCTCATGTCCACTGTCCTGGCCCGCACCGCCGGCCTCCTCGTCCTGTCCAACGTGTTCATGACCTTCGCCTGGTACGCCCACCTCAAGAACCTCGGTGGCCGGCCGCTGATGGTCGCGATCCTCGCCAGCTGGGGCATCGCATTCTTTGAATACTGCTTCCAGGTGCCTGCCAACCGCATCGGCTACGGGACCCTGAGCCTGGCCCAGCTCAAGATCTTGCAGGAGGTCATCACCCTCTGCGTATTCGCGCCGTTCGCGATACTCTACATGAAACAACCTCTCAGGCTCGACTTCCTCTGGGCGGGGCTCTGTTTGATGGGAGCGGTCTACTTCATGTTCCGAGGGCACCTGCCAGCCTGACCCGGATTGCGCGGGCGAGGACGCTGGTGCAGAATGGATGGGTCATCCAAGGAGGCCGACGATGCCAGGTCATCAGGCGCGACTCAAACCGCAATTCGCCAGCAAATACGCGGGGCTCAATAGTGTCAGCTGGTACGACATCGATCCGCTCTGGCCCGGCCTGACCGACCGGAACACCAATCTCCTCGGGCAGCGGATGACCCGCCTGCGGACGGGCAAGGACCACACCACCGTCCTGGCGGAGCACCTCGAGTTCCGGGAACGCCCAGCTCGTGCCACCGGCAAGGCGCCGGCCACGGACTGACCCCCTTGCCACGACGGCGTGACTTGGCACAAATTGGCCCCCGTAGAGTCCGCTGACCCCCGCGGCGTGGCCGATGCAGGACAAGTTCAGGAAGGACGACATGGCGGTGCCACGGAAGAAGACCCCGGCGACGACCGGGACCCGAACGATCGAGAACCCGGTCACCGGACTGCTGCGGGTGGATGACGCCGAGCGGTTCTGGACCGGGGTCAACGATCTCGTGTTCCCGCGATACGAGCGGCTCGGATTCGACGGGCTCACGGCCGCGGAGCAGGTCGCGCACTGCATCGACTGGCTGGTCCGTGAGGTCGAAGCGGGAGGGCTGCGCCATTTCCTGCGGGAGACCTCCGGCAATCACACCGCCGACACGCTGGCGGCCCTCCGCACCATCGGCGCCGACCATACCGCCGAGATGATGGAATTGGCCACCACCATCTTCCCGGAAGAGGTTCCCGTCGACCAGGACGAACGGCTGGCCATCATGGAAGACTTCACCGGCCGCGAGCGGCGGATCCTCAAGGACTTCGATGCCGGCTATTTCGACAACTCCGAGGACCTGCTCAAGCTGCTCAAGGCCCACATGGGGAAGCACGTGTCGGAGTTCCATCCGGGGTGAGGAGCGAGGCTAGGGGTTAGAGGCTAGAGGCTGGAGGCTAGAGGCTTTGAGTGCGGAGGAAGTGGCGATGCGCGACGGAGGCCCCCGATCGACCGATCGAGGGCCCTTTTCGCGAGTACCGTCAAGTCCCAAGCTCTTGGCTCTTGGCCGATGCCTGATAGCCGATAGCCGATAGCCGATAGCCGATAGCTGATAGCCGATAGCCGATAGCCGATAGCTCTCCCCTCAATACCTATACTGCTCCGGCTTGTACGGCCCCTCGGGCCTCACCCCGATGTAGCTCGCTTGCCCCGGCGTGAGAGTGGTGAGCCGGACGCCGAGCTTGTCCAGGTGGAGTCGCGCGACCTTTTCGTCGAGGTGCTTGGGCAGGGTGTAGACCTGCTTCTCGTACTTGCCCGGGTTCTGGTGCAGCTCGATCTGCGCCATCACCTGGTTGGTGAAGCTCGCCGACATCACGAAGCTCGGGTGCCCGGTGGCGTTGCCCAGGTTGAAGAGCCGCCCCTCGGAGAGGATCAGGACGGAGTGCTTGTCGGGGAACACCCATTCATCGTACTGGGGCTTGATGTTGATCCGGCGGACCCCCGGCAACGCCTTCAAGCCGGCCATGTCGATCTCGTTGTCGAAATGGCCGATATTGCCGATGATCGCCTTGTCCTTCATCCGCGTCATGTGCTGGGCGGTGATGATGTCCCGGTTGCCAGTGGCGGTGATGAAGATATCGGCCGTGGCGACCACATCCTCCAGCGTCAGCACCTGGTACCCCTCCATCGACGCCTGCAGCGCGCAGATCGGGTCGATCTCGGTGATGACCACGCGGGCGCCCTGCCCCTTGAGCGCCTGGGCGCACCCCTTCCCGACCTCGCCGTAGCCACAGACCACTGCCAGCTTCCCGGCGATCATCACGTCGGTGGCCCGATTGAGCCCGTCGATCACCGAGTGGCGGCAACCGTAGATGTTGTCGAATTTCGACTTGGTCACCGAATCGTTGACATTGATGGCGGGGAAGAGGAGCGTGCCGGCCCGCATCATCTCGTACAGCCGGTGGACGCCGGTGGTCGTCTCCTCGGAGACGCCGCGGAGCCCCGCCGCGACCTTGGTCCAGCGCCCCGGATGCTTCTTTGACTCGGCCCGGAGCAGGTCGAGGATGACACCCCACTCCTCCGGATCGTTGGCGGCATCGAACATCGGGATCTTGCCGGACCGCTCGTACTCCGCACCCTTGTGCACCAGCAACGTCGCATCACCGCCATCGTCGAGCAGGAGATTGGGGCCGGCACCGTCGGGCCACATCAGCGCCTGGTCCGTGCACCACCAGTATTCCTCCAGCGTCTCGCCCTTCCAGGCAAAGACGGGGGTCCCCTTCGGATCGGCCTCGGTACCGTCACGTCCCACTGCCACCGCCGCCGCCGCCTGATCCTGGGTCGAAAAGATGTTGCATGACACCCACCGCACGTCGGCACCCAGTTCCACCAGCGTCTCGATCAGGACCGCGGTCTGCGTGGTCATATGGAGCGAGCCCATGATCCGGGCGCCAGCGAGCGGCCTTTTGCCAGCGTACTCGGCCCGGAGCGCCATCAACCCCGGCATCTCCTGCTCGGCGAGTCGGATCTCCTTGCGGCCCAGGTCGGCAAGGGCAAGGTCCTTCACCTTGAAGGGCTCGCGGCCGGCCTGTCGGGCGGCGGCGAATCGGTCGGTCGGAGCGGTCATCGTGGCCATATGCGTTCCAGGAATGGGGCGCCACCAGTCGGTTCGGGGCGCGTGGAGCACCCAATATACACGCGGCACATCGCCCGGACCGTCACCAGGTCAGTACGCATTTTCCGAAGAGCGCGTCCTGCTCCATCAAGGCGTGCGCCTCGCCGAACCGCTCGAATGGGATCTCAGCGCCAACGACAGGCCGGAGCTTCCCCGACTCGAATCCCGGGGCTAGGTCGCGGCGCCAATCGGCTGCCAATTCCGATCGCTCGTCGGGTCCCCTCGACCGCATCACGGTCCCGGTCACCTGGAGCCGTTGGCGCAGCAGCAGACCCAGGTCGCCGGAGAACGCCGAGCCGGCAAGGAACCCGATCATGACCAGTCGACCGAGCGGCCGGAGTACTGCCAAGTTGTCCGCGAAGGCGGGGCCACCCAACGTGTCGAGCACGACATCGACCGGGCCGCTGAGTTGTTCGCGGAACCCATGAAGCGAGACATCGATCCCTTGCGTCAGGCCGAGCGGCATGAGCTTGGCGAGCTTGTCGGCACTGCGGGAGGTGCCGATCACGGTGGCTCCCCACAACGCCGCTACTTGCACCGCTGCCGTGCCGATCCCGCCCGCGGCCGCATGGATCAGTACTCGCTCGCCGGCCTTCGATCGCCCTCGGGTAATGAGCGCGTCGTAAGCGGTCAGGAACGCCTCGGGGATCGCGGCCGCCGCGGGCCAATCGATCCCGTCAGGCACCGCGAGCGCTTCGCCCTCGGCGCTCACCACGAATTCCGCCTGGGCGCCGCCGCCCACCAATCCCATCACCCGATCGCCGATGCTCCAACGGCCGACACCGGCACCGAGCGATTCGACCTCGCCGGCATATTCGAGGCCGGGAATGTCGGCGGGCCATCCCGGCGGCGCCGGATAGTGGCCGCGACGCTGCAGGATATCGGCACGGTTGAGCCCTGCCGCCCGCACCCCCACGCGGATCTGGCCCGGCCCCGGTTCCGGTGTCGGGCGTTCGGCCAACCGCACCGCCTCGATCCCGCCTGCACCCTCGTAAATGATCGCACGCATTGTCCCAATGTACCGCCGCGGCTCGCCAGACCCGAACAGTGGAGCCGAATGGGCGCTGAGGCTGGCGGACCGGCAGGCGACCCGATAAGGTCAGGGAATGACGGCCACCGCCCAGCCGACCCACCAGATCGGGGAATTCACCCGGCTCGACCGCTACGTGGTCGATACCCGGGACGTGCCCCCCGATCTCTTCATCGATGCGGGGCATACCGACTGGAAGTCGCTGCGATGGCAGGATGTGCGCCGCCCCTACCGGGTCGAGCGCTGGGCCGATGAAAAGCGGGAGTGGGAAACGGCCAATGGGCGGCCTCTCCCGGTGAAGGAGGGGTGGTCGAAGTTCAATCGCCACTTCCACGAGCTCTTCCTCAAGGACGTCGCCGCCGATTCCCGCGAGGCCCGTCACAACGCGGTGCAGGCGCTGCTCCACGGGGACGTGACCGGGACCCGCGAAGCGATAGCGGAGCTGGTGCAGCTCGCGGTGTGGAATCGGGTCCATCGCGTCGAGGATGCAGTCTGGGATCCACGCGGCAAGCGCGCACTCTTCGAAGGGCTCGACCTCAAGCACCCCCGCATCCTCTTCCTGGGCGCCGCCGACGGCTACGAGGCGATGCAGCTTGCGGCACTCTACCCCGGCGGCCAGGTGACCCTGGTCGACTACGACGAGTTCTGCAAGACCGACCGTTTCGGCAAGTTCCCCGAGCGTTACCCGTTCCTCGGCGTCGACCCGGCCACCGGCGGCCGGCGCATCTGGTATCGGGAAGAGATGCCCATCGACTTCGACGTGGCGGATGCGCGTGATCTTCCCTACGGTGCGGAGTTCGACGTCGTGGTGAGCGTGGGCCTCGTCGAGCACTTTCCCGACGAGTACAAGGCCGAGGCGTTCAGCTGGCACCGGAAGTTCCTGAAGCCGGGCGGCTGGGCCATCCTCACCACCCCGCGCGATCAATGGCGGGGTCGGGCATTCTACTCCATAATGGCCGACTGGATGAACTACGGGTATCGGGAGTTGATGACCATCGACCAGCTCGGGTTGTATGCGTGGGAGAACGGCCTCGACATCCGGCGCGCCGGCGTCATCAAGGCGCATAACGGGATCATCTGCAAGGCGCGGTGACCGACCAGTCGGGCACGCTCGACGCGCTCCGCGCCCGGCTCCCGTCGCTGGTGCGGTTCGGCACATCGTCGTGGAACTACCCCGGATGGCAAGGACTCGTCTACCACCAGAAGTACCCCGCCAGCGGTGCTGTCGCCAAGATGCTCGGCGAGTACGCCCGCTACCCGCTCTTCTCCACCGTCGGCATCGACTCCAGCTACTACCGCCCGCTCTCGACCGCCACGTGGGGGTCGTACGCAGCACAGCTCCCCGCCGATTTCCCCTGCGTCAGCAAAGTGTGGCTTCGCGTGACCGTGCATACGTTCACCGGTCACCAGGACGGCGGACGTGCGGGTGAGGTCAATCCTGATTTCCTGAACGCCGACCTCTGCATCAACGAGGTCATCGGACCGGCACTCGCCGGCGGTGGCCTGCACGTCGGGCCGTTCGTGTTCGAGTTCCAGGCCATCGCGAAGAAGGCCGGGATCGCGCCGGAGCGGTTCGCCGAATTGCTGGACCGATTCCTCGAACAGCTGCCAGCGGAATGCAGGTACGGCGTCGAGTTGCGCAACGCCGAGTACTACACCGAGGCGTATCGCGCCGTGCTCCGCGAGCATGGCGTGACGCATGTGTTCAACTCCTGGACCCGGATGCCGTCGATCGGCGAGCAGCTTGCCGTTCCCGATGCCGTCACCGCCGGATTCATCGTGTCCCGGGCGCTCCTGCGACCGGGCCGGCTCTACGAGGATGCGGTGGATGCCTTTGCGCCATACGACCGCATCCAGGACGAGAACGCGGAGGCGCGCGGCGACCTGCTGGCGCTCATCCGCACCGCAGTCCAGACCCGGGTGCCCGTGTTCGTGGTGGTCAACAACCGGCTGGAGGGATCGGCACCGCTCACGATCGAGGCGCTGGCACGGGCGCTCGCGGAGGGGGGGTAGCCGAGGCGCTGCCGGAGACGAGTGCGGTGATGGCCACGAGCGCTTTCGCGATCGCGAACTTGTTCTTGACCGCGACGTAGAGCGGACTCCACACAGGCACGAACTTCTCCTTGTACTGACGCAGCCCCTGGAAGCTGTAGAAGTGCTCGCCGTGGCGGAACACGAGCGCATTGACGCGGGTCCATATCGGCGCCAGCGGCCGGTCCCCCACCTCCAACGGTGCTGCCATCCCCAGGTTGAACCACCGATACCCTGCCCCGCGCGCCCACGCCATCAGCTCGCAGAAGATGAAGTCCATCACTCCCGCCGGCGCATCCGGTCGATAGCGCATCAGGTCCGCCGACGCCTCCTCCCGCTCTCCCGAGGTCCAGAGATTCGCGAACGCCACGATCCGGCCGCCCCAGCGCACCAACGCTACGGGGAACTGCGCTACGTACACCGGATCAAAGTGCCCCAACGAGAACGCCTTCTCCCCGATGTTCTTGTCTGCCAGCCAGCTATCGGACACCTCCCGAAGTTCGGAGATCATCGACGCCACCGCTGCGGCAGGGATCACCTCGAAGGTGCATCCTTCACCGACGAGTTGGCTGTGCGCGCGTTGGAGACCCTGGCGCGCCGGCAAGGCGAGCGACCAGTCGACGAGCGGCACCCGCGCCTCCTCACCCAGCGGCAACGGCGTGAGCCCCAGGTCCAGGTAGAGCGGAAGCTCCGCCGGCCGCACTTCGTAGAAGATCGTCCGCCCGCCGTGCAGGTCGGCAGCTTCCCGGAACTGCCAGGCCAGATCCTCGTGCTCGCCGACCGGCCCCACTGGATCACCCAACGCCACCCAGCTCCGACGCTCGATACCGTACATCAGGAACGCGGTGCGAGCCTCATTGAACAGCATGTATTTGTCGCCCAGGCGGACCAGGTTGGCCGATGATCGAGGCGACGCCGCGGCGATGCGCGCCGCGTCGGCCAGATCCTCCGCCGAGGGCAGTTGGGGCGCCGCCGGTGCCGGCTGGACCAGGCGGACCAAGGCGAGCCCGAGGGCGGCCACCAGCACGCCGACCTCGGCGCGCAGGAATCGGGGCGCATCGCCCCGGAGCGCGAACCGCCACCAGAGCCCGGAGTTGAAGTCGACCTGCTGGTACGCGAAGGCACCGAGCCAGAGCGACACCAGGAGCGCCGTCACGATCGCCAGCGTCCACTCGGTCGTGAGCGGCTCGCTCAGGAACGGCACCTCGCGATGGAAGTGCCGGGCGGCGGGGAGCAACGCCAGCAGGACGATGAGCAGGGCTCCCGCTTCCACCAGGTCGAGACCGCGCAGGAGCGCCGCCGCGATGCCGAGCCACAGGAGCACCACGCTGAAGTGGTAGGCGCCGCGCAACCGGCGGCGGAGGCCCCACGCGACGACGATGAGGCCGAATCCGATGAGGCTGCCGAGGAAGTGGGAGACCTCGATCACGGCGAGCGGTACCCACCGGGCCAGCAAGGTCAGCCGGACGCGGGCGGCGGGCGTGGCGCCGGACAGGAGGAGGACCACGCCGGCCAGGAACACGCCGACGGAGAACACCCGCGGCGTGATCGCGGCGGTCCAGCCCGGCGCCGTGCGCGCGGCCTCGCCGAGGCGACGGCGATGCCGTTCGAACTCCACCGCACCGAGCGCCAGCGCTGCGATAGCGAACGGAAGCAGATAATAGATGGCCCGGTAGGCCAGGATCGATGCGATGACCACGGTCGGCTCGGCGCCGGGACCTGCCAGCAGCAGCATCACCGTCTCGAAGACGCCGAGCCCACCTGGCACATGGCTCACGACGCCTGCCAGCTGTGCGATCAGGAACATTCCGGCGAAGACCGGGAAGGGCGGTGAGGCCTCCGGCGGCAGGATGGCATAGAGCGTCGCCGCGGCCGCGAGCCAATCCCCCAATGATGCCGCCAGCTGCATCAACGCCATGCCAGGTCCCGGCAGTGCGATCTCCCGGCCAGCAAGCTTGATAGTGCTGCGATGTAGCGCCGAGGCGATCACATAACCGGCCACCAGCGCCAGCGCGACGGCGCCCAACACCCGGAGCGCGACAACGGGCACCGGGAGCAGATGGAGATAGGTCCCGGGGCCCAGGAGGAGCGCCGCACCGCCGACCGTGAGCGCCCCCATCCAATAGGTGACTCCCGTGAACGCCGTGATCCCGGCGATCTCGACGGTGGAGAGCCCCCAGTAGCTGTACAGCCGGTAGCGCACCGCGCTCGACGTCACGAACGAGAATCCGAGGGTGTGTGCCATCGCGTAAGCCAGGAACGACGCGAGCGCGGTCTGGGCGTACTTGAGCTGCCGACCAAGGAATCGGAGTGCCAGGGTGTCGTAGGCGGTGAGTGCCAGGTAGCCCAACCCTGCGAATCCCGTGGCCGTGATCAGGTCGGGCAGGGGCAGGTCGTTGAACGCACGGAGGATGTCGCGGTAGCGGTAGCGTGCCAGCTCGTGGTGCAGGAGCCAGAGCGCCCCGCCAAAGAGCGCAGCGATGAAGAAGGGGGCCAGCGGCCGGAAGAACCTGGGTTTCACTTAGGAAATGGGCGGGGGGATGGCGCGGCGCGCCGTGGCAGGTCGCTGGAAGATCAGGATGGTTGCCTGGCGCGGCGGGGCCGGCTGGTACGCTGGCGGCGCTTCCGCGGGCCTTCGCGGTCGGGGACCTGAGCGGCGATGTAGGCGATCCGGACGAGGTGCAGCGCCGGCGCGGGGTCGTCGAGCGACACCTCCAGCCACCGGCCGAATGGCACGTGCGCACCGAGCAGGAAGGGCCGTCCCACTTTCCCATCCAACGCCGCCCGCCGCTCGCCCGCCGGCAACTTGAGTACCACCGCGCCGTCCACCAGGAAGGCGAACATCCTCGGCCCGAAGAAGAACGCCTGGGCGCCGAACAGCTTCTTCGGGGTCACGCCGGGAAATCCAAGGATGGCGGCGTGAATCGCGGCGGGCGCGTGGGTGTGGGCGGTCGACATGGTGTCGGATATAGTACCCTCCGAAGCCGGGTCGCGCTAATCGCCGAGAGGGTCGGGAATCCGGATCGTGAGCGCCCAGCGTCGCGCTTCGCCGGGCGCCAGCATTGCGGCGGCCCGCCACCGCTCCGTGGCACGCTCGAGCGCGTCCGGGGCACCGATGCACGGCTCAAGCCCGAGGTTCACGTACGGCGTCGGACCGGGCCGGCCTTCGAGCGTAGCCGGCGCCCACCCCCCGGCGTTGATCCACACGCCCACTTGCCCCACCTCGGGCGATGCATCGATCTCGAGCCGCTCACCCCGCACCGGATCGGTCACCTCCATCCGACCCGAGGCGCCGAGGTCCGCCCCCAGCATCAGCGCCCACCCGGCATTCCCGGGAAAGCTCCACGCGGCGCCTGCCCCCTCCAGCGGCCACGGGACCGTGTCACCGACCGCGACGTCCTCCCGACCGGCGACCGAGATCACGTACGCCTGCTCCACTGTAGGCAGTGTGATGGTGCTTCCGGCCTGCACGTTGATCAGCGGATGGCCGGCCCAGATGAACGGAAACGGGACCTCACCGCGATGGCGGAGCACGTACGTGATCCGCACTTCCGGCCGATCGACGGCGAGCGTGATCTCGCGGTGCAGGTCGTAGGGCAGGAGCTTCCCCTCGACCGTCCCGATGAGCGTGACGCCCTCGGGCCGATCCACGATCGCGTGCTCCCATGGCAGCGCCCAGAGTTCGCCGTGGTCGGGAAGGAGCGGCTCGTCCGGCCGCGCGCCTGGCATCGGGGACGGGCCGATGGTCGGGAAGCACTCGTCCCACCCGCCGCTGTCAGCGGTCTCGACGTAGGACGCGCCCCAGTCCGGCGGGCGGAGCGGGATGGCCGGATTCCGCCAGAGCCACTCCCGCCCGCCCCGTCGCCGCAAGTTGGTGAGCTTGCCACCCAGGCCCGGAACGCACACGACCTCGATCTCGTCGTTGGAGAGCGCGATCGCAGGAAGGCCGGAAACGGTGATCTGGCGGTGTGGCACGATCCGGATCCGATGGTGGTGGATGCAATGCAGCGGATGGCGGACATCGACGTGCGGCGGATCAGGTCGGGGGGGCGCTCAGGGCGCCCCTACGGCTCGCTCCAATTCCGGGAGCACACCGGCCATCGCGGACACCCGCGCGATGGTCTCACCCACCTTGTTGTTCGGGGTCGAGGCGCCGGCGGTGATGCCGATGACTCTGCGCCCCTCGAGCCACCCCGCCGGCTCGGTCACTTCCTGCTTCTGGCCCACCGGCTGGTGCCGCAGCGTGCCATCGATCGGGTCGACGCAGTGCGCGTCCTCGATGTGGAACGTCGCGACGCCCTTCGACTTGGCCAGCGCCGCGAGATGGCAAGTGTTGCTCGAATTGTACCCGCCGACCACCAGCATCAGGTCCACCCGCTCGTCGAGCAGCTTGACCACGGCGTCCTGGCGTTCCTGGGTCGCCGAGCAGATGGTGTCGAAGGTGCGAAAGTGCGCATCGACCTCCGCCTCGCCGTAGCGCACCGCGAAGCTCTTCCGGAATTCGGCCGCGATGGCCAGCGACTCGCCGGAGAGCATCGTGGTCTGGTTGGCGATCCCCGCCCGGGTAAGATCGGTGGCAAAGTCGAACGCCGCGGAGCTCGCGTGCGCAAATCGCTCGCGCAACACGCTGGCATCGCCCTGGCCCTCGATGAAATCCAGCACCGGCCGCGCCTCGGCCATGTCCCGTACCACCAGGTAGCGACCGCCCGGATAGCGCTCCACCTGGCTCGCCGTGGCCTTGGTCTCCTCGTGGTAATGCTTGCCGTGGATCACCGCCGTGAAACCGTCCCTTGCGTACCCATCCACCCGCTTCCAGACGTTGAGCACCGACCCGCAGGTGGTGTCGACGCGGACGCAGCCGATCTCCTGCAGGCGCGCAAAGTCGCGGATGGTGACCCCGAACGCCGGCATGATGACCACGTCCGAGGCGCCGACGGCGGAGAAGTCGAAATCGCCGCCCGGATCCCGGTGCAGGAAGCCGATGCCCATGGCCTCGAGCTTCTGGTTGACGTGCGGATTGTGGATGATCTCGCCAGCGAGGAAGATCCTGCGGTCCGGGAATTTGTGGCGGGTCTCGTACGCGTAGTCCACCGCCCGGTCCACACCGTAGCAGAACCCAAACTCCTGTGCCAGTCGGAAGGTGAAGGGACCGGCTGCGAGGACGTGCCCGTGGGCCCGCAGCGCGTCAACAACGGCGCTGTGGTAGTCGGCGGTGAGCTGCCCCTCGATGGCAGCCTTGAGGCCGAATCCTCGGCGAAAATAGGTCTCCGTCATGGCGTCGAATTTACACCCGAGTCAGGCGCAGCGCGCGGAATGCCGCAGAGCGTCGGGTCTTCGACCGGGTGCGACCGGTCGAACCGCCCGGTCACCCAGAGTGACTCCGCGACGCCGGTCCGGTCGAAGACGCCCGCGAAGCTGGCGCTGACATCGCCATCGGGTCCCGGCGTCACGCGCATCCAGCCGGTGCGACTCTGATACCCCAGGACATCGATGGTGGTGGTGCGCCGATAGGCGCCGGATGCGATCGAGCGCATCGAGTCGACCCCACCGGCCCGCCGCCAGATCGGAGGTCCCAGCGGCACCGAATCGGCGCGCAACGAATCGCCATAGAACCAGACCAGTGCAAGTCCGTCATCGCCCTGGGAGCCCTGCAGCACGAGGACACCGCGCGAATGGCAGATCGACGCCTCTGCCGGCCCGACGACCTGGGCCTGGAACGCCGCGCCGGACATCGTCGCGTTCAGATGGTCGTGGGGGCGCGCGCACGCAAGCACCGCCAGCGTCGAGACGACGGCGAGGGTGGATGAGAACGGGACACGGTGTGAAGGGAGGTGTTTCATCGTGTGCCCGGGAAGGTATCCCGGGGCGGGCGGAGGCGCATCGGCCACCGACCTCTGGTCGCTAGCCCGAATGGGCCCATCGGCTGCGGCCATCTCGATGCAGTCCGTACGTCTTGAGGCGCCGCCACAGGGTCGTGCGGCTGATCCCCAGATGCTTGGCGGTCTCCGCGAGCTTCCAGCCGTGTGCATCGAGCGACCGGACGATCGCGTCCTTCTCGCGCGCGGCCAACGTGGTCGGACCTTCGATCCCCGGAATGAACATCGCCTCGCCCAGCTCGAGGGAGCCGGCCCGGAGCGGACGGAGCCGCCCACCCAGGGCGGCCAGCCGCGGCATCAGGTCGGTGGCACCTTCGGCCAGATCGAAGTGATCTTGCAGCGCTGCCCGTGCCTGCTGGTTGGCGTACTGCACCTTCCCCTCCCGATCGAACACGATGACGCCCTCGCTGAAGCCGTCGAGCAACGCCTTGGCGAGGGGCGAGAATACCGATGGGGTCGGGGTCGGATTGGACATCACATCTCGCATGGTCTCGGGCATGCTCGCATTACGCATCGGTGACCAAAAAGGTTTCATTCAGGTACATGACGCAAACCGTTACCAAACAACAAGTTAGCGCCAGCGTTTGGAAGGCGCACCGGGCCTCGGTGACCGGTCGTTCGGATCAGCGGCGCCGCCGATGCGACTGCCGGCGCCTGCCGCCCCCGTGTCGAGGCCCGTCGCGGGCCAGCAATTCTCGAAGCGCTCCGGGGGAATCAGCCAGAAGTGGCGGATGATTCCCGCGCACCACGGCGAACCGCACCGGCCGATCGAGCGACGGCACGTCGCGGGGCTGGATCCGCCTCGCCTGTCCTTCCCGCAGTCGCAATCGGACCACGCCACCGACCCCTGGCTCGACCTCGTACTCGACCGGGACCGTATCGCCCAGCACCCGCACCGCACTGGGAAGCGAGAGCAGCCGCTCGCGCTCGACGGCATCGACGAGCTCGACCGGCTCAAGCCGCAGGCGCCGCTCCAGGAAATCCCGCCAGCTCTCGATGCCTGCGAGCTCAGTGCGCGCCCACTCCGTGCGCGTGGCCGGCGAGGCCTCCGCCAATGTTCCGCCGGAGCGCCGCCAGAGTTCGTCGAGTTGCTGGACCGCGCGCCGCACGGGGCCCTGGCTCGGGTGCACGGTCTCACCGGCAAGGAGCGCCTCGACCAGCGCATCGACGGCGCCCGCACGATGCTCCTGTGGCACCACGCCCGGGATGGGCTCGACACCATCTTCAAGGTCGAACCCGAAGTAGGTGAGCTTCCGGGTGAGCGCCAGATGCTGGTGCTTCCGGGGCCCGGTGATCACCACGCGCGCGCGGGCCCACTGTGCGTGCGCACGCACCTCATCATAGGAAAGCGTCGTCCCCTCGATCGAGGCGCGGGGCGTCCCGAAGCGGTCCCCGAAGTAGCGCAGATTCCCGGCGATGGCACCCCAGTTCCCCGCCACGGACGTCTTGGACACCCGCGCTTCCTGGCCCTCGGCGGTGTGCTCATCGATGACCAGGTCGAACGGCATCACCCGCGCGACGAGATCACCCCACCGGCGCTGTATCTCACGGTCCGCATACGGGAGGGTCCGCGGCAATTCCTGGTCCATCGCACGGAAGATCGACGCGGTGCCGAGCGCGATGTCCTCGATCGCCTTGACGAGTACGCCCCGGCGTTCCGCCCACGCTTCAAGCCCATCCTCGAAGAGATGTCGCGGCAGCCCATAGACCTGACCCACATATCCGTGCTGGTTGACCGCCTCGGCAAAGAGGTTGTACGCGGTCAGGTGATCGCTCCCCTTGACCACCACGCCGTGGAGGTCGCGCTCCTCACGGGTCATCCGGTGCAGGCTGTCGATGTTGGCACACACCGCCACCACCGGCAGCACCTCCGGACCCGCGTGCACCAGGAGCTCTCCCCAGGCGCGGTCCACCGGCATCGTCTCGACCTGGCGTCCGTAGCTGGTGAGCTTGCCGTCGGCCATCAGGCCGCGGTCGGTGAGCATCTTGACGGCTCGCACGTAGGCCGTGCGGTCGAGCGGCATCGGGAGATCGAGGTCGCGCGCGTCGACGCCGAGCGCGGCACAGGTCACCGCCACCCGTTCGGCATCGCCGGCGAGCTGGAACTCCGGGGGTGTCGGCCGCAGCTCCTCGAAGACGAGGTGGCGGTCGCTCAGGATGACCACTTCACCGCCGGCCACACGACCGTGCACCCGTCCCGCCATCTGCAGGATCTCGTTGGCGCCGAGGTACATCCGGTGCAGCACATTGCGACCACGGTCCACCACGTTGCCGTAGCGGGCGTCGTAGATGATCACCGTATCGAGCCCGCGAATATTGAGTGCGGACTGCCCCGCCGCCGTCATCGCGAGCAGGAACGGGCGCTCCACTTCGCCATCGAGGAAGGGATGGATGACCCGGATCGGCTCGCCGCCGTGGTAGAACGCCGCCGTGAGCTTGGGCCAACGCTCTCCCAGCCCGGTCGCGAGCTGCTCCACCTCCGCTCGGGTCGGCACGAACACCGCCACGCCGCGACGATCGCGGATGAGCCTGCGCACGTACTTGTCGTCGAGGAACTCCGCCACGCGCTGGCCTTGGACCTGCACCTTGGCGCGGAGCGTCGGATCGAAGGCCGAGCTCTCGATCACATCCGCGCTCTCGAGGTAGCGGGAGTAGAAGGCGGGGTCCACGGTGGCGCTGAGCCAGATGAACCGGCACTGAGCGCGCTTGCCGAGCGCCAGGCAGAGCTCGAGTTCCGCGGAGGTCTGGTGGATCTCGTCGACGACGATCGTATCGGCGGCGGTGATGAGGCCGTCCTCGAACCACCGGCGGGCGATGCCGGTGGTGACGATCACGACATTCCACCCCGGGGTCTCCGGGGTCGACTCCCGCTCCCGGTTGACCACGCCGGCGCGCAGCGACTCTCCCAGGATCGTCTCCGCGATCGGCCGGATCGCGAGGGTCTTGCCGGTACCGGTCCCGGCGACGATCCCGAATCCGCGGCCCCCGGCGGCGAGTCGCCGGACATCCTCGCCATGCTGGCGCTCGAGCACGGTGTCGAGACAGAGGCCAAGCGCCAGTTCGATGGTCTCACAGGCGGCGCGGGTCGGCGCGATGACGATGACGCGGCCCCGGGGATGACGGGCCCCGCGGAAGGCCGCGACGTCGAGTGGGAGCTGGTGGTTCCGGGCAGGGAGCACGCCTGAAATCAAGCGGGAACAGGAACTCCCCGCCATTGCCGACGGGGAGTGGATCGATCAAAGAGCGAGGTCAGGCGAGTTCACGGTCCCGAATGGCGGGCACTATCGAATGTGTAGAACAGCGCCTCGGTGACGAGGTGCTTCAGATGGTAGTCCGCCGGACCCATGGGCACGTCGTCGATGATCTGGGATTCGAATGCCAGGCCGATCGTCGGTGTCCCCGATCGGATCCGCGCGAGCACGCGGTCATAGAAACCCTGGCCGTAGCCGATGCGGCCCCCTCTCCGGTCGAACGCGACGCCCGGAACGAGGATCAGGTCGAGCTCCGATGGCTGCACCCGACGATCGTTGCGATCGCGCACCGCGGGGCCCGGCTCGAGCAGCCCCAGCGCCGCCGTTGCCAGCTCACTCACGGCGTCCAGCCGGACCAGTCGGATATCGGCCCCTGCCACCACAGGCAGCACCACGCGCTTTCCTGCGGCCAGCATCGCTTCGACGAGCGGGAGCGTTGGCACCTCGCTCCGCACACCCACGTATGCCGCCACGGTCTTGGCCCGCCCGAAGACCGGCGTGGCGGACAGGCGCTCCTGGATCAGGCGGCCCTTCTCCTCCCGGCCCGTCTCGGCATCGCGCCGCGCCAACCCCTCGCGCCGAAGCCGCGCCTTCTCGTTCTCGACCATTATCTTTCCCCCACGATGCACCGAGCCCTATTTCCGACGAGGCCGCTGGTGGATGGCACGTTCCGTGTCGACGTCAAGAAGGACTACCTGAGCTTCAGCTCGGCGCACTTCATCACGTTCCGCGGCCACAAGTGCGAGGCCCTGCACGGACACAACTATCGGATGGGTGTGTCGGTGGAAGGGGCCCTCGACGCCGAGGCGCTGTTCGTCCTCGATTTTGCCGTCCTGAAGGAAGTGGCCAAGCCGATGCTCGACGCCATCGACCATCGGGTGCTCCTGCCGGGCCGGAATTCCAAGGTGACCATCGCCCACGAGGGTGACCGCGTCCTGGTCACGGTGTTCGGCGAATCACGCTATGTGCTGCCCGCCCGCGACGTGGCCGTGCTGCCGGTATCCAACACGACCGCCGAGATGCTGGCCCAGCATTTTGCCACCGAGATCCGTGCTGCGCTGGACGCCCAAGGAGTGGGCCACCTCACGCTCATCGAGATCGAGATCGAGGAGAGCCCCGGTCAGAGCGCCACCTACCGCCTTCCGCTGCGCTGAACGCGCCAGGAGAATTGGATGCCCGGCAAGGAACCCGTGATCGACGCCGCCGCTCTGGCAGGACGCCTGGAGACCATCCCCCGCTGGAGGATCGAGGACGGCTTCCTCACCCGCACCTACGAGACCGATGGGTGGCCGTCCACACTGCTGGTCGTCGGCGCCATCGCATTCGTCGCCGAAGCGGCCAATCATCATCCCGACCTGACGGTCAGCTGGCCTCGTGTGGTCGTCCGACTCCAGACCCACAGCGCCGGCGGCCTCACCGACAAGGACTTCGAGCTGGCCCGGAAGATCGAAGAGACCGTCACCTGGTGGCCATCGGGCGGCTGGCCCGGGCTCGAGGGGAATGCGAAGAGGTTTGTGAAGTAGAGCTATCAGCGATCAGCTATCAGCTATCAGCTATCAGCTATCAGCTATCAGCTCGTGAATATCAATGCCGAGACGGTTCATGTCGAGATGGTTCGATCCCGGCCGGGGTGATTCATCAGCGCTCGCAGTTGACTGATAGCTGATAGCCGATAGCTGATAGCTACCCCCCCATAGATATCCCCAACTCCCGCGCCGTCTTGACGGTATCCGAGTCGAGCGGCACGAGCTTGGGGCGCCCGACGACCTGCTCGAGCGGCACCCGCACGATCGTCGGCGATGCCAGGCCGACCATCACTCCGAACTCGCCATCGGCCACGGCGCGCACGGCGGCGGCGCCGAAGCGCAGCGCCAGCAAGCGGTCGAAGGTGGTCGGCGATCCGCCGCGCTGGATGTGGCCGAGCACGAGGGAACGGGTCTCCTTGCCGGTCTTCTCGCCGATCTCCCGGGCCACGACCGCCGCGATCCCCCCGAACCGCTCCACGGTACCGACGCCGGCCCCCTCGATCAGGTGGAGATCCCCGCCCTTGGGCCTCGCGCCCTCGGCCACCACCACGATGCTGAACCGGCGCCCTTGCGATTCGCGCTCCTGCACCTTGGCGCAGACGGCGTTGATGTCGTAGGGGATCTCCGGGATCAGGATCACGTCGGCGCTGGCGGAGATGCCGCTGTTGAGCGCGATCCATCCTGCGTCACGCCCCATCAGCTCCACGACCATGACGCGATTATGGCTCTCGGCGGTCGAATGGAGCTTGTCGATGGCCTCGGTGGCGGTGCTGACGGCGGTGTCGAAACCGAAGGTGATCTGCGTGCCGCTCACGTCGTTGTCGATCGTCTTGGGCACTCCCACCACCGGCAGGCCCT
Organism: Gemmatimonadales bacterium; assembly: GCA_049680185.1. Taxonomy (GTDB): domain Bacteria; phylum Gemmatimonadota; class Gemmatimonadetes; order Gemmatimonadales; family GWC2-71-9; genus CAMLHU01. Next base: position 13,134 of record JBAUHI010000016.1, on the reverse strand, counting down.
TCTTCCAGAGATCGTAGCCGATCTTGAGCGACCCATCCCCGCCGATGGTGATGAACGCGTCGAACCCGCTCGCCTGGAACGCGGAGATGAGCTCGTCAGAGCGGTCGACCTCGACCGCGCGCCCCGATGCGTCGGTCGCCGGCCAGCGGAACGGATTGCCCCGATTGGTGGTGCCGAGGATGGTACCACCCAAGTGGGTGATGCCGCGGACCCGATCCGGGGTCAGGTTCACCACGCCGTCATTCTTGAGCAGACCGTCGAAACCGCGGAGGATGCCGTAGGTCTGCCACCCGCGCGCGTGGGCCGAGAGCACCACGGCCCGGATCACGGCGTTGAGACCGGGGGCGTCGCCGCCGCCGGTGTTGAGCGCAAGTCGCATCTAGACCAGGCCCGAATGAGGCATGCGGTGAATCTACACGTTCACTGCGGGCCCGCCTTTTGGCGCACCAGGCCAAGCACCTCTCCAGGGGCGGCATGTCGACCGGCCGCCCGTTTGGAAAAGATCGACTCGCCCTCGAGGGTCACCTCGAAGACGCCACCGGAACTCTTGACCATCGAGATCTCGATCCCGGCGAATGCCTGCGTAAGCTCGGCCGCCAGACCGACGGCCCGGGGCTCATAGTTTCAGACGACGCAGAATTGTATGGTCAGCTTCATGATGTCAGTGGGTAGCTGATGATCGGTCGGACTGCACACCATCGAATATGCAGAGTCTGCTTGCCCGAAGCTACCGCGGATCTCCGGCCGATCCCTGCTGTCACTACTGGCGACCAGGCCGCAGTGACGTTAGCTATCATGCTATGCCAGTTCGGGTTAGCTCATTTCTCTGGGTGACCGCCTTCGTGGCGGTCTTCGCTTCACTCCCGCTCGCCGCACAGCGGCCCGACCGGGGGTGGGGGGATGAACTTGGCGCCAGCCGGGTCGCGAACCCCGCCCCGACACTCCACCCGACCCATGGCCCCACCGAGGACGCGACGATCGACTGGCCGGCACCCCCGGTCACGGCACCACCCAAGGTCGTGAAGGCGATCTACCTCAACGCATGGACCTTCGGCTCGCCGCGGTTCTATGACCTCGTTCGCTTGGCCGACACCACCGAGATCAACGCCTTCGTCGTCGACGTCAAGGACGACACCGGATTCCTCACCTATCACTCATCGGTGCCCACCGCGGTGGCCATCGGTGCCAACGGCGCCATTCGCGCCCCGGATGCCCGCCATCGGCTGGCGGTGCTCCGAGCCCACAGCATCTACGCCATCGCGCGGATCGTAGTGGCAAAGGATCCGCTGCTGGCACGCAAGAAGCCGGCGTGGTCGGTGCAGGATTCTTCTGGGGGCCTCTGGCACGATCGGCTCGGCTTTGCTTGGGTGGACGCGTATAACGACTCGGTCTGGACCTACGCCGCCCAGCTCGGTGCCGAGGCGGTACACGCCGGATTCGGCGAGCTCCAATTCGATTACGTCCGCTTTCCCGACGAGCCGCGCTCGCGGATGGCGTCGGCGCGATTCACCGCGCGCCGCAACCACGAACCGTTCCGCGAAGCGGTGGCACGTCACCTGCGGATGATGCGGGACCTGGTCCACCCGCTCGGTGTCCCCTTCACCATCGACGTCTTCGGGCTGACCGCGACCGCCGATGGCGATATCGGCATCGGTCAGGTCTGGGAGGACCTGGCCAGCACCGCCGACGTGGTGCTCCCGATGGTCTATCCCAGTCACTACTTCGGCGGGTTCTACAACATCGCACACCCCAACACCGAACCGTACGCCGTGGTCCACCGGGCGCTGGAAGACGCAGAACGCCGCACGGCACGGCTCACGCACCGGGCGGAGATCCGGCCCTACCTGCAGGCGTTCACCCTGGGGCCTCCGCGGTACACACCTACCGAGATCCGCGACCAGATCCGCGCAGCCGCGGACGTCGGGATCCACAGCTGGGTGCTCTGGAATCCTCGCGGCGTGTACGATCCCGAGATCTTCCGGCCCGGGCCGGTGCCCGCCGAGCCCGCGCCGGTGCGCATCGCCGCCGCGGCCCGGGCCGCCGCTCCCCGCTGATCCCGTCGATGCGTTGCATCCTGGCCGCGGCGCTCCTGATCGCGCTCCCCCTCGCCGCCCAGACACCGATCCCGCTTCCCCGCGCCGATCCTCCATCGTGGTCCCGCGCCCAGATCCCGTTGCAGGACCGTCGGATCCCGGAATCGTCCGGTGTGGTCGTGAGCCGCCTCCAACCCGGCGTGCTCTGGACCTTCAATGACTCGGGCAACCCGCCCGACATCTTTGCCACCGACACGGCCGGCCGTGCGCGCGGGCGGTGGCGCATACTCGGCGCGGTGGATCGCGACTGGGAGGCGATGACCATCGGCCCCGGACCGTGCCGCAGCGGCCAGTGCCTGTACATCGGCGAGATCGGCGACAACGAGTCCCGTTACGCTGCGGTGGCACTCTACCGACTGGATGAGCCGATCGTCACCGACCGGGACGATTCGATCCCGTATCGTGGCAAGCTCGTATTTCGATATCCGGATGGACCGCACGACGCCGAGTCGCTGATCGTCGACTCGACCGGCGACGCCTATGTCGTCACCAAGCCGCGGGTCCGACGACCGGAAGTGTTCCGCATCCCCGCATCCGCGTGGGGACGACGGGACACCGTCGTCGCGGAGCTCACCGACTCCCTCGATCTCGATCCGCGCGCCGGCGTGGAGATGTGGGTCACCGATGCATCGCTCGCTCTCGATGGGCGGACGGTCGCTCTCAGGACCTATTCCTACCTCTATCTCTATCGGCTCGATCCCGGCGGTCACCTGACGCAGATGTCGCCGGCGCCGCTCTGCATGCTCACCGGGCTGGGCGCCCAGGGCGAAGGAGTCGCCTGGCTCGGCCCCGACACCTTCGTGCTCACCAGCGAGAAATTCCTGGTCATCCCGGCGTCCATCGCGGTGGTCCGGTGCGCTGGCTGAAGCGCCTCGCGATCGTCGCCCTGCTCGGCGCCATCATCTTCCTGGTCGACCGCCGTTCACGCGTGCATCCCACACGACAGGCCGAATGGTTGCGCGCCGGAGATGTCGAGGTGCGGGCAGTACGGGCCGGCACCGGCGACACCACCCTGCTCTTCCTCCACGGATACATGGAGTCGCTCGTCGCGTGGCGGCCATTGTTCGAGCACTTCGCGCCACGGTATCGCGTCATCGCCATCGACGCACCCGGATCCGGCTTGAGCGACAAGCCGGTCGGGCCGTACACCTTCAGCGCACAAGTGGCGCGGCTGTCCGACCTCCTGGATCGGTGGACCACCGGCCCGGTGATCGTGGTGGGACACTCGATGGGTGGCGAGCTCGCAGCGGGGCTCGCCATCGATCGGCCCGACCGCGTGGTGGCGGCCGTACTGATCTCCCCGGCGGGATGGGGCCTGGCCGACCGGCTTGATTCGCTGCAGCCCGGGACCGTCGCGATGGTCGGCTGGGCGGCAGCGGCCGCGGCGATGATCCTGCCGATACACGATCCTGCCTGGCTCGCGGAGCCTTCAGGAAAGGCCAGCTACGATCCCCTGCGCGATCCGAGCTACCGCGCCGCCGCGACCGCGGTGATGCGTGAATTCGATTTCGCTGCGCTCGCCGACAGCACGGCGCGCCTCCGCCAGCCGGTCCTCCTCATCTGGGGCCGGGAAGACCCGACCATCCCATTTGCCATCGGGTCTCGTCTGGCGGCGGCACTTCCCTGCGTGAACTTCGAGCCGCTCTCCTCCACACTCCATCGCCCCCACGAGACCGACCCCGATACCGTCATTGCGCTGATGGAAGGGTTCCTGGCCCGACCGAAGTGCGGACCAGCCAGATGAATGTCGACATCATGCCATACTGGCGTGACGATGTAACTCGCTGTGCCATAGGCTGATAGCCGATAGCTGATAGCTGTTAGCTGACCCAACACTGTCCCCGCCATCACTGGCTCGCTATATTCGCGCCCGCTTGGCCCATCGACGTTCCTCACGTCCAGGAGTGGTTCTGGAACTCCCTACCCACCATCGCATCCCGCTCACGTGGCTCCTGGAGCACGGCGGGGAATCGATCCGTTATCGGTCGCTGGGTGAATTCGCGCCAGCTGGCTCAGTGCCGGCCGAGCAGATCGAGGCGGCCCAGATGGCCATCATCGAGTCGAAGGCGGCACTCGCGGTCACCAAGAAGCAGAAGGAGACCGGCGTCTGGGGCGGGAACGTCATGGGCCTTGGTCCCTCGCCCAAGGACGGCATCAAGGAGGCCGGCACCGTCTCGCAGTACCGGCGCCTGCTCCAGCTGGAATGGCCCCGGCAGGGTCGGCCCTACCGGCTCGCCGATCGGGTGCTGTTCCGGCTGCTATCCAGGGACGACGACCCCACCCTCTTGTTCGAGTACCAGAAGCTGGCCAAGGCGGAACCGATCGCGGAGCCGTGGGCCAAGGGCGTCATTCGCGAGGCCGGGTGCGCCGCGCTGGCGGAGGCGGGCTATCTGGAAGATCCGCGGCTTCGTGGCGCCGCCCACAAGATCGCGTCCGCCATGTCGCAGTTCCTTCGAAGCCCCCTCGCGTCCAAGCCGTTCGTGCGGGCAGGCGCCCACACTGCTCTGCATCCGGAGGCGTATCCGCCCAGCTGGTACTCCGTGGCGATGATGGCGGCGATGCCCAATCTCCAACGGGAACGGGCCGGATTCACCGAACGCCTCGGCGCCTACCTGGCCCACCCGGCGCCCAAGAAGACGTTCGTGGTGCAGATCGGGAAGAAGTTCGCGCGCCCCACCCACCTGCTGATGGGCGACCCCATCGAGGCCGACGCCAAGGGCCACCCCAAGGACCTGCCGCTCGCGCTGCATTACATCGAACTGATGGCGCGGATCGGCGCATTGCAGTTCGCACCGCACGCCACCAAGGTCCTGGCCCGGATGCTCAAGGATTGTGATGACCAGGGGATCTGGCATCCCAAGAACCTCCGCTCCCAGCCCAAGCTCATGAACAAGATCCCGCGTCACGCCTATCCGCTGGTGGCGGAAGGGAAGACGCAGGAGTCGAAGCAGGTGGATGTGACCTTCCGCCTGGCACTGGTCGCGAAGGCGCTGGGCTGGCAACTGGAGATCGGCTGAGGCAGCACCAAGCGGCCAGCCCAGTTGACGACAGCGTAGTCGTGTTACATACTACTATATGCCTCCCGCGATCGACCTGACCCCGTTCGGATTCACTCCGACCGAAAGCCGGATGTACGGAGCGCTGGTGCGCCATGGTCCGGGCACCGGCTACGCGTTGGCGCGCGCCACCAGCTTGGCGCGGGCCAATGCCTACAGCGCTCTTGAGGGCCTGGTGGCCAAGGGTGCCGCACGGGTCGACGGAGATCGTCCCAAGCGATACCGGCCCGAGGCGCCCGCCACGCTGCTCGCGCGGCTCAGCAATGCCCAGGGCGAAGCGCTCGACCGCCTCGGGGCGGCCTTCGCCAACGTCTCGGGAAATGACGGCCCCGCCGTCGTCGAGGTCACCTCGGTCCGCGGCCTCCTCCAGCTTCTGACCCGCGAGATCGCCCGCGCCAATGAGCGCGTGTGGCTCTGTGCGCCGCCCGAGGCCTTCCCGATCCTGGCGCCAGCGCTTCGTCGCGCCCAGGCGCAGGTGCCGGTGGTCGATCTCCGCTCGACCGGTGCTGTCACGCTCGAATTCGCCGAGGTCGGGACCCTCACCGATCCGGTGGATTGGCCGGGAGAACCGATCGTCTGCGTCGTCGACCGGCGGAGCGCGTTGCTGGCGGTCCGGACCGGAGAAGTGGTCCAGGGGCAGTGGAGTTCCACCCCGGCATTCGTGGCCGGTACCGCGGCAGCCTTCGAGCAGTTGCGGAGGATCGCATGACCGACTCCCTCGAGCAGACGCTGGCGCAGCTGGCGCGAGATTACGTGGCGGAAGCGCCGACCCGCATCGCCGAACTTCGGAAGGACCTGGCGGCGCTGGAGGCCGGAGAGAGCGACGCGCTCGACTCGCTGCGATCGAGATTCCACCGGCTCGCCGGATCGGCGGGGTCGCACGGCATCCCGGAGGTCTCGGACCTCGGCCGGCGTTCGGAACAGTGGATCCTCACCCATCCCATCGCCGGCCCTGAGGCCTACGGGATCCTCCAGGCCAACATCGAAGCGATCTCCCGGGCCTTTGAGGTGGCGACGGCCCGACTTGGGGGTGGTGCACCGCCGGTGGAGCCATCGCCCCGCCACGTGGAATTCGCGTGGCACGCGCTCGTCCTGGGCACCACGCCCGAGCGCGGCGCGCTGCTCGCCGCTCCGCTGGAGAGCGCCGGATTCACCGTCCGGGTCGCGGAGACACCGGCAGAGGACCCGGAGGCGGTGCCGGCCCGCGCCGACCCCGACCTGATCGTGGTGGTGCACGAACCCGACGGCCCCGACCCCTACGCCCTCGCCAATGCGTGGACCACCCGTCGCCGGGTGCGGCCGCGCGCCGTCGTGCTGCTCGAGCCGCCTGAAGGTGGAGACCGACTCCGGGCCGCGGCGGCGGGGGTCGATGCGGTGTTCGTGCAGGGCGCGATGGAGACGGAGCTCACCGAGTTCGCGCGGGCGCTGGCGCGGATCGGACAGCCACCGGGGAGTGTGCTCCTGGTCGAGGACGACCCGACCGCCGCGGAGCTCATTGCGACCGTGCTGGGACGCGCCAACCTGCGGGTCACCCGGTGTGGTTCGGTGCGGGAAGCGGAGCAGGCCATCAGCGGGATGTACCCCGACCTATTCCTGCTCGACATCCGCCTGCCGGATGGCGATGGCTTCACGCTGGCGCGCTACATCCGTCACGACCCCCGGTTCGCGCTCACGCCGCTCATCTTCCTGACCGCGGCCTCGGGACCGGAATCGCACATGGAGGCGCTCCGCTGCGGCGGTGACGATTTCGTGGCCAAGCCGGCTCACCCGCAGCTCCTGACCCAGCTGGTGATCAGCCGGATCGAGCGGGGCCGCCGGATCAGGGAGATGGCCCACCGTGATGGGCTGACCGGGCTCCTCAACCACGCCACGCTGATGGCAGAGCTCGACCACGCGGTCGAAGCGTGGCACCGGCGGAAGGATCCGTTCGCCTTCGTGATGGTCGACCTGGACCACTTCAAGCGGGTGAACGACCGGCATGGCCACCTGGCCGGCGACCGGGTGCTGGTCCACGTCGCCCGCATCCTCCAGCAGGTGGCCCGGGCCAGCGACCTCCTGGGTCGCTACGGCGGCGATGAGTTCGGGCTCCTCCTGCCGGGCAACACCTATGACGGCGCCGTGGCATTCACCGACCGGGCCCGCGAGGCGATCGCCAAGGATCCACCGCTCGACCCGACCGGAGCTTCGATCTCGATCCACCTGAGCGCCGGGATCGCCGTCTATCCGGAGGATGGCGATCGGGCAAGCATTGTGGTGCAGGCCGCAGACCGCGCGCTGTACCAGGCCAAGCGCCGCGGGCGCGACCGGGTGTTCCGAGCGCAGGACGTCGACTGACCGGCATCCATTCCGCACGATGACCCGCCGCGGCCCCTCCTCCCCGGACCTCATCCTCGCCGCCGCGCGCAAGGAATTCTCGACCCACGGTCTGGCCGGCGCGCGGACGGATGCGATCGCCCGCCGAGCCGGCGTCAACAAACAGCTGCTGCACTACTACTTCAAGACCAAGGCCTCGCTCTACCATGCCACGATGGAGCGCGCGGCCACGGAGCTCGCGACCGACCTGGGTCGGTTGCCGCTGGTCGGGCTCACGGCGGTGGAGCGCCTGCGCCGCCTCATCCGGGGCCAGTTCGACCTGCTGGCCGATCGCGAAGAGGTGACCCGGCTCCTGGTCCGCTCCGACGGCGACGGCACCTGGGTCGGGACCGCCGTGATGCCGGTGGCACGGCTCCTCACCGAAGGGCAGGCCACCGGCTTCTTCCGGGATGACGTCGACCCGCTCCTCCACGCCCGCCAAGCCCTGCTCCTCCATCTTGGCTACTTCGCGCTGCTCCCGGTGACCTCCACCTGGGGGCCACGCGCCGCGTGGCGCGATCGGGTCACGGAACTGCTGGTGAAGGGATGTACGTGGTAGGAGCCCGGCGTGAACGGTGAACGGGAAACCGTGAACGAGAATATGGAAGCGGGCTCCCCATCGATACTTCGACAGGGAGCCCGTTCACAATTCCACGCCCTACGCCCCAAGGTCTGAGCTCTAAGCCCTAAGCCCTCAATGCGGAAACCCCTGCGACAACGGTGCGACGTCCTGCGGGTTCTCGTTGCCGAAGAGGAGCCGGCCTTCGCGGAACGATGCGCCACGGAGCGTGATGGCCAGCACTTCGCCGAGCTCCTGGACCGGGAACACCTCGATCTTGTCTCGCACCTCCTTGGGGAGGTCCTCGAGGTCACGCACGTTCTCCTTGGGCAGCACGATCTTGGTGATCCCTGACCGTACCGCCCCGAGCACCTTCTCCTTGACGCCGCCGATGGGCAGCACCCGCCCCGTCAGGGTGACCTCGCCGGTCATGGCGATGTCGTGCCGGGCCGGCCGATTGGACAGGGCCGAGACGAGCGCCGTGGCCATGGTGACACCGGCGGACGGCCCATCCTTGGGGATGGCACCGGCCGGCACATGGATATGCACATCGCGATCGAACATTTCCTCGTTGATGTGCAACCCTGCGGCGTGGGAGCGGGCATAGGTCCACGCCGCGCGTCCCGACTCCTTCATCACGTCGCCCAGTTGGCCGGTGAGGACGAGCTCGCCCTTGCCGCGCATCGTGGAGGCCTCGACGAACATGATGTCGCCGCCCACGGGGGTGTAGTACATCCCGGTGGCCACGCCGACCTGATCGCTGCGGGCGGCGCGTTCAGGATGGACCCGCGGGCGCCCCAGCAGCTCGGCCACGTCGCCGCGATCGATACTGACCGCCTCCGCCTCCTTGGCGGCGATCCGTCGGGCCACCTTGCGCGCCAGCTTGCCGAGCTCGCGTTCGAGCTGCCGGACGCCGGCCTCCCGGGTGTACGCGCTGATCACTTCGCTCACCGCCGCGTCGGTGACGCTCAACTGCGCCGTCGCGAGACCGTGTTCCTGGAACTGACGCGGCACCAAGTACTGCCGGGCGATCGCGAGCTTCTCGCGTTCGGTGTAGCCCGTGAACTCCACGACCTCCATCCGGTCGAGCAGCGGCGCCGGAAGGTTCTGGATGAAGTTCGCGGTACAGATGAACAGCACCTCGCTCAGGTCGAACGGCACCCCGAGGTAGTGATCGGTGAAGCTGTCGTTCTGGGCCGGGTCGAGCACTTCGAGGAGCGCGCTGGCCGGATCGCCCTGGAAGGAGACGCCGAGCTTGTCGACCTCGTCGAGCAGGAACACCGGGTTCCGGGTACCGGCCTGCTTCATCCCCTGGAGGATCCGTCCCGGCATGGCGCCGACGTAGGTCCGCCGGTGGCCACGGATGTCCGCTTCGTCGCGCGCGCCGCCGAGGGAGATCCTGACATACTTCCGGCCCATTGCGCGGGCGATCGACTTGGCCACCGACGTCTTGCCGACACCGGGAGGGCCGACGAACAGCAGGATCGGTCCCTTGGTCCGCTTGTCGTCATCATTGCCGGCTGCGTGACTGCCGGAGGGACGGGCGGGCGGATGGGCGGATGCCGGCGCTGGTTCCGCGGCCACCGGCGTGGCGGACGGCGTATCAGACGCCAGAGCATCCGCATCCTCCGCTGCCTTGGCCAGCCCGCGGAGCTGCCGCACCGCGAGGAACTCCAGCACCCGATCCTTCACATCCTTGAGCGCATAGTGATCCTCATCGAGGACCCGCGACGCCTCCGTGAGGTCAAGATGCTCCTCGCTCCGCTCCGACCACGGAAGCTCGGCCACGGTCTCGAGGAACGTCCGGATGACCTGCGACTCCATCGACTCCCGACCGATGCGCGCCAGCCGGTTGAGCTCGCGGTCCACTTCCTTCCGGACCACATCCGGGATGGTGAGGGCGGCGAGCTTGGCACGGAGTTCATCGACGTCGTCGCCGTCCTCGTCCTCGCCGAGCTCGCGGCGGATCTGCTTCAGCTGCTCGCGGAGGAACATCTCGCGCTGCCGTTCGCCGAGCTCCTCCTGGACCTGCGTCTTGATGTCCTCCTGGGCCTCGAGCACGCTCACCTGGCGCTGCACATGCACCAGCACGCGCCGGAGCCGCTCCTCGACCGAGAGCGTCTCGAGCAGCGCCTGGCGCTGCGTGGGGGATACATCGATGTAACCGGCCACCAGGTCGGCAAAGCGGCCCGGCTCGCTCACACCGGCGAGCACCTGCTGTACCACCTCGTCGGGCAGGCCGGACTTCTGGCCCAGTTCGGCCGCCTTGGCGCGCGCTTCCCGATAGAGTGCCACGAAGGCGGGATCCTCGGGGTTGAGCGGCGCCATCTCCTCCGCGTCCCGGACCACCGACTGGAGGTAGCCATCCTTTTCGACGATGTGCATCGCGATCCCGCGCCGGTCGCCGTTCAACAGCAACTGGACCCCGGAGAGGCCGCGCTGCAGCTGACCGATGCGTGCGATGGTGCCGATGGTATGCAGGTTGTCCGGGGTGACGGCCTCGGTGTTCTGGCGCTGGGATACCGCGAACACGAGACGATCGGGGGTGGCCATCGCCGCTTCGATGGCCTTCAACGTCGCGGGGCGTCCGGCACCGATCGGTGCGGTGACGCCGGGAAAGAGCACCACTTCGCGCAGCGGCAGCACGGGAAGGGTCAGTCGATCGGTCATGGTCGATTCTCCATTGCAGGGCCCGCGGAAGCACGGACCGGGTGTTCAGCGCTGACAATGCAGTCCCCGTGCCATCGCCACCGCGTGATCAGGTGGGGTATGGTGACGAAACGGCGGACTACGGACCCTCCCCGCGGCCGGTGGTGGCACAGCGGTTGCACCTTCTAACGACTTTCCTGCCACTTTGGCGCTGGTGGGTGATTCGCGGTCCGACCCGGCCGTCCGGTTGCCGCAGGTATGAAGAGGAGCTAAATCTATACCGCTTATGACACTCCCCCGATGACCGATCCGCTCCAGCAGCCCCTTGCCCAGCGCCTTGCAAAGGCGCTTGGCGCCACCTACACGGTCGAAGGCGAGATCGGTCGGGGTGGCATGGGTGTGGTCTACCGCGCACGTGACGAACGGTTGCAGCGGCGGGTGGCCATCAAGGTGCTGCCGCCCGAGCTTGCGTACCAGGCCGATATCCGCGCCCGCTTCATGCGCGAAGCACAGACCGCGGCCCGGCTTTCGCATCCCAACATCGTGCCGATCCATGACGTCGGAGAGAGCGACGACCTGACGTACTTCATCATGGGGTATGTCGATGGCGAGTCGCTGGCCGGGCGGATCAAGCGCCGAGGGCAGCTCCCGGCGGAGGAAGTGCGCCGGATCATGAAAGAGACGGCAGATGCACTCTCCGCCGCGCACGCGCTCTCGATCATCCATCGCGACATCAAGCCGGACAACATCCTCCTCGACGGCACCCGCGCCCGGGTGATGGTCACCGATTTCGGGATCGCGAAGGCGCTCTCCGGAGGCGGCAGCGCGACCCTCACGAGCGCCGGCGTCGCCATCGGCACGCCGAGCTACATGAGTCCGGAACAGGCGGCGGGCGAGAAGGACATCGATGGTCGCTCCGACCTCTACAGCCTGGGCATCTGCGGTTACCAGATGTTGACGGGCCAGCCACCATTCACCGCCCCGACGGTGGCCGGCGTCCTGATGAAGCAGATCACCGAGCCGGCGCCGCTGGTCTCCGACATCCGTCCGGACGTCCCCGAGGACCTGGTGCTGGCGGTGGCGCGATGCCTGGAAAAGGACCCTGAGAGTCGGTGGCCCACTGCTGACGCGCTCCGACGTTCGCTCGAAAGCCGGAGCACCGGGACCTATCGGCCCACCGGCACCGGCTTCCGCGCGGCACAGCGGTCCTCCGCGCGCCCGAGCCCGACCGCACGGCGCGCCCCGCCATCAGGCACCCGCGGGACGTCAGGCGTCCCCCGGGGTGATGTTCCGCGTTCGCCGCGTCCCAACCTTCCGGTCCGCGGCAACGTTCGGCAACGTGAACGGCAACTGGAACGGTGGGGCCGAGACGAAGTGCGCGGCCGCGACCGGAAGAACGAACTGGTCCGCGACACCGGCGAGCCCGAGATCGTGCAGCGGGTGCGGCGGAAGTTCGCCAAGTTCGCGTCGATCACCGGCGGCCTCTTCCTGATCAACCTCGCGACCGGGATCTCGCAACCGTGGTTCCTGTTCGCGGCCGCCTGGGCCGGGTGGTCGCTCATCGGGGATTACACCACGCTCTGGCACGCCGGCTACAGCTGGCGCGATGTGCTGCACCGCCCGCCGGCCGCCGATGCGATCGAGGCACGTGGGATCACGGCGGCCGGCGGCAAGCTCCCGCGCCAGCTTCCAGCACCATCGCCGACGGAATTCGGCCTCCATGCCGCGCGGATGCGGCAGGCACATGGTGATCGCGCGGCGATCTACAAGCTGCTCGATCGGATGTCGCCGACCGACCGCCAGATGCTGCCGGACGTCGTCCAGACGGTGGATGGGCTGTATTCACGAGCACAGGAACTGGCCCGCACCATGCAGGCGATGGACACCGGATTCGGCCCCAACGAGGCGGCCCGCATCGACGCGCGGATCGCCGATCTCGGCCGGGAGCCGGCCGGCGAGGAACGCGATCGCCAGCAGGCGTTGCTCGGGCGCCAGAAGACGGCACTCGCCGACATCAAGTCACGCCAGGTGGAGATCGAGGGGCACTTCGAGAGCTGCGTGCTCGCCATCCAGAATGTGCGCTACGACCTGCTACGCCTGCGCCAGGCGGGCCTCGACGCGGTCGTGAACGACCTGACCCACGCCACCCAGGCGGCCCGGGCACTCTCCCGCGACGTCGACGTCGCGATCGCCGCGGCGGGAGAGCTGCGGGAAGCGCTGCAGTAGTCGCAGTGAACGGTGAAGGGTGAACAGTCAACGGGGGCCCCGTGCGATCGGAGCCCCCGTTCACTATTTACTGTTCACTGTTGACCGCGCTAGAACGCCGCCAACTCCTGGTAGGCCTTGAGCAGGCCCTCAGACTGCGGCAGGATCACATCCTCGAGCTCGGGCGCGTAGGCCACGAACGTGTCGGTCGAAGCCACCC
>JBAUHI010000015.1:0-12340 GCA_049680185.1 Gemmatimonadales bacterium | reverse complement strand
CACGGCGTCCCGAGAGTTCGGGTTCGACCGCCGCCAACGTCTGGAGGCCCGAAGAGATGGCCATCAGCGGATTGCGGACCTCGTGGGCCACGCCTCCCACCAACTCGCCCAGTTCCGCCATCGCCTCCGCACGGCGGAGCGACTCATGCGCAACGAGCGTCTCCCGTCGGGCTTCATCAATGACCACCATCAGGAGGAAGACCGTGATGGTGATGCCCAGGAAGTCCGAGATCGCGAGACCAGCGACGACGCCCCACGTTCGATCGCCCAGGAGCGGGTAGTCGAGCTGGTGCACTCCCTGGAGGATGAACAGCGTGGAAAGGACGCCCCGGCCGGGCATCGCTGGACCGCGCCAGAACGTCACCGCGAGCCAGATCGCCAAGCCCGCCTCGATCAGGGAGTCGAGCGATTCGGGAAGGGGGTGTCCGCTGGAGAGGCTCGGACCCATCATATCCCAAGCCAGGAGTGCCACGAACGCGGTGGCGAGCACCTTCCACGGGATCCGTCGCTGTATGAAGTCATAACAACCGCCGACCCACGCGACGGTGCCGAGGGCCTCGGCGATGGCCGCGGTCCTGGAGAAGTAGGCCACCGACGCGCCACCGCTGAGCGAAAGGTTCGCCGGGAGCAGGAACAGCAGTTCGAGCACGCCGAAGCACGCGGAGAGTGCCAAGAGCGCCACGTAACGCCGGCGCAGGATCTTGTACCAGGCAAATGAGAACGAGAACGCCAATGCAAGATTGGCGGCGCCGGCCATCACCGTGGCGAGCTGGATGCGGTTCAAGCGCCAACTCCGGCTGGGACTGGGCTGCGCGATCGGTAGGTCGTCGATCAGTACGACAAGTCTACGGCGCCGGCGGCTCTCCTGCCAGCAATGCCATCACGTGCGGGTATTCCAGCACCTCGACCGGCGACAGCGGTGGCCGCTCGGCGTTGAGTCGCATCGCGCGGGCGAGGTCCTCGACCCGGATCTCGTGAAAACGCGGCGGCAGAAAGCGGGAGATGCGGGGGAAGACGGCCTGGGTGATGCGGTCCTGCACCCCGTAGCGGGTCTCTCGCGTCACCAGGAGGCTGGGCCGGAAGAAGCTGGCGCGCTTGAAGCGCTGGACCAGCACCGCCTCCTCCGCCTTCCCCTTGATCTTGAGGTAGTACCAGCGGGAGTGTGGATCGGCACCGACCGCGCCGAGGAGCGAAAAGTGGAGCACCCCGGCGCTGCGACACCCCTGCGCGAACATCGCCGTGTGACCGACGTCCACGTTCCAGAGCTCCTCGCGCGACACCGTGCGGGGCTGCCCCACGCCGAGGGTCGAGAACGCGACCGTACAGCCTCGGCCGGCGGCGGCCGCGGCCGTCTCCACTCGGTCCATCGGCGTCACCTGGAGGATGAGCTTCTGGCGCCCTTCGAGGCCGTCGAACCGCTCGGTCGGACGCCGGACCAACGCGGTGACCTCGATCCAGTCGGGTGCGGCGAGGAGCTCGCGTACCAGCGCGGATCCCACGGCCCCGTTGCCTCCCAGTACGATCGCACGGGTGGGGATCATCGTCGCTCCGGTCGGTGATGCAGGGGGACGCGCGCAAGGATGTTGTGGCCTCAGGGGGTCTGGGTCAAGCAACGGCGGTGGGCCGACAACTAGTTGACAAAAGCAACTAATTGGGGCAACTTGCCGGCGATCCTTCCCCGAGGTCCCGATGTCGGCATCATCGCTCGACCTCGCCGTGGCGCGGGTCCGCCGTTTCAACCGCTTCCATACCCGCCTGGTCGGCGCCCTGGACAAGGGGCACCTGCAGAGCGCCTACAACCTCCCCGAAGCGCGGGTCCTCTATGAGCTGGCCCATCGCGACCGCCCATCGGCGGTCGACCTCACCCGTCTACTCCGCCTCGACCCCGGCTACCTGAGCCGGCTCCTCCGAAGCCTCATCCGGCGCGACCTTGTCACGGCCATCACCCATGAAGGCGATGCCCGGCGCCGGGTGCTCCGGCTCACCCCGCACGGCCGGCGGGAACAGGCGGTCCTCGAGACGCGCGCCGACCGCGATGTGGCGGCACTCCTCGGTCCGCTCACTCCAGCCGATCGAGATCGCCTGCTCGGTGCGGTCCGGATCATCGAGTCGCTGCTGGGGGGGATGCCGCCCACCGGCACGGTGAAGCTCCTAGCGCCGCGCGTGGGAGACCTCGGCTGGGTGGTCCAACGGCACGGCGAGCTCTACGCCCGGGAATACCGCTGGGATGAGCGATTTGAGGCGCTGGTCGCGGACGTGGTGGCGCAGTACGTGAAGGAGTTCGATCCGGCGCGCGACCGTTGCTGGATCGCAGAGCGGGACGGCGAACGGATCGGGTCGATCTTCCTGGTGCATCAGGACCGGCGTGTGGCCAAGCTGCGGTTGCTGCTCGTCGAGCCCAGCGCCCGCGGACTCGGCGTCGGCCGGCGTCTGGTCGACGAGTGCATCGCCTTTGCGCGGAAGGCAGGATACCGGGAGATCACCTTGTGGACCAACGACGTGCTGCACGCCGCGCGGCGGATCTATCAACGCACCGGGTTCACCCTGACCAAGCGGGAAGCCCACACCCTGTTCGGCAAGGGGCTCGTGGGGGAAACGTGGGTGCTCGCCCTGACCCGATCGACCGGGGGTGCTACGTCCGCGCCCACGCCAGCCGCTCTCGACGCGGCGGGGGCAGGTCGTCGTGCCGGTCGCGGAAATACCGCTCGGCGAGCTCCGCGGGGTCGACGAGACCGGAGTCGCTGAAACCGGCACGGCGCAGCTGCGCGAGCAGTGCGTCGGTTTCGAGCCGGGTCTTCCACGGTTCGCCCATCAAGGCGACACGCCGGGCCAGGCCGCTGGCGGCGCCGTCCCGATCGGGCGGAGAGAAGGTGAAGACGATCTCGCTGCCGGCCGGAAAGTGCGTCACCGTATTGAACACTGCGTCGATCGCGGCCTGCTCGAGGTAGACGAGCACGCCGAGCCACGAGAAGAAGGTCGGGCGGTCGAGCGCGACCCCGCCGGCGATGAGGCCAGCGCGGAGTGGCGTGGTCTCGAAGTCGATCGGGACGAAGGTCACGTTGTCGGGCACCTCGATACCGACCCGGGCCAGACGCGCGCGCTTCGCCTCCTGGCTCGCTGGGTGATCGACCTCGAAGATCCGGAGCCCGCGGGCCCAGCGCGGCTGCCGATAGGCGAAGGTGTCGAACCCGGCTCCCAGTACGACGAACTGGGAGGTCCCCCGAGCGGTGGCCTCCGCGAGACGATCCTCGGTGTAACGGCTGCGGGTCACGATGTGGGCGCGGAGCCCGTCGACCCGCCGGTCGCGCTCTCCCTCTCCATACCGGATCATCTTCCGGATCATCCACGGGGCGACCAGACGCACTGCCACCGGATCCTCGAGTATCCTCGGCGCGCCGTCGATCAGCTGGTGTGCGGCGCGGAGGGCGAGCACCCCGAGTGCGGTGTTGCTCGCGGCGCGGCGGCGCGAAAAAAGCCCCGTGCGCGCCCACGCCGCCGCGATCCAGTCGGTCGCGCGGGTCAAGGTCGCACCCATACGGTGCCGAAGACGGTGCGTGCGGCGGCGACGAGCCCGAGTTGTGCCGCGAGTGGATCCCCCGGTGCCTGGGACTCAAGCTCCGGTGGGAACGAGATCAGCGCAGACGGGCGCGCCTGGAACGCCGTCCTGAACGCCACGATGGTGTCCGGTGTGAGCGCGGACGGGAGGAAGCGGATCGGTCGGTGGACGATGGCCCAGGTCCCGGCGGGATCGCTCGAGTAGATCGTCAGCCCCGCCCCGCGGGTGCGCAGCCAGTTCGCGATCGGAGAGCCCTGCCACTCCGATGATTCGTAGCCGAGCCCGAAGCGACGGGCCTGGCGCATCGTGTCGACGTCGTGCGCCGTCGCCGCCGTGCACCAGATCACAACGGCCGCGATCGTCACGCCCCTCCACACCGTCGATCGCCCGTGCCACCCCTCGGCCAGCACCGCGGCGGCGGCGATGGCCAGCACCACGAACAATGGTGCCAGGATCCGCGAGTCGAACGGCAGATCCGGCGCCACGAAGACGCGGGCGATGAGGAGCATCCCCAGATAACATCCGCCAAAGAGTGCGGTGGCGACGAGGAGCGTCCGGGAAGGCGCAGCCGGCGATCGCCACAGTCGCCAGGCCATCAATTTCAGCGCGATCGCCACGGCCACGGCGAGCCCGAGGTGCCACAGAGACTGTATGCTGACCGGGGCCAGCCAGGCGACCGTGGTGGCGAGGCCTTCACGCAGTGTTCCCGTCAGCCCCGATGTTGCCACGCCCCCGATCCCGCCGGCGGGTGCCATCCCGCGCAGGGTCCACCAGAGATGGAGTGCGATGCCGGGCGCGGCCGCGAGGGATCCCCGGACGAGGCGCTCCCGGCGGGTGCCGGGCCTGGTCATGGCCCAGAGCACCACAGCACCGACCAGCGAGACTCCGGCGAACCGCACGAAGTTGCCGAGCGCGGCGAGGATGCCGTACACGAGTGGCCGTTCCGGGCGACGGGTCATCACCGCCAGCGTGCCGACCGTGACCGTGATGAAGAGCGGTTCGGAGAGGATCCAGAGGTGGACATCGGTCAATGCGGGCAACAGGAGGAGCAGCGGCAGCACGAGCAGGGCGCCGGTCAGACCCTCGCATTCGAGGAGCAGGAGCGAGGCAAGCGTTGTCGAGACGCCGAGGGCGAGCGCCTGGATCCACCGCGCCGCAGTGGATGGCGAGACGCCCGCAGCGATCGGTACCGCGAGCGCGACGGGATATCCCGGTGCATAGTCGGTCAACGAGGAGGTGCTGTCGGCGTCGTCCCAATCACTGAACGGCGCCCGCAACGTCCCGTGCCTGGCCAGCGATACTGCCGAGCCCAGATAGGACACGGAGTCCGGCGCGATGGCCGGGCCCGGTGGCCGGGCGATCCAGAGTGCGAGCAGCATCGCCGCGAGGCCCGCGAGCAGTGGCACCAGCCGGCGTATGGTCAGGGGTGCTTGTCCACCGAGATCGCGAGAACAGATCCGAGGAACAGGATCGCGGCCATCACCAGGACGACCGTCATCATCCGCCGCCGCATCCGGCGGAGCGCCAGCCACGACGGTTCGTCGAGGTACCACGTTCCCGCTGGTGTCGACCGGAGCACCGCATGATCGACCAGCCGGCGCCACCCGATGTTCTGGTCGACGTTGAGCTGGGCAAGGCTCCGGGCGGTGTCGGGCGACACGGCGCCCATGGCCCGGAAGTGGTCCACGAGCTCGCGTTCCTTGCGTATGATGACCGCGGCGGCAACTGCTCCCATCGATCCCATCCCGATTAGAGTCGCTAGGAGCTTGGCACCCTCGGCCAGCGGCGTCAAATCCGGGCACTCCCAACGGATCGGCCGTCCTCGGCGTATCTGGCTTCAGTGTCCTGCGGGTGCCGTCCCACCGTCCGATCGAAGGAGCAGGAGATGTCGATCCGTTACTTGCTGGGCTTCGCCGCGTTGATGGCAGCCGGACCGGCCATGGCGCAGCGCCCTGACAGCTCGATGCGGGCCAAGATGATGATGCACGATAGCGGGATGCGTCACGGACGTGCGGGGATGATGGGCGGGGGGATGGGAATGATGATGATGCCGGGAGGCAAGTTCGCTCCTGAACGATTGCTGGCCATGAATGGCGAGCTCAAGCTCACCGCCAAGCAGATGACCGACCTGACCGCCATCCGGGATGCCAGTCGCAGCGCCTCCGAGACCGCGATGACGGCCGCCAAGGCCCATCTCAGCGAGCTCAAGGCGGTGATGGACGCAGGCGGTACGGACACCGCCGCCATCAAGAAGCATTTCCAGGCAGCGCACGACCTGATGGGACAGGCAATGCTGCAGCGCATCCTGGCCGGTGCCCGGGCGGGTGCGATCCTGACCGACGCGCAGCGCAAGCAGGTCGAGGCGTGGAGCACGCCGGGGATGATGGGTGGGAGAGGCTGGCAGGGGCGCAGCTGGCGGGGACGTGGCACCGGAATGAATCCGAAGGGTCAGGGCCCGTGGCAACGCACGCCGCCGCCGCAGGGAGCTCCACAGGGGCAGTGATCGCGGAGTGGAAATGCAGCGAGCCCGGCGGGATACCATCCCGCCGGGCTCTTTGTTCTTGGCGAGCCCGCTTGACCCTGACATCAGTGTGAGTGTTTACCTTGTGACCTGTGACCTCCATGCGCATCGGTGAACTCTCCCATCGGTCCGGCGCCAGCGTGCGCTCCATACGTCATTACGACCGCGAAGGGCTGATCGCATCGTCGCGTCTTCAGAACGGATACCGGGCATTCGATGGCTCGATGGTGGAGCGGGTGCGGGCGATCCGGGAGCTCATCGGTGCCGGGTTCACGGTGGGCGAGCTCAGGTCCCTTGCCGAATGCCTCCAGGCGTGTCCCGACGATGCGCGCTGCTCCGCGCGGACGGCCGCGCTCTATCGCCGCAAGCTCGATCGGGTCGATGGCCAGATGCGGGCGCTCACGACATTGCGGCGCCGGCTCAAGGAGCGCCTGGCGGCGCTCGGAAAGAAACGGTAATGACTGGATTGGCAGAGGTGACCGAGGAGAACTTCGCCGCCGAAGTGGCGGCTCAGGGCGTGATCACTATCGTAGACTTCTGGGCGCCCTGGTGCGGGCCGTGCAAAGCGATCGCGCCGGTCCTCGAGCAGTTGGCCCTGGAGCGCGCCGACACGCTGAGGATCGTGAAAGTGAACGCCGACGAGCACCCGAAGATCGGGATGCAGTACAACGTGCGCGGGATCCCGACGCTGCTCTTCTTCAAGGAGGGCGTCGTGGTCGATCGGATCGTGGGCGCGGCGCCGCGGGAGCGGATCGATCAGGTGATCGTGCGCCACACCTGAGCCGGTCGTCAGGAATGAAACGCCCCCGCGACGACGAACATCGCGGGGGCACTTCATTCGCACTGGGAGCTACCGCAGCCGTGGATTCGTGGTCCGCGGCGCCTTTTCGCACGCGGGCCAGGTCGTCGGCACGCGGAAGAACCGGGCGAACGGACCGTTGAGCCCCGCGCGCCGTGCCAGGGCGGTGTCCGCCGGGTTGGCCTTGGCGGAATCGACAAGTGCCTGGTGCTGCGCGGCCAACGCCACCAGGTCCACTCGCTCCCGGCTGACGGTGGTCGGGTCCTCTGCCGCGAGGTACGCCAGCATCGCCACCAGGGTCGCGTTCGACCTCAGGTCGTCGAAGACGATCTTGTCGTAGGTGTCGCGGTTGGTGTGCCAGGTGTAGTTGAAGTAGTTCCACGGAAGGCTGCCGAGCTCGATGGCCGGTGCGCCCCAGCAGACGAACGATGCGTGGTCACTGCCACCACCGCCTGGAAGGCCGGCGCCGCCGAACTGCAGCTGCTGCTGGTACACCGCCGGCAGGCTGTCGATCCACCGTTGCAGGTGCGCCGCGGCGTCCGGGAACCCGCCGCCGCCCACGTGCACGATCCGGCCGGTGCCATTGTCCTGGTTCATCAGGACCTGGAGGCCCTTGATGACCTCGGGATGATCTTCAGTGAACGCCCGTGACCCGACGAGCCCTTCCTCTTCCGCGCTCCAGTGTCCCACCAGGATGGTCCGGGTCGGGTGTGGATCCACCATCCTGAGGATCCGCATCGCTTCCATCATCGTGACGGTGCCGGTGCCGTTGTCGGTCGCACCGGACGATCCGTCCCACGAGTCGAAGTGGGCGGAGAGCATCACGTACTCGTTCGGCTTGCTGGTGCCGGGGATGGTCGCGATGGTGTTGAACACCGGCTGTTCGCCCAGAAGGTCGGCGTCGAGATTGAGCCGCACCTTCGGGTGATCATTGTCCTCGGTCAGCCGGTACACGAGGCCGTAATCCTCGCACGAGAGTGCCACGGCGGGGGCCTTGGTGTCGTAGGTCTCGAAGATCTCGATGGTGCCCCAGGCGTCCTTGGGCCGCGAGGTAAGGAATCCCGCCACGCCCGCCTGCTCCATCCGGATACCGAGCGAGCCGGTGCCGAGGGCCAGGCTGTAGCCGGTGTTCTTGATCCGCTCGCGCCATTCCGTGGTGATCGCGGCACGCAGCGAGTCCATCCGGGCCTTTGACTCCGGGGTGGCGCTCGCGGTCCAGTCCTCCATCGGGCGGCAGGTCGGCTGGGCCGGTGCCACGAGCACGAGCTTGCCCTTGGCCTGCGGCAACCACGCGACGAATTCCGTCGAATCGTTGAAATGCGGCAGGATGATCGTCGAGGCGGTCAGGTCCTTCTTGTGGGTGCCCGGGCTCCAGCCGAGCATCGTGCCTTCGAGCGATCGGACGCGGGGGGAGATCAGGTCGATGTGGGAATACCCTCGCCGCCATCCGCGCCAGGTGCCGTACTGCTCGTTCCGCACATCGATGCCCCACGACTTGTACATCCGGACCAGCCAGTCGTTGGCCCGGTGCTGATCGGGGGACCCGGTGAGACGAGGCCCCAGCGAATCGAAGAGGGCGTGGGAGAGCGGCTCGGTCCAGGAGCTGTCCATCCCGATCGACCAGATCCGCTTGAGGACCGGTTCGGTGGTCGCGGACCCTTGCGCCATGGCCGCCGCAGGGAGGATCAAGGCAGTGGCGAGAACGGCGAACATCATCGGTTTACGCATGTGACTCATCCGTGATTGGTGATCGATGTCCTTCGTGCGAACGCACTGCCTGTTGCGTTTCGAGCGACCTCCCGAACGGCGCATCGCGACCCGCGACCCGCGACCCGCCACCCGCCACCCTTACTGCTGACCCGAGGTCGGTCCTACTTCAAGACCAGGATCCTGATGTTGCGAAGCTCGAGGCGCCCGTTGTGGTCCCCCTGGACGCCGATGAGTCCGCGTGCCGCTTTTCCATAGTTGGGCCAGGCGCCGAACTTGCTCCCCTTGACCCTGGCGGCCCAGTCGGCGCTGCCGAGCGTGTAGGAGAGCAGCTTCTTGCCGTTCATCCAGTGCTCGACGTGGTCCCCGCGCACGATGATCCGTGCGGTGTTCCATTCGCCGAAGGGATGCTCGATCCCGGCGGGGGAGGGGTAGAGCGCGTAGTCGGCGCCGGCCGACGTGAGGCGCTTGGCACCATCGGGCGCATTGGCGTCGTCGAGGAGCTGGTATTCCGGCGCGCTCCAGTAGATGTGATCGTACTCCTCGGTCCCGTGGTAGAAAATCCCGGAGTTCCCCGCCTTGGCGAGCTTCCAGTCCATCTGGAGCTCGAAGTTCGCGAAACTGTCGCGGGTCACGATATCCTCGGCACCCGAATCCTTCACGATGATCCCATCGGCCACCCGCCACCCCGGCGGCATGTCGGCCAGCTTGTAACCGCGCCAGTCGGCCATCGTCTTCCCGTCGAAGAGCGACCGCCAGCCGGCGGCCTTCTGGGCGGAGGTCAGTGTGTTGGCTTGCGCTCGGACGGCGGAGGCGGTGACAAGGGTCAGCGCGACCAGGGCGATGGCGCCCAAAGTGATGCGACGGGGCATGAGTTCCTCGAAATGGATCGGGGTCAGAACGGTGGTCGTATCTCACTCATACGCGTGGAGGGGGATGGCCGCTGGGGAGCGCCCAGCGGCGGCCCCGCACATCAGGCGGACTTGGTCTTGATCAGGCGTGCGACGAACAGGAGGACAAGGGCGCCGACGACCGACATGATGATCGCCCCAACCAGGCCGACCGCAGCGAGGCCAAGGAACGCAAAGATCCACCCGCCGATGAAGGAGCCGATGATCCCGATGACCAGATCGCCCGGGAGGCCGTAACCGCTCCCCTTCATGATCTTCCCGGCCAGCCATCCCGAGAGGATCCCGATGATCAGGGACCAGATGATGCCGTTCGTTGACACGGTGTCCTCGTTCGAAAAGGACCGGGCCGATCCAGGGCCCGGACCGCCGGGGCGGTCCCTGAGATGTAACGACCCGGGAGGCCCCCGGTAAGCCGCGAGTTCCAGCCGTTACTTCTTCATGTCCATCCCGCGCCAGGCGTTCGAGGTGTTGATGTCGTGCGCGCCGGACGCCTTGGCGTACACGAAGAGTTCCAGCTTGTACGCCGCCAGCCACTTGAGAGGCCCGTTCAGCAGCGCAATGCCGAGGGGAAGGGTGACGGTGCCGCCGGGCATCGGGGCCTGCTGCGTGGCGAACTGCTCCGGCGTGATCTTCACGAACAGGGCGGTCAGTTCGTCCTTCTGCCGCGCCATCGCGGCGGGGAAGTCCGCGACAGACAATGCCGCGCTCCGCTCGCGGAACGCGGCGAAGAGTTTCCAGTCTGCCTGGACCATCGAGGTCGTCCCCGCAATACCGCAGATCGAGAGGTACCGCAGGAGCTCGGTGGTCGAGCGTTGGTCCGGCGAGGGGCGATAGTCGGCGGCTTGCGGCGTCAACTTCGAGTGGAGGTGGATCGCAATGTCGCACTCGAGGGCCATCGAATTGAGGATAGCGTCCTTGGTGATCACGAAGGTCCCGGGGATGGGGTATGGTACGGCCGGCGAAGGATGCACCGATAGTGCGCCCGGACGATAGCGGAAGTTCCGCAATCTTGACAGGTCAGATCGGACGCCCAAGGTTTCGGCGGGCCACCACCTACAATGATCGATCACACAGACAAGCCGCGGTTGCTGGCGCGCCGGCTCGGGATTGCCGGGCTCCTCTTCTTCCTCCTCAAGGGGATCTTCTGGCTTTCGGTGCCGCTGCTCCTGGCGATGAAGGGATGCCATCGGTGAAGTCGCCCATCAGGGCCCCATGATCCGGACGGCCGCGCTCCTTCTCCTCCTGTCTTTGTCGTTCGCCGGCTCCCGGCCCGCCGCCGCCCAGCGGGCGCCCTATCGCGACCCCTCCCTTCCGGTCGATGTGCGCGTGGCCGACCTCCTCTCGCGGATGACGCTGGAGGAGAAGTTCTGGCAGCTCTACATGAGTCCCGGCGATCTGGGCGACACCACCTACGACTACTCCCACGGCGCCTTTGGCCTCCAGATCCGGGACAACGGCGACTCGCTGGCCCCTGATGCCGTCCGCCGGCACACCGCCCAGATCAACGCCATCCAGCGCTACTTCGTCGAGCGCACCCGCCTCGGCATCCCGATCATCCCGTTCGAGGAGGCGGTGCACGGCCTCATGGCCCCGGAGGCGACGGTCTTTCCTGCAGCGATCGGCCTCGCGGCGACCTGGGACACGGCACTGGTGAGCGGGGTCGCGGCTGCCATCGCGGAGGAGACGCGGAGCCGGGGGATACGGCAGGTCCTTTCACCGGTGCTCAATGTCGGGAGCGACGTGCGTTGGGGACGGGTGGAGGAGACGTATGGTGAGGATCCGTACCTGGTGTCGCTGATGGGTGCGGCGTTCGTCAGTGCGTTCGAGCAGCGGGGCGTGGTCGCGACCCCGAAACACTTCGTGGCCAACATCGGGGATGGCGGGCGCGACAGTTACCCGATCGAGGTGAGCGATCGACGCCTGGAAGAGGAGTACTTCCCGCCGTTCGAGGCTGCGATCAGGGCCGGTGCACGCTCGGTGATGACCGCCTACAACTCGGTGGATGGGATCCCGGCCACCCAGAACAGGCATCTCCTCACCGACGTGCTCAAGGATCGCTGGCACTTTTCGGGATTCGTCATCTCCGACGCCGCCGCGACCAGCGGCGCCACGGTCCTTCACCTCACCGAACCCGACACGCCGACCGCTGCGGCCGATGCGCTGAAGGCGGGGCTCGACGTGATCTTCCAGTCATCGTATCCAGAGCACCGTCCGTATCTCCGAGCCGTCACGTCGGGGATGATCCCAACGCCAGTCATCGATTCGGCAGTGGCGCGGGTGCTCCGCGTCAAGTTCGCCCTCGGGCTCTTCGAGCATCCGTACGCCGATCCCGACTCGGCGGCACGCGAGAACGGAAGCGCCCAGCATCGGACGCTGGCGCTCGAAGTGGCGCAGCGATCGTTGGTGCTGTTACGGAACCAGCAGCACACGCTGCCGCTCAAGACGGGCGCCAGGTCGATCGCCGTGATCGGAGCCGACGCCACTGAGGCCCGCCTCGGCGGCTATAGCGGGCCTGGTGTCCACGTGGTCTCCATCCTCGACGGGATCCGCCATCGAGCGGGCGCCGCGACAACGGTGACGTATGCACCCGGCCCGGGGCGTGGCGGCAGCGATCAGGTCGTGGTCCCGGCGAGTGCCTTCGGTGCCGGACTCACGGCAGAATATTTCGATGGCATCTCGCTCGCTGGCGCGCCACGGGCCACACGGGTCGACCCCGCCGTCGACTTCAACTGGACCTTTGATCCGCCGGTGCCCGGACTCTCGCGGGAGTGGTTCGGCGCCCGGTGGACCGGTGCCATCACCGCACCGGCGGCCGGCATCCGCCGCCTTGGCGTCACGGCCGACGA
>JBAUHI010000014.1:0-41839 GCA_049680185.1 Gemmatimonadales bacterium | reverse complement strand
GGACGGATGGGCGGACGATCCGGTGGTGAAGCCACCGCCGACCCGCCGGTCCGGCCATCCGCCTCTCCGTCCATCCGACCCTCCGCCCGGGCTCGGTCCGGCGCCGAGCGCAACTTGCTGGGCGTGCTGCTGGCCCACGCTGACTGGACCGAACGCGCGCGCCACGACGGGATCAAGGCGGAATGGTTCGAGCGACCGGAGTATCGGGAGATCTTTGCCCAGCTTCTGGCCGGCGCGCCGTTGCCCGACGCCCTCTCCGACAGCGCCCAGCTCGTCTGGCAGGAGTTGAAGGGGAGCGTACAAGGGGAGGCGGAGAACATCGGCGACGTCTACGAGGCGACCCGCGAGGCGCTCGAGGCTCGGCCCTTCCTGCGGAAGTTCGATACGTTGCAGGCGCAGATCGACATCGCGGCCCCCGATGAGGTGGAAGCGCTCCTGCGGCACAAGGAAGAGATGCGCCTCGAACTCCAGCGCCGATTCCCCAATGAATGGCAACGCCGGCCCTTGCGCCGCGCAGGGCGGAAAGCGTGAACCCATTGGCCCCGCCACCCGCCACCCGCCACTTTTTCACCTTCGATCTACGACTCGTACCCCACGACCCATACCTGAGAACCCAATGACACCAGATCTCGTCAAGTTGCTCGACCTGCAGACCAAGGACCTTGCCCTCATCGAACTCGACGTCCGGGCGCTCGAGATCGACGAAGAGGATGCCGCATTGGAGCGTGAGGTGGCCGGTGCCGTCGGCAAGGCGGCGCAGGCGGAACGCGAGGCCAAGGACGCCGCGGCGCGGCGTGATGAGCTGGAGCAGCGGATCGAGAGCTACAAGAAGCTCAACGATCGGCGGCGTCAGCGCCTCGAGACGGTGCGGAACCCGAAGGAAGCGGCGACACTGATGGCCGAGCTCGACCTGGCGCAGTCGGTCGTGAAGCGGGAGGAGGGGGAGTGGGTCAAGGCCGCTGATGCGGTGGCGCTGGCGGATGAGCGCTCCAAGCTCGCCGCGGCGACGGTGGCGGATATGCGGTCGGCGCAATCCGAGGCGCGGGAGGCGGTGGCCGCCAAGCGGACCGCCCTCGAGGCCGAGCGCAGGACGGCGATGTCGGCGCGGGAGGTGGCCGCCAAGGTGGTCGAGAAGCCGATGCGGGTCCGGTACGAACGGCTCTTCAATTCCCGCAAGCGGCCGGTGGTGGTGGCGCTGGCGGGGGTGAGCTGCAGCGCCTGCCGCACCGCCGTCCCTACCAGCAGGCGGTCGGCCACGTCGGGCGGGCTGCTGGCCGATCCCTGCGAATCGTGCGGCGTGATCCTGTACCGTGTGGCAGCGGAAGGATGACGCGGTCCTGACGTCGTCCGGTATCCTTTAACGATGACCGCCGCCACGCTCGTGAGCCGTTTTCCGGTGCCGCCGCTCCGCTGGGTGGTCGCACCTCAGGCGGATCCGGCGCTGGCCCGGGAGCTTGCCGCCGCACTCTCGCTTCCGCTGCCGCTGGCGGAGCTGCTGGTGCAGCGCGGGTTCGCCGATCCGTCGGTGGCGCGGACCTACCTGCGTCCTTCCCTCGATACGCTCAGCGACCCCCTTGCCCTGGCCGGGATGGCCGCGGCGGTCGAGGCGGTAGTGCGCACAGTCCAGCGCGGCGGCACCATCCTGGTCCACGGCGATTACGATGTCGACGGCCAGTGCGCCACCGCTCTCCTTACCCGGGTGCTCCGTGCCGCCAACGCGCGGGTGGTGCCCTTCGTCCCGCATCGGATGACCGACGGCTACGACTTCGGCCCCGCCGGCCTCCGGGCCGCGGCGGACGCCGGCGCGGAGTTGATCATCACCTGCGACTGTGGCATCACTGCGGTCGAGACGGTGCGTGCAGCGCGCGATGCCGGCCGCGACGTGATCGTCACCGACCATCACATCCCCGGCCCCGAGCTCCCTGACGCCACCGCTGTCGTCGATCCGCAGCGACCCGACGACACCTCCGACGCCAGGATCCTCTGCGGTACCGGGGTCGCCTTCAAGCTGGTGCAGGGGCTCGTCCCGGCACTCGGCCTTCCGGCGGCGCTCCCGTTCCACTTCCTCGACCTCGTCGCCCTCGCCACGGTGGCCGATCTGGTCCCCCTCACCGGCGAGAACCGTGTCCTGGTGCGGCACGGCCTCAAGTTGTTGCCGGAGTCGCGGTGGCCGGGTCTGCGCGCGCTGATCCGGACCGGTGGGCTCGAAGGAAAGGAGATCCGCACCAGTCACCTGGGCTACGTGCTGGGGCCGCGGCTCAATGCGGTGGGGCGGCTGGGGGCCGCGTTCGATGGGGTGCGACTCCTGCTGACCGATGACGAGCAGGAGGCGGCCACGTTGGCGCAGGCACTGGAGCGGATCAACGTGCAGCGCCAGGGGCTCGATCAGCGGATCCTCGATCAGGCCATCGCGCAGGTGGAACGGGATGCCGATCCCGTGCGCGACGCGGCGTTCGTGCTGGCCGGGGACGATTGGCACCCTGGCGTCGTGGGGATCGTGGCGAGTCGAGTGGTGGAGCGATATGGCAGGCCCACCTTCCTGGTGGCACTCGAAGGGGAGACGGGGCGGGGAAGTGGCCGGAGCGTTTCCAAATTCGATCTCCACGTGGCGCTCACCGCGTGTGGTGATCTCCTCGAACGGTACGGCGGACACCGGATGGCGGCGGGACTCACCATCCGCCGAGACCGGGTCAGCGCCTTCCGGGAGCGGTTCAACGCGCTCGCGCGCGAGCAGCTGGTGCCTGAGGACCTGGGGCCGGAGCAGCGGGTGGACCTGATCCTGGACCTGGCCGATGCCACCGCCGACCTCGAGCGCACCATCCGTCACCTGGAACCCTGCGGGCTCGGCAATGCCGGTCCGGTGTTCGGGGTGCGGGGGGTCCGGGCGGTCGACGCGCGGAAGGTCGGCGGCAATCACGTCAAGCTGGTGCTCACCGATGGTAATGACCGGCTCGAGGCCATCGGTTTCGGCTGGGCCGACCGCGCGCCTCGGCTCGATGCGCCGATCGATGTCGCGTTCCGGCTGGAGGAGAATGCCTTCCAGGGCCGGACGGCATTGCAGGCGCGAGTGGTGGCGATGAGTGCGGGGGAGCGGGTATGACGCGGGCCAGCAGCGGGCAAGGAGCGGGCGGAAAGCGGGCGGAAAGCGGGCGCGCAACAGGAGAGCGGGCAGGAGGCGGGCAGAAAGCGGGCGGACCCGATTGCCGAACCACGGCGGATGCCGGTGCGGGCATGTCGCCCGCTGTTGGCCCGCTGTTCGCCCGCTTCTCACACGCGGTGCCGTGAGGATCATCGCCGGTGCCTTCGGCGGACGCCGCATCGCGATGCCCGCCGGCGACCAGGTCCGCCCCACCGCCGATCGGGTCCGGGAGGCGTGGTTCAGCATTCTGGGTGCCGCCATTCCCGGTGCCAGGGTGCTCGACCTCTTTGCCGGGAGCGGTGCCCTGGGACTCGAGGCACTTTCCCGCGGTGCAACGACGGCGGAGTTCGTCGAACGCCATCGGCACTCCCTCACCGCACTGCGGGCGAACCTCACGACGCTCGGCGTCGAGGCGCAGACCACCGTGCATCCGGTCGAGGCGATGCGGTTCGCCGCGGGACTCCCCCCTGCGGCGTTCGATGTGGCCTTTGCCGACCCACCCTATGCGACCCCTCACGCCGCCGAATTGGTGGCCCTCTTCCGGAAGACGCCGTTCGCGCGGATACTGTCGGTGGAGCACGCGTCGTCGGACACGCTTCGGGGAGACGACACCCGGCGCTACGGTGATACGGCGGTTACGTTTTTGTATGCATGAGGCGCATGAGGCGCATGAGGCGCATGAGACGCATATGGCGTGGGAGCGTGCGCCCGCATTGCCCGTCATCCTGAGCGCAGCGAAGGATCGGTCCGCGACACCGGCCGATCCTTCGGAGCCTGAAGGCTCCTCAGGATGACGATCCCATCGCGCAGGATGACGTTCCAATCCCTCAGGATGACGTTCGTGAGTCCTGACCGTCGGACCTTTCGCCCAGGCCTGAAATGACCCGCACCGCGATCTACCCCGGTTCCTTCGATCCCCCGACCCGGGGCCATGAGGACCTGATCCGCCGAGCGCTCGCCTTCTGCGATCGGCTGGTCGTGGCCGTGGCGGTCAACCAGAACAAGCAGCCGCTCTTCTCGGTCGAGGAGCGTCTGGCGATGCTCACGGCGATCGCCGGCGGTGAAGCGCGGATCGAGGTGACGAGTTTCGAGGGGCTCCTGGCCGATTTTGCCCGCACCCGGGGTGCGACGCTGGTGCTCCGCGGCCTCCGCGCGGTGAGCGATTTCGAATACGAGTTCCAGATGGCGCTGATGAACCGGCAACTGCACGCGGAGCTGGAGACGGTGTTCCTGGTGCCGGCGGTCGACCTGACCTACCTGAGCTCGTCGTTGGTGCGGGAAGTGGCGCGGTACCACGGCAACATCAGCGGGCTGGTGCACCCCGCGGTGGCGGCGGCGCTGGCCCGGAAGTTCAAGGCGTGAGCTTCCAGGAGGACCTCCTCACCCGCGCGGCCAGGATCCGGCCGCGTCTCGTCTTTCCCGAGGGCGGTGAGCCGAGGGTGGTAGCGGCACTCAAGGACATCGAACAGCGTGGCATCGCTCGACCGATCGTGATCGGCGGGAAGGGCGGGATCATCCCGACCGAGGATCCTCGGCTCGGACGGGTCGCCCAGCACCTGCGCGAACGCCGCCCCGACAAGATCCCCGATGACGCCGCGGCCATCGCCCTGGCCGCCGACCCGCTCCGCTTTGCGGCGGGCCTCGTCGCGATCGGTGCGGCCGATGGCTGCGTGGCCGGTGCCGTCGCCACCACCGGCGACGTCATCCGCGCCGGCCTCCTGGCCCTCGGCACCGCTCCCGGGATCCCGCTGGCCTCCTCATCCTTCTATCTCGTCTTCCCCGACGACCGGGTCTACACCTTCACCGATTGCGCGGTGGTGCCCGATCCCTGTGCCGATCAGCTGGCGGCGATCGCCTGGGCGGCGACACTCGCGCGTCGGGCGCTGGTCGGCGATGAACCCCGGGTGGCATTCCTCTCCTACAGCAGCAGGGGGAGTGCAGCGGGACCGAGGGTGGAGAAGATGCAGGAGGCGGCCCGTCTCTTCCGGGAGTACCATCCCGAGATCGTGTCCGATGGCGAGCTGCAGGCGGACGCCGCACTGGTGCCGGAGATCGCCGAGCGGAAAGCGCCGGGGTCCGCGGTGGCGGGGCGGGCCAATGTGCTCGTCTTCCCGGACCTCGATGCCGGCAACATCGCCTACAAGCTGGTCCAGCGCCTGGGCGGGGCCGCAGCGCTGGGGCCGATCCTGCAGGGAATGGCCCGTCCGATGAGCGACCTGTCGCGCGGCGCGGTCGCACGCGATATTGTGGAGGTGGCCGCAATGGTCGCCTTGCAGTGCACTCCGACCCCCTAGCGGGGAGGGACGAGATGGCGTTCAGCGCCGCGAAGACCAAGGACGTGACGGTGGTCCACGTCGAAGGCCAGTTGATCGTCGGCAACCGGCAGGAACTGAAGCAACTGGTCCAGGAGGCGCTGGACCGGGGCGAGCGGAAGTTCCTGATCGACTTTGCCAAGGCCGGCTACATCGACTCCTCCGGGCTGGGCGCCCTGGTGTCGATCTCCAAGAAGGTCCGCGAGCCTGGCGGCGAGCTGCGGCTCTCGGGGCTCAACGAGGACCTCCGCTCGCTCTTCGAGCTCACCAAGCTCGATACGCTTTTTGCCATCAACGACGGGCTCGCCCAGGCGCTCGCCGGGTTCTGATCTTGCCGTGACGAGCCCCCTCCGCCTCGTTGTCCGCCGCACGCCGGCCCTCCCGGTGGAGGTCTCGGTGCGGGTGCCCGGCGACCTGGACGTGGTGCACGAAGCGGCGGAGCTCCTCACCAAGCACTGTTGCGCCGGGCTCACGCCATCGCCGCTCACCCAGAAACTGCAGTACCGCCTCAAGACCCTGCTCTGTGAAGCCCTCACCAACGCCATCCGCCATGGGATCCACGAGGATCCGGCCCGCTGGGTCGGGGTCCAGGTCGAGATCACCGGCGAGCTGGCCCTCGTCCACGTCACCGACGATGGCGCGGGGTTCGACCCCGGCCTGATCGTCCCGCCGCTCGATCCGAACGACCTCGACCGCGAGAGCGGCCGGGGGCTCCTCATCATCCGCCAGCTGGCGGATGAGGTGACCTTCAATCCGCAAGGGAACTCCATCTGCATGACGCTGCGCCGCCAGTAGCGCGGCCCGACGCACTGCTGGATCATCTTGGCGCGCTGGCGGGCGGGCGGGTCCGCCTGTGGCGCGAGCGGGAGCGTACCGCCAAGCTCGAATGTGTCGGCGGAGCGGACCCGGGATGGCGGATCCCGATCCCGGTGAGCGAAGGGACGATCCCGACCCCGGACGGCCCGGCGTATTTCGCACGCCTTCCGGGGCTCGAAACGATGCGCCACTGGATCGACCTGTCGGGCGCTTCGGCGCTCGATCCCGGCACCACGATCGAGTGGATCATCCCGGTCGTGACCGAAGTGATGGGGCGGGCCCGCGAGGCGACCAAGCTCGCCGAGGAATTGCAGGACCGCTCAGCGGAGATCGAGCTGCTCTGCGTCATCAGCGAGATCCTGGGGCAGGCGCGCCAGCCGCGGGAGACCGCCGGCATCCTCCTGCGCGAGATGAGCGACCGGCTGCAGGCCCGCCGGGCGTCGCTGATGCTCTACGACCCCGAACTGGAGACGCTTCGCACCTATGCGGCGCGCGGCTATGGCGCGGACGCGTTCGAGCCGGTCTCCACCGCCGATGCCGATTCGATCTCGGCCCGCGTCTTCCGGGAGCGGCGCTCGATCGCGTACGATCCCGTGGCCGACGGCGACCAGAATCCCGGCGCCCCCGAGGGCCGCACCTACGTGGGTCGTGCATTCCTCTCCGCGCCGATCAACTACGCCGCGCCCGGTGCGCCATCACGCTGTGTGGGCGTCATCAACTTCACCGATCGGATCGGGAACGACGCCTTCACCGCGGCCGAACGGCGGCTGGTGGGTGCCGTGGCGAGCCAGATCGGGGCCGCGATCGAGAACGCGCGGCTCGTGGCGCGGGATCGCCAGCGCGAACAGCTGAGCCACGAACTCGAACTCGCGCACGACCTCCAGCTCAAGCTGCTGCCGAGCTCCGCGGTGCTCCAGGGTGATGCGAAGGTGGCGGCCCGCTGCCGTCCCGTCGATTCGGTGGGCGGGGACTTCTACACCTTCGTGCGGTTGGGGCAAGGCAGGGTGGGGGTGATGCTGGGCGACGTGTCGAGCCACGGCTATTCGGCGGCACTGGTGATGGCGCTGGTGATGAGTGCGGCCGGCATCCACGCCGCCGCGAGCCGATCGCCCGATGAGACGCTCATTGCGCTCCTCGAAAGCCTCGGCCCCGAGCTCTTGCGGACCGAGATGTACTTCTCGGCGTTCTACGGGACCTTCGATCCGGAGCACGGGCGGCTCGATTACGCGAGCGCCGGCCATCCGTACGCGTGGCGCGTGGCGCGCGACGGAGCCGTCGAGCGGCTGGAGGCGACCTCGCCTCCCCTGGGGCTCGGCGCCGGTGCCACCGCCCGGATGAAGACCGTCCAATGGGCCAAGGATGACCTGCTAGTGCTCTGGACCGACGGGCTGGTCGATGCGCGGAACGAGGCAGGGGAGAAGTGGGGAGAGCCGCGCCTTCTCGACGTCATCGTCGCACATCGCAAGGAGCCGGTGGAGGCCATCGTGGCCGCCGCGTTCGAAGTGGCCGATGCGTGGTCCGCGATCCCGGACGATGATCGGACGCTGTTGGTGATGACGTTGTAGGGGGTGGCCCGCGGCCACCCCATGCTGGTCGCCTGCGGCGACCCACCTCACCCCCTTTCCCCCTCTCCGCATACGCGGCAAGTGGGAACGCCGCCGGACCTCCCATCAGCGACCCTTCGACCCTCGATCCAGCATCTGCCGGAGTATGGTGCTCAATTCCGACATCGTGGCGGGCTTCTGGATCCAGGTCACCCGCGGAGCGTCCGTGTCCTGGTCCTGTGCCGACGCGTACCCGGACGCCACCGCGACCGGGATGTCCTCGCGGATGGCGCGGACCGACCGGGCCAGGTCGAGCCCCGATATCGTGGGCATCTGGAGGTCGGTGATGACGGCATCGAACGCGTGGGGCGCGGTCCGGAATTCCTGCAGCGCCGCGACGGCGTCGGTGAATGCGGTGCAGCGATAGCCGAGGTGCTCGAGCGTCCGCGACATCACGAGCGTGAGGGCCCCCTCGTCGTCCACGTACATCAGGTGCTCACCGGCCCCGCGGTGGATCGCGGCCGCGGGTGCGGCACGCTCGGCCGTTCCCTTGCGAGCGGGGAGGTAGATCCCGAATTCGGTCCCTTCCCCCGGCTCGCTCGTCACGGTGATCGCGCCGGCGTGGTCCCGGATGATCCCGTGCACCACGGAAAGACCGAGCCCTGTGCCGGCCTTGCCTTTGGTGCTGAAGAAGGGTTCGAAGAGCCGTTCACGCACCTCGCGGCTCATCCCGGACCCGCTATCTCGCACAGTGAGCCGCACGTACGGGCCGGGGACCAACCCGACCGCGGGTGCCTCGGCGGCGTCGCGGAACATCACTGTGTCGAGCTCGACGGTGAGGATCCCGCCGCGCTCCCGCATCGCGTAGCCCGCGTTGGTGCCGAGGTTCATCAGCACCTGGTGCATCTGGGTGGCGTCGGCCGAGACGAGGGGGAGGTCGGGTGCCGCGGCCAGCCGGATCTCGACGTTGCTGGGGAGGCTGGCCCGGAGGAGTTCGAGTACCTCGTCCACCACCGGTCCCATGGACATCACGCGCTGGTGCGACTCCTCTCGCCGGCTGAAGAGGAGGATCCGGCGCACCAGGTCGCGGGCGCGCTCCTGCGCCTTCAAGATCTCGCCGACCTTCTCCGCGACCGGACCTGCGGGTGCCTCGAGCACGGCCAGCTGCGCGTTGCCGCCGATGGCGGTCAGGATGTTGTTGAAGTCGTGGGCGATCCCGCCCGCCAATGTGCCGAGCGCATCCATCTTTTGGGCCTGGCGCAGATCGCTCTCGAGGCGCACCCGATCGGAGACGTCACGTCCGATGCCGAAGATGCCGACGAGCTTCCCGTCCTCGAAGCGTGGGGCGGTCCGGATCTCGCCGTAGCGGTACCCGCCCTGCGCGGTCTGGATGCGAAGGGGCGGGTTGTCCCGTTGTTCCCCTCGCAGTGACAGGGCGAGTTCCGCGCCCGCCCGGGCGGCGTCGCCCGGATGGAGCAGCTCGGTGAATGGGCGCCCGATCCAGTCGGACACGAGGAACCCGGTGAGCTGCTCGAATGCGGGGTTGAGGGACGCGATCTGCATCTGCGGAGACAGGGAGAACACGACATCGCGCACGCCGCCGACCAGCTCGCGATACAGGTGTTCCGACCGACGCAGCGCCTCCTCCGCCTTGAGACGCTCGGTCTCGTCCACGGCAGCGGCGATGATGCGTGCCTGCCCGGCGACGTCGATGGCACTGAACGACGTGCGCAGATCGACGGTCCGTCCATCGGCCACCTGCAGCCGCATCAGGCGGTCGCGGACGTCGGTCCCCGCTTCGAGCGCCGCCAGAAGTTCGGTGCGGTCGGTGCCGGCGCTCCAGATCCCGAGTTCGGTCCCCGTCCTGCCGATCACATCCTCTCGCCGAAACCCCATCACTCGAAGGTAGGCGTCATTCGCGTCGAAGTACCGTCCGTCTACCCGGCCGGTCACGGAGATCGCCGCGGGGGCCGAGGTAAAGAGCTGCCGGAATTTCGCCTCCGATTCCCTCAGTTCCTGGTTCAGGCGGTCGATCCGGCGCGCCAAGATCCCGCCGACGTACCAGATGACCGCGGCCGCCAGCCCGATCGACAGCCCCGAGTTGACCGCCGAACCGATCGCCGGGGAGAATCGGTCGAAGAGCTTGTTGGTGAGCAGGTCGGTACCGACCACGATGACGACGATGAGCGGGACCGTCCATCGCAACAGCATCGGCTGGACCGCGGGGCCAATGACCATCCGGGTCGGCCATGCCGAGGGCCCGGCGGCGGCGATCAAGGCCGTGCCGAAGAGGACGGTGGCCAGGGTACCGGCGGTGGAGAAGGGAAGCACGGCATGCATCAGGAAGCCCCCGTACGCGAAGCCGAGCGCGACCATCCCTCCCAGGGTCGCGACGGTCACGCCAGACAGGGCGCTAAGGGTCTGGAGGCTGGTCCACCGAAGGCAGAACACCCCGATGCTCGCCAGTAGAAGGACGATCGCGCCGAGCTCACGGGTCTCGCCGAAGAGGACAAGGGGCCCGCTCGACGCGGCGATGGCCTTCGCGACCAGGCTCAAGGCCGCGCCAGCGGCGACCGCCGCAGCCCCGGAGTTGGTCGCGAGGCGCGCCCAGCGGCGACGTGATGCCAGCGTGAAGAGGACGAGGCAGGCACTGAGGATGCAGGCCGATATCGCGGCGGGCAGCCGCATCGGCAATGCGTTAGGGATCAGGGTCGGAAGGGTGGTCCCGAGCAGGTCGACGACGACCGCCGCAATCCCGAAGAGGCCGGCCATGGATGCGGTGGCGAGGGTGATGCGCCGGAATCGCCGCTGATCTTTCTTGGATGGCGCCATACGCCGCTCACCGAGAGGGTGATCGGCCAATGTAGGGCTCGGTACCGGGGACCGCCATGAATCTCCGCTCCGGTCCCGGTCCCCATCACGCTTCCTCACTCCCGATCTCTTTTGACTCGCCCCCTTCACCTCTCCCATTCACTCTTCCTCACCCCCGGCCCCTCGCCCTGAGAAAGGGGGGTGACAGCATCGGGATGATCTCACTCCCCGAGTAGGGCGGCTCGGTGCGAGTGCCCACTATCATTCCCCCATGCCCCGCCCCAAGAGATCCCTCTCCCAGAATTTCCTTTCCGATCCCCGGATCCTGGCCCGCATCGCCGACGCGGTGGGCGCCGGCCCTGAGGACACCGTGCTCGAGATCGGGCCGGGACCCGGGGGACTGACCCACGAATTGCTCCAGCGCGCCGGCCGCGTGGTCGCGATCGAGAAAGATCGAGAGCTGGCGGCACTATTAACCGCCGATCCGACCGTCGGTCCATCCGTCTCCTTCGAGCTCCACGAAGGCGATGCGCTCGAACTCGACTGGTCGGCGCTCGCTGGCCCCGACGCCATCGTCTGCGGCAACATCCCCTATCACATCACCACGCCGCTCATCGACAAGGCGCTGCAGCCGCCGAGGGCGCGACGGGTCGTGTTCCTGATGCAGAAAGAGGTGGCGGACCGGATCGTGGCTCCGGCCGGAGGGGAGGATTACGGCGCGCTCTCGATCGGGGTGCAGGCTGTGGCGCAGGTAGAGCGGCTCTTCATCGTTGCCAGGGGCTCTTTCCACCCGGCACCCAAGGTGGACTCGGCCGTCGTCCGATTCACGCCGCTGGCGCATCCGCTCGTCGAGGACCGCGAGGTGGCCGATTTCCGGCGCTTCACCGTGGGGATGTTCTCCTATAGAAGGAAGCAATTGGTGCGCGGGATCCGGGAGCTGACGGGGTTGTCGGCCGAGGTGGCGGCAAGTGCCATCGGCCAGGCACTCGAGTCGATGCCGGGGGATGGACCGAGCTTTT
Organism: Gemmatimonadales bacterium; assembly: GCA_049680185.1. Lineage (GTDB taxonomy): Bacteria > Gemmatimonadota > Gemmatimonadetes > Gemmatimonadales > GWC2-71-9 > CAMLHU01. Next base: position 30,198 of record JBAUHI010000014.1, on the reverse strand, counting down.
CTGTCGACTCCCGTCCCGAGCAGGTGCCGCCGCTCGGGTTCGTGTTGCTCTGTCGCGCTGTCATCAGCGCGGGATGGCGGCCGGAGTAATGTCTCCCCTCTCCACGAACGTGGAGAGGGGTCGGGGGTGAGGAAGAGCGCGGTCGGTAGGGAGCGAGGTAGCGCGATCCGCGATCGTTCACGGTGTCTGTCCGACCACCCACGTCCATTGCTGTTCTCCGTGTCTCCGGGCAGTGCTCCGTGTACTCCGTGTTTGCGGGTGGCGGAGCCTGGTTGGGACTCGATGTTGGCTGCGCATGTCGAGCTGGGCGAGCAAGGTCCCTCGGGTCCCTGCGCTTCGCACAGGGTACCCTCGGGATGACAGGATGACAGTCCCCGCGACCGTTCACGGGATCGGTCCGATCACCCACGTCCATTGCTGTTCTCCGTGCCTCCGGGAAGTGCTCCGTGTACTCCGTGTTTGCGGGTGGCGGAGTCCCGTCGAGTCTCGATGCTCGCGACACACGTCCAACCGGGTGGGGAGCGTCATTGGTCCCCCCTCCATTGACTGCGACGGCCCGGCACCGTGATATTGTGAAATCTTTCACAATATCGACGATGAAGAAGATCGCTGACTCGACGGTACGCCGTCTCTCCCTCTATCTCCGCTTCCTGGAAGAGTTCAAAGGCCAGGGGATGACCACCGTCTCCTCCGAGGCCCTCGCCCACCGCGGCCGCACCACCTCCGCCCAGGTCCGGAAGGATCTCTCCTTCTTCGGATCGTTCGGCAAGCGCGGCCTCGGCTACTCCGTCCCCGAACTCTCCACCCGCCTGCGCGAGATCCTCGGGCTCGGCCGCCGCTACCGCGTCGTCTTGATCGGGGCGGGGAAGATCGGCGCGGCGCTGGTGCAGTATCGCGGCTTCCGTGAGCGCGGCTTCGATATCATCTCGATCTTCGATGCCGACCGCGAAAAGGTCGGTCACAAGTGGAACGGCCTTACCGTCGCCGATGTGGCCCAACTGGAGACGTCGCTCGCGGAACACCCCGCCGACATCGCCGTCGTGGTCACCCCGCCCGAGGCGGCCCAGGGGATCGCCGACCGGCTGGTCCAGGCCGGTATCCGCGCCATCCTCAACTTCGCCCCCATCAACCTCGCAGTGCCGAACGATGTCTCGGTCACCAACGTGAACCTGGCACTGGAGCTGGAAGCGTTGGCGTATGCGTTGGTGAGTAAGTGAGAGCTATCAGCTATCAGCTATCAGCTGTCGGCAGTCAGCAGTCAGCAGGCGAGGCTGGTTGAGGTCAACGAGACGTTTCATGGCACGGAACCCTTGCAGCGGCAGTGGTAATAGTTGCTGCGTGTCTTTTTGTACCTCGCTGCGTCGTTTCGGTTGGCAAGAGAGCGGTCGACGGCCTTATCGTGGGCCATGGGCGACTACCGGCGACTCACGGTGTGGGGTGCAGCGCACAATCTGGTGAAGGGCGTGTATCGCGCGACGGAGACGTTCCCTCCCGCCGAGCGCTGGCGATTGACCAATCAGCTCTGCAGGGCAGCAGCATCGGTGCCGGCAAACATCGCGGAGGGATCGGGACGGAATGGAGACCGAGAGTTCGCCAGGTTCCTCGGGATCGCGCTTGGGTCCGCCAACGAAGTCGAGTACCACCTGCTGCTCGCCAAAGAGCTCGGCTATCTTCCCACCACGACCGCCACTGATCTCGAGCGGCAAGTCGACGAGGTAAAGAGGATGCTTGCGGCACTCATTTTCCGATTGCAGGGCGGCGGCCGACGCCCACACTCTCGATCCTCCGCTGACGCCCCCCTTGCGCGATCTACAGGAGATCCCAAGACTCGAGCTGATAGCTTATAGCTGATAGCTGATAGCTGATAGCTGATAGCTGATAGCTGATAGCTGATAGCTGATAGCTGATAGCTGATAGCTCCCAACCTGCACCTCAATTAACTTGCCACGATGCCCCCCCTCCATATCACCTCCGAGATCGCGCCGCTCGAGGCGGTCCTTGTGCACACGCCCGGGCGCGAGCTGCAAGCGGTGACGCCTGGCACGCGGGAGGACTACCTCTACGACGACATCATCGACTTCGAGCTCGCCGAGCGGGAGCATGACCGCTTCGTGGCGGTGCTGGAGCGGTTCTCCAAGGTGTACCAGATCGGCGACCTGACGGCCGAGGTGCTGGCCAAGCCGGAGGCGCGGGAGTTCCTGATCTCCAAGACGATGGATGTGGTGCCGTCCGATGCGCTGGCGCAGCGGCTCCAGAAGCTCGACGCGCAGGAGCTGGTCAAGCTCCTGGTGCAGGGCACCGAGGAGGAGAGCGGTCCGATCGCGCGGGCGCTCAACGAGGTCGGCTTTGCCCTGCCACCGCTTCCCAACCTCTTCTTTCCCCGCGACATCGGGATGGTGATCGGCGGCCACGCCGTGGTGGGGTCGATGCGCTACGGCGTGCGCTGGACCGAGGAGCTCCTCATCAAGGCGCTCTTCCGTTTCCACGACGCACTCAAGAACGACGGGTTCCTCTACGACGGCTCGGAGGAGAAGCGGAGCAACTACACCCTCGAGGGCGGGGATGTCCACGTGCTGCGCGAGGACCTGCTCGTCGTCGGGTTCAGCGAACGCTCCAGCCCCGCCGCACTCGACCAGCTCTGCGAGGTGGCGTTCGCCAAGGCGGGGATCACCGACGTCATCGTGGTGGTGATGCCGCGGGTGCCGACGGCCATCCACCTCGACATGATCTTCACCCAGATCGACCACGAACTCTGCCTGCTCTTTCCGCCGACCTTCGTCGGGCCGGAGCGCTTTGCGGTGCTGCACCGGAAGAAGGGCCAGGCGAGCGTTCGCGAGATGCCCAATTTCCTGGCGGCGCTCCGGGCGGTGAAGCTCCCGCTCGAGCCGATCTACTGCGGCGGCGCCCACCGACCCAGCCAGGAGCGGGAGCAGTGGGGCAGCGGGTGCAACACCCTCGCCGTCCGGCCCGGTACCATCCTGAGCTATGGCCGCAACGAATACACCCTCACCGAGCTCGAACGCGCCGGGTTCCGCATCATCGAGAGCGAGGAGTTCCTCACCACCTCGCGGGGCGGGAAGGGGAAGAAGAAGGACCGTCAGGTCATCACCTTCCCGGGTGCCGAGCTGGTGCGGGGCGGCGGCGGGCCGCGCTGCATGACGCTCCCGCTCCGTCGGGCGAGTGTGTGACGGGGCTCGCCGCGGTGCCGGACCAGACGCTGGTGGACCGCGCGCTGGAGCGGCTTGCGACCGGCGCCTGTTCCGCGGCAGATCTCTCCCGTGACGTCCTGGGGCTCCCCAACGCGCCGGCCGCGGTCGCCGAGCGGATCGTGGTGGCGCTCCTCGGCGCCGACCCGCGGGTGCGGCAGCTGGAGGACGGGCGCTGGAGTGCTGTCGCCGTGGCGGGAACGAGCCCGTTGATCGAGGAATGTGCGTTCGCGGTGCTCGACGTCGAGACGACGGGGTCGCGGCCCAGCGAGGACGACCGAGTGACCGACGTGGCGGTGGTGGTGGTGCAGGGGGAGCGGAGGGACCTGGTGTTCGAGTCGCTGGTGGACCCGGGACGGCACATCCCGCCCTGGATCACGGAGATGACCGGGATCAGTGATGCCACCGTGGCCGGCGCCCCCGCGTTCGATGCGATCGCCGATCCGCTCCTGCAGGCCCTCGCCGGTCGCGTCTTCACCGCCCACAACGCCCGGTTCGACTGGGGCTTCATCTCGGCGGAGTTCAGCCGGACCCGGGGGCTCGCGTTGGTGGGCCCGCGGCTGTGCACGGTGCGTCTGGCGCGGGCGCTCCTGCCGGAGCTGCCCAGTCGCGGGCTCGATCCGTTGATGCAGCACTTCGGGATCGAGAACCAGGCGCGCCACCGTGCCGCCGGCGATGCGCTCGCGACGGCCGAGCTGCTGGGGCGGCTCATCCTGATGGCGCGGGAGCGGGGCGCGCGCACCTGGACCGACCTCGAGACGCTGACGGCCTCGGCAAGGCGGTCGCGCCGCGCGCCGTGATCGAACCGCGGACCTCGAACTGCGAACCACGGAGACACGGAGGGCACGGAGCTTCACGGAGAACGACTGAAGTGGGTGCCTGCACGAGCTTCGGGAGTGGCGGCGGACGACGATCGTGACTGGGGTCGGACGAACGTCGAGTACATCGTCGGAGCGGCGGTCGAACACCCACACATTCGGCTGTTGTAGTTCTCCGTGCATCTCCGTGTCCGCCGTGCCGGAGCCTGCCCTGAGCGTAGCGAAGGGTGGTAAGCAGTTTTCCGTGGGCTCGGTGGTTCGCAGTTCTCCGTGGCCTCCACTCCTCCGACGAAGCTGCGTTCCTCTCATCATCTCCTCGCCTCGTCCGTTCGATCCCCGCCGGCACTACCCGTTCCCCGTTCCCCGTTTACCGTTCATACCATGCCTCTTACGTCCACGTTCAAGGTCGGCAACCTCACCTGCCACACCCTCGAGGCCGGTCTCCAGCACCTCGACGGCGGGGCGATGTTCGGCGTGGTCCCGAAGCCGCTCTGGACCCGGCGCATCCCCGCCGATGACCGGAACCGGATCCCGCTCGCGATGCGCTGCCTCCTGGTCGAACATTCCGCCGGCCTCATCCTCATCGACACCGGGCTCGGCAACAAGGAAGATCCCAAGTTCCAGGACATCTACGGGATCCAGAACGCGGGGACCAAGGGCCCGACCCAGCTGGAGGATGCGCTCGCCGAACTGGGCCGCCGGCCGGAGGACATCAACTGGGTGGTGAACACCCACCTGCATTTCGATCATGCGGGGGGGAATACGAGGGTCGACGGCGGCTCGGACGCTCAGGTACTCGGTAGAGCCGGAGCGTCTGAGCGTCCGTCCACGGTCTCCTTCCCCAACGCCACCTACGTGGTCCAGAAAGGCGAGCTCGAGTTCGCCCGCCACACCAACGAGCGGACCCGCGCGAGCTACCTGCCGCACAACTTCGATCCGGTGGACCAGGCAGGGCGGTGGAAGTTGCTGGACGGGCCCGGGGAGATCTTCCCCGGCATCTCCGCGCGGCTCACTCCGGGTCACGTGCCGTATCATCAATCGATCGTCATCAAGGACGGCGGGGAGACTGCGATCTTCCTCGCGGATGTGATGCCGACGTCGGCGCATCTCCCGCTTGCCTGGATCATGGGATACGACCTGGAGCCGCTCCGGACGCTCGAGTCGAAACGGGCGCTCCTGGCCCAGGCGGGGGCCGAAGGGTGGACGTTCATCTTCGAGCACGACGCCAGTGTGGCGCGGGGGCGGGTGGTGTCGGGGGCAAAGGGTGTGGAGTTGGCCGACGTGGCGAAAGTCTGATGGTGGCCGATCCGCTCCGATCAGCTCCCCCTCTCCACGAACGTGGAGAGGGGGCTGGGGGGTGAGGAAGAGCGCGGGGGAAGAGTGAGACGTCCTGGGCAGGTGTGACGGTCCAACGCGGGCCAGGGGTGAGGGTCCAACCGGATTTGCCCCTCGAGTTGACCCAAGCCGGTGCCGCCGCTACGTTTGTCCCCGAAGTTCGTAAGCGAAGGCCGGTGGCCTTCCACCCCAAGCGCGCCGCCGTCGGGCGCAGCGATCGGGTCCAGCGAGGTGAGACCGCCCAGCGGGGCGGGTCGCATTCGTCGGACACCCGGTCATGGGTGTCCGATTTCGTTTCCCTTGGCGGGAGAACAACCGACTGAGCACCTTCGAGCGCGAAAAGCGGACCCGGATCAACCGGCAGATCCGCATCAGCCCGGTCCGAGTGATCACCGGTGATGGCGAGCAGCTCGGTGTCCTGCCGATCGAGGAGGCCCTCGCGGCGGCGCAGGAACGCGGTCTCGACCTGGTGGAGGTGGCCCCGACGGCCCGGCCGCCGGTCGTCAAGATCATGGACTACGGCAAGTACAAGTTCGAAGAGGCGAAAGCGGCCCGGGCGGCGCGCAAGAAGCAGCACGTCATCCAGCTCAAGGAAGTGAAGTTCCGGCCGGGGATCGACGACCACGATTACGATTTCAAGGCCCGCCACGCCCGTGAGTTCCTGGGCGACGGCAACAAGGTGAAGGTCACGATGATGTACCGGGGGCGCCAGATGGCGCACCTGGAGCTCGGCAAGGCGGTGCTCGACCGTTTGGCGGCGGAGCTCGCCGATGTCGGCAAGGTGGAGCAGGACGCCCGGCTCGAAGGGCGCAACATGTCGATGGTGATCGGACCCAAGTAAGGGCGCACCGCGTGCGCCCGATCCTATTGGAGAAGAGTGATGCCCAAGCAGAAGACGAAGCGCGCCGCGATGAAGCGCTTCAAGCGTACCGGTGGCGGCAAGCTCAAGCGCTACCACGCGAACCATTCGCACATCCTGACGAAGAAGGCGCGCAAGCGGAAGAACAAGCTCAAGAAGGGCGCCTATGTGAGCTCCGCGGATTTCCCGCGCGTCAACCGTCTTCTTCTGGCCTGAGGAACTGAGCCGATGCCCCGCGTCAAGAATGGCGTAGCCCACCACGCCCGCAAGAAGAAGGTCATGGAGGCCGCCAAGGGCGGATTCCAGGCCCGCAGCAAGCTCTACAAGGCCGCCAAGGAGAACGTCGAGCGGGGGATGAAGTACGCCTACCGCGACCGGCGCCGGAAGAAGGGTGATTTCCGCTCGCTCTGGATCATGCGGATCAACGCGGCCGCCCGGATGCACGGGCTCAGCTACAGCCGCTTCATGGCCGGCCTCAAGGCGGCGGGCGTCGAGGTCAACCGCAAGGTCCTCGCCGACCTCGCGGTGCGTGACGCCGAGGCGTTCGCCAAGTTCGCCGAGCTCGCGGCGGCCAAGGCAGGGGCGTAACCCCGCGCGCGTCCGCCGGGCCCCGTCGGGCCGGCGCCGCATCGTTCTCGTGGGGTCGCCCGCCGTCGGCGGTCGGCCCCACGTGCATATCCCCGCACTCGCGGGATCGGTGACCTTCCGATGACCGAACATCCCGTTCTCGCGGCCCTCGCGCCGCGCCTGACCCTCGTCGCCTCCCTCGACGCTGCCCAGCTCGAGGCCGAGGAGACCGCTGTGCTGGGCCGGAAGAACGGCGCCCTCTCCGCCCTCCTCAAGCAGCTTGCCGCTCTGCCCGAGGACGAGCGGCGCCAGGTGGGCCAGGCGGCCAATCACCTCAAGGCGCAGTTCGAGGTCGCCTTCGCGGAACGCCGCGGCGTGCTGGCCCAGGCCACCGCCGAGGCGGAGCGCGGGCTGGTCGACCTCTCGATGCCGGGACGCGGCCGCTGGATCGGCGCGCTCCATCCGGTCACCCAGGTGATGGACGAGATCCTCGGGATCTTCCGCGAGCTCGGCTTCGTCCGGGTGGTCGGCCCCGAGGCCGAGACTGAGTGGCACAACTTCACCGCGCTCAATTTCCCGTTCGATCACCCGGCGATGGACCTCCACGACACCTTCTATGTCGACACCGGCGATCGCCGGAACACGGAGCACGATCGCCGGCGGGGCCGCAGCTCGGGGCTCTTTCCGGCCCAGGAGCGCCGCAGCGTTCCCGATCGGCGCAGTCCCGACGTGGGTGAGGTGCTGCTCCGGACCCACACCTCGCCGGTGCAGATCCGCACCTTGCTCCAGCACCAGCCGCCGGTCCGTGCGGTCATGCCGGGGATGGTCTACCGCAAGGATCCCTTCGATCAGTCGCACGCCCCCGCCTTCCTTCAGCTGGAGGGGTTGGTGGTGGACGAGGGCGTGTCGTTCGTGGACCTGAAGGCGACCCTCACCCACTTTGCGCGCCGATTCTTCTCGACCCGCACCAGCGTGCGCTTCCGTCCCTCCTACTTCCCCTTCACGGAACCCTCGGCCGAGATGGACGTCGAGTGCCAGCTTTGCGGCGGGACCGGGTGCGGTGCGTGCAAGGGAACGGGGTGGATGGAGATCCTCGGGTGCGGCATGGTCCATCCCCACGTGTTGCGCAACTGCGAGGTCGACCCGGAGCGCTACGCCGGTTTCGCCTTCGGGATGGGTCCGCAACGGATGGCGATGCAACGCTACGGGATCACCGATATCCGCCAGCTCTATTCCGGCGACATGCGCTTCCTCTCGCAGTTCACCGGCTGATCCGATGAAGCTCTCGCGGAAGTGGCTGGAGGCCTTCCTCCGCCGGCCCCTGGACCTGCAGGACACCGTGCGCCGCCTGGCGATGCTCGGTGCCCCGGTCGATGCCATCGAACCGCTGCACCAGGAACTCGAAGGCGTGGTCGTGGCGTTGGTGGAAGAGGTCCGTCCCCATCCCAACGCCGATCGCCTGCGGCTTTGCACCGTGGAAGACGGGACCGACGCCAAGCGCCAGGTGGTCTGCGGCGCCGCCAACGTGACGGCCGGGAAACTCTATCCATTCGCACGGGTGGGGGTGACGCTCCCCGGCGGTGTGACCCTCGAGAAGCGGAAGATCCGCGGCGAGGTCTCCGAAGGCATGCTCTGCTCGGCGCGCGAGCTCGGCCTCGGCCAGGACCACGACGGGATCCTCGAGCTCGACCTGACCGTGGCGCCCGGCACGCCGTTCCTCGATGCGATGCCCATCCGCGATGACCGGCTGGTCATCGACGTGACACCGAACCGCCCCGACCTCCTGGGCCACAAGGGTGTGGCGCGCGAGCTGGCGGCAAGCTTCGGCGTGCCGCTCCGGCTGCCGGAGATCCCCGGCGCCCAACTGCTCGATGTCCCGCCCGCCGTCCGGAGCGATGGCGCGCCGGTGGTCCTCGATGGCGTCCGGGTGGCGCTCGAGGACCGGATCGGATGCCACCGGCTCCTGGCCGCCGTGATCCGTGGCGTCACGGTCGCTCCCTCGCCGGCGTGGCTCGCCGATCGGGTGAGTGCGGCGGGGATGCGCAGCATCAACAACGTCGTCGACGCCACCAACTACGTGCTGCTCGAGCTCGACCACCCGATGCATGCATATGACCTGGCCAAGCTCCAGGGGCCGACGCTCTGGGTCCGGCGCGCGCGCCACTCCGAGACCATCATCACCCTGGACGACGAGGCCCGAGTCCTCGATCCCGGCATCACCGTCATCGCCGATGAACGCGGGGCCATCGGGGTCGCGGGCGTGATGGGGGCGGCCCACGTCGAAGTGACCGAGGCGACCACCGACCTGGTGCTCGAGTGCGCCTGGTTCGAGCCCCGCGGTATCCGCCGGACCCGGAAGCAGCTCGAGATCTCCACCGAAGCGAGCCATCGCTTCGAGCGTGGCGTCGACCTGTGGGGCGCCGCTGACGCGCTCCGGCGCTGCATCGAGATCATCCTTGCCACCGCCGGCGGGAAACTTCTGCAGGCTCCCGCCGACATCTGGCCGATGGCGGCCCATCCGCCACGGGTGTTCCTCCGCCCCGCGCGCGTCACCCAGGTGCTGGGGATCGAGATCCCGGTGGCGCGGATCGAACAGTACCTGACGGCCATCGGCGCGACCGTGCTCGCCAAGCCCGACGACGCCCGCATCGCGGTCGACGTGCCTGGCTGGCGGCCGGACCTGATCGAGGAGATCGACCTGATCGAGGAAGTGGCCCGAATGCACGGCTACGACGCCTTCCCCGGGGAACTGCGGCCCTATCGGCTTGGCGGACTCGCCGACGCCAGCATCGAGATCGCCGCTGACCGCGTGCGACGCGGACTCGCCGCACTCGGCTTGGCCGAGGCGCAGTCGCTGCCGTTCGCTGCGGGCGACGGCCAGTGGAGCGTCAGGCTCAGGAATCCGCTCGCCACCGATGAGGCGTGCCTCAGGCGGCGCCTTCTCCCCGGGCTCACCAAGCAGGTCGAGCTCAACTGGGCCAACCAGGTCGAGGGTGTGCGCCTCTTCGAGATCGGGACCGTGTTCACGGCGGCCGGGCCCGGCCAGATGCCGATGGAACAGCGTCATGTGGCGGGGGTCGTGACCGGCAGGCGATCGCCCCACCACTGGAGTGCGCCGTCCGATGAGCTCTACGATCGCTGGGATGTGAAGGCGCTGTTCGAGTCGGCCGTCGCTCTGGCGCACCCCGATGCGCTCGTGCAAGTTGAAGGGGAGGAATGGGTTGCGGTCACGCCCGACGGCCAGGTGGTCGGCTGGGCGGGGCCCCGATCGGCGGATGCCCCACCGTGGGCGGCAGCGCTCTACGGATTCGAACTCTCGCTCGATCCGGCGCCGCGGTTCCCGGTCAGGTTCCGGCCGCTGCCGGCGTTCCCGGCGGTCGAACGCGACCTGTCGCTCACGGTGCCCGCGGATGTCACCGCCACGCGGCTGGAGCGGTTGGTGGCGCGGGCCGGCGGCGAGCACCTGGAATCGATCGGTGTGCGCGATGAATACCGGGGTGCCAAGGTGCCGGAGGGCAGTCGGGGTCTCACGCTCCGGCTCACCTTCCGCGATCCCGGCCGCACCCTCCGAGACTCCGAGGTGGATGGTGCCGTCGACCGGGTGATGTCCGCGCTGCAACGGGAGGCCGGTGTCCAGCTACGAACGTCCTGACTTCGGCGCCCTCGATGACCTCGAGCGCCTGCTCCACCATGTCGGCGATGAACTGGCCGCGTGGCGCCGCCGCTCGTTGCATGCGGAGCAGGAGCTTTCCGAGCTCAAGGCCAAGGGCGGGATGCTGGCGGGGCCGGAGCTGATCCAGGTGCGTCAGCGCGTCGCCGACCTCGAGGGCGAGAACCAGGCGCTGCGCACCAGGCTCGACGCCGCGACCGAGCGGGTGCGCGCCCTCATCCAGCGGCTCGCGTTCCTCGAACGCGATCTCGAGGATGGTGCCGCATGAGCGTTCCCAAGCAGGCGGTCAAGGTCTGGATCGGCGGCGATGAATACACCGTCCGGTCCGAATTGCCGGCCGAGTACACCAAGGAGGTCGCCGCGTACCTGGACGCGGCCCTCAAGCGGGTGCGGGAGATGCTCCCGACCCTCGACGGGCAGAAGGCGGCGGTGCTCGCCGCGCTCGCCATCACGGATGAACTGTTCCAGGCCCGCCGTGGCGATCGCGAAGTAGCGTCCCGCCTGGCGGCATTGGCCGACGACGTGGCACGGATCCTTCCGCCCGGCAAGCGCGGGGATCGTAGCTCTGCGTCGGTGCACGTTCCCTGACCGACCGGCCCCTGACCGGTTGACCATCCCGCGGCCCCTGACCGCGCTGGAGATAGATCGATGTCCTCTGACCTGCTCTTCTCGATGCTGGGCGGCATCAGCGCCGGCCTGCTCATCGCCATCCTCTTCACGGTCCTCTACATCCGTCGCGAGAAGAAAAGCGCGCGTGGGATCCAGGCGTCCGCCCGCTCCGATGCGGAACGCCTGGTCGCGGACGCCACCCGCGCTGCCACCGCCGCGCGCGAAGAGCTGATCCTCGAAGGCCGCAGCTCCCTCCTCAAGCTGCGCGAAGAGCTGGAGCAGGAGGTCCAGCGACGCCGCGAGGAGCAAGGGCGCCTGGAACGCCGGGTGGAGGAACGGGATCGCGAGCTGGAGCAGCGGGGCCGCCAGATGCAGCAGCAGGAGCGCGCCGTCCAGGAGCGCGACACCGGGCTCAAGCGCCGGGAACAGGAGCTCGATCAGAGCGCGCAGGAGCTCGACAAACGCCGCGGCGAGGAACTGGCCCGGCTCGAAAAGCTGGCCGGGCTCACCGCCGAGGAGGCCAAGCGGGAACTGGTGCACCGGGTGGAGGACGAGGCACGGAGCGAGGCCGCCGCACTGGTGCGGGACATCAAGGAGCAGGCCAAGCGCGGGGCCGAGCGGGATGCCCGCCGGATCATCTCGATGAGCATCCAGCGCATCGCGGCCGAGAGCACCGCCGAGAGCACGGTGGCGGCCGTCACCCTTCCGAGTGACGAGATGAAGGGCCGGATCATCGGGCGCGAAGGGCGCAACATCCGTGCCTTCGAGACCGCGACCGGCGTCGACGTCATCATCGACGACACCCCGGACACCGTGGTGATCTCCTGCTTCGAGCCGGTCCGCCGCGAGGTGGCGCGGCGTGCACTCGAGGCGCTGATCGCCGATGGGCGGATCCATCCCGGCCGGATCGAGGAGATCGTCGCGAAGGTGCAGAAGGAGCTCGATGTCCAGTTGGTGGAGCTGGGCGAGCAGGCGGCCTACGAGACCGGCGTGCACGGCCTGCATCCCGAGCTCATCAAGTTCATCGGCCGGATGCGCTACCGCACCTCGTACGGCCAGAACATCCTCGAACACTCGAAGGAAGTGGCGTGGCTGGCCGGGATGATGGCGGCCGAGCTCAAGCTGGATGTGACGCTGGCCAAGCGGGGCGCGCTCCTGCACGACATCGGCAAGGTGCTCACGCACGAGCACGAAGGCACCCACGTGGAGCTCGGCGTCGAGCTCGCCAAGAAGTTCGGCGAGACGGCTGCGGTCATCGGCATCATCCACGCCCACCACGACGACGTCCCGCACGAGAGCTCCGAGTCGGTGCTGGTGCAGGCCGCCGACGCCATCAGCGGATCGCGCCCCGGCGCTCGGCGGGAGGCGTTCGAGACCTACGTCAAGCGTCTCACCAAGCTCGAAGAGATCGCCAATAGCTATCCCGGCGTGGAGAAGACCAACGTCATCCAGGCGGGACGTGAAGTGCGCGTCATCGTGACCCCCGACCGGATCGATGACGCGCAGGCGGCGCAGCTCTGCGAAACGATCGCCCGCAAGATCGAGGGCGAGGTCCAGTATCCCGGCCAGATCAAGGTGGTGGTGGTGCGCGAGAGCCGGGCCGTGGACTTCGCGCGATGACCGCGCGGATCATCGACGGCACCGCACTCGCCAAGCGGCTCCGGGCCGAGATGGTGGAAGATGTGCAGCGACTCACGGCGCGCGGCCGCCGCCCCGGGCTCGCTGCGGTGCTCGTGGGCGATGACCCCGCCAGCCAGTCCTACGTTCGCAGCAAGGGCAAGGCGTGCGAGGAAGCGGGGATGCTCTCCCGTACCGTCCTCCTCCCCGCCTCCACCCCGGAATCGGAACTCCTGACCCTCATCGACCAGCTCAACGTCGATCCCGAGATCCACGGGATCCTGGTCCAGCTCCCGCTCCCGAAACAGATCGACACCGAACGGGTGCTGCTGCGGGTGTCGCCGGCGAAGGACGTGGACGGCTTCCACCCGATCAACGTCGGGCGCCTGGTCCTCGGCGATCCCAAGGCCTTCAAGCCCGCGACGCCGTGGGGGATCATCCAGATGCTCCTCCGCGAGCAGATCGAGACCAAGGGCGCCCACGCCGTGGTGCTCGGCCGCTCGAGCATCGTCGGGCGCCCGCTCGCCAATCTCCTGATGCAGGACGCGCCGGGCGGGAACGCCACAGTGACCGTCTGTCACTCCAAGACCCGCGACCTCCCCGGCGTTGCTCGCACCGCCGACATCCTGATCGCCGCCATCGGACGCCCCGCGTTCGTCACCCGCGAGATGGTGAAGCCCGGCGCCGTGGTGATCGACGTCGGCATCAACCGCGTGGACGATGCGTCGAAGCCGAAGGGGTACCGCCTCACCGGCGACGTGGATTTCGGCCCGGTCTCCGAGGTCGCGTCGGCCATCACGCCGGTCCCCGGCGGCGTGGGCCCCATGACGATCGCGATGGTGCTCAAGAACACCATTCAAGCGGCGGAGTTGGGCGGATAGACGGATGGTCGAACGGTCGGATGGTGCGACCGCCCTCGATCACATCCGACCATCCGTCCACTCGACGATGACCGATCTCTTTGAGTCCGCCGCCGAGCCCGCTCAAGCGGCCCTCACCGTCGCCGAGCTCGATCGGCGGTGTCGCCGGCTATTGGAGGGTGAGGTCGGACCGGTCTGGGTGCAGGGAGAAGTGTCGGGGCTCAAGGCCTACCAGAGCGGCCATTGGTACTTCACCCTCAAGGATGCCGACGCCCAGATCCGCTGCGTGATGTGGCGCGCCAGCGCCGCCAAGGTCGGTGCCGCGCCGGTCGACGGCACGCCGGTCTTCCTCTTCGGTACCCCGACAGTGTGGGAGGAACGGGGCGAATTCCGCCTCACCGTCACCAAGCTGATGGCGCAGGCGGGGATCGGCGCCAAACAGCTCGAATACGAACGCACTAAGAAGCTCCTCGAGAAGGACGGGCTCTTCGATCCGGCGCGGAAGCGGGCCCTCCCGTCGCTCGTCCGCACCATCGGAGTGGTCACGAGCCTGGACGGTGCCGCATTGCACGACATCATCACGGTGTCGCGGCGGCGCTGGCCGGCGGTCAGGATCATCGTCTTCGGGACCAAGGTGCAGGGGAGCGAGGCTGAGGCGGAGGTGGTCGCGGCGCTCGGCCGAGTGGACCGGATCCCGGGCATCGATGTGTGCATCGTCGGGCGTGGCGGCGGGGCGCGCGAGGATCTCGATGTGTTCAATCGCGAGGCGGTCTGCCGTGCGCTCGCGCGCGTCGGGGTACCGACGGTCTCGGCGGTGGGCCACGAGACCGACACTTCGCTCACCGACCTCGTCGCCGACGCCCGGGCGGCCACTCCGTCCGCGGCGGCGGAACTGGTGGTGCCGGACCGGGAGAGCTGGTGGCGCCGGGCGCAGGAACTCGCGACCCGATTGGCGGGGGCACTCACCCAGCGGGGCCGCCTGGCGCACGAACGGCTGGCGCGAAGCGGAGACCGCCTCGATGCGGCGCTCCGTGATATCCTCCGGGAGCGCCGGCAGCGCATCGAGCGGTTCGCCGCGCAGCTCGACGCGCTGAGCCCGCTCAAGGTGCTGGGCCGCGGATACGCGGTGGCGACCTCGGGCGAGGGCAAGGTACTCGTGACCATCCGGGACCTGCCGCCGGGGACGGCGTTCACGCTTCGGGTGAGCGATGGATCGGTCCCCGCCCGCGTCGAATCCAAATAAGGAGACGTTACGATGCCCAAGAAGGCCGCCACCACCGAACCACCTGCCGCCGCGCCGAATTTGCAGCTGGAGCTCCGTCGACTGGAGGAGATCGTCCGGACGCTCGAAGGCAGTGACCTCGACCTCGACGGCGCCATCGCGCTCTTCGAGGAGGGTGTGGGGCGGCTCAAGACGGCGCGCGAACAGCTCGTGGCGGTCGAGACCCGGGTCCAGAAGGTGCTCGAGGACGCCAGCGGGGAGCTCCGGCTCGTTGACCTCGACTGACCGTTCGGCCGGCGCCGAGGCGCTCTTGGCCGACGCGCGTACCAGGATGGATCTGCGCCTGGGTCGGTGGGCGGACACGCTTCGCCAGGAGCTCCCCGGTGCGGTCGGCGAGGCGGCGGCGTATGCGCTCCTGAGCCCGGGCAAGCGGGTCCGTGCCGCCCTGGTGATCGCATCGTATCGATCGGTCGGCGGGTCCCATGCGGGCATCGAGGCAGTGGCGGCCGCCGTCGAGACCGTGCACGCGTATTCCCTCGTGCACGACGACCTGCCGTGCATGGATGACGACGATCTCCGGCGGGGACGTCCTACGGCGCACAAGGCGTTCGATGTCCCGACGGCCACCCGCGCCGGATTCCTGCTGGTGCCGCTCGCCGCGCGCATCCTCGCCGCCGCCGCGGACGAGCTCCAGCTGGATGCCGCCGTGCTGGGGCGGATGGCCCGCGAGCTGTTCATTGCCGGCGGGGTCGAAGGGATGGTCGGGGGGCAGTGGGCCGATCTCGAGGCCGAAGAGCGCGACCTCGACCTCGCGGAGCTCACCCGGGTCCACCACGGCAAGACTGGTGCGCTCATCTCTGCCGCTTGCGCCCTCGGCGGGATCGCCGCTGGCGCCGCAGCGGACGAGGTGGAGGCGTTGCGGCGCTTCGGCCTCGAAATCGGGCTCGCGTTCCAGGTGGCCGACGATGTCCTCGACGTCACTGCCACCAGCGAGGCGCTCGGCAAGACCGCAGGCAAGGATGCCGCCCGCGCCAAGTCGACGTTCGTGCGGCTCCTCGGCGTCGACGGCGCCCGGGCAGAGGCCCGTGATCTCGCCCGCCGCGCCGTGGACCACCTGGTGTGGGCCGAGGTGCCGACCGGTCCCCTCGAGGCATTGGGACAGTATATTGTTGAGAGGAAGCGATGAAGTGAGGTGTCAGCTACCGGCTGTCAGCTATCAGCCAAATGCATTATGACCGATAGCCGATAGCTGGTAGCCGCGGTTAGCCGATCGCTGATAGCCGATAGCTGATAGCTGATAGCCGCAGTTAGCCGATAGCCGATAGCTGATAGCTGCAGTTAGCCGATACCTCGCCCCCCAGCGCGGAGCCAACACCCGCATGACCTTGCTCGATGGCATCTCGTCCCCCGCCGACTTGAAGCGCCTGAAGCGGGACCAGCTTCCCGTGCTGGCCCAGGAGATCCGTGACCGGATGATCGACGCGGTCTCGATCACCGGCGGACACATCGGCGCGGGACTTGGTGTCGTGGAGCTCGCCATCGCGCTCCTGTACGAGTTCGACTCGCCCCGGGACAAGGTCGTCTGGGACGTCGGACACCAGGCCTATCCGTGGAAGATCCTCACCGGTCGCAACGACCGGTTCGAGACGCTGCGGCAGGCAGGCGGCATCTCCGGATTCCTCAAGCGCTCCGAGAGCGTGCACGATCAATTCGGCGCCGGTCACGCCGGCACGGCGATGTCGGCGGCGCTCGGCATGGCCACCGCGCGCGACCTGAAGGGCGAGGACCACGAGGTGATCGCCGTCGTGGGCGATGGTGCGCTCACCTGCGGCCTTTCCTACGAGGGGATGAACAACGCGGGCCACTCCGACCGGGACATCCTGCTCATCCTCAACGACAACGGGATGAGCATCAGCCCGAATGTCGGTGCCATCAGCAAGATGCTGGGCGGGATCGTCGCGAGCCCCACGGCCAATCGGGCCCGCGACCTGGTCAAGAAGATCACCGGCTCGATCCCGGGGCAGTTCGGCGAGCGGGTCTCGGATTTTGCCAAGACGGTCGAGGAGAGCGTCAAGAACCTCTGGTCCGACGGGATGCTCTTCGAGGAGCTCGGGTTCCGCTACTTCGGCCCCATCGACGGGCACGACCTCCAGAAACTCGGCGAGACGCTCGCCTTTGTGCGCCAGATGAAGGGCCCGCGCGTACTCCATGTGCTGACCCAGAAGGGGAAGGGCTTTCCGCTGGCCGAGGCCAACCGGGAAAAGTGGCACGGACTGGCGGCGTATGACCCGGTGACCGGCGAGGCGCGCTCGAAGTCGAGCGGACCGGCGGCTTGGACCCAGGCGTTCGGGGAAGCGGTCACGTCGATCGCGGCCCAGCGCCAGGACCTGGTCGTCATCACCGCGGCGATGCCCGCGGGGACCGGCACCAACATCTTCCAGAAGCGGTGGCCGGAACGGTTCTTCGACGTGGGGATCGCCGAAGGGCACGCCGTCACTTTCGCCGGCGGGCTCGCCACCCAGGGGCTCCGCCCGGTGGTGGCGGTGTACAGCACATTCCTGCAGCGCGCCTACGACAACATCATCCACGACGTGGCCGTCCAGCGGCTGCCGGTCATCTTCGCGATGGATCGCGCCGGCCTGGTGGGCGAGGACGGCCAGACCCACATGGGCCTCTACGATATCGCCTACATGCTGGCGGTGCCGGAGATGACCGTCACCGCGCCCAAGGATGGCGACGAGCTCGTGGGCCTCCTCAAGTGCGCACTCCAGCATGACGGTCCCTTCTCCACCCGCTATCCGCGGGACAAGACCCCAACCGACCCGTCTCCGCCGGAGCAGGTCCCGGCCGTGGCCTACGGCACCTGGGAGCTCCTGCGGGAAGGGAAGGACCTCGCCATCCTGGGTGTCGGGACGATGGTGCTGCCCGCCCTCGCCGCCGCGGAACGGCTCGCGGCCGACGGTATCGACTGTTCGGTGGTGAATGCCCGATTCCTCAAGCCGTATGATCGGGCCATGCTGGAGACGCTGGTCGGGCGCCACCGCACCCTCGTCACGGTGGAGGAAGGCACGGTGGTGAACGGTTTCGGCGCCATGCTTGCCGGGATCCTGCAGACCACCCAACCCGAAGTTCGGGTGGTCCCGCTGGGGGTTCCCGACAAACTGCAGGAACAGGCCCCCCGCGCGGAACAGCTTGAGTCGTTCGGCCTCACCGCCGACGGCATCGCCCGTCGCATCGTGGCGCTCCGCCGCGAGGAGAGCCTCGAGGCGCGATGAACGTCGGCGTCGTCGGCAACCCGCGCTACGGCGACTTGGGCCCGCTCATCGAGACCCTCGCTCGCGAGGCGCCGAAGCGGGGCATCACGCTCTTCACCGAGGCCGGCCTGGAATCCCTCTGGCCGGCGCCGGTGGGTGCGCTCGATGCGGCCCCGCTCGACTTCCTCATCACCTTCGGCGGCGACGGGACCCTCCTCCGCGGCGCACGTCTCCTCGCCGGCCGCGAGGCCCCCATCCTGGGTGTCAACCTCGGCCGGGTCGGTTTCCTCACCTCCGCGGCCCGGGATTCCCTGATCGCGGCACTCGACGCGCTGATCCAGGGTCACCACACGATCGACCGCCGGATGGTGCTCCGGGCGTCGATCGTTTCTCGCGACGGTGTCGAGCGTTCGGTCACCCACGCGCTCAATGATGCGGTGGTCCACAAGGGCGGTGTCGCCCGGGTCATCCGGCTGCGGCTGTCCATCGATGGCGAGGCGGTCGGGCCATACAGTGCCGACGGGCTCATCGTTTCCACGCCCACCGGGTCCACTGCCTACTCGCTCTCCGCCGGCGGCCCGGTCGTCGTTCCGGGCGTCGAAGCGCTGCTCGTCACGCCGATCTGTGCCCACACCCTTGCCGTCCGGCCCCTCGTGGTCCACGGCCGGAGCCGGGTCTTGATCGAACCGATCACCCCGTGGGCCGACGATCTCCTCGTGTCCTTCGATGGACAGGTCGGCACCACCCTCACCGCCGGTGACAGCGTCCACGTGCGCCGCGCCGACCATGCCGTGCTCCTCGTCCGGCTCCACACCGAGGACGGCTTCTTCAGCGTGATGCGCACCAAGCTCCACTGGGGCGACCTCCTCGGCCGCGAAGTGCGCCCGTGATCGCCGAACTCCGCGTCCGCGACCTCGCGACTATCGCGGAGGTCACCCTCCAGCTGGGTCCCGGCCTCAATGTTCTCACCGGCGAGACCGGCGCCGGCAAGTCGATGTTGGTGGATGCCCTTGCCCTGCTTCTCGGCGAGCGCGCCGACAGCGGACTGGTCCGCCCCGGTGCGGCACGTGCTGTGGTGGAAGGCGCCTTCGAGATCAACGATGCACCGCGCCGGAAACGGATCGAGGATCTGGGCCTCGACGTCGATGAAGGACGGGTCATCATCCGGCGGGAGGTCTCGGCCGAAGGACGCTCCCGCGCCTGGGTGAACGGCAGCCCCACCACGCTCGCGGTGCTCTCTGATCTTGGCCACCTCCTGGTGGACCTCCACGGCCAGCAGGAGACCCAGTCCCTCCTCCATCCCGACGCCCAGCGAAATAGCCTCGACTCCTTTGCCGGCGCCCTGCCGCAACGCCACGCGGTGGCGGAAGCGTGGCACGTCGAAGCGGCGCTCGCGCGGGAGGAGGGGGAACTCGCGGCGCGGCGGGATGAGGTGCGGCGGCGGGCCGATTATCTGCGCCACGTGGTGAAGGAGATCGGGGATGCCAGGCTCAAGACTGGCGAGGATGAGGCGCTGGCACTCGAGGCGCGCCGCTTGAGCCACGCTGGCACATTGGTGGAACAGGCTCGACGGATCGCCGAGGCCGTGGACGGCGAGGAGGGCGGCGCCCTCACTCAGCTCGGCGAGGCCGATCGTGCCCTCGGTCCGCTCGAGAAGCAGGATCCCGACGCCGCGAAATGGCGGGAGCTCCTCGATTCCGCGTTCAGCAACCTGACGGAGCTCGCCCGGGTGGCGGCGGACTATGCGCAGTCGGTGCAGGAGGATCCCGAGCGCCTCGCCGAGATCGAACGGCGCCGCGATGTGATCCAGCGGCTGACCCAGAAGTATGGCAACACCGTCGATGCCGTCATCGTCACCGGTCAGGAGTCTGCCCGGGAGCTCGACCTGCTCGACACCGCGGACACCGACCTCCGCGCCATCGCGGCCAAGCGCCAGTCCGCTGCAGCGGCGTTGACTGCCTCCGCGCTGGCCCTCACCTCCAAGCGCACCGAAGCGGCAGCGCGCCTGGGACGCGCGGTCAGCCGTCTCCTTCCGGGGCTCGGCTTGCCCGGCGGCGTGTTGGAGGTCCTGATGGTGCCGCTCGAGGCGCCGTCGGCGGCCGGTGCGGAGAGCGTGACGCTTGCGGTCCGGCTCAATGTCGGGCATGAGTCGAAACCGCTCGCCAAGGTGGCATCGGGTGGGGAATTGTCGCGTTTGATGCTCGCGCTCAAGACGGTCCTCGCCGGCCAGGACGATGTGCCGACCCTGATCTTCGACGAGATCGACGCCGGGGTGGGTGGGGAGGTCGGCACGCAATTGGGCGAGGCGCTCGCGACCGTGGCCCGGAAACATCAGGTGCTGGTCGTGACCCACCTGCCGCAGATCGCC
This sequence comes from Gemmatimonadales bacterium, assembly GCA_049680185.1. GTDB lineage: Bacteria > Gemmatimonadota > Gemmatimonadetes > Gemmatimonadales > GWC2-71-9 > CAMLHU01. The sequence continues at coordinate 9,813 of JBAUHI010000014.1, read as the reverse complement.
GCCCGCTCCGACCGCCACCTCGTCGTGTCAAAGGCCGCCAAGCGCGGGGTCGCCACCAGCGATGTCGAGGTCATCCACGGCGAGGATCGGATCACCGAGCTCGCGCGGATGCTGGGCGATGCCGATGCCGCGACCGCGCGGAAGCACGCGGAGGCCCTGCTGGCGGTGCGGTAGCCGTGCCCTGAAGTCGGGGTGGTGAGGCGCCATTCCCTCTCGCTGTCATTCCGAGGGAGCGTAGCGACCGAGGGACCTACCCGGCCGGCCCCCAGCGCTGGTCAGACAGGTCCCTCGCTCCGCTCGGGATGACAGGTCATGTTCCTCCTGCACCCACGCGGCGGTTCATGCGCCGTACGCGCCCATCCGCCCTACTGCAGCCGGAAGTACACCCTGAACTCCATCGTCGTCTGGCGGGTCTTGTCGACCCGTCCACCCGCGGCACTGGCCACGAATTGGTAGGTCCAATGGGCCTCCACCGGCAGGCCTTTTCCGCCGCGGGAGCCGGTGCTGCTGAAGAGAAAACCACCCTCGAGCATCGTGGCACTCGCGCGGGTGTCCTCGGCCAGAAGCTCCGCCGGCGGGGCCCCGAGCAGCGGCGTGGCGACGTAACTCACCTGATCGCTGCCGTGGCTCCAGAAGGTGGCACCCGCGGTCGCGGCAAAGCCGTCGGCCAGTCGGAAGAACGGCGCGATCGACAGCGTGAATTCGTTGCCCGGGTCCCAGCGCACCGCGGCGGTCGTGTTGGCCCACGCGAACGCCGCCGTCGGCGCGGCGACCCGGCGCGTCAGGGTGCCCGGGAGTTGGTCGTTGTAGTCCGCCGTGATCCGGGCGCCCAGCGCGCCGCGCCCGATGTCGGCCACGAGACTCCCCTCGATATCGGTCTGGCCATCGCCGGTGCCCTGGTCGAAGAGCAGGCCCGCGACCGGGACAATGCCGGTCGGAAGCCGCACCAGTCCGGTGGCGGCGAGCCGGAACGCCGGGCCCCCGTCCTCGCGCCAATGGTCGATCAGCGTGTAGGTGCCGCCGAGCTCGGCGTCGCCTTGGCGGTTCCGAACCAGGCCGTCGATGAGGATCGCGTTGCCGGGCCCCGCAGGATTCGAGATGAGGTCGGCGAAGTCGGCCTGTCCGAATCGTGCGGCCGGCAGGTCGGGGAGGGAAGCGAAGCCGCCGACGCCCAGTGACCCGCTCAAGGCGCCCTGGAGCGAGCTGATCTGGCTCAGGATAGCGAGACCGGCGGTGCTGTTCGCGATCGGCAGCACCGGCGATGCGCTGCCCGGATCCGAGATCAGCGCATACAGGCCGTTCCTGAGCGCGGTCCCGTTGGCGAGCGTCTGTTGGGCCAGCGCCTTGGTGGGCGGATCGGCGTCGTAGTCGCCGTTGGCGAGCTTGCCGGCGAGCGTGGTGAGGGCGGTGTTGAATCCGCTGAAGAAGGTGTTCGCGTCCGCCGGTCCGCCCGGCGTGCCGAACACCGGGTCGGCGGGATTGAACCCGGCGTTGGCCGATGCCGAGTCCTGTCGCAGTGTTTCCTGGGTCCGGACCCGGATGATCGGGATCCGCCCGAAGACGCTCAATCGATCGGTGATGCCGTACGACAGCCCCAGGTTGATGCGCCCTTGCTGGTACGTCGCGAGCACGCTCGACCGGCCCAGGCTCAGGTTATAGTTCGGCTCGCCGGCCAACTGGCGGATCTGCTGCTCTGCCGGGGCCAGGCCGGGGAGCATCGTGCTGCCGATCGTGCCGTTCCAATCGCCGGCCAGGTCCTGCTCGACACCACCGAGGTAGCGGCTGTCGGCGCTGGTGAAGCCGCCTCCCGCCTCGAGGCGGATGAGCCCCTTGGGCGTGCCGATCGGCGCGAGCTGGGCGGCGGCCCGGATGGGCACCACTGCCAGCACGCACACCGTCAACCACAGGACCCATCGGACGTGCCGCACGCACCCTCCGCGACCCGGGTCGCATTCGAACTTCACGCACGCCACTTCCGCGGTGCCGCACGTGCGGCGGCATCGGCGCCGGGGCGCGTCAACCTCATCGGGGAACACACGGATTATAACGGGGGCCCGGTGCTCCCGATGGCCATTGCCCGGCGTACGGTCGTCGTCGCCGGCCGCGCCCGGCGCTTCGATGCGGTCTCGGCCCGGGATGGCGTGGTCGACGGATTCGATCCCGATGGCCCCATGCGGGGGGAGTGGACCGACTACCTGGCCGGCGTCGTCCGCGCCCTCCGACGTCGGCGCGCTGCACCTGAGGGCGCCAGCGTGGCCCTTGCGTCCACGCTCCCCGTCGGCGCAGGGCTCTCGTCATCTGCGGCCTTGACGGTGGCGGCGGCCAAGGCGCTCTCCCGCCTGGCTGGCGTGGCGCTCCGAGGCCCGGAACTCGTCGATGTCGCGTACGAGGCCGAGCACGATGAAGTCGGGATGCCCTGCGGCCGGATGGACCAATCCGTGGTGGCGCTGGGCACCGGTGGGCACGCGCTCCTGATCGAGACCGCGACCGGCGCGATCGTACCGGAGCCATTTCCTGGCGAGGTCTGGGTCTTCGACACTGGCGTGTCCCATCGACTGGTGTCGAGCGCCTATCCAGCGCGCCGGCGGGAGTGCGAAGAAGCGCTGGCCATCCTTCGGGAGCAGGGTCTTCCCGCGGCCCACCTCGCCGCATTCCCGTCGGAGAAGCTCCCGCGCCTGCTCGCCGCACTTCCCGCTGCCCACGGTCGTCGGGTGAGGCACGTCATCACCGAGACTGCGCGTACCCGAGCGGCCGCCGAGGCGCTCGAGCGCGGGGACCTGGTCGAGGTCGGGGAGTTGATCACCGAAGGCCATCGCTCCTTGCGGGACGACTACGAGTCGTCGTGCGCGGAGGCCGATGTGCTGGTCGAGCTGGCGATGCGGCACGGGGCGTGGGGAGCCCGCCTGACCGGGGCGGGGTGGGGGGGCGCCGTCATCGCGCTCATCGATCCTGCGCGGGCCCCGCGGATCGCGGCCGAGGTGCAGGAGGGATTTCGGGCCGCATACGGACACGTCCCTGTCGTCTGGCAAACCAAAGCCGCGCCGGGAGTCCGAGCGGAGCGGTTGCGCTGATCCACGGTCCCGCAGGGAAGGTCTTTCGTCGTCGGAGTCATCCTGAGGATCCGATTGCAGCACAGGGAACGCCTTTCGGGTTCGGGGTCATCCTGAGGAGCCGTAGGCGACGAAGGATCTCCGGCCAGTCCGGCCGCGATCCCCGGTCGGGTCTGGGCAGTGGATCTCGCCAGAGCGGGCCGGAGATCCTTCGGGCGGTGAAGCGCCCTCAGGATGACTCCGGTGGCGCACCCGCCCATCCGCCCATTCGACCCTCCGTCCATCCGCCTATTCGACCATCCATCTATCCGCCGTATATTCCCTCCGCCCTCCTAGCCCAACTGGCAGAGGCAGGCGGCTTAAACCCGCTCCAGTGTGGGTTCGAATCCCACGGGGGGCATCGGTACCGATGGGCACTGGCCCTCGACCCGTCGGTGGCTCTGTGGGGAGTGTTGCGGAGCGTGGTAAGTGGTTGTCGGAGAGCGTGTTGATTTGTTGACGGCGGGATGAGCCTGAGGTTTAACTTCTCCCCACTTGGCGGATCCTTAGCAATACCCTACTGTTATTGTGTACTCTTGGTCTTCACCAGACCTGACCGGGGCCACACTCGATGGCCCTATGTGCAACAACCCCCGTTCCAGGAGACATCCAGATGAAGGGCTTTGTCCAAGCTGGTCTTGCGGTCGCGCTGGGCCTCGCAGTAGTGGCCGCGCCGGCCCAGGCGCAGAAGAAGAAGCCGGCCCCGGCGCCCGTGGCGGCGTCGTCCGCCTCGACGCCCCTCGTCTGGAACGCGGGCGTGGAACTCGGCCTCCCGTCCACCGGTGCCACCACCGGATTCGGTGCCCGCGTCGGCGTCACCCTGACCCCGCACGGCTGGCCGGTGTGGCTGCGCCCTGACGTCTCCTTCGATCACTTCGGGATCGATTGCTCGGGGTGCGGTAGCATCACCCAGATCGCCGTCGGTGCTGACGCCGGGTACGACATCAAGAGCACCAGCTCGATGAAGCCGTACCTGGTCGGCGGGCTCAACATCTCGCACAGCAGCTGGTCTGGCACCGGGCCCTTCAGCTTCAGCGGCACCGGCCTCGGGATCGACATCGGCGGCGGCGTCAAGGTCCCCGTGGGCAGCATGCACGGCTACGGCGAACTCCGCTACCACAGCGTCGGCGGCACGGGCGGCGTGGATTTCATCGCGCTCACCTTCGGTCTGCTCTTCGGCGGCAAGTAAGCGCCACAGGAAATGAAACGCAGGAGCCCCGCCATCCGGCGGGGCTCTTTGCGTATAGGCGTCGCACATTCCACCGAGGTACGTTAATTCCTGCGTCTATCCGTCTATCCGTCTATGCGTCTATGCGCCCCTACGACTCTACCGTCTCCCCCGCCAGCACCCGCTCGATCAACGCCGGGAACGACCGCACATCGATCGGCTTGGTGATGTAGCCGTCGAACCCCGCCTCCCGCGCCCGCTGGCGGTCGCTCCCCATCGCGTGCGCGGTCAGCGCCACCACCCGGAGCGCCGTCCGGCCCGATTCACGGAGTTCCTTCAGGAGCGTGTAGCCGTCCTTGTCCGGAAGCTGGATGTCCATCAGCACCAGGTCGGGGAGGGCGTCGTCGAGCGCGTCCAGAAGCCCGTGTCCGTCCACCCGCTCGATGATCGTATGCCCCCTGAGCGCAAGCACGGTGCGGAAGAGCACCATGTTGTCAGGGCTGTCTTCGACGATCAGGATGGTTGCCATGTGGATTGGGCGCCATCGGTGGCGGGTTGAGAGCGATCAGCTGTCAGCTACAAGCTATCAGGTGTGCATGGCTATCAGCCATCAGCTACAAGCTATCAGCCGCGCGCGATCACTGATAGCCGATGACCGATAGCCTGTCGCTGTTAGCTGTTAGCTGTCAGCTGATAGCTGATAGCCTCCTATCCCTTCGCCCTCCTCAACACCCCCCGCACCCGTGCCCGGAACGCGCTCGATTCGAACGGCTTGACCACAACGTCGTCGGCGCCGAGGTCGAATGCGGCCGATTCGCTCTCGGCCCGCTCGGTAAGCAGGATGACCGGTACGCATACGGTGGCGTCTCCGGCGCGCAATGCTTCCAGCACGCCGAGCCCGTCGAGCGTGTCCATATCCAGGTCGAGCACGATGAGGTCGAAGGACGTTCTGGCGGACTGCGCCAGAGCATCGAGGCCATGGGTGGCCTCAGACACCACGCAGCCTTCCCGTTCTAACAGGGTCCGCAGGGAGAGCCGCGATGGTCCGTCGGCAGCGGCGATCAAGAGCCGCGTCGGGCTCCACGCCGGGGTGAGGCCCGGCTCCCGGACGATCGATGCGGCCGCCACCGGTCGGTGCTCTCCCAGCACCCGTTCGAGTTCGGCGATCGTGGTCACCCCGTCCCACACCCGCTCAAGACCGCTCTCCCACATCGATCGCATCCCCGCCGCCCGTGCCGCCGCATGCAACTCCGCCGGCGGATCGCCGTTGCCGATCACCCGAGCCACCTCCCCGGTCACCGGCAGGACCTCGACGACTGGCAGCCGGCCGAGGTACCCGGTCCCCATGCATGTACGACAGCCGACGGCGCGGCGCAGCGCGATCGGGCGGGGGTGGCCAGGCGGAGGCCGGAATGTGGCGGGGACCGTGTCGATATCGGCGGGGGCCGCGCATTGGTCGCAGAGGCGCCGGACCAGCCGCTGGGCCACCACACCCTTGAGCACGGCCGCCGCCTTGAACGGATCGAGTCCCAGGTCCCGAAGCCGGATCACCGCCGTGGGCGCGTCGTTGGTGTGGAGTGTCGAGAGGACGAGGTGTCCGGTGAGGCCTGCCTGGACCGCGGTCGTTGTGGTCTCCGGGTCGCGGATCTCGCCCACGAGGACGATGTCGGGATCTTGCCGCAGCACCGACCGGAGGATACCGGCAAAGGTGAGCCCCTGGGCCTCGTTGACCTGGATCTGGGAGACACCACCGAGCCAGTACTCGACCGGGTCCTCCACGGTAACGATGTTGACCTTGCCGGTCCGGAGTTGGTTGAGCGCCGCATACAGCGTCGTGGTCTTGCCGCTGCCGGTCGGGCCGGTGACGAGGACGATCCCCTCCCGGTGTCCGAGAAGCCGCGTGAGCGCCTCATGCTCCGACGGAATGAGTCCCAGGTCGGCGAGCTGTGTTTTCAGGTTCGACGGATCGAGGATCCGGATGACAGCCTTCTGACCCCGCCGAGCGACCGGTGCTGTGGCCACCCGCAGGTCGACCATCTTGCCGTCCACCCGCACGCTGGCGCGCCCGTCGGCGGTGACCAGGGGATTGGTGACGTCGAGATTGGCCAGGATCTTGACGCGGCGGACCACCGTCGCGCCGGCCGAACGGGGCAGGTGCATCGCCTCGCGGAGGACGCCGTCCACCCGGTAGCGGACCACCATCGTCCCGTCGTCCGGGTCGAAGTGGATGTCGCTGGCGCGTTCCCGCACGCCTTCGGCGATCAATGCATCGACCAACTTGGCCACCGGGGCTTCGAGGATGGGGTCCTTGCCGTCGCCGGGGGCGGCCGCTTCCACCACCGGCTCGACGGTGCCGGATCCCAGCCCTGACAGCAGTCGTTCGATGCTCCGTTCGGGGCGGTACAGCTCGTCGATCCGGCGGAGCAGCGCCTCCGGTGCGGCGAGTTGGAAGCTGACCGCGCGGCCGGTGTGGAAGGCGAGGTCGCGCTCGACATCGAGATCACGCGGGTCCGCCGTGGCAACGACGATATGCCGGTCGTCCGCGGACACCGGGAGGATCCGGTGCTTGCGCGCCAACGACTCCGGAATAAGAGCCGTGGCCCGATGCCCGATCCGTTCCAGGTCGGCGATCGGAAGGTCGGACCAGGCCGCCAACACGCTCACGATCCGGTCCGACCCGGCCCACCCTTGCGCCACCGCCGTCGCCCAGAGTTCCGCCACGCCATCCGCGCACGCCCGGTCCACCTGGTCGCGGGTGCAGACGCCCGCCGCCAGCAGTGGCGCCGCGATCCAGCTATCGGGCAAGGAACGCAATGCGGTGGATCGCCGATCGGTCATGTGCGCCTTCAGGTCGGCCGCGCCCGGCGCGACGGTGCGCCGCTGTTGAGGAACCTGCGGCCCATAACTACCATTGGCCCATGACGTCAGCCAACTCGTACGCACGCGCGATGGTGCAGAAAAACGGCGCGCATGCGACCTGAGGTCCTTGGTGTGCTCGGGCTCGGCGTCGTCGGCGGATCCGCCGCGTGGGCCGCCCGGAGCGCTGGAGTGCCCCGGGTGGTCGGGTGGGCGGCCAGCCGCGCCGACGGGACTGCGGCGCTTCGGGCCGCGGCCATCGACGACCTCGCCGATCGTGCTGATCGTGCGGTCCGCGGCGCCTCGGTGATCCTCCTTGCCGATGCACCGACCGAACTCGACGCGGTGCTGCGCCGGGTGGCCTTGCACCTGCCAGTGACCGCCACCCTGCTGCTCTGTTCCGAGGTCCACTCCGCCGCCCTGGCGAGCGCCGCCTCGCTCGGACTTGCCGATCGCACCGCGGCGTTGCATCCGATGGGCGAGGCCGTGGGCCCCGGATTCCAGGGCGCCGCACCGGATCGATTCCAGGGTCGGATCACGTACGTGTCGGCCGCGGACACCGAGGCTGGCCATCGCGCGGCGCGAACGGCAATGAGTTTCGTCGAGGAGGTCCTGGGCGGCGCACCGGTGCTGATCGATCCCGCACGACACGATGAGCAGGTCGCGTGGACCAGGCACCTGCCGAGCGCAACATTGTCCGTGCTCGCCCACCTGCTCGAGGGGCGCGGTCTTGGCGGGGTCACGTGGGGTGCTGCGGCCCGGCTGGCCCGCGAGGGGATGCCCGCCGATCCGGTGGCGGGATCAGAGGTGATCCTGGCCAATCGGGCGGCGGTCGCACGGGCGCTGGAGGCGCTGGCGGGAGACTTGGAAGCGCTGCGGCGGTCGGTGTCGGAGGGGGATGCTGCCGGGGTGCGGGCCTTCTTCGAGGCGGCGGCGCGCTTCCGCCCCGGCGCTAGTTGAGGAATAAGTACAGCGACCCTTGGTCGTTGCCACAGTACGCGATCAGTCTCGGATTCTGCGCCCCGCCCAGGCCGTCATATACCTCGGGGCAGGCCGCGGGATCGGTCGGTGACACGATCAGGATCGAGTGGTGCAGGTCGCCGTCGCTCGTGGTCACGTCCCGCAGGACATAACGCAGGACGTAGTCGTCGCTTTGGAACGGTGTGCCGGCGGTGTACGATGCCAGTCCGGCGGGCGTCAGCCCGGCCCCAGCGCTGGTCGGCCACGCGTGGCGGGCCTGCTGGAACGTGGCGATGGCCGCGCCGACCTGCTTGGCCGCCGCGACGACGCGGATCGCGTGGGCCCGCATCCGCTTGGCCCGGATCGCGGGTGCAATGAGCCCGGCGAGCACGAGCAAGACTGCGAGCGCCACTACCGCTTCGACCAGGATCACCCCGCGGCGCGATCCTGTCATGGATGACCCGGCGCCCGCGGCGGCGCTGGCCTGAGATCGTTGGGGCCGAACATCTGGAATTCCGACCGGCCGCGTTCGAAGGTGAGGCGCGCCACGCCGGCCGTGATCGGGGTCTCGAGGATGAAGCGGGCGCCGGTGTCCGGGAAGTAATGGATCTGGGGGGAGACCGGCGCCACCAGCGCCAGAGAGCCGGGGAGGTGTCGCTGGCTTATCCGGTACTGTTCGATCCGGTCGGCTGCGCTTTGCAGCCCGCGCTCGACCCGCTCCGGAGTGGTGGTACGCAGCAGCGGCGTGACGAAAAGCACCGGCGCACGGGTGAGCAGGGGCATCAGCCACACGACCACGGCCAGAACGCCGAGCGAGATGGCCACCGACCAGCGCTGGGACGGCGGGAGTGGCGGTGGCGGCAAGGCCTCCTCCGCCTCACGTCGCCGCCAGGCCCGGTCCTCGAGCTCCGCGATGGATTCAAAGATCGCATCGCGATTCTCCGGGTCGACCGCGTGGATCTCGGCGGGCGGCGCGGGCTCGCTCGGGTCTGCTGGGCCCGGCGGCGGGGACGGCGATCGATCGTCAGGGAGCACGGCAAGTCTTCAGGCGAAGGGTGCGGGGTGAACGTCACCCAACTTAGGCCCATTTCGGAGCCAGCGACAGACCGATGCGCGTGAGCGGAACCATCCGGGTCCCCGGGGACAAGAGCATCACCCACCGCGCGCTGATGCTGGCGGCGCTGGCGGGTGGCACCAGCTGGATCGGCGGCGCGCTCACGGCCTTCGATGCCCGCTCCACCGCGCGGGTCCTGCGCGCGCTCGGTGCCGACATCTCGCCCCTGGTGCCCGATCGGGTGACCCGGGTGCGCGCCCGTCGCCGCTTCCACCGCCCGTCCCGCCGGCTCGATTGCGGCAACTCCGGCACCACTACCCGGCTCCTGCTGGGTCTGTTGGCCGCCCACCCGTTCCAGGCCGAGCTCACCGGAGATGCGTCGCTGCGTCGCCGCCCGATGCGCCGGGTCACCGCTCCGCTGACGCAGATGGGTGCGCACTTCGAGGACCTGGCCCATGGCGATGGGCTTCCGCTCGCCGTCCGCGGCGGACACCTCCACGAACTGACCTATGCACTTCCCGTCTCGAGTGCGCAGATCAAGAGTGCGCTCCTCCTGGCGGGAATGGCGGCGGCGGTCCCCGTGCACCTTCTGGAGTCGCTGGGCCGTTCCCGTGACCACACCGAACGGTTGCTCCGCGCCTTCGGCTTTGCGGTGGAGGGATCGTCCGATGGCTGGATCCACTCGG
>JBAUHI010000013.1:0-5901 GCA_049680185.1 Gemmatimonadales bacterium | reverse complement strand
GAGGCGATGGCGGAACTGGGCGAGTTGGTGGGAGGCGTGGCCCACGAGGTCCGCAATCCGCTGATGGCCATCTCTTCGGGCCTCCAGACGTTGGCGGCGGTCGAACCCGAACTCTCGGGACGCCGTGCGGACATCTTCGCCGACGTCAAGAGCGCGGTCTCGCGCCTCACTACCCTGACCCGCGACCTCCTGATCTACGGACGGCCGAGCCGCGCCGACCTCGAATCCGGAAAGCCAGCGATCGTGGTCCGGAGTGCGGCCGGTCTATGCGCCCGGCTCGCAGCAGATGCCGGGGTGCGGGTCGAAGTCCATGCGGCAGACCCGCTGCCGGACGTCGTGATGGACCGGGATCGCTTGATCCAGGTATTCGTCAACCTCATCACGAATGCCGTCCAGCACTCCCCCGTCGGCGGGACGGTGGTGGTCAGCGTCACGCTGACATCGGGGCCCGGTGGCGACCGAGTCGAATGCGAGGTCTCGGATTCCGGTCCCGGGTTCCGACCCGACCTGCTGGCCCACCTGTTCCATCCCTTCGTCAGCCACCGCCCCGGCGGCACCGGGCTGGGGCTCGCCATCGCGCGACGGTTGGTGGAACAGCAGCACGGCGAGATCGCGGCGCAGAATGGCCCGGCCGGAGGCGCACTCGTCCGGGTCACACTTCCCGTGGGTCTGGCGGTACCGACACGATCGGCGGCGTAATGCAGCGCACCACGCGGAGGGATCCATGAAGTTGACGCGCCGTGAAGCATTGCGGGCCGGGGCCGCCCTTTCGGCGACGGCACTCGTCCTCCCCCGACGTGCGTGGGCCCCGCGAGACGCGGGGCCCTCCGCGCACGCGGGGCCATCGGCACGCGAACGCCTCCTCCTCGACTTCGGGTGGCGCTTCCATCTGGGCCACGCCAGCGATCCTGTTCAGGACTTCGGCTTCGGCACCGGCGAGATCTTCGGCAAGGCGGGAGAGTTCTTTGCCCCCTCCGCGGGGGACTTTGACGACCACGACTGGCAGAGTGTGGATCTCCCGCACGACTGGACCGTGGACCTCCCCTTCGTGAACGACCCCGACCAGGTGGGACACGGTTCCAAGCCACTCGGCCGCACCTACCCCGCCACCAGCATCGGATGGTATCGGCGCACCTTTGATATCCCGGCATCGGACGCCGGTCGGCGCATCTCGATCGAGTTCGACGGCGTCTTCCGCGATTCCACGGCGGCGCTCAACGGCCACTATCTGGGCCGCAACCTGAGCGGCTACGCTCCCTGCCGGTACGACGTCACCGATCTCATCACGTATGGCGGCCCCAACATCCTCGTGGTGCGGGCCGATGCCACCGAGCACGAGGGGTGGTTCTACGAAGGCGCGGGGATCTACCGCCACGCCTGGCTGGTCAAGACCGATGCGCTCTACGTGCCACAGTGGGGGACGTTCGTCACCTCGGAGGTCCGGAGTGGTGCCGCAACCCTGACGATCCGGACCGAGGTCGCGAATGATGGCGAGCGGCCGGCCAGTTGCCGAGTGCGTTCGACCATCATTGGGCCGGATGGCAAGTCGGCCGGACGGGTCCTGGGCGCCGGCGTTACGGTGCAACCCTCAGAGCAGCGTGAGGTCAGCCAGGAGGTACGGGTCGTCCATCCGCGGCTCTGGTCGCTTGAGACGCCGGAGCTCTACCGTGCGGTGACGGAACTCATCGCGGGCCAGCAAGTGATCGACCGGACAGAAACGTCCTTCGGCATCCGGACCATCCGATTCGATCCCGATCATGGATTCTTCCTCAACGACCGCCGAGTGGAGCTCAAGGGGACTTGCAACCACCAGGATCACGCGGGGGTCGGTGCTGCCCTGCCCGATCGGCTGCAGGAGTATCGGATATCACGGCTCAAGGAGATGGGGTCGAACGCCTATCGCACCTCGCACAACCCGCCGACGCCGGAGCTCCTCGACGCCTGCGACCGGCTCGGGATGCTGGTGCTCGACGAGACCCGCATGTTCTCTCCGGAGCCCGAGGGATTGGGCCAGCTCGAGCGAATGATCCGGCGCGATCGGAACCATCCGTGCGTCTTCTGCTGGTCCATCGCCAACGAGGAGTGGGAGGTCCAGGGGAACGATCGGGGCACCCGCATCGCCACCACGGTGCGGGACCTGGCGCACCGGCTCGACCATACTCGCCCCGTGACGGCGGCGATGGACGGCGGGTGGGGCAAGGGAACGTCGCTCGCCCTCGATGTCCAGGGATTCAACTACCAGCGCGCCGACATCGACGCGTTCCACCGCCGTTTCCCCCGCAAGCCGTCGATGGCCACGGAAGTGGCGAGCGCCTTCGCGACACGCGGCATCTACGTCACAGACAAGACGCGCGGCTACATCAGCGCCTACGACGTCAACAAGCCCTCGTACGGCGCCACCGCTGAGGAGTGGTGGAGCTACTTCGCCACTCGAGACTTCCTTGCCGGCGGATTCGTCTGGACGGGATTCGACTACCGGGGCGAGCCGAGCCCGTATGCCTGGCCCTGCATCAGCTCGCACTTCGGGATCTTCGACACCTGCGGCTTTCCCAAGGACACCTTCTACTACTACCAGGCGTGGTGGGGCGGAGCGCCGGTGCTGCACCTCTTCCCCCACTGGAACTGGGCCGGACAGGAAGGCCAGGAGATCGAGGTCTGGTGTCATTCGAACCTCGATCAGGTCGAGCTCTTCGTGAATGGCGTGAGCGCGGGCGTGCAGGAGGTGCCGCGGAATTCGCACGTGCGGTGGAAGGTGGCCTACGCCCCCGGAGCGATCGAGGCACGGGGCATGCGGGGTGGTGCGGTGGTGCTGATGGATCGACGGGAGACGACGGGACCGGCGGAAAAGATCCGGCTGGTGCCGTGGCGGGCACCGATCGCGGGAGATGGCGAGGACGCCACGGTGCTCCGGGTCGAGGTCGTCGACTCGGCGGGGCGGGTCGTGCCGACTGCCGACGCCGAGGTGACGTTCGAGGTGTCGGGTGCAGGGCGACTGATCGGCGTGGGGAACGGCGACCCATCGAGCCACGAATCGGACCGGGGCCCAGTGCGCCGGGCCTTCAACGGGCTCTGCTGCGCCATCGTCCAGGCATCGAAGGGCTCAGGTGAGATCCTCATCAAGGCCAGCGCGCCGGGATTGGGCGCCGCCGCCACGATCATCTCGAGCACCGCCGCCACTCCTCGACCGGTGGCGTAAGCGCAGGACCTTCGGTCAAATGCTGGCGGGGCACGCAGACTGGCGCTCGGTCACAACGACTTGGGTGGCGAGTTCGTACAGCGTTGGACCCCGAAGGCGCGGTGGGTCGATCAGTCGAGGAGATCACGTGAACGTCGCTCTACGTCTGTGCGGGAGCACTCTGGCTCTTGGCCTCCTCGCTGGGTGCGGTCCCGGCCCTGCCTCGCCGAGTGACCTGGCCAAGATCGAGACCGTCTGGCGCGGCGCCGCCGATCCCGCCACCCGGACCCTCTGCACCGACAGCCTGGCCCACGGCCACAGCCGCTGCACCACCGTCCGCGGAGCCGACACCCTGTTCATCTGGAGCGACTCGACCCATCGCCCCGCCGGGTTCATTCAGATCCATCCGGTGGACCATGCGGTGCAGGACAGCGCGGCCGGCGCGCTCCGCGACCAGCTGGCACTCACCCTCGGCCCCGGCATCCAGTGCACGGAGCAGATCCACGGCTGGCAGGTCGGCCGATCAACAGCGATGGTCGTCAAACGCCCCGACGGGGGCGTGGTCCTCCTCCTCGGCACCCGCGAGCAGGCCGCGATCGTCTGCCCGGGGATCGAGGGGGAGTGAGAGGGGGGCGCACGGGCGGACAGGCGCACGGACGCACAAAAGTTCGATGCTCCAGCGACTTCTCCTCACCCCTACCCCTCTCCACGTTCGTGGAGAGGGGACGTCATCCCGGGACCAACGCGCCTACTTCACCACCATTAAGAGTCCCGCGGCCTCTCCTCACCCCTCCCCCTCTCCACGTTCGTGGAGAGGGGGACGTCATTCCGGAACCAGCGCGCTTACTGCACCACCAAATAGGAGCCCCGGAGCGCCGATAGGTGCCGGGTGGTGCTCCGCGTCCGTGATCGGAGTCCGGCACGCGAGGCCACACCACCTGGCAGTTCTCCGTGCCCTCCGTGTCTCCGTGGTTCGCTGTTCCGTAAGCCGCCTGCTGGCGCCTACTCCACCACCATGATGTTGTTGCTGCGATCGGTGTCGGGGAGGGTATTCCCCGGGTCGATCTCCGCCTTCACCACCCGCTTCCCTCGCGCCACCCGATATACATACCGCGGCCCCAGGTTCCACATCTCGACCGGCAGCGTCACCGACTCGGTGGTCCCGTCCGCGAAAGTCAGCTTGAGGTACACCGGAAGCTGCATCGTGCCCTTGTTCTCCAGTGTGACCGATGCGCCGGAGTCGCTGTTGGTGATCGCCGTGACCGCCTGGTCGGGGCGGTCGGTCGAATAGATCCAGTCGTGCCAGAACCAGCCGAGCTCCATCCCGCTCTCGTCCCGCATGAGGCGGAAGAAGTCGGCGGGGGTCGGGTGCTTGAATTCCCAGGTCTTCAGGTAATCACGGAACGCGGGATCGAACCGGTCCCTGCCGAGGATGTGATAGCGCAGTGTCTGCATCATCAGGGCCGGCTTCTGGTAGCCGGTCCAGAAGAGGTCGTGGCTTTCGACCGGGTTGGTGATGAGCGGCTGCTCCGAGCCCACGATCGCATGCAACGGGTAGAGGTGGAGCGGATGCTCCTCGATCGAATCGCCGTAGGGAGTTCCCTTGAAGTAGCTCGCCGCGTTGCCCAAGTCGATGAAGGTGTTGAATCCCTCGTCCATCCAGGGATAGAGCCGCTCGTTGCTGCCGATGAGCATCGGGGTCCACTGGTGGCCGAGCTCGTGGGCCACCGTCCACGCGAGGTCGAGGCGGTCGGGGCCGCTCGGATCGAAGGTCATCATCGGGTACTCCATCCCCTCGATCGGTCCTTCGATGGCGGAGGCGTGGGGATACGGATACCGGAGCCACTGCTCGCTGTAGTACTTGATCGCGTGGCGGGCCATCTGGTTGGCCTCGGTCCAGAGCGTCGCGGTCGGGCGGTAATAGGTGTGGATCAGGATGCCGTCGTAGCCGCTCGCGTCCCAGCGGAAGTTAGGCGCCGCCGCGAAAGCAAAATCGCGCACGGAATCCGCGGCGTAGCGCCAAGTCATCGTTCCCGACATCCTCGGTCGCGTGACGGCCCTTCCCGCCTCACCGGCCCTGACGATCGCGATGGTGGTGTCGCTGGTGCGGGCCCGGACCAGACGGGCGCGTTCGGTGGCGGTCAGCGTCTCCAGCGGGTTCAGAAGCCGACCGGTCGCGGACACGATATAACTGGCCGGCAGGGTGACGTCGACCCTGAAGCTCCCGTACTCGAGGTAGAACTCTCCCGCCCCGATGTACGGTTCGTGGTTCCACCCCTTCACGTCGTCGTAGACGCACATTCGCGGATACCACTGACCCAGCTCATAGAGCGTGCCGTCGTGTCCCATCCGCCCTGCACCATAGGGCGGGACCTTGAAGCGCCACGTGATCGTGATCTTCGCGATCGCGTGCGGCGCGAGCGGTCGCGACAGGGCGACGCGCATCATGGTGCCGTAGATCGTGTGCGCCGCCGGCACGCCGTTGACGGCGAGTGCTTCGAGCGAATCGCCGCCCTCGAACTCCTGGCAGGAAAAGTCGAAGGTGGCGTCCTGGAAGACGAGCGGTGGTTGGTGCAGTTGGTTGGTGATGCTGTTCGGAGTGCAGATGTTCTGCTCCACCTGCATCCACAGGTACGGCAGCGCATCGGGGGAGTTGTTGTGATAGGTGATCGTCTCGGAACCCCGCATCAGGTCGGTGGCGGGATCGAGCGATGCGTCGATCGCGT
>JBAUHI010000012.1:0-10844 GCA_049680185.1 Gemmatimonadales bacterium | reverse complement strand
CTACCCGTACGGCATCGGCCACCCACCCAGCGTCCCCGCCATACCCGGCACCGAGCACGACCCCCCGCAGCGACCCTCGCTTGAACGGCAGCAGGTCGGCATCGATCAGGCTCAGCGCTCGCGAGTCCACCAGACCCGCCACCGGGCGGACCGCGGCGAAGTGCACGCCCACGTTGGAGCGCGCCAGGGCCACCGCCAGCGACGTCACATCGCCGACCAGCGCCGCAAAGCCGCCCGGCCCGGCGAGCCCCAGCAACGCATGCACCGCCACGGCGGAGACGGTCAGCTCCGCGGCCGACGCCTCGGCCCGCGGCGCGAACCGCACCACCCCATCCTCGATCCGGTACTCGGCCTGGCAGACCGGGCAGCCCAACGTACCGGTCCGCACGCTCCGACCGTCGGTGACATCCGGCAGCAGCACCAGGTACGACTCGTCGTGGTCGACGGGACAACGGAGATGGTCGGTGAGTTCGATGAACACGGGTGCGTGAGGGAGAGGGAAGAAAAGTGAAAAGTGAAAAGTGAAAAGTAAAGAGGAGAAGCGGAGAAGAGGAGAAGAGTGGACGAGGAGAACGCGGTGCCGACGCACGAGCGCTCGGCACTCCCTACTCGGGCTCGATCCCCGCGGCGCGAAGAAAGCGCTCGGCGAGTTGTTCGAGGCGGTCGTCCCGACGACGCCGTGCCTCGATCAGGATCCGCTCCACCGATCCGATCAGTTCCGGCGCCCCCCACACGTGGCCGGTGGCCTCCTCGGCGCCCACGGTATCTCCTTCATTGGCCCCACGAAGGAGGGCGCGGGCGGCAGCGTCGGGAAACTCGGGATCGTCCGCTGACGGAAGCGGATAGCGATGCTCCGGGCGCGGCTCCCCGGCCGCATCATCGTTCACGAAGGCGCGGGACATCGTCGCTACGGCCGGAAGACCACCCACGCCATCTTGCCGGCCACCACGGTCACGCTCCGGAAGACCTTCTTTCCGTCGATCTCGACGCCCATGGTGTACTGGCCTGGCGGCACGTCGGAAATGGCAAAGTGCTCGTGGTAGAGCGGGTGGCTGTGGTTCTTCGGTCCGTACGTCTCGATGTAGCTGAAGGGCGTCTCGATCGGCTCCGGCTTGACCAAGCCATAGACCCGCGCCCCTGGCACGGCGTGGCCGGCACTGTCCCACACCTGGCCCGCGACGATGCCGGTCTTGTCGAGCGGCTCGATCCACAGCTCCGGATTGGTGGTGTACGATGGGTACCGGTCGAGCGAGTCGACGATGGCCGTGACCGAGTCGGTGGGGCTCGCGTGGACCTCAAGGTGGAGATGATCATTGGTGGCGCGGCCGGTGTTGCCGACCCACGCGATCACGTCCCCCGCCTTGATGCGCTCGCCTACGTGCACGCCGAGCCGACTGGCGTGGTAATACACCGAGTAGATACGAAGCTTGACCGGCGATCCGGGGGGGCCGGACTCGGGCGAGGTCGGGATGGACCCGGTGATCGTGGAGTCCATCCGGATCGCGACCGTGTTGGCGCCGGCCTCGGCGCGCCCGGCGTACACCACGACGCCGCTGCCGATCGCGTGCACCGGGGTACCGTCTGGGTTGTTGAATTCGACGCCCTGATGCGGCTGGAAGTAGCCGCCCATCGTCGAGCCGTACCGGTAGGTCTGGTCGATGAACGGATCATCGACCACCGAGATGGGCCGCTGGAACCAGGTCGTCCGGAGATCGAGCCCGGAGTCGGCAGCGACCGTGGCCGGCGGCAAGCAGGGGATGGTGTCCGAGCTGAACTTGAGACCGCACTGGGTGCCGCGGATCAGGCGATCGTTGAGGAGGATGCTGTTGATCGGGCGAAAGGACACATAGCTTGCCGGGGTGGCCATCCAGCCCGCAGGGCCGTGGTCCAGGCGCACCACCCCTCGGAGCGTCGACGCCACCACGCCGCGTCGGTCGGTGCTGATCCGCCGGACGTACTCGCTCGGCAGCACGGCAAAGGCCGAATCGGCAGGCCCTTTGTCGAGCGGACCCACCGCGTCCTCCAGCGCCTGCCATTGCCCGCCATCGTCGGTGGTGACCTGGATGCCATCGGCCGTGGCGACATAGACCGTGTCACCGCGGACGAGGATCCCGTCGGGTGCCACGTACTGCCAGTTCGGACCGAGCTGCTTCAGGGTCCAGTTCTTCCAGGTGTGCCCATTGTCGGTGGAGAGACCCCAGCCGTTGCCGACCGTGCCGTACCAGATCTCGCCCCGCATCCCGAAGGCGATCGCGTTCACGAAGTTGAATGAGAGCGATGTGCCGCTGGTGTCGGTGGTGTCGGTCTGGATGTGGCCCCACACCGTCCCGTTGGGCGGCAGGACGTAGATACCTTGGCCGTAGGTCCCGACCCAGACCCCGCCGTTGGCATCGCGGCTGACGGCGAGGACGTGGATGCCCCACCCGGAGGAGTCCGGGAGCATCGGGATGCCCATGTCGGCCGGCCGGGCGGCCGCCTTCGATTCCTTCCGCGTCATCGGACGTACTTGCGCCGCGAGCGGTGCCCCGCCAGAGACGAGCAGGCCGAGCACCACCATCGCCCGCAGTTCCCGATATCGGCGCACGATCATCGTGTCGGCTCCATTCGGATCCACCGACGTGAGCAGCGGGTTCATCGGAGCGACCCACCGCCCTGCACCAGCCGGAGGAACTCCTCCCGGGTGCGGTGGTCGTCCCGGAACACCCCGCGGAGCGCGCTGGTGACGGTCTTGCTGTTCTGCTTCTCGACCCCGCGCATCGCCATGCAGAGATGGAGCGCCTCCACCACCACTCCCACCCCCTGGGGGTGGAGCACCTCCATCACCGCATCCGCCACCTGGTCGGTGAGCCGCTCCTGGACCTGGAGCCGCCGTGCGAATACCTCCACGATGCGTGGCAGTTTCGACAATCCGACGATCTGCCCGTTCGGGATGTACGCCACATGCGCTCGACCGAAGAACGGGAGCATGTGGTGCTCGCAGAGCGAGTAGACCTCGATGTCGCGCACCAGGATCATGCTCTCGTGCGTCGCCTCGAAGACGGCATCGCCCACCACCTGCTCCACCGACATCTCGTAGCCCCGGGTCAGCCAGCGCAGCGAGCCCTCCACGCGTTCGGGCGTCTTCCGAAGCCCGTCGCGATCAGGATCCTCGCCCAGCGCCTCGAGGATCTGGGTGACATGGGCCTGGAATCCGGTATCAGCGTCCATCGTAGTCGACATAGTTGCGGGGGGTCTCCCAGAGGCGTACACGGAGCGTGAAGGCGGCGGGGAGCAGCGGACGCAGTGTCCGCCACACCACACAGGCGATGTTCTCCGCCGACGGCAACAGGTCCTGGAACCAGTCCACGTCGAGGTTCAGGTTCTTGTGGTCGAGGCGGCTCACCACATGCTGCTCGGCGATCTGCTTGAGCACACCCACGTCCATCACGTAGCCGGTATCCGGGTCGATCTCGCCTTCAACGGTCAGGTCGAGCTCATAATTGTGCCCGTGCCAGTTCGGGTTGTTGCACGGCCCGAACGTCTCCCGATTCCACTGGTCCGACTTGGCCGGATTGTGGAGTCGGTGGGCGGCGTTGAAATGGACTCGCCGGGTCACGGCGCAGATCGGCATGAGATCCCGTTCCGAGGTGGACCGGGAAAATGGCCCCGGACCGAGGCCGGCGCAACGTACCCGGGCGCAAGAAACGAGCGCGCCGGCCACGAGGGCCGGCGCGTCGGCGGAGCAGGATGTACCCCGCAGAACAGGCGAACGGCGGCAGGGAGGGTTATTGAAGCCCGCTGGAAATGTTCGAAGCCCGCTCCATGGCGTCTGTCTTCCCCCCGAGGGGGCATGACATCGGCCGCGAAATATGGGCCCCTCAACGGACATGTTGGCTCAATAAGTGGGCTCCCCACCGTCGTCCGTACCTGCTAAGATATGGATCGGTACCGGTACCGTCAACACACATTCGGAGGGACGGGTGGCAAGATCCCTGACGCTGGCCGGGGCCATCGTGTCACTGGCCTTGTGGGTGACGTTCGCGTTCGTGCTGAAGGTCGGATCGGGTGCCATCCACCTGCTCCTGGCGCTCGGTGTGACCCTGTTGGTGCGGTGGATCGCCGTCGATGGCGCCGCGGGGAAAGGAACGCAGGGGACCACGTGAGCGTGGGGTCGCGCTCCCGGCGTCTCCTTCCTCGCATCCCGCTCCTCCCGTAGCTTTCCTCGATGCCTGACTCCCCTCCCCCGCGACGCGATACCATCGTCCTCGGCCTCGCCGCGCTGCTGGTGATCGCGCTGTTCGCCGGCGTGCGTGCGGTCCTGACACCGCCGGTGGTGTTGGCCCTGCTGTTCCTGGCCCTCTGGCCGATCCGGCAGCGTGCCGGACTCCGCACGGTCCTGGTCGCCGCCTCGCTCCTCACGCTCCTCTGGCTCTGGCACGACTACGGCGCGTTCCTGGGCCCGTTCGTGGCCGCCCTCGTGCTCGCCTACCTCCTCGCCCCGGCGGTGCGCCTGCTGGAGCGGCTGGGCGCCCGCCGGTCGCTGGCGGTGATCGGTGTGCTGGTGCCGCTCCTGGCGGTCTTCGTGCTGGGCGTCCTGCTCATCGGCCCCCAGTTGGTGGACCAATCGTCTGCGCTGGTGGGCAAGCTCCCGGCGTTCGCGACCACCCTGCTCCAATGGCTCGACGGGGTCCGGGAGCGCCTCGCCTCGCTCAGCCTCTTGTCGGCCGACCAGCGCAGCTGGTTGGACAACCTCGATGCGGCCCACTTGACGGCCTTTCTCCAGGCCCACGCCAGCGATGTCCTCGGCGCGATCGGCAACTGGACCCTCGGCCTGCTCAAGCAGGTGGGGACCGCGTTCGGGTTCCTGGGCTACGTCGTCATCACGCCGGTGATCCTGTTCCACGCCCTCGCGCAATGGCCGAAGATCACGGCCTTCGTGCACGACGTGATCCCGCCCGAGCATCGCGGATCGTTGGGGGCGTGGATGACGGAATACGACCACAAGCTGGGACGCTACGTCCGCGGCGCCCTGACCGAGGCCACCCTGGTCGGCACGCTCACGGGGATCGGGCTGGCGATCGCGGGGGTGCCGGGTGCACTGCTGGTGGCGGTGGTGGCTGGGCTTTGCAACCTCGTCCCGTACATCGGGCTCGTGGTGTCCGCGCTGGTGGCGGCGATGGTCGGGCTCACGATGGATGATCCCATCAACGGGTTGGTGCGGGTGGGGATCGTATTCGGCGCCGTCCAGCTCCTCGATCAGGTGGTCACCGGTCCCAAGATCGTGGGGAACTCGGTGGGACTCGACCCGGCTTGGATCATGGTGGCCCTGGCAGTGAGCGGCGCCTTCTTTGGATTCCTGGGCCTGCTGATCGCGGTGCCACTCGCGGTGCTGGTCAAGATGCTCGGGACCGCTGCTCTTGCCCGCTACAAGGCGAGCGAGGCGTACGCCGAACGCCCATGATCCGAGCGGCTCTTCGAGAGATGCTGAGGCGATCGCATTCAAGACGAATGCGGGCACGCCGAAATAATACGAACAGGGGGCCGGAGTGATCCCTGGATGCCTGACGCTGCTCGCTCTATTGCAAACGGCGGCCCTCGGTATACGGGGACCTGTTCGGCAACTCCCCCACCCCACTGGAGTTTATCTGGTGGGACGAACGTCCTTTCACTGGACCGATCCCTCCCGCTCTGATCCGTTCGAGCCAACGGCGGACACCCATCGGGAGATCGTGGTCTTCGCATGGTATCCGGCGGCGTCCGCCGTGAAGGCTCGCCCCGCGCCCTATTTTCCCGACATCGCGGCCATCGCTCGGGCCATCGGCGATTCCGCGATCCGCGAAGAATTCGGATCGGCCACCGACGCGGTGCTCGCAGGTCGGATCGGTTCGCTCGCTACCGACACCCCGCCACTCGCATCAACCCCCCGGCGCTTTCCGGTCCTCATCTTTTCTCACGGATTCGGCGAATCAAGCCTGACGTATGCCGCGCAACTCGCCGACCTCGCGAGTCACGGCTACGTCGTCTTCGCAGTCGAGCACCCACACGATGCCTTCGCCGTGCGGATCGCGGACGGCAGGGTCATTCCCTTCGCGGCGGCGGCCTGGGACCGCGCACTCGCGACGCCCGGGGGCGCCGTCCGCTACCAGCTGGCGCAGGTGCCGATCCGCGAGGCCGACCTTCGATTTGCTCTCGACCGGATCACAGCGCTGGCAGGCGCTGGCTCGCCATTCACAGGACGCCTCGACCTCACGCGGGTCGGGATCTTCGGCCATTCGCTCGGCGGCGTCGCGGCCGCCGCCGCCTGCCGCGCGGACATGCGCTTTCGCGCCTGCCTCAACGAAGATGCCGACGACCAGGGACGCCCGTATGACGGCGGGGCTGCAGCCGCACCCATCCTCCAACCCTTCGCCTTCTTCGCCACCGGACATTCGATCTATGTATCACCACGAACGCCCCAGCCGAGCGACAGCGCCCTCGTGAGAATGAAGCTCACGCGAGCGCAGTACGACTCGATCGTAGGCCTGTACCAGCGGAACCAGGACGCGGCGATGGCCTCCTTCCCTGCGGGCGCGTGGGAAATCATGGCGGAATCACCAGAGTTTACCCATCGAACATTCATTGATCTCCGGGCACTACAGGCCGAGGACGATTCCGGCTTTACGCGCCAGGCGGCATACCTCGAGGTGATCCGCCGGTACGTGCGGGCCTTCTTCGACCGGACCCTGCACGTCGCGGCCGACTCGGCGCTGGACCACGTCGGAGTCCTTGACTCCCTCCTGACCGTCCGACGATTTCCTGCGCGCTGAGTTCACTCTTGGGGGCGGGCCCGCTTAACGCTCCGCCCCACGTGCGTCTATATTTCCGCCTTGGAACCAAGGCGGTTCCAGCGTACCGATGCAGGCGAACTCCGAAGAATGGAGGTCACGCAATGCGCTCGCCTACCGTTGTCCCCGCCCTCCTCACCACGGCACTGCTGGTGTCCGGGTGCCTGCTGGTCCCGCCGCCAGGTTCCGTGGTCGTGGTCCGCCGCCCTCCGCCTGACCGGGTCGAGATCGTCACCGTCCGCCCGGGCCCGGATTACACCTGGGTCCGCGGGTACTGGACCTGGTCGAGCAACGACTACGTCTGGGTATCCGGACGATGGGACCGGCCGGTGCGACCGGTCGTCGTCGAGCGGCGCCGGGCGGATGACCGCGGACGCGGTCCGGCCCGGTGGCAGGATGGCCGCTGGAAGCATGTGCGTGGAGGCTGGGTGTGGCAGCCAGGGCGTTGGGGCAACTGATCGTGACGACACGTTCACTGTCCAAAGATGGGACACTTTGCTGAATGCCGCATTCTGACGTATGTTGGAATGGGTACAGCGTTCCGTCCCGCTTCTGGTACACGTCGACATGACTGACCGTACGGTCACCTTCCCCTGCCGAGCGGCGGCTGCGTTCGTGCAGGAAGTGAAGGCAAGGACCGATCAATATTTCGAGCGCTCCGGACGTTCGAACAAGGCCGATTGGCGGATGATCGCACGGATCGTCACGTCGCTGTCGTTGCTGGTCGTGCCATACGTACTGATCCTGAGCGGCCGATTCACACCGTGGGAGATGCTGGGGCTCGCGATCGTGATGGGCGTCGGCATGGCCGGCGTCGGGTTCGGCGTGTCGCACGATGCGCTGCACGGCGGGCTCTCGTCCTCCAACACGATCAACTACATCTTCGGGCTCACCTTCGACCTCCTCGGCGCCAACGGCTACATGTGGAAGATCACGCACAACGTGGTCCACCACACGTACACCAACATCCAGGGGATCGACGAGGATCTCGAGGTCTCGCCGCTGCTGCGCCTCTCGCCCCGGAGCGAGCACCGCCCCATCCATCGGTATCAGCACCTGTACGCCTTCGCGACCTACAGCCTCTCGACCATCTTCTGGGTCTTCGTGAAGGACTACAAGTACTTCTTCCAGAAGAACATCGGTCCCTACGAGGACAAGCACCACCCGTGGTATGAGTGGATGGTGCTCGTCCTCGGCAAGGCGGTGTATTACAGCTGGGCCATCGTGGTGCCGCTCCTGGTACTGACGATCCCCTGGTGGCAAACGCTCATCGGCTATGTCGCGATGAACCTGGTGGCCGGACTCATCCTCGGCGTCGTGTTCCAGCTGGCCCACGTGGTGGAAGGGACCGATCATCCGGCCCCCGATGGCGCCGGACGGATGGAGCACACCTGGTTGGCCCACGAGATGATGACGACCGCCAATTTCGCGCCGACCAACCGGCTCCTCACCTGGTATGTGGGCGGACTCAACTACCAGATCGAGCATCATCTCTTTCCCCGGGTGTGCAGCGTCCATTATCCCGCTATCCGGCCCATCGTGCAGGATGCCGCCCGAAAGCACGGGATCCCGTACAATGAGGCACCGAGCCTCTGGGCGGCCATCCGCTCGCACTATCGCACCTTGAAGAAGTTCGGCGCCGGGTATGCCGAAGTGGCCGCACCGGTCGCCGCAGCCCCGATCGGGGAGCCGGCATTGAGCGTGCGGGTCTAAGCGCGATACACGAGGGACTTGTGGACGTGGACGGGGTGATGCTCGCAGGACGGGCGTCACCCCGTTCAGTGTCGCACTCCACAAGGGACCTTCACACTAGGAAACCACGAAGATGCGCCAGCTCCCCTGCACCAAGCCGGCCGCATGTGTAACGTTCAATGGCCATTGCGTCACCAGATAACGCCATTGGGAGGAAGATCGTTTGCTCCTCGCAATTCAGGTCGCCGCAACGCTCGTGATGGCGCCGGTCGTCGCCATCGATACCGCGGCCACGCTGCCACCACGGATCACCGTGACGCCTATCCCAGCGCTCCTGGCGCCCGAGCGCGCGGGCGAGGCGCAGCGACCGAGGGCGATCGTTTACAGCGACTTTTACTACACCCGGCTCAAGATCCATAAGATCGCGAGCTATGCCACGCTCCCGTTGTTCATCGGTGAATTCATCGTCGGCGAAAAGCTCTACCAGAACGGCCCCACCGGGGACCAATCGCTGCTCGGGCTTCACAAGGCGCTCGCGACCGGGGTCGACGGACTCTTCGCGATCAATACGGTCACCGGGGCGTGGAACCTCTGGGACAGCCGGCACGACACCGAGGGGCGCACCCGCCGGTGGATCCATTCCGCGCTCATGATCGCGTCGGACATCGGATTCGTCGCCACCGGGGCCCTGGCGCCCAACCGCCGACTCTACACCAGCGGCACGTCGAACGCGGGCGCCCACCAGACCGTGGCCATCGCGTCGATGACCGCTGCCCTTGGCAGCTATCTGATGATGCTGATCTGGAAGGACTGAATGCTCGACCTGCTCGCGCATGCCGAAGCGCTCGCCCGGCCCTGGGCGGACGCATACAACAACAGCAACACACTCCAGGTCGGGGTGACCTTCGCGCACATCGGCGGGATAGTGGTGGCCGGTGGCCTGGCACTCGCCGCCGACCGCTCGACCCTCCGCCTGACCCGCGCCCCGGCCCCCATCCGCGCGCACCACATCGACGAGCTCGGCGCGGTGCACCGCCCGGTGCTCATCGGCCTCACGGTCGTGTTCCTGAGCGGAGTCCTGCTCCTCGGCGCCGATGTGGCCACCTACGGTCCGTCGCTGGTCTTCTGGGGCAAGATGACGCTCATCGTGGCACTGCTCGGGAACGGTGCGCTCCTCTCGCGCAGCGAGCAGCGACTCCGGGCCAGAGGCCAAGCCAGCGACCGCGATTGGTCGATGCTCCGGCAACGGGCCCTCACCAGCATCACTCTGTGGCTTTCCATCGTGCTCTTCGGCACGGTCCTTCCCACCCTGTCCAACGTGTCCTCACGATGACCCGCGACCCACACCCCGACCATCCGTGCGATGCCTGCGCGCGCCCTGACCGGCGCAGTTTTCTCCTGAATGCGACGCTCGCGATCTCCGGCATCGCCCTCGGGCTCGGTGCCGCGCCCCGCGAGGCTGCCGCCTGGCCCCTGAGCCTGGTCGAGGGACTGCGGGATTCGACCGGCCCCGATACGATCACCTACCCGATCCCTGCCGCCGATGGCGCCCAGATCGACAAGACCAACGAGGTCATCCTGGTGCGCTATCAGGGCGAGATCTACTCATTCAACCTCGCCTGTCCGCACCGGCACGTGGCCCTCGAGTGGTTCGCGGACAAGAACTTTTTCCAGTGCCCGAAACACCACTCGAAATACACCCCCGACGGTACCTTCATCTCGGGTCGAGCCACCCGCGGGATGGATCGTTTCGCCATGATGCGAAGCGGTGGCTCAGTGGTGGTGAACGTCGACAAGATGTTCAAACAGGACGAGGATCCGGCGGGGTGGGCGGCGGCGAAGCTGGCGGTGTGAGGGGGCGGAGGGTCGGAGGGTCGGAGGGGCGGAGGGGCGGGCGGGCGGAGGGGCGGACCGATCAGATCTCCCAGTTGGACCAGACCACTCCAGTGGGGACGGCCAGTTCGGGAGATCCCGCGAGCGTCATCCTGAGGTCGGTCCAGTGTACGGTCCATCCCTGGCCCACCAGCCGGCGGTAGGCCTCTGTGAAGCCGGTCTGGCACCGCACTCCCACCCGGTGCAGTCCCTCCCGATGGGCCAGCCACGCAGCACCCGCCAGCGCGGCGTCGAGCCCGTGGTCGTCACGCGCGACGAGCTTCAAGATCCGGAGCTCGTCGCTGGCGTGCCCATCAGCGAGCGCCGCCGAGTGACAGAGCGCGAACGCTTCGATGCCGGCGGCCCCCTCGATGATCACGGTGTCGCCCAGGCCGAGTTGCTCGGTGAGCTCGATCTCGCGGCTGAAATCGACGCCGCCCGCGAGCGCGTCAGTGAGCGTGCGGCACCCTCCGATCA
>JBAUHI010000011.1:0-6404 GCA_049680185.1 Gemmatimonadales bacterium | reverse complement strand
GCCGAGGCCCATCCGCCACGCAAACAAGACCCCGATCTGGACCGGAGCCCCATCCGTCCATCCGACGATCCGTCTATCCGACCAGCATGGCTAGGGAGGGAGTCGACCCGGAGCCCGCAGGGCGGAGGGGGCCGAAGGCCAACCCCCGAGCAGGGAGGATCGTCATACCGCGATGTTGATGCAGACGGCATGGCTAGGGAGGGAGTCGAACCCCCGACACGCGGATTTTCAGTCCGCTGCTCTACCAACTGAGCTACCTAGCCCGGAAGGGGGCGGAATATAGGCGGATGGGCGGGTGGTCGGGTAGTCGGACGGCGCGCTCCCCCCGTCTGGCCCTCTTCCTCCACCCGCCCTATCCTTAGATATGGCACACCCACGGCATCCCAACCTCACCGTGCTCGACCACCCGCTGATCCGTCACAAGATCACCCTGCTGCGTGATCAACGGACCGGCACCCGCGATTTCCGCCAGTTAGTGGCCGAGATCGCGATGCTGATGGCGTTCGAGGTGACACAAGACCTCCCCGGCCGGGAGATCCCCGTCGAGACCCCCCTCGAGCAGACCACCGGCTTCGAGATCGACAGCAAGCGCGTCGTCCTGGTGCCGATCCTCCGCGCCGGGCTCGGCATGGTCGAAGGGATCTCCCAGCTCATCCCGACCGCACGCGTGGGCCACGTGGGCCTCTACCGCGATCACGACTCCCTCCAGCCCATCAGCTACTACTTCAAGCTCCCGCCCGCCGACGGCGAACGCGAACTCCTGGTCCTCGACCCGATGCTCGCCACCGGCGGCTCCGCCGCCGCAGCGGTCGGCAAGTTGAAGGAGACCGGCCCCGGGCGCATCAAGTTCCTCTGCCTGGTGGCGGCACCCGAAGGGGTCCTCGCGATGGAGAAGGCCCACCCCGAGGTCCCCGTCTTTGCCGCCGCACTCGACCGCAAGCTCAACGAGCAGGGGTACATCCTCCCCGGACTCGGCGACGCCGGAGACCGGCTCTTCGGGACGAAGTAGCGAAGTGGCGGGTGGTGGGTGGCGCACGAGAGCCAGTACGATGTTCCCCCTCTCCGCGTATGCGGAGAGGGGGTCAGGGGGTGAGGCACGACCTATGACCCTCGACTCAACACCCACGACAAGCCATTGACCTCTATTCAACTCACGTTCCACGGCGCCTCCAGTGGCCACGTCACCGGCTCGATGTACCTGCTCGAGGCGGCCCAGGCGCGGATCCTCCTCGACGCCGGCCTCTTCCAGGGCAAGCGCGCGGAGGCACAGGCGCTCAACGCCAAGCTTCCCTTCGACGCCCGCACGATCAACGCGATCGTCCTGAGCCACGCCCACATCGACCACAGCGGCCGGCTCCCGTTGCTGGTGCGACAGGGATTCCACGCGCCGATCTACGCCACACCCGCCACCCGCGATCTCTGCGCCGTGATGCTCCCCGACTCGGCCCACATCCAGCAGAGCGATGCGGCGTTCCTCAAGAAGCATGGACGGGAGGCATCGGAGCCACTCTACAACATGGCCGATGCCATCGCGGTGCAGGAGCTGATGATCGGCCTTCCCTACCGGCGCCCCTTCTACCTCCGGAAGAACCTCTCCTTCGAGTACACCGACGCCGGCCACATCCTCGGCTCGGGATCGGTCGACCTGCGGCTCTCCGAGGGCAGCGGCCACCGACTCGTCTTCTCAGGTGATATCGGCCGCTGGGGGCTGCCGATCCTCCGGGACCCCGTCGCACCATCCGGCCCGGTCGATACGCTCATCATCGAATCGACCTACGGCGATCGGGAGCACGAATCCATCGAAGGGACCGAGCGGATGCTGGGCGAGATCGTGACCCGCGTCGCCGCGCGGGGCGGGAAAGTGGTGATCCCGTCCTTCGCGATCGGGCGCACCCAGGAACTGGTCTACGCCCTCCACGGCCTCTGGCGCGCGGGGAAGATCCCGCACATCCCCATCTACATCGACAGCCCCCTCGCGATCGATGCGACCCAGGTCTTCCGGCTCCACCCCGAACTCTTCGACCGCCGGGAGCCGTTGGTCGAGCGCAGCGCCAAGCTCTTCGACTTCGAGCTCGTCACCTATGTGCGTGAGGCAAAAGAGTCGATCAAACTCAACTCGCTTGCCGGACCCGCGGTCATCATCGCCGCCTCCGGGATGGCCGAGGCGGGCCGCATCACCCACCACCTGATCAACCAGGCCGGCGACCACCGGAACCTCATCCTCTTCGTCGGCTTCCAGGCGGAACACACCCTGGGCCGCCGGATCCAGGAGGGCCAGAAGGAGGTCCGGATCATGGGCAATGACGTGCCGGTCCGCGCCGAGGTAGCGACGCTTGGCGGATACTCTGCGCACGCCGACAAGAACGAGCTCCGCAAGTGGGTCCGGCAGGTCGGCGGACCGATCAAGCGCGCCTTCGTGGTCCACGGCGAGAACCCAGCTCGCGCGGCGATGGCCGAGATCCTCAAGGCCGAGGGTGTGGGCGAGGTCGTGTTGCCGGAACTCGGCCAGACCTTCGATCTGGCCTAGCGTGCCCACCCACCCGCGTCCGCGCTGGCGATCGCTCCTCGGAGCCGGCATCACCGCGGTCGTGCTGGCCTACGGTGCGAGCTTCGGGATCGTGGTGGTGGAGAGTCGCGAGGATCAGGCCCGGCCGGTGGATGCCATCGTGGTGCTCGGCGCGGCCCAGTACAACGGTCGACCCTCGCCGGTGCTCCGGGCTCGACTCGACCATGCGTTCGATCTCTGGCGCGACACGCTTGCGACACGGATCGTGGTGACCGGCGGCATCGGCGAGGGCGACAGGATGAGCGAAGCGACCGTGGGACAGCGCTATCTCCTGGCGCACGGGGTCCCCGATTCCGAGGTGGTGGTGCTCGCCCGCGGACGCACTACCGATGAGACGATGGCGGCGGTGGCGGGTTGGCTCAACAACGAGGGACTGGGGTCGGTGGTGCTGGTGAGCGATCCCTTCCACATGGCCCGGCTCCGGCTCGAGGCCAAGGGTCACGGCGTCGAGGCGTACACCTCACCGACGAGGACGAGCCCGATCTCGGAGAGCCCGCGCGACGAGTTCGGGTACCTGGCGGCCGAGGCGGCCAAGCTGCCGGTGGTGTGGGTCAAGAGCTGGTGAAGGGCCTCACCCCCGGCCCCTCTCCACATACGTGGAGAGGGGAGCAGATCTTGACCGGCGTCCCCCCTCGCCGCGTGTGCGGAGAGGGGGACAGGGGGTGAGGTTGCAGGGAGAGGGGTCGGGGGTGAGGGTCCGGCGAAAGACCAGGTAGCGGCCACCCTTCGGCAACTCGGTCCGTTCGTTATAGACTTCTACCTTGGTCCACGTGTGGCACCTTCACTTTCACCGCGATCTCCCATGCCCCGATCTCCATTGCTCGCCACCAGTGCCTTGCTTGGCGTCGTCTTGTGCGCCGCCGCGATGCCCGGTGCGGTCAGCGCCCAGGCCAAGCCCGCTGCGCGCCACGCGATGCCGGCGCCCAAGGCGCTCTCGATCCCCTACACGATCGACACCCTCGCCAACGGTCTGACCCTCATCGTCCACGAGGACCATTCCGTCCCCGTCGTGGCGGTCAACACCTGGTACCACGTTGGCTCGGCCGATGAAGAGACCGGGCGCACCGGATTGGCGCACCTCTTCGAGCACCTGATGTTCATGGGCTCCGAGCACGCGCAGTACCCGATGTTCGACCGGCTCCTCGAAGCCGCCGGTGCCGACAACAACGCCACCACCAACGAGGATCGGACCGCCTATTTCGAGAACGGACCGGCCAACGCCCTTCCGCTGATGCTCTGGCTCGACGCCGACCGGATGGGGTGGCTCCTCCCGACGATGGACAGCGCCAAGGTCGATCTCCAGCGCGATGTGGTGAAGAACGAGCGCCGTCAGAGCGTGGAGAACCAACCGTACGGCAAGGCGTGGGACGCCATCCCGCCGCTGGTGTTCCCGGCGGAGCATCCCTACTCATGGCCGGTCATCGGCTCGATGGCCGATCTCTCCGCCGCAAGCCTGGAGGACGTCAAGAACTTCTTCCGGAAGTTCTACGCCCCCAACAACGCGACGCTCGTGATCTCGGGCGATGTCAACGCGGCGGCGGTCCTGGCCCAGGTCAAGAAGTATTTCGGCGAGATCCCCCATGGCCCGCCGATCACCCGCCGGCCGACGCCCACATTCACCACCACCCACGACACCTCAGTGGTGCTCACCGACCGGGTGCAGTTGCCCCGGGTCTATGACGTGTGGCACTCGACCCGCGCGTATGGCCCCGACGACGCCGCATTGAATCTGCTGGCCTACATCCTGACCGGTGCCAAGAACGGCAGGCTCACCGAGCCCCTGGTGTACGTGCGCCAGCTCGCGGCCGACGTCAACGCCTTCCAGGATGGCCGGCTCCGCGACGGCCAGTTCGGCATCATCGCCACGGCGCGGCCCGGCCACACCCTGACCGAACTCCAGGTGGTCATCGACTCTCAGGTCGCTCGGCTCGTGGCCGATGGGCCCACGCCGCGAGAGCTCGAGCAGGCCAAGAACAGTTTCGAATCCGCGACGCTCAAGCAGCTGGAATACGGCAGCGCCATCGCTGACCAGCTCAACTCGTACTACTACTTCACCGGCGATCCGGACTACCTCGCCAAGGACCTCGCGCGCACGCGGGCCGTCACCGCGGCCGATATCCAGCGCGTGGCGCATGCCTACCTGCAGGTGCCGAGGGTCGTCGTGAGCGTGGTCCCGGAAGGAAAGCCCGAGCTTGCCGCGCGCGCGGCGGAGGTGGGGAGGTGAGAAACAGCGATCAGGTATCGGCTGACAGCTATCAGCTATCAGCTAGCAGCTATCGGCGTCATCCGGTGGCAGGCGAGGTCCCCGCACGTATTGCCGGCATCATCATGACCGCTGCGCTTCTGTGCGCCTGTGCCCCCGTGCGCCTGTCCGCCCAGATCACCGCCCCTCCTGTCCTCGGCGCCCCGAAGTCTTTCCACACGCCCAAGGTGGAGACCACCACGCTGGCCAACGGCCTGACCATCTACCTGGTCGCGATGCACAAGTTGCCGCTGGTCAACATCCAGCTCATGATCGACGGCGGCGCCCGTCTCGACGGGGATCGCCCCGGCCTCGCCACCTTCACCGCCGAGATGCTCGATGAAGGTGCCGGCACGCGAGACGCCATCGGCATCGCGGCCCAGGCGGCATACCTGGGCGCCGACCTCAACACCGGCGCCGACTGGGACCGCACCACTGTGTCCCTGCAGGTCCCGACCCGCACCCTGCCGGCCGCGCTCGACCTGATGGCCGATGTCGTTCTCCGCCCCGACTTCCACACCGCCGACGTGGACAAGTACCGTGGGCTCCGGCTGGCCAACATCCTGCAGCGCCGCGATGTGCCAGCAGCAGTGGCATCACTGGTCAGCAACGCGCTCATCTTTCCGGCGGGGCACCCGTACCATATGAGTGCCACCGGCGATTCCGCCTCCACCGCACAGATCGATTCCGCCCAGGTGCGCCAGTTCTACGATCGCATCGACGATCCACGTCGAGCGACGATCGTCGTGACCGGCGACATCACCCTTGCCCAGGCGCGGACGCTGCTCGCACAGCGGTTCGGCGCATGGAAGGCACACAGCAAGGCAGCAGCCACGCCCACGGCCGCGCCGGCACCGGTCTCCCGATCCACGACGATCTTCCTGGTCGATAAGCCAGGTGCGGCGCAATCGGTCGTCGTGATCGGTGCGCCCGGCGTGCCGCGGAACACCCCCGACTATTACGCCCTCGAGGTCATGAACACGATCCTCGGCGGCTCCTTCTCCTCGCGACTCAACCAGGACCTGCGCGAGACCAAGGGGTACACCTACGGGGCCGGGTCGCGCTTCCAGTTCCGCCCCATCCCGGGGCCGTTCACCGCGAATGCGGCGGTCCGCACCAACGTCACCGACAGCTCGCTCGCGGATTTCTTCGTGCAGCTGCGCGCCATCCGTGATTCGCAGGTCCAGCCGGTCGAGCTCACCCGGGCCACGCAGTACCTCGCGCTGGGACTGCCGGGCGATTTCGAGACCACCGGCCAGGTGGCACGGCAACTGAGCGGGCTCCTGCTCTTCGGGCTGCCATTCTCCTACTACAATGGCTTTGTGGCGAATCTGCACCGCGTCACTCGGCAGGACGTCGAGCGCGTCGCGAAGCGCTACATCGACCTCGATCACCTGACCGTCGTCATCGTGGGTGATCTCGCCAAGATCCGGGCCCCGATCGAGGCCCTGCACCTGGCGCCGGTGGTGGTGCTGGATGCGGATGGGAAGCCGGTCCCGTAACAGGTGAACGGTGAACAGTGAACGGGAAACGGGGGCTCGCTTCGGCGGGCCCTCGTTGGCATGCAAACACTTGTGGGGGTCGCCTGCGGCGACC
>JBAUHI010000010.1:0-19901 GCA_049680185.1 Gemmatimonadales bacterium | reverse complement strand
CCGCAGGGGGGTGCGGCGCGTGGCCCGGCGCCATCGGCGCCTGCATCATCATCGGCGCCGGCATCATCATGCCGCCGGAACCGTTGCGCGTGATGACCACCCCGCGGCCGAACCAGCCGCGGACCTCGATCGACCCGACTTCGGGCGTCTCGCGCAGCAGGCGCGTCAACCGCTCGATCTCGGAAATATCCAAGGCCCCTCCTTGAGGGCGTTCGCCCGGGTACCCTACACCTCGATGAGCGCCGTCCGGCCGTCCGACAGGCAGTGCGGACCGTCCGGCGCCAGCCACACGTCGTCTTCCAATCGTACCCCACCCCAACCGGGAAGATAGATGCCCGGCTCGATGGTGACCACCGCACCCACCGGCAACACGCCCTCCGCGGTGGGGCTCAGGCGCGGCGCTTCATGCACTTCCAGCCCCAACCCGTGCCCCAGCGAGTGCCCGAACGCCTCCCCGTACCCCCGCTGGCCGATGACCTCGCGGGCCAGCGCATCGGCCTCCCGCCCCGTCATCCCCGCCCGCACCCCCTCCAGCGCCCGGCGCTGCGCCGCCTCCACCACCGCGTACACCTCGCGCTGGCGGCCATCGGCCTTCCCCAGCACCACGGTACGCGTCAGGTCGGAGCAATAGCCATCGAGCTGGGCGCCGAAATCGATCAGCAGCAGCTCCCCGGCACCGAGGGTCCGACCGGTACTGCGCGCGTGGGGCAGTGCCGCCCGTGGCCCCGATGCGACGATGGTCGGAAAGGGATGCCATTCGCTGCCCCGCACCCGGAGCGCCGACTCGAGCCGTGCCGCGACCGCCAACTCGGTCTCGCCCGGATGCACCCCCGGCAGCACTTCGGCCAGCGCGTCCTGCGCCAACGACGCGGCGGCACGGATCGCCTCCACTTCCACCGGCGACTTTCGCACCCGCAGCCGCTCCACCAGCCCTTCCGTCGGCGTCAGCCGGCGCCCCTCCCCCATCCGACCCGCCTCCCGCACCGTGGCGACATGCGCCTCGAACCCGACCGTATCGGCGCTCGCCAGCACTTTGCGGACCCGGTCCCAGAGATTGACCGGCTCGATGTCCACCTGCGCCGACGCACCGACCTCGTCGGGCGCCTGCTCCGCATACCGGAAGTCGGTCACCAGCACCGCGCCGCCGTGCCGGATCACCAGGAGCCCCGCCGAGCCGGTGAATCCGCACAAGTACCGGATGTTGGGCGGATGCTGCACCACCAGCGCGGTCAGCCCCTCGGCCTCCAGCGCCTGCAGCAGCGCTTGCTGGCGGGATCCCCGAAGGTCAGGCGCCACGAAGTCGGCCGACCAGCGCCCGCACCGCCAGCGTGTATCCCGCGGGCCCCAGGCCGCAGATGAACCCGACCGCCCGGTCGGCCAGCACCGACACCCGGCGCTCCGGCTCCCGGGCGAAAAGGTTCGACAGGTGCACCTCGACGTACGGCAAGCCGACGCCCAGGAGCGCATCGCGCACGGCAAGATTGGTGTGGGTCCAGGCCGCGGCGTTCACCACCACTCCGTCGACCCGGCCACGAAGGGCGTGGATCGCCTCGACGAACGCCCCCTCATGATTCGACTGCGACCACTCGATCTCGACCTCCAGCCCCTCTGCCTCGGCACGGACGGACGCTTCGATCTCGGCCAGGGTGACACGACCGTAGACCTCCGGCTCCCGGATGCCCAGCAGGTCGAGGTTGGGTCCGTTGAGGACGGCGATGCGCATCACTTCTTCAGGTTCTTCAACCAGTCCTGGAACTGGCCCAGGTCGGCGTCATCGGCCTGGGTGCGTCGGATGGTCCGTGGGGACGTGGCCGCCTGATCGGCATCGGGCGCCTCGCTCCCGCCGAAAAAGTCATCGAAGGAACCGGCGGCGGACCCTCCGGCCGGCTGGGCCGCCGGCTCGTCGCCGAAGATCGCGCCGAGCGATACCGCCTCCGGTGCAGGCCGGGTCGGCGAGCCGGCCAACCCAGCCTCGTTCACCGGGACGCCCGCGGGAGGCTCGTATTCCTCGATCGGCGCTGGAGGGGCATCGGATGCCGGCAATGCGACCTGGGGCAGCCGGGCCGCGAGCACCGACTGGATCCAGGCCCCCACCGCGGTCCCGCCAGTCTCCGTCGCCAACCACCCCGATCCCCTGGCGGGTGTGCCCGATCCCTCGAGTTCCCGCACCTTCTCGGTCAGGCGGATGTCGCCGGGGGAACGCTCGAGCAACTCGCGATACACCGCCAGCGCCTCGCTGGTGAGCCCCTGGCCCACGTAGAGCACCGCCATCGCTTCGGTCACCACCGGCTCCGGCTCCGGGATGCCGGTGGGCGGCGCATCATCCGATTCCGAGGCGCTGTCGTACACCGGCGAGACACCCGAGAGCCGACCCCCGCCCGCGGTCAACGTTTCCGCGGCCGACGCGTCCTGGAACTCCGACGCCGATCCTCCCGCGGTCAGCTCCGACCCATCATCGGGTTGCTGGAACTCGTTGGAGGCACCGGAGCGGATCTCGATCTCGTTCTCGCGCTCGACCTCGTCGCCCGAATCGAACTGGGTCGCTTCCAGTCCCTCCACGGCCTCGGCCGGCGTCGGATTACCGGAGTTCCGCGGGCCACCGGTCTCGAATCCCTCGACTGCGAGCGAGTCCGGGTGTGGATCCGCGATGGGGGTCGAGACTCCGGAGCTCCGCATGCCGCCGGACTCGAACCCCTCGACCGCGAGCGGTTCGGGGCGCGGATCCGCCCCATCCCGCGACGGCTCCACCGCCGTGGTCTCCACACCGGAGAGTCGCAGGGACGGGAGCGGAGGCTCCGAGGGGACCACCGGCGAGATCAGCTCGAGGGTCCGGGCCTCGGTATCGGCCGCCGGCTCGAAATGGATCGAGTCGCGCCGCCACGATGGCCGCTCGTCGGAAGCTGCAGCGGGCATCGGTTCCGGCGCTGCGTGCGGCGGCGGCAGCTCAATGGCGGCAGGTGCGGCGCTGGGCTCAGTCGCCGGGGCCCCCGCTGCCGGCGTCTCTGCGGCGAGATCGGCCAGGCCCAGCAATTCGGCCGATGGGGCTGCGGGCTCGGGCTCGACCGCTGGCGCGCCGGCCTGCGCCTGGACCCGGGCCAGTTGGTCCCGCGCCTCGTCACTTCCCGGGTCGATGGTGAGGAGCGCGTGGGCCCACTTGGCCGCCGCCGAGAATTCGCCCCGCCGTTCGGTGATGTCGGCGAGCGCCTTGAGGGCAATGACGCTCTCGCCATCGAGTTCGGTGACGCGGGTGAAGGCAGTCTCCGCCCCGGCGTCATCCCCCTGGTCCAGGAGACAACGCCCGAGCACCACCCGGGCCGACACGTAGTCGGGGTGGATCATCAGTCCGGTCTTGAGCACTTCGAGCGCCCGGGCGACCTGCCCATCCTTGCGATAGGCATCGGCCAGGGACGCGAAGAACCGGCCCTGGGGATTCTCCTGGACGCGGCGCTCGAGCTTCTCGATCTCGCTGGTGTAGGCCATCCCGATCCGGGCTCTAAGTTGTTGTGGGGATTGAAGCAAGAGTAGCGCGCGCCAGAACGACTGTCAACGCCCGCGGGGGTCCTCCGGCTTGAGATTGGGCCTTGTCGCGCTTAGACTTGGGGCTCTTTTCGGACCCTCTATCCGGCCGTGCTCCGCCTATGATGAACTACTTCCGAAAGTATGCCGCGCCCCTGATCGTGATCACCGGGCTGGCCTTTCTCATTTGGATGGTCGTCGACCTGAGCGGGGTCACCGGCGGCGGCGGCGGGATCACCGCCGCGTCCTCGGCGGGCAAGGTCGACGGGATCACGATCGACGCCCGGAACTACGAGCAGGCGGTCCAGAACGCGACCGAGCAGCAGCAGAAGCAGACCACGGGCACGCTGGGTATCGACGACATCCAGCGCATCCGCGACCAGGTGTGGGAGCAGTTCGTGGACCAGGCGGTGCTCGAGAGCGCGTATGCCAAGCGGGGCCTGGTGGTCCATCCGGCGGAGATCGCCGCCGCCATCGAGCAGTCGCCCCCGACGGAGATCCAGTCGCAGCCCGATTTCCAGACCAACGGGCAGTTCGACATGGACAAGTATCACCGCTGGCTGCGGTCGCCGGGTGCCGCGCCGGTCATCGACATCCTCCAGGATCGGTATCGCGAACAGATCATGCAGGCCAAGCTGCTCCGGCAGGTGGTCACCGACGTCTTCGTGCCGGAGTCGCAGTTGTGGCAGCAGTACCGGGATGCACATGAGACCGTCACCATCGACCTGACCGCCATCATCGCCCAGAACGTGGTCCCCGATTCCGCGGCCGCGGTGACGCAGGCCGACGTCGAGCAGTACTACCACGACCATCCCGACGACTTCAAGCGCCCCGCCGAGGCGTACCTGAGCTTCGTCTCGCTCGGCCGGGCGCCCAACGCGGCGGACACGGCGGCGGCATTGGCGCACGCGCGTGCCGTGCGCGACGAGATCATCAAGGGCGCCCCGTTCGCCGAGGTGGCCAAGCGGGAGTCGGCAGACAGCGGGTCGGCGGTCAAGGGCGGCGATCTCGGCGAGTTCGGCCGCGGGGCCATGACCAAACCGTTCGAGGCCGCGGCCTTCTCGCTCCCGATCGGCGCCGTGTCCGAGCCGGTGCTCACCGAGTTCGGGTACCACATCATCCAGGTCAGCAAGCGCACCAAGGACAAGGTCACCGCCCGGCACATCCTGATCCCGATCACGCTCGACGGACCGCACCGCGACCTGCTCGATGCGCGCGCCGACTCGCTCGAGCGCCTGGCCGCCGACCGGCTCGATGGTCCCGCCCTCGACACCGCCGCGAAGATCATGGGCCTCCGGGTCGGACGCGTCGGACCGGTGGCGCAGGGGACCCAGATGCTCCTCGGCACCCTGGTGGTGCCGGATGCCAGCACCTGGGCGTTCCAGACCCTCAAGCCGGGGTCGGTGAGTCCACTCATCGAGACCACCGACGCGATCTTCGCCTTTCGCATCGACAGCATCCACGCCGCCGGCGTGCCGCCGCTCGCCCAGGTGCGGCTGGCGGTCGAGGCCTTCGCGCGCGACGCCCGAAAGCTCGTGGTCGGCCGGGCCATCGGCCAGGACATGCTCAAGCGGATCAGCGAGGGGAGCAGCCTAGACCAGGCCGCCGATGCCCATCACCTGCCGCACAAGAGCATGGGTCCCTTCACCCGGATCAAGCCCGACATCGGCAACCCATTGGTGGTCGGGACCGCCTTTGCCCTCAAGGTCGGCCAGCGGAGCCCGCTGCTCGACACGCCGGACGGCATCTACCTCTTCGATGTCACCGCGCGCCAGCCGGCCGACTCCGCCGACTTCGTCAAGAACGAGCCCCAGCTGATGCTGACCGCGATGACCCGCGCCCGACAGGATCGGGCCCGGGCCTACCTGCAGGCGCTGCGCGCCAACGCCAAGATCATCGACGACCGGGCCAAGCTGTTCCAGACCCAGACGACGCAGCAGCAGAACACCGACACGCCGCTCTGAGCAGAACGCACCGGTATCGCCTCGACGGCGGTGCCGGGAACGACAACGGGCGGCCCTCCCCGACACGGGGGGCCGCCCGTTCTGCCATCCGGCCTCCGTTACTGCGAGAGGCGCTTCGGCTCACCACCGGTGGTGGGAGTGGCCGGGGCGTCGAGCTGACGCGGGGCCTGGGCATACTGGTCCGGCTTCGACGCCGGAAGGTCGTCATTGATCTCGGAGAGGCTCCGCTTGAATTCGCGGATCCCCTTGCCGATAGAGGACCCCATCTCCGGAAGCCGCTTGGCGCCGAAGAAGAGGAAGAACAACCCCCCGATGAGCAGGATCTCCGAGAACCCGATCCGTTCGAACATAGGCCACCTCGTCAGAAGAG
Organism: Gemmatimonadales bacterium; assembly: GCA_049680185.1. Classification (GTDB taxonomy): domain Bacteria; phylum Gemmatimonadota; class Gemmatimonadetes; order Gemmatimonadales; family GWC2-71-9; genus CAMLHU01. Next base: position 14,051 of record JBAUHI010000010.1, on the reverse strand, counting down.
CGATCGTGCCAACAGGTAGGCCAGCACCACGCCGACCAAGCTCAGGAGCGATACGTTGAGCCCCACGGGCCCCACCGTAAAGCTAATCACCAGCAGGTTCACCGACATGGGCCCGAGTGTCGGGGTCACGGTGAAGGTGAAGAAATCCTTGGCCGCGCTGTCCGGCAGGAAGCGGGACAGCAGCGCATTGAGGAACCCGCCCACCAGGAACCCGAGGGCGAGCACGCTCAGGTAGAACCGGGGCCGCCGCGGTCCGATCGACATCAGCGCCGCCGCTCCACCACATAGCCCACGCTGCCCCGCAGCGCCTCGCGATAGGCCGACGGCGGCAGCGCCTCGAGTGCCGCCTCGGCCTGCGCGGCGTGGTGATGGGCGCGGTCCCGGGCGTAGTCCAGGCCGCCGGCGGCGGTCACCGCGGCGATCACCGCGGCGATCCGCTCCTCGGCGGGATCGGCCTCACGCATCAGGTCCTGGAGCACCCGCCGATCCGCGGGGCTGAAGCGCGGCAGCGCCGCGATGAGCGGGAGGGTGACCTTGTGCTCGCGCAGGTCGCCGCCGACCGGCTTCCCGGTCTCCGATGCATCGCCGGCGTAATCGAGCAGGTCGTCGACGATCTGGAACGCCATGCCCAGCTCCTGCCCGAATCGCCGCAGCGCGGCCCGCTGGTCCGGCGGCGCCGCAAGCGCGCCGACCTCGCACGCGCCGGCCAGGAGCGAGGCGGTCTTGGATCGGATCAGCAGGTCGTAGGCCGATTCGGTGAACGCCAAGCCGTCGTGGGCCAGGAGCTGGCGCATCTCCCCCACGGTCATGTCGTTGGTCACCCGGCCCACGACGTCGAGCGCATCGAGGTCCTGGAGCGCCACCAGTTCCACCACGGCGCGCGAGTAGAGGTAGTCGCCCATGATGACCGAGACCTGGTGGCTGAACAGCGCGTTGATCGTCGGCATGCCTCGGCGGAGCACCGAGTGGTCGACGGCGTCGTCGTGCACCAGGGTGGCCAGGTGGATCAGCTCGAGGATGGCGGCGAGCGTCACGCTGCGGGCGTTGCGGCCGTCGGTGGCGCCATCGGCCAGGAGCACCAGCATCGGCCGGAACATCTTGCCCCGCATCTGCAGCAGGTGCCCGTTGATCTCCCGGATGAGCGGGAAGTCCGCCTCGACGATGCGCCGGATCTCCGGCGTCACCGCGTCGAGCCGGTCCCGGACCGGGGCCTGCAGGTCGGCGAGCGACGCCGAGGCGGCCGGCGAACTCACCCGCCCTTGCCCGCGATGATCTGCTTGACCCGATGGGCCGCGTCCAGGAAGCGGATGTCGACGGCCATGGCCCGCTCATAGAAGACCCGCGCTTCCTTGCCCTTGTCCTGCGCCTCATCGGCCCGACCCAGCCAGTAGAGCAGGCCCAGCTTCTGGTCATCGGTCCCGGAGACCCCTTCGATGGCGCGCTTGAGGATCGCCTCCGCCACCGCGAACTGGCCCTTTTCGTAGAACGCCATGCCCAGCGCCTCGGAGGCGCGCATGCGCCCCTCGGGGGCGCGCAGCGCCTTCTGGAATTCGGCGATCGCCTCGTCCAGCAGCCCCATTTCCTTGAACGCCACGCCGAGATCGTAGTGGGTCTGGAAGTCCTCCACGTCGACACTCTTGTCGATGCCCTGTTTGAACTGGGCCAGCATCTCCTGGAAGTCCTTCTGTTCGTCGCCGGTCGGCTCCTCGTCCCCCACCCGCATGCGGGTGTTCTTGGGCCGCTCGTCGTCGTCCATCACCAGCGCGCCGAGATCCACGAACCCGTCATCGGCCATCGGCACCGACTTCGAGCTCCGCGTCGCCGGCGCCCGCTCGGCCGCGGCCTTCGGCGGCGGCGGAGCCGCGTCCTCCTCCGGCGGCGCCAGCGACTGGAGTGCGGCCACCGCACGGGCGTTGTTCGGATCGTGCTCGGCCACCCGGCGATACACCGCCACGGCCTTGTCGAGCGCACCGGAGCGCACCAGCGCGTCTCCCAGCTCGACGTATGCCTCGACCAGGTTCTCGCGATCACCAAGCCGGAAGGAGAGCTCCACCCGCTTCTGGAAGAACCGGACCGTCGATGGATCCATGCGGATCAGTTCGTTGACGACGTCGAGCGCATGGGGCCAATCCTCCCGGCCCTCATACCCCAGCATCGCCAGCTCCAGCTCCTCGTTCCCGCGCGGGTGATCGCCGCTCGCCACCAGCGCCTCGCCCAACGCGCGGTGGAGCTCCGGGTCGTCCGGATCGTCGAGGATCCGCTCTTCCAGCTCGTCGATCGAGGGTTGCTTCGGTTCTTCCGACTCGATGAACGACAGTCCTGCGGCCGCCGCAGGCATCTCCGGCGCGAATGCTTCGACCGCGGGCTCCGCCTCCGGCTCGATCAGGTCGGGATCGACCGCCAGCAGTTCTCCGCTCGAACGCAGGAGCGTCGAGTCGGATCGATCATGCGCCGCGTTCTTGGCCGCATCGATGAGGGGCGCAATGTCGTCGTCCACCGCATCGAGGGTGAGCTCCTCCACCGGGGCCGCGGCCTCCTCGACCGTCTCGAGCTCCGCGCTCACGGACAGGGCGAGATCGCCCGGCTCCGGACTCGAGAACTCGGCGGGTTCGAGCCCCGCGACCGCGGGCGTGTCCGTGCCAACGTCGGTATCGAGCACCAGTCCATCGGGAGCGGCCGCCTCGGTCTCGGGATCCTCGAGGGCGCCGAACATCGTGGGCTCAAGGCCGAGCGCCGGGGCGGTGTCCGCGGGCGCGTCGATGTCGATGAGGCTCGTGGTCTCCAGCAGCAACCCCGGCTCCGGCGCCGCAGCTTCGATCGGATCGAGCTCGATCGTCTCAAGTTCCGGTTCCGGTTCCGGCTCTGGCGCGGGCGCAGGAGCCTTCGCCGCGGGTGGTGGTGCGGCCGCGGCGGGTTTGGGCGCCGGGGCTGGCTTCGTGGGCGCCGGGGCGGGCGTGCTGGGTGGTGGGGCTGCGGGCTCCTCGTCGTCGCCACCGACATCGAGGAAGACAAGGTCGCCCTTGTTCTTCATCGTGGTCGACAGCCGGCTCGAGCGCTGCTGCGCCGCCGATTTCCGGGATCCCGCGTCGGGCGGCGCGTCCAGTTCCGCCGCGAGCTTGGCCAGCTCCGCGTTCCCTTCGTCGGACCGTGCCGCCGCCTTCAGGAGCTCCGCCAGCATCCCACGGATCTCGGTGTTGTCGGGGAACTGGTCGGCGAACTTCTTCATCGCCTGGAAGGCCTCTTCGAGCTTCTTCGCCTGCGCCATCCGCTCGAGATACTCGATGAGATGCTTCTTGGCGTCGATGACGACGTTCTTCCGCGCGTGCAGCTGGGCCAGCTTCAGGTATACCTGGATCCGCCCCGGGTTGACCCGGAGGATCTTGCCACACAGCGCGATGCCGTTGTTGAAGAAGCCCTGCTCGGTATACAGGTCGACCGCACGCTCGAAGACCTGGACCGCGGCGGCCGGTTCGTTCGCCTTGAGGTGGAGGTCGCCCACCTTGTTGTAAATGGCCACGTCCGGGGTCGGGTCGGCACCCGACTCGAACTCCTGGATGGCCTTCTGGTAGACCTCGATAGCGCGGCGCCAGTCTTCCTTCAATTCGAACTTGCGCGCTGCTTCCCTGACTTTGTCGAGATTCATGCCGCTCGGCCGCTAGGAGACGTTCGTGGACGGAACACCGGTCGTAGAATAATACCGGCCGCCTACCGGCCGAGCAAGCCAAGATCCGGTGGGACTTGGAGTTGGAACGCCGGGAGGGGGTCGGGTCCGGTCACTCGGAGGGAGGGGCCAGCAGGCCTGCCGCTACCATCGCCGCCAGCCGGGAAAGGTCGGGCGCGGGGGGGCGGTCTCGCCCCAGCGGCAGCACGCCGGTGCCCGGCGCCCGGATGATCTCGAAGAGCCGCGCCACCCCCCGCCCCGGGGTGAGCGGCTTGAGGAGCTCCAGCCCCTGGGCCCCACAGAGCAGCTCCGCCGCCAGCACATACTGGGCATTGGCCAGGATCCGGCGGGCCTTGAACGCCGCCGCCATCCCCATGGGGACGAAATCCTCCTGGTTGGCGTCGGTCGGGATCGACCCGATGCTCGCCGGCATCGCCAGCGTCCGCGACTCCGCCACCAGCGATGCGGCGGTGATCTGGACCATCATGAATCCGGAATGCAGTCCCGGATCGGCGGTGAGGAATGCCGGCAGCCCCTGGGACAGGTCGGGATTCACCAGGCGCTCCACCCGGCGTTCGGCCAACGCCTGCAGCGTGGTGAGCGCGATGGCGAGGAAATCCATCGCCTGTGCCACCGGCTGGCCGTGGAAATTGCCGCCCGACAGCACCTCGTCGCCGAAGACCAGCGGATTGTCGGTCGAGGCGTTGAGCTCGACCTCCACCGTCCGACGCGCAAAGGCGAGCGCGTCCCACACCGCCCCCAACACCTGCGGCGTGCACCGGAGGCTGTAAGCGTCCTGCACCCGCGGATCGTCGAGCCGGTGGGATTCCCGGATGGCGCTCTCGGTCAACAGCCCGCGCATCATCGCCGCGGCACGCTGCTGGCCCTCGTGCGGACGGGCGTCGTGGATGCGCGGGTCGAACGGTGTCGGCGTGCCCCGGAGCGCCTCCAGGCTCATCGCCGCCGCACCGATCGCGGTGCGCCACACGACATCCGAGTCGTGGGCCAGGAGTGCGAGGATGGCGGTCTGGGCCTGGGTGCCGTTCAGGAAGGCGAGGCCCTCCTTGGGCCCGAACGTCCAGGGCGCCAATCCGGCGCGCTCAAGCACCGGCGCGGCATCGACGATCGTCCCGCCGTCGATCACCTGGCCTTCACCCATCAGCACCAGCGCGATGTGACTGAGCGGCGCCAGATCCCCGCTGGCACCGACGCTGCCCTGCTCCGGCACCGCCGGGATGATGCCGGCATTGAGGATCGCCAGCAGGGCGTCGACCAGACCGGGACGCACTCCGCTGGTGGGACGCAGCAGCACATTGGCCCGCAGGAGCATCATCGCGCGCACCACATCCGACGACAGCGGTGCGCCTACGCCCGCGGCGTGGCTCCGCACCAGGTTGGCCTGAAGCTGCTCCAACTGGTCCGGCGCGATCCGCACATTGGCCAGCTTGCCGAATCCCGTGTTGATGCCGTAGATCGCGGACCCGCGCGCCAGCGCACGCTCCACACCGGCCCGGCTCTCCGCGAGGCGCGACCGAGCCTCGGGCCGTGCCACGGCCCGGACCGAGGGATCGCGTGCCAGACCTACGACCTCAGCGATCGTGAGCGATCGACCGTCGAGCGAGATGGTGGTGGACATGCCGGAAAGCTACACGGCCGCCGGGGAACGAGAAGCGAGAAACGAGAAACGGGGAGGGATGTCCCGCTTCTCGGTTCTCGTGTATTGCCTTTATCTCCGCAGCTGCTTCGTCCGCACCGGCTTCGGCTGTGGCGTTGCCGCCGCGGCCGGCAGGCCCGCCAGCATCGGACTCCCGGGGTCGGTCTGGTAGGCCCAGTCGAGGATGAGGAAGTCGGTCCCGACGTGGCTCACCCGCACCGCACCGTACCGCTCGAATCCATCGCCGCCGTTCGTCTCGAAGATGTACCCGGTCCCCGGCGTCGCCTGCACCGACGTAGTGTCGTAGCCGATGCCGGGCGCGTAGTGGATGTCGTTCACGTCGGTCACCTGCCCCACCGATTGCACTTCGGTGCCGGCGCGCACCGGCGTCAGGAAGAGGTTGTTCGAGCCATCCCGGGTCACGCTGAAATCAGCGGCGGCGTTGCTGCCGTCGTACAGAAGGCCCAGCTCGTTGGCGGTGGCCAGCCCGTCGGAATTGAGGTCCTGCCAGAAACGGAACGCGCTGCCGGTGTTGCTGTAGGGGACCGCGTTGATGACGACATCCCGCGCGTCGAAGCGCGGCGTCTCCGCCTGTATCGGCGACCAGAGACTTTCATAGCCGAGGGTGTCGACCGCGCTCACGGCAAAACAGCGGGGCTGGCCGTTGGGGAGGAGCGTGGCGATGAAGTCGGGAGAGATCGTGGTCCCCTCGAGCCCCCAGTCGGAGCCGCACAGCTGGGTGCCGAGGTCATACGACGCGCTGTACACCCGATAGTTGAGGAAGTCGGGCGCATAGGCGTTGTCCGGCCAGTCGAGCGCCACGCCGCCATTGAGTGCTGTGGTGTAGAGCGAATCCGGCGCCACGAGCTGCAGCCGCTCGTCGACGGTCACCACGGGACTCGACGCGCTCTCGTTGCCGTTCACGTCGACGGCGGTGACCAGGTACTGGACGTCGGGGACGCCGGCATCGTGAAAGGTCGGCGACGTCGTCTGCGCCCGGAGGAAGAAGCCGGCGGTCGTGTCCCGGCGGGAGTAGACGTTCCAGACGGCGAGATAGGAGCTGGTGTCAAAATCCCAGCTCAAGAGGATCGAGGTCGGCGCAGACCCGCTCCCCACCGGCCCGACGTAATAGGTCAGGCCCGTCGGGGGACCGAGGAGCGGTCCGGTCGTCGGACCGGTCGAGGAGGCACTGTTGCCGCACGCAGCGAGGAGGAGCAGACCGAGGGATCCGGCGAGCCGGTGCATACGGTTTCCTGGAATGGAGACGTCATCCAACAGGCAGGGAGCGTGCCAGCCACGGGGGTCCGCGTAAGTGGTTGTCATGTCACGGGATACCATTCGGTGCTGTCACAGCGGTGTCCGGTCAGGGTGACGTCTGTGGCTGGAGCGTGGTCTGGTTGTAGTCGAATTTCACCGACGGCAGGTCGACCAGGAAGACGGAGAAGAAGAAGGCAAAGTTGCCGTTGGCGTTCTGGGTGAAGGTAAAGGCAGCCTTCCATTCATGGAGATTCCGCTGCAAGGCCACACTGTACGAGGAGAACTTGTTCGCCACGATGTCATACTGGGAACTGGCGGACACGCTCCACAGCGGCGTGGGTGAGAATCCGAGGTTCGTGGTCAGGTTCTCCTGCTTCGTCGGCGGGCTCAGGACGCCACCGCCGAGCGGGTCGACGATGGTCACCGGGCGCGGGCGGGAGATGGTCAGCTGGAAATTGGCGCTGAAGGGTCCACCGGCGGCCCGACCGAACTGCCCGGCACCGCCGAATCCGCCCTGGTTCATCCCGAACGGTGATGCCGGCCCGAATGATGGTGGCGGGGATGCGGCGTCGCTGGGGCGGCGCTTCGCTCGCGTCGTATCGGGACCGACCAGCCCCAGCAGCTGGCCGATGCTGCGGAACGTCGCGCCGGTGATCGACAACCCGAGGCTCACGTTGGTCAGGTAGGGGTCGAAGCGGGCCGAGTCGGTGCCGACCTGCCCGCTCCACAGGTCGTGCGTCAGCGAGGCATTGAAGCCGGGCAGCAGGTCGGTCTGGAACGTGTTCGTGAGGGTGGAGGTGACCCATCCGGTCCGGTGCGGGAGCTTGGCCTGCTCGAAATCGTAGCTCATCGGGCTGGTGTTGATGCTCAGGAGCTTGAACTTCTTGACCTGGGGCTCCGCCGACGTGTCGCCCGGTGCCGGATACTCCTTGGCCTCGATGATCTGGTTGAGCGACACCGAGACCAGCTCGGACGCGAGACTCGTCAACTGGGGCGCCTGCCCGGGCGACGCGATCGCGGTCGCATAGGCGAGCGGGACCGATGCCTCCGGGCTGTAACTGAAATTGATGAGCGGCGTGATGGTGTGCCGGATCCGGGCGATCGGGCCGATGCCGTGGTTGAAGAAACCGAAGATGCTGGGCGCCGCGCTCAGGCTGAACTGCAGCCGCTTCCCTTGCTCGACGAAACCGCCGTTGGTGAAGCGATTGCGGAGCAGGAAGGGTCCCGCCGAGGTCGCATTCGCGATCCCCACGCTCGGCTGCAGCTTCCAGCTCCCCCGAAAGAGGATCGGCAGGTTGATGCCGGTCTGCCAGTCGATCCCGGTCGAGAAGGACCCGGCATAGGCCTGGGACACGGTGACAGAGTCGTTCGGATCGGGGGAGACAAGCGACGGCCTCCGGAACGTCGACACCTGCCGCTGGTCGGTGACCTGGTCCAGATAGCTCACCGAATTGCGCCAGGTGAAGTTCCCGAACCGGAGCGGCGTGTCGAAGTTGAGGCTGGTGGTCCGACTGTTCAGGCGGCCGTCCGTCGTGTCGACGCCGCCGCCCGGCAGGAACTCGACGGTGCCGGCGGTCGGAAAATCGGTCTGTCGATCTTGAGTGAACGAGAACGTGGGCGACCAGGTGATCGACGGTGACAGCTGGAACGGTGCGGGGATGATGGTGATCGCCGGGAACTCCTGGGTGACGCTCCCGTCGTTCAGGTTCTGGCGACGGTTCCCGCCCAACGCGATGGTGCCCCACCCGAAACGCTTGGAAAAGTTGGCCGAGCTCGTGATCTGGCGGGTGGTGAGCAGCGGATCGACGGAGTTGGCACTCACCACCTGCGAGCCAGCGACATACGCGAGACTCACCCGCAGCGAGGTGCTCAGGTCGAAATTCTGGGTGTGATCCCAGTTGAGCTGCGTGCCGGTGCTCCCGTCCTCGTCGATCTGTCGGCTGTACCCGAAGGATCCCCGGGTGAATCGATCGAGCCAATTGTATTGCCCGGCCACGCCATACTGGAAGTACCGACCGGCGTACCAGTCGATCCGGCCGGTGAGGTCCATGTAATCATTGGGCGCCCAATAGTACCCGACGTTGGCGACCGATCGGCTGAAACTCGGCGTCGGTCGCACGATGTCGCTCAATCCGAAGCGCGGGATGAGGATCCCCGAATGGCGGCCCGGACGCGCATCCTGGAAGATGAACGGCAGCCAGAGGATGGGCACGTCGCGGATGAAGAGCACGGCGGGACGCGCGACCATCACCTGCTTCGAGATCCACTTCACCTGCCGGGCCTGGAAGTGGTAATGCGGCACCGGCAGGTCGCAGCTGGTGATGGCGCTCGAGGCGGCATAGAGGCGCGCCGAGCTCGAATCCTGGGCCAGGTCGCCGCGGAGGAACCAGTTGGCGCCGTTCTCCTGGAAATTCGTGAGGGCCTGGCTGACCACCGCCCGACGGCGGCAGGTGTCATAGCGCAGGCCCTCGGCGACGAGGACGGTCCCATTCCCGAACAATTTCGGGTCGCCGCGCGCATCGAGCACGCAGCTGTCCTCCTCGTAGTCTATCGCGTGGGCTTCGAGCGTCGAACTGTCCCGTTCGGTCGCCGCCTGCCCGAAGAGCCGGATCCGTTTCTCCCGCGCAAAGAGCGTCGCCGAGTCGGAGCGGAAGCGGGTGCTCACGAACCCGGGACGCGCCAGCAGTGCTGACGTGATGGAATCGGCCGGGAGGAACGATCCCGATGGCCCGGTGGGGAGCCCCAGACGGCGGGCCTGGGCGGTGTCCATCGGTTGCCCGGGGCGACGCCCGCGGGTGGTGTCCGCGGCCCCGGTATCGGCCGGGTTGGCCCCGCGGGGGGCGGCCGCCGCCGGCCGCTGGAGCGGCAGTTGCGCGTCGAGGCGGCCCGCCGATGACCAGGGCATCACGAAGCAGAACAGGATGGCCGTTGCGGCGGCGGCGCGGCGGGCCCGGCGTCGACTGACGATGACGGTGCCGAGGAATCCGACCTCGTAGAGCACGATGAGCGGTGCGGTCATGATCAGCATCGTGACCACGTCGGGGCTCGGTGACAGCGCCGCGCCCGCGACCATCGCGAGGATGATCGCCATCTTCCGGAACTTGTTGAGGGCCCGGGGCGTCACCAACCCCACGCTCGCCAGGATGATGATCACCAGCGGCAGCTCGAACGACAGCCCCAGCGCCAGCACCAGGTGCACCACGAAGCTGAAGTACTCCTGGTACGTGATCATGTTGGTGAACGAGCTTGCCTCGAAGCTCAGCAGCACCTTGAGCGTCGGCGGCACCACGAACGCATACCCGAGTGCCGCCCCCACGAAGAAGAGCACCGCCCCGGCCGCCAGGGACGGCACCAAGAGGCGCCGCTCCTTGGAGTAGAGCGCCGGGGAGAGGAACGCCCAGATCTGGTAGAGGATGACGGGGGACGCGATGACCAGCCCGACATAAAGCGAGAGCTTGAGGACGATGATCACCGGCTCGGTCGGGCTCAGGATCACGAGCTTGCCCGAGGGGATGTACGGCGCGATGGGCCGCTTGATCACGTTGATCAGGTCGAAGCGATCGACCGCCCACGCGCCGATGCCGAATCCGCCCACCACGGCGAGCAGCGAGCGGATGACGCGCATGCGCAGTTCCTCGAGGTGCTCGAGGAACGACATCTCACCGGAGGTCCCGGTCATGGGAGCGCCCCGGGGGGCCTAGTGGCCCAGGGTCTTGATGCGGTCGCGGGCGAGGGCGGCCTCGTCCGAACGCGGATAGGACTGGACCACGCGCTGATAGTACGTGCGGGCGGTCGCAGGATCCTTCCGATTCTCGGCCAGGAGGCCGAGCTTGTAAAGCGCCGTGGCGGCGCGGGGGGAGGTCGGAAAGCCGCTGACGACGAGATCGTAGTACCGCGCGGCGGAATCAGGAGATTCCGCCGCCCACGACTCACCGATGAAGTAGGTCGCATCGCCGGCGCGGGGATTCTTGGGATACTGCTGCAAGAACTGATCGAACCCCATCCGCGCCGTGCGCACGCTCCCCATCCGCAGCTGCTGCAACGACGCGTCATACATCTGGTCCGGTGGTGCGCTGGGCGCCCCGGCTGGCGGCGGCGCCACTCCGGCACTGGAATCCGGTGCCCCGGACGGCGCGCCCGGCGCCGGCACCGTGGCCTGCATCTCGGCGCTGCGCGCCTCCAGCTGGGTCCGGAGCTCGGTCAGCCGCTGCTGACTCTGCCCGGTCAGTTCCTGCACCTGCACCAATTGCTGATTGATGTTGTAGAGGTCCCCGGCCACATCGCCCTTGAGGGCCGCAAGCTGGGAACGGGTGGCGGCGATCGAGTCGAGGATGCGCTGTTGCGCCATGATCACCTCGGACAAGCTCGCCGCCCGCACCGAGTCCTGTCGGACCGTCTCGGCACGAAGCAGCATCACGGCGTCCTCCACACGGCGGACATCCCCCTTGGCGGCACAGCCACCAAGGAGGACGACCAACAGCAGGGGCCGCGTGCCGCGGATCACTGACCCGGCGCCGCCAAGGAGGTGCCGCCGGCGAGGATCTGGAACTCCGCACGCCGGTTCTTGGCCCACGCCTCTTCCGTGTGGCCGGGATCGATCGGATGATCCTCGCCGTAGGAGAAGACCGTGATGTTCGCGTCGGCCGCGCCCTTGTTCACCAGGTAGCGCTTGGCCGCGGTGGCCCGGCGCATGCCGAGCGCCAGATTGTACTCGTCCGAGCCGCGTTCATCGGCGTATCCGTTGATCCGGATCGTGAGCGCCGAGTTGGCCTGGAGGATCTTGGCCTTGTAGTCGAGCGTGGACTGGTCCTCGGCCTTGACGTCCGACTTGTTGAAATCGAAGTGGATCATCGTCCCGACCGCGGCCGCGACCTCGGACGAGGCGGCCGCCAGGCGTGCGGCGGCGGCAGCGGAATCCTGCTGGGCCTGCTCACGGGCGCGCTGGGCGGCCTCCTGCTGGGCCTGACGGGCGGCGGCATCCTGGGCGGCGCGGGCGGAGTCGGCGTTGATGGCCGGCTGGACCGCCTGCTGCGGGACCGGCTGCTCCGGCGGGGTCTTGCCTCCGCATGCCGCAACGAGGGCGGCGGCTGCAAGGCTCGCGGCGATGGCGAGGGTGGAATGACGCATGACGGCTCTCCTGGCTTATCTGGTGAATACTGGCGCCGTGGCGGCCAGCCGGCGAGACCAGGCCGGCAACCGGGCGGCGGCGACGGTCGTGATCTGTCGGAACCGGCCCGACATGATATCCACGACCCAGAGCTGGCGGCGGCCGCTCCGGTCCGACACGAACACCACATGGCGCCCGTCCGGCGCCCACGACGCATCTTCATTCCGGCCGGCCGAGGTCAACTGGCGCACCTTCCGCCGGGCGACATCGAGCACGAACACCTGGGGCGTTCCCGACACTTCCCGGTGGAACACCACGCTGGCCCCGTCGGGAGACCAGTCCGGCGCGTAGGAGTCTCCGGTCGCCCCGAAATCGAATGGGGCAAAGAGATCCTGGCCGGTGCCATCGGCCGCCATCACGTACACCTGCGGCACTCCCGGGCGGTTCGAGACGAACGCGACCCGCTGCCCGTCGGGCGAGAACGTGGGTGACAGGTTATCGGAGTACCTCCCCACAGTCAAGCGCTGGACGCAGCACATTTGCGCGATATTCGCGACGTACAGGTCGGTCCCCGACTCGGTCGACTTGGCGTACGCGACCTCCTGGCCGTCCGGGGTGAACACTGGCGTGATGTTGAGACCGGTCGCCGTGCCGGGCACCGTGACCCTGGCACCGGTGGCAAAGGTCTCGAGGATCACCGGGGCGACCCCATCGTCGAGCGACGTGAACACCATCCGGGCGCCGTCCTCGGACCAGGCCGGCGAGATGGCGCGTTCGCCCGGCCGTGTCATCGCGATCCGCCCCGCCCCGTCGGCATCGACCCGGAAGATCTGCGACCCTTCATCATAGAGCAGCTGCGTCGCCGCGATCCCCGGCTGACCGGTGATCCATCGCACGATCTCGTCCGCCACCCGGTGGACCGCCATCCGGAAATCAGGCGCCGCGGTGCCCGGAAGCACCGCCACCCGGTCCTGACGGACCTGCATGGCCACCAGGTCGTGGAGCCGGATGTCCACCGCCCCGGACGCCCCCGTCACCTCGACCGCGTACGACGCGCCCAGCCCGCGGTACAACCCCTCGTTGACCGGCCCATCATGCGGATTGACGGCGCCGGGGATCATCTCGAACTGATCGCTGTAATCGAGGTCGCGCTGGATGATGGCGCCGACCGAATCGAGCCCCGGACCCCATACCACCAGGAGCCCGGGACGGACCCCCGCCGCATAAGTGATCCCGACCCGCACCCCTTCCACGTGGCTCGTATCCTGGGCCCACAGCGCCCCCGGAACGGCGAGTAGCGCCACCAGCGCCAGCATCGATCGCATCCGGATCATCGGGCCATTCCGGGCACGAAGTAGAAGCTCACCGGGAGCACATCCTGGCCATAGCCGTCGGGCAGGCGGCCGAAGGCGTGCACGTTCGCGGCCGCCTCGACCGCCCCCTGGGCGCCAAGATCGAACGCAAAATTGCCGGACGAGGTCACGAAACGTATGTCCTTCACGGTGCCATCCCTGGTGATCAGAAAGAAGACCTCGGCCCGGAGACCACTCGCGCCCGACGGCCGGTCCCAGTGGCGGTAGACCTGGGAGACGATGTTCCGGAGATAGTCCGGGAACGGGAAATCGAGCCCCGGCGTCTTGACCGTGATCGCGTCAGTGCCGGTGCTGGGCGCCTCCCCCGGTGCCGCCGTGACCGGGGTCGGTGGCGCCCGGTGCACCGGTGCCTCCGTCGTCGAGGGCGGCGGCTTGGGCACCGGCTTGGGCGCCGGCGGCACCGGATGCGTCGACTTGATCACCTTCGTCGGGGCCACCGGCGGCGGAGGTGGCGTGGGCTGGGCCACCGTGGGCTTGGGCGACTCCGGCGCCGGCGCTGGCGCCGCGACCAGGTTGACGGCGTAGACCGGCGGCGCGATCTGCGCCCGCGGGGCCAACGCCACCAGCAGCACGATCGCCGCGCCGTGGACCAGCACCGTCCCCGACACTCCCAGGAGCAGATTCCCGCGCGGCGCGCGGAGGCGCGCTGCCCTCACCGGGCGGGGGTCTCCTCGTCCTCGGCGATGAGACCCACGTCGGTCACCCCGGAACCTCGGATGATCGCGAGTACCCGCACCACGTCGCCGTAGTCCACCCGTTTGTCGGCCCGCAGGAAGACGCCCGAGGGATGCCGCGTCGCCACCAGGCCGCGGAAGGTGACCTTGAAATCGTTGTACGAGACCTCCGTCTCATCGACGAAGATCCGTCCCCGCTGGTCGATGCTCACCACCAGGCCCTGCTCCTTGGGCGTGAGCGGGCGGGCCTGGGCGTGCGGCAGCTGGACGTCCACCCCACCCTGCATCATCGGTGCGGCGATCATGAAGATGATCAGCAGCACGA
>JBAUHI010000009.1:0-4534 GCA_049680185.1 Gemmatimonadales bacterium | reverse complement strand
CCACCATCCTCCCATCCTTCCCCTTCGATGCCCGGTGGCTGAAGAACCGGTCGTTGTCGTGGGCGCTGCACCACTCGGAGATCGTGATCTCCCTGACCCCCGCCGCCCAGGCCTGATGGGCCAGCCGCTCCCGGAGGTCCACGTGCCAGGGCCCGTCTCCATCGGCCCGGAGCCCCACCCCTTCAATGACCTCCGCACCCACCTCATAGCACTTCCCGCAGATCCCCACCCCGAGGTGCATCACCAGGTCCTTCGGCTCCACGCCGGCGCGCTCCTTGAGCAGCGCCAGTCCCTTCCCCAGGATCCCGGCCGCGGTGCCGCGCCAACCGGAATGCAGGATGGCAATGACCTTCTTCTTCGGCTCGAGGAGATAGATCGGGATGCAATCGGCGAGGGTGACGAGGAGGAGCGTGTCGGCGCGCGCGGTGGCGTGGCCGTCGATGCGGTCGAGGAGGGTGAGCGCGATGGGCGGGAGAGGCGGGTGGAGCGGGTGGAGCGGGTTGGCTCCGCGCCCCGCGAGCGACGCACCCGCTTCACCTGACCTACCCGCTTTACCCGCTACACCCGCATCGTGCCAGGCGATGTCGGTCTTGTGGCATTGATGGCCTAGTATCGCATGGCCGAATCCCATCGCGTCCTGGAACTGGCGCCAGCGGGTCATCACTTCGCCGACGGGCGCGGCGGACCAGAGGCCGAGTTCAAAGGGGCGCCCGGTGATGCCGGCGACGACGCCGTACCGCTCGCGCCATTCAGTCAGCTCGTAGCGGGGGATGGCGCCGGGAACTTGGGTCTCGCGTACGGTGGCTGGCATTTCAACTCGACGAGGTCATGACACTGGAACCACGGAGGCACGGAGAGCACGGAGGGTCACGGAGCACTGCAATGTGATGTGGTCTTGCTCACTCGATCCCTTGGACGATCACGGAGCTCGAACGGCCACCCACAGCATTCCCCTCCGTGGGTGCTCCGTGTCCTCCGTGTCTCCGTGGTTCGCCTTGCCTTGCAGTCACTCCACCCGCTCGATATCCGCTCCCAGCGCCTTCAGCCGCTCGCTGATCCGCTCATACCCGCGCTCGATCTGCCCAATGTTGTTGATCACGCTCTTCCCCTCGGCACAGAGCGCCGCCAAAAGCATCGCCATTCCGGCCCGGATATCGGGGCTCTCGACCACACCGCCGCGGAGCCGAGCTGGGCCGGAGATGACGGCCCGGTGCGGATCGCAGAGGACGATCTGCGCCCCCATCCCGATCAACTTGTCCACGAAGAAGAGCCGGCTCTCGAACATCTTCTCGTGGATCAGGACCATCCCGGTACACTGGGTGGCGAGCACGATCGCGATGCTCATCGCATCGGCGGGGAAGGCGGGCCAGGGGCCGTCCTCGAGCTTGGGGACGTGGCCACCCAGGTCGGGACGGACGTGGCGTTCCTGATCGGCATCGACGATGAGCTTTTCACCATCCAAGCGGGGCCGCACGCCGAGTCGGTCGAAGCCCATCAGGGTGGCGCGGAGGTCTTCTCCGCGGACGCCGTCGATCGTCACCGCGCCGTTGGTGACCGCGGCGAGCCCCAGGAACGAGGCGATCTCGATATGGTCGGGCCCGATCGTGTATTCCCCGCCCCGCAACTGGCGCTTTCCCTCGACGGTGTACACGTTAGAGCCGATACCGTCGATCGAGGCGCCGAGTGAGACGAGGAAGCGCGCGAGGTCCTGGACGTGGGGTTCGTGGGCCGCGTTCCGGAGGTAGGTCCTCCCCTCCGCCATCACCGCCGCCATCAGGGCGTTCTCGGTCCCGGTGACGGAGGGTTCATCGAGGAAGATGTCGGCGCCCTTGAGCCCCTTCTTGGCCTCGATCTCGTAGCGATCGCCGACGGTGAGCACCGCACCGAGCTGCTCCAGCGCCAGGAAGTGGGTGTCCATCCGCCGGCGCCCGATGACGTCGCCGCCGGGGGGTGGGAGCTGGACCTGGCCAAATCGGGCGAGCAACGGGCCGGCCAGGAGGATCGAGGCGCGAATCTTGGCGCAGAGGGCGGGGTCGAGCGCCTTCAACTTGGCGGGGCGGCCATCCACCTGAACTGAATTGGTGGCGATCCACTGGACCGCGGCGCCCAGGTCCTCCAGGATCGAGATCAGGATCTCGACGTCCTTGATCCTCGGCACGTTGTGCAGGGTGACCACGCCGTCGACGAGAAGGGTGGCGGCAAGGATCGGGAGCGCGGCATTCTTGTTGCCGGCAGGCCGGACGGTTCCTGAAAGGGGCTTACCGCCGGTGACGAAGAAGCGTGGGGGCATGGGGGAAGTGTCGACTGGAAACTGGTAATGGTCAAGCGGACGGGCTACTGCTCCCAGACCACTGCATATAGCACGTTCACCTTTTCGGGTTTCTGCCGAGGATTTATGCCACCACTATCTATCCCACTCGGGACCGCTCGTGGAAGCCACATCCCCAACGAGCAGGTCGATGAGGTGTCTCACTTCGAGTACAATCAGTATCAAGATTATCCGGCAAAGTATGGCGGTATTTGCCGATTTCGAAGCAATCCCTCACCTCGGTATAACTGCCACGGCTATACATTTGCTTCGGGCCGGTCGGTACTGATCGATGACGACGATTTGAACCGCATCTTGGCAGAAGACGGGTATCGCGAAGTCCCGCAGGCCGACGTGCTGCCTGGAGATATAATCGTGTACTACAGTGACGAGAATGGGTTTGATCATTCGGGTTTCGTGATCCGCGCGGTGGGCCAAGACTTGATGTACATTCACGATGTTGTAAGCAAGTGGGGGAAATACAGTGAGGTGGTGCATCCAGCAAATATTACTCCTTACTCATACGCACACATTCGCTACTACCGCCTTTTTGGCCCTAACCCACCGCCGACATCATGACGATTCCACCGTCAATTGTGCAACACTACATATTCGCTAATACCCCGGCTTACCTGATGCGGCAGCTTAGGCTTGATTCGAACGTACAAGTGTGGGCAATAGAGAAGTCCCCGGCGGAATTAGCTCAGACGATTCGCGACGTTGACGGCAACGCAGCCCGGACTGCTGAAGATGTGGCTCGGGCCTACGCTTCCTGCGCCGCACTCATGCTGGCCAGCACGGACGAGTCAATTGAAGAACTCCGCTCCCTGACTACATCCCACTTGCAGTGGATTCCGCGGATCCTCCGTTCATGGGAAGAACGGCGAACTCCGATTACGCGAATCGCAATTAGACAGGAGCCATCGCTTAGGCTTGACGGAGTTCCAGGAGAACAGCCAATCAAGGCGCTCCACACAATTACGCTGAAGGGGAACGTCGTATGATTCGCTGTGACACTGCGATCGTCGCCGACCTTGTGATTCAAGACGCCGCGCGCAATTCACTTTCCCTCGTACAGATCCTCGAGGAATTAACCGGTCGCGGGTTCCCACTGGTCATCCCGAGATTTTCGATGCTTTTCCTGGTGTCCCGTGAGCCGACGGATCCACCGACAAGTCAAGGCACGGTAAGGATTTTGCTCAACGATACCGTCCTGCTCGAAAACCGCATCTCAATCGCATTTGAGGATAAGTATAGGCATCGTATGCTGCTTTCGGTGGACGGGTTGGTCATACCTGGCACTGGTGTGCTACGGACAACTATGACTCCTGACGGCGGGGACACAACGACGTGGGCTACCGCAATTAATGCCGAGGGGGCGGCACAGCTGACGGTTGTTTCTCCGCGGGGCGATATGGTGTACCAAGTCGACAGGGCAACATTTCAGGTTGTTAGTGAACCATCACAGCGCCCGCGATGAGCTGATTCTGATCAGTCTGCCGTGACAGTTGCGGGCGATCGGTCACCACGTCTTCCAGACCCTGTTGACTACTAAGTTCACTGGGGCCGGGGCAATTGACGGGAAGGCGACGTACTCCTGTGAAGAGGCGAGCGATTGCGTAGTTCTTCCGCCTTGGCCCCTGAACTTCTTGCCCACCCCATCCGCTTCCGGTAACCTCCACCCATGCCCACTTGGATCCCCGTTACCGTTGCCCTCTCGCTCCTCGTCATCGCGATCTCCTTCCTCGCGATCGCGACCGCGGTCTTCTTGACCGGCCGTAAGGCCGCCGAGGAGGCGGCTCGGCTTGCCCAGACACTGGCTGCCTTGCAGCAGTCGCTGGAGCCGGTGCTCAAGAGCGTCAAGGGTGTGACCGATGCCGGGAACGAAGTGACCGACCTGATCCGGCGGGAGGCCGCGGGTTACGCTGCCACCTCGATGCGGGTCCGCTCCACCGCCGACGAGGCATTGCAGCAGGTGAGCAACAAGATCCGTGACCTCGAAGCACTCTACGACACGATGTACGCCGAGCTGGAAGAGACTGCCCTCGATCTGGGAGTCGTGGTCCGCCGCGCTCGACAGCCGCGGGGATGGATCGGGCGGTTGAAGAGGTTGATAGGTGCGTAGGACCTCACCCCCTGGCCCCCTCTCCCTTACGGGAGAAGGGGGACACGCGCCGAGTGACTCCCCCTCTCCACGAACGTGGAGAGGGGGCCGGGGGGTGAGGA
>JBAUHI010000008.1:0-16861 GCA_049680185.1 Gemmatimonadales bacterium | reverse complement strand
GCGCGGTCCCGGCCCGGGCGATCGGATGCCCTTCCAGCGACGCGATCAGCTCGTCGCTCGACTGGAACCGGTCGGCGGGGTCCTTCATGATCATCTGCTTGATGACCTCGAAGAGCGCCCGTTCGTCGCCGGTGGTCAGCTGCGGGGTCGGGATCGGCTCCATGATGTGCTTGTAGCCGATCGAGAAGCTGTCCTCGCCGTCGTAGGGCACCTGCCCCGTGAGGCATTGATAGGCCACGATGCCGAGCGAGTACACATCGCTCCGGCCGTCGATGGGCTGGGCGCGCGCCTGCTCTGGACTCATGTAGTGCGGCGTGCCGATCGACATTCCGGTCCCGGTCAGCTTCTGGCCGCTCGCCGCCTTCGCGATGCCGAAATCGGCCACCACGCTGGTGCCGAACTCGTCGAACATGATGTTATCGGGCTTGATATCGCGGTGGACGATGCCGCTCTTGGCGGCGTACCCCAGGGCGCTCCCCGCCTCGGTGAGGATGCGGCGGATCTCCGGCGGTGACAGTCGGGTGCGCTCGTGCAGGACCCGCGAGAGGGTCTTTCCCCGCAGGAACTTCATCACGAAATAGATGACGCGACCCGACTTCCCGACCCGGTAGATCGGGATGATGTTCGGATGCTCGAGCTGGGCGGCGGTGCGGGCCTCCCGCTGGAAGCGCTCCACGAACTCCGCGTCGAAGGCGAGCGAGAACGGCAGCACCTTGATGGCCACCTCGCGCTCCAACTGCTTGTCCTTGGCGCGATAGACGATCGCCATCCCCCCGCGTCCCAGCTCATCGGAGATCTCGTACTCCCCGGAGAGCGCTTCCCGCACGATATCAAGCTCGGTCATCTCCCCGGCGGCGACGGCACGCACCGGTGTGGTCGCTGTGCCGATATCGAGGCCACACGACGGGCAGAACTTGGACGTATCGGGGAATTGCGTTCCGCAACGGGAGCAATACATCGTGCAAGACTACGGGGCCCGGAGGGGGGCCGTCAAGGTGATGCGGATCGGACCGGCTTCTCGGGGGCAAGCACTCGGAAGGGCGCCCGGCGCCGGAGCACGGTGCCATCGGCCCGGGTGATGGCGAGCTCGAACTCATACGCCCCCGGCGTGAGTCGATCGATCGAGATGCTCCGATGCACCTCGGCCACCGGTCCGCTCGCCACCGCCTCGAAGCCGACCGAGACCGGCGCGCCACCGCCGAAGAGGTGGAACAAGCCGTGCAGGAACCCCCCGCCGCCGGGCTTGAGCACGCGGAACTGGGTCTGGAAGCGCTCGCCCGAGGCAAGCCCGAACACCTGGTAGTACACCTCCAGGGATACGTCGGGACGGATGGCGCCCACCGGATTGAAGAACACAGTGTCGCCGGTCGCGGCGTCGGGCCAGTAGAGATGGGCCGACCGGGCGCCAAGGACGATGTCGCTCACTCCGAACGCGCCGGGCCCCGGCACCCCGATGGTGTCGATGGGGGTATCGAGTCCGTTGACATCGCCGTTCTGCAGGGCCACCCGGTAGCGATACCGCCCTGGCGGCAATTCCATGGCCACCCGACCGATGAGCCAGTCGCCATCGCCCAGCACCCGGTGGGTCAGGAACATGCTGGTCGAATCGACCCGTGCCACGGTCGTACTGTCGGGTCCGATGACCGCCACCCGCACCCGCACCGGATACACCTCTCCCGCGGTGGCCGAGATCGGATGCAGGCTCTTCCCCGGAATGGCGTACACGAGATGCGCAACTTCTCGATCGCCCTCACGGCCCGCCACGAGCAACGACCAACGGGTGTCCGGCAGGTCGCCGTCGAACTGCAGGGTGTAGCTGTCGCTCGTGGTGCCGCGCTGGATGCTGGTCTCGCCGAGCTGGCGCTCGGCCGCGAGCAGTGACCGCGAGTCCAGATTCGACGAGAGGAGCCGGCCGTAGATCGGTGACAAGTCACGCCGGGTCACCAGCAGGTCCTGGGCGACACCCCGCACCCCGCTCGGCAGGACGCTGGCGTTCCCGGCGATGATATCGGCCACGGAGAGCGGCTGGCTGGCCGGCACGGCACCGCCTGCCAACGCCATCGCGGTGTCGAATCCGAGGATGTCGAAGAGGCTCCCCACCAACCGGTAGTCCTGCACGTCCTCGCGCGCCACGAAGTGGAAGAGCAGGTCGCCATCGGGGCGCTGGTACCGCCACGACTCGTTGAGCGGCAACCCGACCGTGTGGGCCGACGCCCGGTCGGTGGGCTCGCCGTGGCGGATGTAGATCAGGCCGCGATCGTCATAATCGTGATCGTAGCTGCGGTACCGTTCCTCGATGCTGTAGCGCCGCTTGGTGCTGACCAGCCGAAAATGGTTCCGGGCATAAAAGAGCCGTCGGTAGTGCTCGCGCACCCGCTCCCCAGGACTCCGGAGGTCGGCCACATCGCGCACCCCCCAGAAGCGGCGGAGCCAGTTGGCGCGCTCCTTCCCATGCACACTGTCGAGTCCGGCGAGTGCGGTGTCACCCACCAACGGCACGATATCCCGACGGATGCCGCTCACTGCGGCGCTGTCGTCAGTGGCGGCGGCCTCGTAGTAGGGACGCTCGCCGTCGAGCGACCCGAGCAGAAAGAGCGTCCGCCCCTCCTCCAGGAGCCCGAGTGCGGTATCCGCGCCGTCCGCCTTGGTGTACTCCCGGAATGCCATCAGTGCGGAATCGGGATCGCCCACCAGGCGCTCGACCCGTCCGCGGACGAGCAGGACCTGGGTGTTGTGACCTCCCGAGGTCGCCGCCGCGCGCCGGAACGCGAGGAGCGCCGCGTCAAGCTTGACGTTCATCCGCTGTTCGAGCGCGGTGTTCCCGAGCTCCAGCAGGCCGCGCACAAAGCTGGGATCGACCTCGGCGGCCTTGGCATAGTCGACCGCGGCGCGGGTCAGGTGGTCACGCCCGAACATCGCCTGGATCCCGGCAAGGAGCGTGAAGCTCGCGTCCCCGATGGCATTCTCGGCCAGCCCGAGCCCATACCAGCCATACGGCTCCTTCGGCGCCACCTGGGTGGCCCACTCGAACTCACCTGCCGCATCCTCGTAGGAATCCTTCCGCCCCGCCTGACCCAGACGCATCGCGATGAACCCGAGCCGGAGATGTCGCATCGGATCGTTGCGGTCCTGCTTCGCGATCTCGATGAAGTGCGCCTCGAGCGCACGGAGCGTCACCGTGTCGCTGATCGGCGTCAGCGAATCGCGGAAGGCCTCGACGGAGTCGCGCTGCGCGGGGGTCTGTGCGTGCACTGCGGGATGGGACGAGAGAATAAGGAGGAGAATTAGAAGCACGAGGCGAACGGGGATCGAGATCGAGCGAGGTCCCGTGCGCGGAACTATGAGGCGAAGGAGGTGAACGCGTATCGTAGGCCCACGCGCGCCGCCATCGAGCGAGCGGAGATCGTGCTCCGAGATGGAACGCAAGGCGGTCGTGTGGGGCATACGGTGTACAGGGGACGATCCGGCGCTTGATCGATGCACGGCCTACCGCACCCCCGACCCGGACCACCTGACGCGCCCGACCAGGAACGCCCGCATCCCCTCCACCACCGCCTCGGCGTAGCGATGCTGTCCCACCGCGGTCCGGAGCGCGTTCTCCTGCTCCGGGATCATCAGGAACATCCCTTCGGTCAGGATCGCCGGCATCCACGTCGGCCGGACCAGCGCGAGGTCCCCGCGCCCAAAGCCCAGGTCACGGATCCCCATCCGCGCCGCCAGCGCCTGCTGGGTGGCACGGACCCACGGGAGGCTCTGCGGCTGGTTGTAGTAACTGCTGGTCCCGGCGTTGAGGAAGGGATCCAGGCCATCAGGGAACGCGTTGTTGTGGATCGAGATCAGCATCTCGGCGTTCACGCTGTCGGCAAAACGCACCCGCGGATACAGATCGATCGCGGTGTCGGTGGTGCGCGTCATCAGCACCGTGGCGCCCTCGGCCTCCAGGAGCCGCCGCACTTCGAGCGCCACCGCCAGGTTCGCTTCCGGCTCCCGGAGCCCGGTGGGACCGTTGGCGCCGAGTGGAGGATGACCCGGGTCGATCGCAATGCGACGGCCGCGGAACGGGAACGCCGCATCGATGACCGGCGGACGCCGGATCTCGAGGATCAGGTCAGTCCCGTCCCAGCGGGTGCGGTAGCCCCAGACCGGCTCGGTGAGGTCGATGGTAAATCGCACCTGATCGGCGGCGGGTGCATCCCACTTGGCACCGGCGATGAGCGGGTCGACGCCGCCGTACTGGATCCAGTTCACGTCGCCGCGCACGCCGAAGAGCGTCAGTTGAAGGCGGTGTCCATCCTCATCCACGTGGAAGGGCGCGCGTGTGCCCACCGGAACGCGGAACTGGACGCGATCGGTGAGCGCCAGGAATCGCGCCGACCCGACCTCGCCTACCGGCGCCGGGAGTCCGAGCGGCAGGGGCTGGGCGTCGGCGGCGTTGACCCAGGCGTCGACACCGTTCGAGAGCCGCAGACGCATCTCGTCATTGCTGCGAGCGGTGACCTGCGCCCTCGTTCCCGTCGGGAAGAACCAGTAGTACGTGCCGTACGGCTCCTGCCGCCCGACGGTGAGGCTGTCGGTGGTGCCGGTGCGGGCCGTGTCGTCGTTGAGCTCGGTGATGATGGGCAGCGTGTCGAGGAGCCCGATCGCGATGCTCCAGGGGACGCGAACCGTGTCGGCGCCGAGGACGGATTCGAGGTAGGCGGGTTGAGCGGGTTGAGCGGGTTGAGCGGGTTGAGCGGGTTGAGCGGGCGAATTTACGGCGATCGTACCCGCCCTACCCGCTGTACCCGTCTTACCCGCTCCACCCGCCGTCCCGAATACCGGCCCCGGGGCGCCGATGGCGAGTCCACGCACCACACCGGCAAAGCGATCGTTGGCCATGCCGCGCTGGACCGCCAGCGTGTCGCGATCAAAGGCGCGGGTGCCCCAAGACGCGGCGGCGGGACGCGGATCGGGGATGAGCGGGATGACTCGCCCGCCCGGGAGGACGATCCGGACCGACGAGCCGGGTGCGGCGCGCACGTGGATCGGGAGGTATTCGCCACGGGGCCACCAGAGGAGCCCGCGGGGTTCGACCGCGGCGGTGTCGATCCAGGGTCCGGAGGCCGGCGGCACGAATCTGATCGCCCGACGGGCGACGTAATCGAGCGAGGCGGTGTCTGACCCGGCCTTTGCCACGAACTGGAAGTGCATCACCGAGTCGGGAGGGAAGGCCATCCAGGCCAGGAAGGCGCCGTTGGGCCAGACTCGGACGGAGGTCCCATTGATAGTGAGTGACGCGGTGCCGGTGCCGGTGGAACCGAAGATGAAGTCGGAATCAACGGCGTCGACCCGGTCTTTGTCCGAGGGATAGACCACGTGCAGGGCAAGGGGCCCGTTGACCGGCGCGATGGCCGGTAGCGTCGCGTCCGCTTCCATGGGGCCGACCGACGGCGCCCCCGCGTGTGGCGCGCATGCCACCAGGAGCGCGAGGGGCGCTGCACACCACCATCGAGTGATCTGGGTCATAGGCGCAAGGTACTCTCTGGCACCAACTTACGGCAATAACGCGGTTGACGCTCCCGCCGGCGGCCGGTAGATTCTCGGACAGGCGCCGGGAAGGCAATTCCCGGCCGCGTCGTATCCTGCGCCATCCCGCCCTCGTCACCCGTTCACGTTCGGAGACGGCTTGAAGTTCTGTCCGGTCTGTGGGACCGAATACGCGGACGACGTCAAGTTCTGCCCGCGGGACGGGCAGACCCTCAAGTCCGCCAATCCGTCGGGCGACCTGATCGGCCAGGTGATCGCCGACCGCTACCATGTCACCAAGAAATTGGGCGAAGGCGGGATGGGCGCGGTGTACCTGGCCGAGCACGTGAAGATGGGGCGGAAGAGCGCCATCAAGGTGATGACCGGGTCGATGACCAATGATCCCGACGCCATCTCGCGCTTCAACCGCGAGGCCAACAACGCCTCCCGCATCAACCATCCCAACGTCTGCGCCATCTACGACTTCGGGGAGACTCCCGACGGGATCATCTACCTCGCGATGGAGTACATCGAGGGGAAGTCGCTCTCGGGGCTGCTGAAGGAGACGGGACCGCTCCCGCTCAACCGCGCAACGGCCATCCTGCGCCAGACCGCCGACGGGCTCGAGGTGGCGCACGAGCTCGGCATCGTGCACCGGGACCTGAAGCCCGACAACATCATGATCGCGAGCCAGGCGGGCAAAGACCTGGTCAAGGTCGTCGACTTCGGCATCGCCAAGGCGGTGGGGGGCGATGAGACCGGCCAGCGGGTGACCAAGACCGGTCTGGTGGTGGGGACGCCGGAGTACATGAGCCCCGAGCAGCTCTCGGGCGACAAGCTCGACGGCCGCAGCGACATCTACTCGCTGGCGCTGGTGTACTACCGGATGATCACCGGGGCCCTCCCCTTCCAGGCGGAGACGAGCCAGGAAACGATGATCAAGCGGCTGACGGATGATCCGATGCCGCTCTCGCAGGCGCTCCCGACCGGCCACTTCCCACCGGGGCTGCAGCCGGTCATGGACCGGGCGCTGGCGCGCTACCCCAACGATCGATACGCCTCGGCCGCCCAGCTCGCGACCGATGTCGAGAAGGCGCTGGCCGGGATGTCGGCCGCGGAACAGGGCGCCACGATGGTGGTGGGTGCCGAGCAGATGAAGACGATGATCGCGGGCTCGGCGGGGAACATGCCGAAGACCCGGGTCGGGAGCGCAGCCGAGGGCCGGGCGTCCACGCCCGGCCGAGTGTCGAAGAGCAAGATGCCGATCCTGGTGGGGACGGCGGCGGTGGTAGTGGTCGGCGTGGGGTTCGCGCTCAAGGGAACGCTCTTCGGTCCCAAACCGGGCGGGCCAGTGGGTCAGCCGGTCAGCGGGACGGCGGTCAAACCCGACAGCCAGAAGACACCGGCGACGGCGAATCCGGGTGGGCCGGCGAGTACCCAGCAGATGAGTCACGCGACAAATCCGAACGTGGCCAACCCGCCGCCGAAGCCGACAGGTGGCCCGAGGACCCCGCCAGTGGACACCACTGCGTTGTCCACTGAACTCGACAAGATGCTCGACAAGATCATCGATGGGACCGACAGCGACAGGGAACGTTATGCGACCCGGGCGATCGCCATCTACCGGATGGCCGGGCTCCCTGATTCCCTCAAGGCGGTGGCGACGTCGAACGCGGCTCAGGCCTATGTTGAGATCGCCAACGCCGCCAAGACGGCCGGCAATACGGATCGTGAGAATGCGTATCGCGCTAAGTTCACGCAGTGGATGGGTGTTGCGGCCCAACTCGACCCGAAATACGAGAAGCTTGTCAACCCGACGGCCAACTGAGGATCGCGTGACCCCCAAACCCGTCCGCGTTTCCGTCTTCGGTAAGACCGACGTCGGCCGCACCCGCGACCATAACGAGGACACCTTCCTCGTCGCCGATCTTTCCACCAAGAAGGCCTCGCTCCTCCCAGAGGTGCGGGAGCACGTGGTCGGTCCCCGCGGCTCCTTCTTCATGGTGGCCGATGGGATGGGCGGTGCCGCCGCTGGCGAGGTGGCGAGTGCGATGGCCGCCGACCTCATCTACCAGCACCTCGCGACGGCGTGGATCACCGACGCCGACGCGTCGGCCCAACGGTTCGCCTTCCGGATGAAGGAGGCGGTCGAGGTCGCCAACCAGAAGATCCACCAGTACACGACCGACCATCCCGAAGTGCGGGGGATGGGCACCACGCTCACCGCGGCCGGGGTATTCGGCGGCGATCTCTACCTGACCCAGATCGGCGACAGTCGGGGCTACCTGATCCGCCAGGGGCAGGCCATCCAGCTCACCAAGGACCAGTCGCTGATGCAGCGCCTGGTCGATGCCGGCGAGCTGACCGAGGCCGAGGCGGAGGTGAGCGAGCGGCGGAACATCATCCTGCAGGCGCTGGGGCCCGATCCGCGGGTACGGGTGGACCTCACCTGGCAGCCGCTCCGCAAGGGCGACGTGCTGGTGCTCTGCTCCGACGGCCTCTCCGGTCAGGTCAAGAAGGACGAGATCGGCGCCATCGCGAACGCGAACCAGGACCTCGGCGCGCTTTGTTCGGCGCTCATCGACCTGGCCAACGAGCGCGGCGGCCCCGACAACATCACCGCCATCGCGGTGCGTTTCGACGGCGAAGGGCTCGAGGCGCCCGGCGGCGACGATGCCATCGGCCATCAGGTCTATCCGCTGCAGGAAGGCGACTCTACCACGGAACCAGTCCCGGTGTACCGGGGGAGCGCCGCTCCCACCCCAAAAGGCGACGTGAGGGGCCGGCTGATGACGATCGGGCTCGTCATCGCCCTGCTCCTCGGGATGGTGCTCGCGTACGCTGAGTGGGTGCACTAGCTCGGCAATGCGATATCACCTGACGGTCCTCACCGGCTCCCGCACCGGGCTCTCGAAAGAATTCGACCAGGCCTTCGTCGGCATCGGACGCCATCCGCAGTCGGACCTCCAGCTCCACCCCGACCACGACCTCGACGTGTCCACCCGACACGCGGCGATCCTGCTCCAGGGGGGCGCGCTCCTCCTGCGCGATCTCGAGAGCGCCAACGGCACCTTCGTCAACGGTACCCGCATCACCGCCGACAAGCCGGTCCACTCCGGCGACGTCATCCAGCTTGGGCCCGCGGGCCCCAAACTCCAGTTGGTCATCGAGGGTGAGCCGAGCCGCGTGTCGGCCGAGACGCGGGTGGGCGGCGCGGACAAGCCGACGCCCACCGGCGCGACCGCGCGGATCCGCGCGGAGGTCGCCCGCCAGACGCGAAGCCTCCGGCGGACGACGCTCGCCCTCTTCGGCTGCTTCCTCCTGGTGGCGCTGGGTTATTTCCTGCAGCGCGGGGCGTACGAGTCGCGGATCGAGCAGGAACGCGCGACGATGCTGGCGCAGGTCGATTCCCTGAGCCGCGCCCTCGGTCAGACCAACCTGAGCCTCGGCACCCTCCGGGCCCAGGCCGACTCCGCCCAGCAGGAGGCGCAGGCGCTCCGGGCCCGGATCCAGGACGGGGGCAACGCCACCGAGCTCGACAACTACCGCCGCCAGCTCGCCGCCGCGATCGCCCGGCAGCAAGGGATCGTCTCCGCCGCCACGCTCGACGCCGCCCATATCGATTCGCTCAACGGCAACGCCGTGGGGCTCGTGATCGTGCACTTCCCCGATGACAGCGTTTTCACCGGTACCGGGTTCGTGGTGGCCCGGGACGATTCCGGCGCCTGGCTCCTCACCAACCGGCACGTGGTGCGCCGCGAGAACGGCGAAGTGGCCAACGAGCTGGGTGTTGTGTTCAATCACTCGAACCAGGAATTCCAGGGCGAGGTGGTGACCATCCACGCCAGCGCCGACCTGGCGCTGATCCGCGTCGGCGTGAAGGGCGGGGTCGACCCGGTGCACGGCGTCGAAGCGCGCCCGATCCCGGTCGGCTCACCGGTCGCCACGATCGGCTTCCCGCTGGGACTCGACCTCTCCGGCGGCGGTGATTGGCGCAAGCTCGGCGTCGCCGCCACGGTCGGCGTCGCCACGATCTCGCGCACCCTGCCGAACCTGATCCAGCTCGATGGCTACGGGGCCACCGGCGCCAGCGGCAGCCCGATCTTCGACCGCAACGGGAACGTGGTGGCGGTGCTCTACGGCGGTGAGCGGGAGACCAACGGCCGCATCGTCTACACCTTGCCGATCAAGCTGGGGATCGAGCTCCTGCACGGGCGGGTGCCGGGGTTTTGAGCCGGGGCGATAGAGGTGAACGGTGAAAAGTGAAAGGTGAACGGGGTCGGCAGCCAAAGCCCCGTTCACCTTTTGCCGTTCACCGTTCACATCATCTGAGCACCACCCACCCGACCCCGATTGTCAGCCCCAGGATCACCGTGACCCAGAGGACCCAGTCACGCGCCGCGTCCGCGAGCGAGTCGAGCGGACCGAGGCCGGTGCGCGCACGCACCGGACCCCAGGCACCCGGCGGCCGCGCCCGGACGTAGAACGCGTCGAGGCGTTCGGCGGGCTCGGCGGGGGTCAGGAAGAGCACTGGGAGCCAGAGCGCCATCGAGCCGAAGGTGGTGAAGGAGAGCTTGGCGCCGAACGACCAGGCGTCGATCGCCGGGATGAAGATCGTCGCCGCCGCGAGCGCCAGCCCCGCCACGAGTGCGGTGATCTCCGCCCACGCGTTGACCCGCCACCAGAACCAGCGGAGGAGGAGGATGGCCCCGGTGCCGGTCCCCACCAGGATCAGGATCCGGAAGACCTGCCCCACGCTCTCCATATAGAAGGAGAGGGCGGCGGCCAACAACGTGAGCCCGATGGAGGCCCAGCGCGCGGCGCTGAGGAGCTTCCGCTCATCGCGCACACCGGTAAAGCGCCCGTACAGGTCGTTCACGATGTAGCTCGCGCCCCAGTTGATCTGGGTCGAGACGCTCGACATGAACGCGGCGACCAGGCTCGCGACGACCAGTCCGAGGACGCCGGTCGGGAGGTAGCGCACCATCAGGAGGGGATAGGCCATCTCCGGATCGGCGAGCCCCGGCAGGATGAGGAGTGCCGCCAGACCCACCAGCACCCAGGGCCAGGTACGGACGACATAGTTGAGGAAGTTGAAGAGGTGGGCGGCCCGGGTGGCATCGCGCTCAGTGGCCGTCGCGGAGAGTCGCTGCACGAACATCCCGCCGCCATCGCTGTTCTTGAACGCCCACCACTGGATCCCGATGTAGCCCAGGAAGGTGGTGAACGGGAGGAGCGCGTCACTCGCGGTCGGGAAGATCGCCAGCCGGTCCCCCGCCCCGGCGAGGCGAAAGCGGGTGACGAGGGCGCTCACGCCCCCGACCTCGTGCATGGCGTATACCATCACCACGAGGGCGCCGAGCATCGCCAATACGTACTGGATGAAGTCGGTGGCCACGACACCCCAGAGCCCTGATACCGTGGTATAGGCCAGGGTGACGAGCACGATGACGAGCACCGCCCAGAGCCGCGGGTCGCCCGGCAGCGCGGGAAAGTGGTCGACGACGCCCAGGGCGACGATCACCTTCCGCATCGCGAGCATCGCATAGCCGATGCCGATGCAGTTGAGTGGCACCGCAAAGATGAACGCCCGGGTGCCCCGAAGCGCCGCCGCCGTCGGGCCCGCATAGCGAAGCTCCACCAGTTCCGCGTCGGTCACCACCCCGACCCGGCGCCAGAGCCGGGCCAGCAGCACCGCGAGCAGCACGTGGGCGCCGGCAAAGCTCCACCATTCCCAGTTCCCGGCCACGCCGAAACGTGCGACCAGCCCCGCCACATAGAGCGGCGTATCGACATTGAAGGTGGTCGCGGCCATCGAGGTGGCCACCAGCCACCAGGGGATGGTCCTGCCACCCACGAAGAACTCGGCGATGCTCCCGGTCCCGCGTCGCGCCAGTGCCAGGCCCAGCGCCAGCGCTCCCACCAGATACGCCAGCACGACGAGCCAATCGAGCAGCTTCACGAGGCGGACCCCGCCAACCAGCGCGCAGCGGCTTCCTGCATCAGCGGCTGCCGATGCCACGCCAGCACCACTGGGGCCGCGCCCGGGATCTCGGCGACCAGCCGCGGATGACCGAAGAGGATGGCCAACGCCGCCCCGCGAGTGACCTCCGCGAGCGTGATCAGACTCTCAGGCCCGAATCCCGAGCGCCCTTTGGAGGCTCGCGGTTCGGCGAAGGCGAGGACGACCCGGCTGCCACCGGGTCCAAGCGGGACGCCAAGCCGTTCAAGCTCCCGCACGACTCCGTCGGTCGGCCCCGCCGGCCAGCGCCCGCCGAGGTCGTCATCCACGACCACGAGCTCGAATGGCGGTGTGAGCGTCGCGGCACTGACCTCGCCGCGTCCGGGGCGGAGTGTGCGGAGGGCGATCGACAACGCCTGGTCGCGGGTGTTCGTGGGCACCACGTCCCCGCTTTCGACGCGGCGGGCGTTCGCCAGCATCCGGTCGTACCGGCCGATCGATCGCTCGATCGTTGCGGCACCGAGTGCACCGCGGGTGATGGCGTCGGCCACGGCGCGATACGACCCCAACGGGTCGGCGGGATAGAGGAGGATGTCGCAACCGGCCGCGAGTGCCCGGACCGCAGGGTCGCCGTGGCCGGATGACGCCGCACCACCCATCATCAGAGCATCCGTGACGATCGGACCGGTGAACCCGAGGCCGCGGCGCAGCTTCGAGAGGATGGGAGCGGAGAATGTGGCTGGCGTCCCGCTCGGATCGAGCGCGGAATAGGCCACGTGTGACGTCATGACGGCAGAGACGCCGGCCTTGATCGCTGTCCGGAAGGGGGCGAGGTCGCGTTGCAGCTCGATCTCCGACGCATCCACGACCGGAACGCCATCGTGGGAGTCCGCCGTGGTCCGACCGTGGCCAGGCCAGTGCTTGGCGCAGGTGAGCCCTCCACCGCGCGTGCACCCTTCGACCCACCGCTCTACGTCGGCGGCCACCCGCTCGGGATCGGCGCCGAAGCTCCGGGTCTGCACGATCGGATTGCGCGGCTCCGTGTCCAGATCGGCCACCGGACCGAGGACCCATTGGATCCCCACCGAGCGCGCCTCTTTCGCGGTGGTCTCCGCCGCCAACGTGATGGCCGCCGGGTCATCCAGGGACGCGAGCGCGGCAGGGGGTGGAAACTCGGTGAGACCAGCGAACTGCTGCCCCGCGCCCCGCTCCAGATCGGCCGCCAAGAGGAGGTCACGTCCGGCGCGCTCACGCAGCTCGGCGGCGAGCGTACGCACATCGTCGGCGGGGCCGCCGAAGATGATGAATCCGCCGGCCCCTACGCCGAGCGCGTCGTCGATCGACTTGGTCTCGTGGGAGAACCCCGTCCCCGCCTGCCAACGGAGCGCGGGCAGGATCAGGCGACCGGGCTCCATCACGGACCGGTGATCCCGCCGAGGACGCGGGGGCCACGGGCGCCGGTGGCGCGGGGGATGTTGCCGGGTTGGCCGTTGAGCGTGAGGTAGCCCAGGAGCGCAAAGGCAACGGCCTCCTTGGCGTCTCCCGAAAAGAAGAGTTCGTCGAAGTCGCGGAGGGTGGTACCCGTGGGGATCATCGCCTTGAGGCGCGCGATCAACACGGGGTGGCGTGCTCCGCCACCGGAGACGACGAGCTCAGGCGTCGCCGGGACCCACCGGCTGATCGCATCGGCCACGGTGCGGGCGGTGAGCTCGACGGCCGTGGCCACCGCATCCGGGCCAGGTGCGCGCTCCAGCAACGCGTCGGCGTAATCCCCCCCGAACCGTTCACGACCGGTGCTCTTGGGCGGGGCCAGCGCAAAGAAGGGATCAGCGAGCAGCTCGGTGAGGAGCGCTTTGTCGACCTTGCCCTGGGAGGACACCTGTCCATCGCGATCGAAGGGAAGGGTCGGGTCGATGGCGCGGGCCAGGGAGTCGATGATGGCCATCCCGGGACCGACGTCGAACGCAAGTGCCGTATCCTCTCTCCCCAGGCGCTCGACCCAGGTGAGGTTGGCCATCCCGCCAAGATTGAGGAGGATCCGGGAGTGGTCAGCCGCGCCGAAAAGCTCGACATCGGCCATCGGGACGAGCGGCGCCCCCTGCCCTCCCGCGGCGACATCGGCGGCGCGGAAGCCACTCACCACCCGGACGCCGAAGCGCTCTACCAGCACCGCCGGTTCGCCGAGCTGCCAGCTCACCGTCGGCGGCTCGTGCCAGAGGGTCTGACCTGGAAAGGCGATGCCGGCAAGATCGCTCGCCTTCACGTGTTGTTGCGCCAGCAAACGCTCAACGGCCTCGCCGGCCCACTCCGCCAACCGGACATGCAGGCGGGCCAGGTCCTGGGGCGTGGCGTCGCCTTCGAGGGCGCGGATGAGCTCCTCGCGCTGTTCATCGGTATACCGCCGGGTGATGAATCCGAGGAGTTCGGCCCGGGTGGGTCCGTCGAATTTGACCAATGCCGCGTCCACCCCGTCGAGCGAGGTGCCGGACATCAATCCCACCATCAGCGCGCTGCGCAGGGTCATTCGACGATCTCCGGCGGAGGGCCCACGATGGCACGTATCCGGCCGGCGTGGGTGTCGAGCAGCACGTTGGCGGCGTCGCGGTCTACGCCCTTCTTCACCATCACGATCGCCGTCTTGACGCTGCCTCCGGCCGCATCGATCGCCGCACGGGCCTGCGGACGGGAGAGTTCGGCCACTTCCATCAAGATCCGCTCCCCGCGGTCGACGAGCTTTTCGCTCCACGCCTCGAGGTCCACCATCAGGTTCCCGTACGTCTTGCCAAGCCGGATCATTGCCCCGGTGGTGAGGGTATTGAGCACCAGCTTGGTGGCGGTCCCGGCCTTCATCCGGGTCGATCCGGTGACGACCTCCGGTCCCGTGCGGACGGTGACGCAGACATCGCAGCCTTCGACCATCGATTGCGGCGGCTCCGCGCACGCAACGAACACGGTCCGCGCCCCAAGCGACCGGGCCCGGCCCAGGCCGCCGCGCACGTACGGCGTGGTGCCACTGGCGGCAATGCCGACCACGACGTCCTTGGGGCCGACCTGACGCGCATCCATCTCCGCAGCACCGGCACCGGCATCGTCCTCGGCACCCTCCGCCGGCTTGACGAGCGCGGGGAACCCGCCGGCAATGATGCCCACCACCATCGCGGGTGCTGTACCGAAGGTGGGCGGACACTCCGATGCGTCCAGCACGCCGAGCCGGCCACTGGTACCCGCCCCGATATAAAGGAGGCGCCCACCGGCCGTGAAGGCCGCCACGATCAGGTCGATCGCCCGCGCGATGTCGACCCGCGCTGCCGCCACCGCCGCGGCCACGGTGGCGTCCTCGGCGTTGATCAGGTCGACGAGTTCCAGGCTCGACGCGATGTCGAGATCACGCGTACGCGGATTCCGCCGTTCGGTGAGACGGCGGTCCAGGAAGATCGGGGTGGTGGGGCCGGGGTTGTCTGGAGCCACGATGGGCTAAATTAGAACCTGCCACCGAGAACCGGCAACCACCGGTGCCCGCGGCCCCCCGACCAGACCACAACCCGTCGACGTCCAGTGAGGCAATCGTGCGTCCTGCCCGAACCGAACTCCGGACCATCGCGCTCGCCCTGGTACTGAGCGCCTGCGCCGCCCACCCCGCCACCATCAGCCCCATCCCCGCCGGCCCCGAGAGCGGGATCGCACCCACGTGGCGCTACGCCGGCCAGGCACGCGTCGCCGATGGCGCGCACGGGATGGTCGTCTCCGGCAGCCCCATCGCGAGCGATGTCGGCCGGTCGATCCTGGAACAGGGCGGGAACGCCATCGACGCCGCCACCGCCGTCGGCTTTGCCCTCGCGGTGGTGCACCCCGAAGCGGGGAACATCGGCGGCGGCGGCTTCTCGATCATCCGGACCACCGACGGCAAGGTGTCGGCCCTCGACTTTCGGGAGAGCGCCCCGGCGGCGGCCACCAAGTCGATGTATCTCGACCTGCGGGGCGACCCGACCGACCTGAGCATCAACGGCATCCTCGGCGTCGGCGTCCCGGGCTCCGTGGCGGGGCTGGTGGAGCAGCATCGGAAGTATGGTCGGCTGTCGCTCCACGATGTCATGGCACCGGCCATTGCGCTCGCCCGGGACGGATTCACCGTGGACGACTACCGCGCGCGTTCCATCGACGGCGACCGCGCCCGGCTCTATCTCTTTGCCGGCTCGCGGGCGACATACCTCCCGGGCGGGCAGGCTCCCAAGGTCGGCACCGTCTTCCGCCAACCCGACCTGGCGCACACGCTCCAGATCATCGCCGACAGCGGCGCCAACGGATTCTATCGCGGAACGGTCTCTGACCTCATCGTGGCCGAGATGCAGCGGGACGGTGGGATCATGACGCACTCCGACCTCACCGACTACCAGGCCATCTGGCGTGACCCGATCGCGATCGAATACCGGGGCTACACGGTCTACTCGATGCCCCCGTCCTCGTCCGGCGGCGTCACCCTGGCTGAGATCTTGAACGTGATGGAAGGGTTCGGGACCCTGCCCAACTTCGGCTCGCCGCAATTGATCCACCGCGAGGCGGAAGCGATGCGCCGGGCCTTCACCGACCGGAACTTCTATCTCGGCGATCCCGCGTACGTGAACGCGCCGATCGCCAAGCTCATCTCCAAGGCGTACGCCGATTCCCTCCGCGCCACCATCGACCTTCAGCGTGCCACGCCGTCAGCAGATGTGAAGCCAGCGGCGGGCGGGACCTCCACCACCCATTACTCGGTGGTCGATGCCGACGGCAACGCCGTTAGCACCACCACCACCCTCAACAACAGCTTCGGCAGCGCCGTGACGGTGAGCGGTGCCGGGTTCCTGCTCAACGACGAGATGGACGACTTCGCCTCGGCGCCCGGGAAGCCCAATATGTACGGTCTGGTCCAGGGCGAGGTCAACGCCGTGGCGCCGGGGCACCGGATGCTCTCGGCGATGACGCCGAGCGTGGTGACGGACTCCGCAGGCAAGCTCTTCCTCGTGGTGGGGACGCCGGGCGGACCGACGATCATCACCCAGGTGTACCACGTCATCTCGAACGTGATCGACCACCATATGTCGCTGTCCGACGCCGTCGCCGCACCCCGGATGCATCATCAGGGACTCCCTGACGAGATCCGGCTCGAGGCCGGCGGGTTCTACCCCGCCACCATCGCGGCCCTCCAGGCAATGGGCCACACCATCGTGATCCGGTCGCGCTGGGGGGATGTCGAGGCGATCATCCGCACGCCGGGAGGGTGGGAAGGGGTCTCGGACCCCCGGCTCGGTGGCGGCGGCGCGGGGTACTAGGAGCGGGCGGAGGGGCAGAGGGACGGAGGGACGGCGAACGTACAAACCGTCATCCCGAGCGACGCGAGGACACGTCATCCTGAGG
>JBAUHI010000007.1:0-41976 GCA_049680185.1 Gemmatimonadales bacterium | reverse complement strand
GGCTGGGGTCGGGTCAGAGGGTGTGCCGGTGGAGACGGCGGTAGAGGGCGCTCCGGGAGAGTCCGAGTGCGCGCGCGGCCGCGGTGACATTGCCGTCGAAGCGGGTGAGCGCCTTCTGGATCAGGAGCCGCTCCACCTCTTCGAGGCTCAGGTCCTCCATCCGGGTCCCCCCTTCGCCAGGGGCACGCAAGTTGAGATCGGTGGTCCGGACCGTCCCGCCTTCGGCCAGCAGCACCGCACGCTCGACCGCGTGAGAGAGCTCGCGGACGTTCCCAGGCCAGCTGTACTCGAGCAGGGTACGCATGGCGTCGGCGTGGAAACCGGTGACCGTCTTGCCATAGCGGGTGGCGTGCTCGCGGAGGAACCAGGCCGCCAGGGTGGGGATGTCCTCGCGGCGTTCCCGGAGCGCCGGCAGGTGGATCTCGATCGTGTCGACCCGAAAGAGCAAATCCTCCCGGAACCGTCCCGCGGCCACCTCGGCGCGGAGGTCGGCGTTGGTGGCGGCAAGGATGCGGACATTCACCTGCCGGGTCTTCGAGGAGCCGACCCGCTCCAGCTGGCCGGTCTGGAGCACGCGGAGTAGCTTGGCCTGCTGCGGAATGGTCAGATTGGCGATCTCATCGAGCAGCAGGGTGCCGCCATCGGCCAGCTCGAAGCGGCCGATCCGATCGGCCTTGGCGTCGGTGAAAGCGCCCTTCACGTGGCCGAAGAGTTCGCTCTCGAAGACGCCGTCGGCCAGGCCGCCCAGGTCGACGGTGACCATCGGCCGGTGGGCCCGGGGCGAGGCGGCATGGAGCCAGCGCGCCACGACCTCCTTACCGGTGCCATGCTCGCCGGTGATGAGCGCGTTGGCATCGGAGGGTCCCACCCGCTCCATCAACCGAAGCACCGGCTGCATCGCCGGGGCGCTGGCGATGAGTTCCGGTGCGCCGTGGCGCCGCAGCACCAGATTCTCGGCCTCGAGTCGCTCTCCCTGCCGAATGGCGCGGCCGAGCGCCACCTGGGTCTCCACGACGTGCAGAAGGCGGGCGTTGTCCCACGGCTTTTCGATGTAGTCGCGGGCGCCGCGACGCATCGCCTCGACCGCACCGTCGATGCTCCCCCAAGCCGTCATCACCATCAGCGGCAGGGTGGCGTCGAGGCGCTGGACCCGGGAGATGAGGTCGAGCCCTTCGAGCCCGCCGGTGGTGTCGCGGGTGTAATTCATGTCCATCAGGACGAGGTCGAAGTCGCGCGCCTCGACCGCGGCGAGGATGCCGCCGGGGGAGGTGGCGCTCTCTACCTGGTACCCCTCGCCCAGGAGGAGGGGTCGGAGCGCTTCGAGGACGTGGGAGTCGTCATCGGCGACGAGGATGCGGGTGCCAGGAGGAGGCATGGGGGGAATATGAGGGGCGCCGGATGAAGGGGAAAGGAGAACGGAGGTTTCGCTGGCCTCGGCACGTCATCGGTGTCATCCCGAGGGTGACCCGCGCATTGCGCGGGGACCCGAGGGATCTTTTCCGCGTTGATTGGA
This sequence comes from Gemmatimonadales bacterium, assembly GCA_049680185.1. Taxonomy (GTDB): domain Bacteria; phylum Gemmatimonadota; class Gemmatimonadetes; order Gemmatimonadales; family GWC2-71-9; genus CAMLHU01. The sequence continues at coordinate 40,463 of JBAUHI010000007.1, read as the reverse complement.
GTCAGTCATCATGCGCCTGTCCCACCTCACCCCCTGTCCCCCTCCCGCGCTTGACCCTCACCCCCAACCCCTCTCCCTGCGGGAGAGGGGGGCGCTGGTCGAGATCTGCTCCCCCCCTTCACGTATGTGGTGAGGGGGCTGGGGGGAGAGGCAGGGGACGCACGTGGCGCGCCGCCTACTCCGCCCGCAGCGCCACCATCGGGTCCACCTGTGTCGCTCGGCGGGCTGGGATGTAGCTGGCGAGGAGTGCAGTGCCGGCCAGCACGACCCCGACCAGGCCGATGACCAACGGATCAAGTGGTTGGACCTGAAAGAGAAAGCTTTTGAGGACGCGGGTGCCGACGACGGCCCCGGCGAGCCCCAGCAGGAGACCCACCGCGACGAGCGACAGGCCGTGTCCGATGATCAGCGCCAGCACATTCCGGCGTTCCGCGCCGAGGGCCCGGCGAATGCCGATCTCCCGGGTCCGTTGGGCGACTGAGTGCGCTGCGATCCCGTAAAGGCCGGTGGCCGCCAGGGCCAGCGCCGCGGTGCCGAAGAGCCCGAGCATCAGGGTATAGAGCCGTTCGGTAGCGAGCGCCGTGCCGATCCGATCGGTAAGGAGGGCCACCCCGTCGATGGGCGCATCGTGATCGATCGACTGGAGGGCATCGTGCAGCGGGCGGATCAACGCTGCCGGGTCCCCGGAGGTGTGCACCAATGCCTTGACGTACGTTGGAAAGTCGTTGTCGAGCGGCTGGTAGATGTGGGGTGGTGGCGCTTCGGCCAGCGATTCCTGGCGAGTGTCGCCGACCACGCCGGTGATGATCGCCGATACCGTTCCGTAATAGCTGATCTCCCTCCCGATCGGGTCCTCGCCGGGAAAGTAGGCGCGCGCCGCCGCCTCGTCGATGACCACGGTGTGCGGACCGCCAGTGGTGGTCCCTCGACGGAGGGGTATGCCCAGGGTGCGGAAATAGCTCGGTGACACTTCCGCAGACCAGGACCACGGCAGGTCCTCAGAGGCCGGGTGACCAGGGACCGACACGCTGCTGATGGCACCCCCTTCGAATGGGATCCCCGATGCGATCGCCGCGTCGAGCACGCCAGGTAATGCCTCGATACGGGTCAGCGCCTCGGCCGCGTACGCTCGACGCCGGTCGGCGTTGGTGTACCGAGTGGTCGGGAGATCAAGTGTCGCCACGACCACGTGATCCGGCGCAAAGCCGGGGTCAAGTTCGACGAGGCGCAGGAAGCTGCGTGCCAGGAGCCCCGCACCCACGAGCAGCACCAGCGCCAACGCCACCTGTACCACGATGAGCGCGCCCGCCGATCGATTCCGGGTCGCCGCCGTCGTGCCGGCTCCCTGGGCCTTGAGCGCCGCACCCGGCGGTCGGCGTGTCGCGCGGATCGCTGGCACCAGGCCTGCGAGGATGCCGGCGACCAGGGTGGCGCCGCACGCCATCGCCAGGACAGGCAGATTGACGCCTACGTGGGCGATGTCCGGGAGCTCGCTCCCCGCAAGGGCCACGAGGGCCGGCACACTCCAGAGCGCACCAAGGACTCCGAGGGCACCTCCGGTGAGCGCAACCACCGCCGACTCGGCCAGCACCAGCGACGCCACGCGGGCGCGCCCTGCTCCGAGTGCCACGCGGATGGCCATTTCGTGCTGACGCGTGATGCCGCGAGAGAGCAGGAGACTTGCCACGTTGGCGCAAGCGATGAGGAGCAGGAGCGCCACCGCGCCGAGGAGGATCAGCAGCCCGCTTTGGACCTGCCCGACGAGGTAGCCCTTCAGGGGGGTGAGGGCTGGCAATGCCCCGTTCAGGTCTGGTGCCTGGTCCCACGCCTGCCGCGAGACCAGGTCAAGATCGGCCTGTGCCTGCACAAGGGAGATCGACGGCCGCAGGCGGGCCACTACCCAGAAACTCCATTCGTGGGCGTGACGTGCGCCTGCAGGGCTGGCGAGATACGCGCCGAGGTTGGACCAGATCAGTGCCGTGGCGGGATACTGGAAGTCGGGCGGCGCGATGCCCACGATGGTGTAGCTCACCGTGTCGAGTGTGAGCGAGCGGCCGATCGCGTGGGGGTCGCCACCGAAATGCGACATCCAAAAGGCGTGGCTCAGGACCACGACCGGTTCGCTCCCGGTGCGGTCGTCATCGGCATTGAGCAGGCGACCGAAGTAAGGTCGGGTGCCGAGGAGCGCGAAGAAGCTTGACGTGACGCTCCACCAATCGATGCGCTCCGCCGGGCCCAGGCCCGTCAGGACAGCGCTATTCCCGCTGTAGGCGGCGATGCCGTCGAGGGTCCGAGTGGCGGTCTGCCACACCTGATATGACCCGAACGGTGCCGTCGAGCCCCCGCCGCTGTTCGCGCGGACCTGCTTGATGTCGACCAGTCGGTCAGCGTGGGGGAAGGGAAGAGACGCGAGCAGCACTCCTTCGACCACGCTGAACACCGTCGTGGTGGCGCCGATGCCGAGCGCCAGGGTCAGGACCGCGGTCGCGGTGAACCCCGGTGACTTGAGCAACGAGCGCACGGCGTAGCGGAGGTCGTGGAGTAGGGTGTCCATGTGGTTCCTTCGGAAGGCATTAGCCATCAGCTATCGGCTATCAGTTGCCTGCGAGCGATCAGCTATCAGCTTGCTGTCATCCCAAGTGCAGCGAGGGACCTTCTATGCCGTGCTTGGGATGACAGTTGTTGCTCCCGCACCAGTCGTCGCGCCCACGCGCCCCACGTGTCTCATGCGTCCCACGCGCCCACGCACCCCATGCGCCTACTCCGCCCGCAGCGCCACCATCGGATCCACCTGCGTCGCTCGGCGGGCGGGGAGGTAGCTGGCGAGGAGTGCCACGACGATGAGCAAGAGCGAGATCGATGCGAACGTCACCGGATCGGTGGCGCTCAAGTCGAAGAGCATGCTCTTCAGGAGTCGCGTCATCAGGAGCGATGCCACGAGTCCGATCCCGACCCCAATGAGTGCCAGTCGGAGTCCCTGGCGCAGCACCAGACCGAGCACCTCGTTCGATTCGGCGCCAAGCGCCATACGAACGCCGATCTCTCGAGTACGCTGGGTCACTGAGTAGCTCATGACGCCGTAGAGCCCGATCGATGCGAGGGTCAGGGCGAGGAGCGCGAACCCGCCCAAGAGGAGCATCGCGAAGCGACGCGGACCCGTGGAGCCCTCGACGAGGGCGTCCATCGTGCTCACGTTGGCCATCGCCAGGTCGGGGTCCACGCTTTGGATGGCGCCGCGGACCGCCGTGGCGAGCGCCAGCGGGTCGCCGGCGGTACGGACCGTGAACCCCATTGCGCTGCCGCCGTTCTGGGCGATAGGCAGGTACACCTGCGTCCGCTGGTCGGCGTCGAGCCCCTCGTGGGCGGTGTGGCCAACCACTCCGACGATCTGGATCCACTGGGCCTTCGGGTCGGTCGGGTTGTCATAGGTGATCCGTTTGCCGATCGGATCTCCCTGAGGCCAGTACTTGTGGGCCAGCACCTGGTCCACGATCGCCACCGAGGGCGCCCCCATCCGGTCGGCGTCAGTGAACTCGCGACCGGTGATCAACGGCGCCTTGATCGTGGTGAGATAGGCCGGTGTCACCTGGCGGATGTCGCCCCAGGGCCCAGGCGTGCCGTCGGTCGGCCGAGGCACGCCCTCCACGGTGAAGCTTGAGGTCGACCAGCTGCCACCGAATGGAATGACACTCGTGGCCCCCGCGTTCGTCACGCCGGGCGTCGCGGTGATGGCATCCGTCACTCGATCCCAGAGTGCCACCTGGAGCGTGTCGCTCGGATACTTGGCCTGCGGCAGCCCGATGTTGAAGACAAGGAGATGCCCGGGCGTGAAGCCGGGGTCGACTCCCACCAGTCGGCTGAAGCTGCGGATGAGGAGGCCGGCGCCAACCAGGAGCGTGAGGGCGAGCGCCACCGTGGTCACCACCAGCCCGCGACGGAGTGCCAGGGAACCGCGATCGCCAGCGGTGCCGCGCCCTCCTTCCTTGAGCGAATCGTGCAGGTCATTGCGCGCCATCTGACGGGCCGGCATCACACCGAAGAGGAGGCCGGTGGCGAGCGACACCAGGAGCGCGAAGGCCAGCACCCGTCCATCGACGTGGACCACCGCTGTTCCTGGAAGGGCGCTGCCATTGAGTGACAGGAGTGCCGGCACTCCCCACGCGGCGATCAGTACCCCCAACGCCCCACCTGCAAGTGCCAGGACGACGCTCTCCGTGAGCAGGTGCCGCATGAGGCGAGTGGGGGAGGCGCCCAGTGCGACGCGCACCGCCACTTCCCGCGCGCGGGCCGCCGTGCGGGCCAACTGGAGGTTGGCCACATTGGCGCAGGCGATGAGCAGCACGAAAAGCACCGCGCCGAAGAGGAGGAGCACACCAGTCTTGATCCCCTGGGTGGACTCCTCCGTCAACGACGTGACCTGCAGCGTCCAGTCCTTGCTGAACTGATTCACATACTGCGCCTTCATCTGATCGGCCAATGCGTGCATCTTGGCCTGCCCCTGTTGGAGACTTACTCCCGGGGCGAGCCGGCCGATGACGTTCAGGTATTCGTTGCCGAGCCGGGAGTCGGCGAGCTGGGCTGGCTGGAAGAACAGGGGGAGCCAGAGGTCGGTCTGGCGGGCAAAGAAGTCCTTGAAGCTCGCCGGCATCACACCGACGATCTGATAGTCCTGGCCGTCCAGTTGGAGCCTGCGGTCGAGCACGTTGCGATCGCCGCCGAACATCCGCTGCCAGGTGCCCCAGGTGAGGACCGCCACCTTGTCGTGTCCGGGCTCCGCGTCATCGGGGCGGAGGGCGCGACCCAGTACCGGCGCCACGCCGAGCATCGGGAAGAAATCGCCGGTGACCTGGGTCGTTCGCAGCCGCTCCGCGGTCCCCTGGCCCGTGAGGGTCATATTCGCATTGCGCTCGGCCGCGGTGTACTGGAAGATCTCGGTGTGGCCGTTGTAGATGCGAAAGCCCGGTGCTGATACGCCGGCACGGAGGTTGTTGAGCGAGGGATAGAAGTGATTGACCCGCACCAGCTGTCCCGGATCGCGATAGGGGAGCGGCTGGAGGAGCACCGCGTCGATGACCGTGAAGATGGCAGTGGTGGCACCGATGCCGAGGGCCAGGGTGAGGAGCGCGACGAGCGTGAACCCGGGGCTCCGGACGAGGGAGCGGACGGCGTAGCGGAGGTCGTGCAGGAGGGTGTCCATGCTGGCTCCCTGAGGGGCTATCGGCTACGTGCGAGCTATCGGCTATCAGCTACCAGCTATCAGCACACTCTTGAGATAGTGCTGTCATCCCGAGCGGAGCGAGGGCCCTTCTATGCGGTGATCGGGGCCAGCTGTCATGTACCTATCTGACCCCTGGGCAGGTCCCTCGCTGCGCTCGGGATGACAGATCTTTGCTTGCGATCACTCACGCGCCCACGCGCCCACGCGCCTTATGCGCCCTATGCGTCTCACGCGCCTCGCGCGCTCACTCCGCCCGCAAGGCCACCATCGGGTCGATCCGCGTGGCTCGGCGGGCAGGGAGCCAGCTGGCGGCGAACGCTGCGACCGCCAAGACCGCCGCGGCTCCGCCGATGGCGGTTGGGTCGAGGGGAGTCACCCCATACAGCAGCGCGCTGACAAATCGGGTCAGGTACACGGTCGCCAGAACTCCGCCGGCCACACCCGCGATGATGATGCCGAAGGCCCCGCCGGTCGCGGTGCGAACGATCTCCCGCGCGCCCGCCCCGAGTGCCATCCGGATCCCGAACTCCCGCGTGCGCGTGGCAACACCGTAGCTCACCAGCGAGTAGACCCCGATGGCCGCGAGCGCCAGGGTAGCGACTGAAAAGATTCCGAGGAGGCGGAAGAGCAGGGTCTGGCTCGCGAGTGATGCCGCGACCTTGACATCGAGTGTCCCCCAGCTGTCGATCGGAAGTGTTGGATCGAGATCGCCGGCGACCCGCGTAACCTCTGCATTGATGATGCCGGCCGATGCGTGGGACTTCACCACCAGCATCGGGTGATAAGGCGACTCCGCAGACAGTGGCTGATAGAGCATCGGCTCGACCTCGCCACCTCGGCTGCCCCAATGGATATCACCGACCTCACCCACGATCTCCAACGTTCGTCCCCGCGTGATCACGATGCGGCCGACGGCCGGGTGCGTACCGAACAGCTCCTTGGCGAGCGCCGAACTCACGATCACTTTGCCGGGCCCCGTTGCGAGGTCATTCCAGTCGTCCTCGGCTGTGAACCTGTTCCCGCCGATGAACGGAATTCCCATCGTCTGGAAGTAGTCGGCCGTTACGCCGTCGGCAGTCGCAAGGATCGGCTTGGCATCTGCCGCAGCACCTGGGAGACGGAGTGCGGTGCTGAACGAACTGCCGAGGAACGGCGGAATGGATACGAGTGCCACGCGCGTGACCCCCGGGAGCGCGCCCACCCGTTCGATGAGAAGCCGACGGTAGGTCTCCGCCCGCTCCGGGCTGTACCCGAGCAGCTCGGGCTCGTCCGTAAAGAGCGTCACGCCGCTCGGGTCAAAGCCGAGCGGGACGTCGTTGAAGTTCCGGAGGGTGCGGGCGAAGAGGTAGGCTCCCGCCACCAGCGTGAGCGACACCGCCACCTGGACTGCTGCCAGCCCACCGCGAAGCAGCGGGGCACGGCGCGTGGTGGTCGGCCCGGCGGTCTTGAGTTCGGCGCCGAAATCGATCCGTGAGCCGATGAATGCCGGAATGACCCCGGCGAGCACGGCCGTCGCGATCCCGGTGGCGGCGGCGAACGCGAGGACGCGCAAGTCGGTGGACATTCCATCCAGCGAAAGCCGGCCCATCACCGGAAGTCCGCGGAGGAGCGCCAGCAGCCAGAGAGCGAGCAGGACTCCGGCGGCCGCGCCGGCAACGCCGAGCATGGCGCTCTCGATGAGGAAGTGGCGCACCAGCCGATGGCGCGAAGCGCCGAGGACCAGCCGCACCACTGCGTCGCCTCGGCGGCGGGCACGGTGCAGCAGGAAGAGGTTTGCCACGTTGGCGCAGGCCACGAGCAGCATCAGCGCCGCGATCACCATCACCAAGGTCAACTGGTGCCCAAGAAAATCGCGACCCATGGCTGGGAGGCCGAGTCCGGGATGGACGATGGCCTTGACCAACGGGTTGAAATCATTGGTGTCGTCGACCGCGAGCAGATGCACTGACGTTGAAAGCTGCCGTTCAGCATCGGCAAAGGTCGCTCCGTTCCGGAGACGGAGTACGTATTCGTAATACCCGAGATCTGTCGGTCGGGCCGATTCCCGATAGTGCATGACGTCCCAGAAGGTGCCTCCGGGAAGCCACGCATCTGTCTGGTCGAGGCGCTGGATCCCGCGGAACCCCCTGGCGGTGACGCCAATGATCGTGAAGGGCACGCCGTTAAGCCGGAGCGTACTCCCGATCGCGTCGGGCCGGGCACCGAACATCCCGTGCCAGAGTCCGTCGCTGATCACCGCCACGGCGCGGCCGTGGCCCGGGGGATCGTCGTCGGGCGCAAGATCCCGCCCTAGCTGCATCCGTACGCCCAAGTTCGCCAGGTAGCCGGGGGCGACAAAGTCTCCCGAAACGCGCCGGGGCGGCTCCGATCCGATCGAAGCGCTGAGGTGCTCGACGCCTATGTGCCCGGCGAGGGTGGCAACTGCGGGCGCTGTCCGCAGGACCGTGCCTAATTGGAGCCGCGTGAGGTCGTTCGGACCGGCTCCCCCACCAGGGTACTCTACTGCGAACCACGTCAGTCCGAGCGTCCCGGGATCGGATACTCCTGGAAGGGGCCGGAGGACGATCCAATTGAGGAGAGTGAACCCCGCGGTCGCGGCGCCGATGCCAAGCGCGAGGACGATGATGACCGTGACGGTGAACCCGGGCGCTCGGGTGAGGGAGCGCCAGGCGTGGCGGAGGTCCTGGAGGAGGATGTCCATGGTGGCTCCTTGATAGGCTATCGGCCATCGGCTATCAGCTATCCGTCCATTCGCGCCTACGTCCGTCCGCTACTCCGCTCTCAGCGCCATCATCGGGTCCACCCTCGTCGCTCGGCGCGCAGGGAGGTAGCTGGCAAGCATCGCCACCACGATCAGGACGGCGCTGACACTCGCCAGCACCAGGGGATCGTGGGGAGAGATGCCGTAAAGGAGCGAGGCCATCGCCCGTCCAGCGAACAGGGCCGCCGGAACTCCGAGGGCCACGCCGATCAGCGTCATCCGAAGCCCCCGATCAATGACGAGGCCGACCACTTGTCCGGACGGGGCACCGAGGGCGATGCGGATCCCGAGTTCCCGGGTGCGTTGGGAGACGACGTAGCTCAGGACGCCGTACAGGCCGACGATGGCGAGGACCAGCCCCAGACCTCCGAAGGCCGTAAAGAGAGCCGAGCCGAGACGCCAGGTGCGAAGCTGGTCAGCGAAGAGCTGTGGCATCGGGTCGATGTCGATCAGCGGAAGCTGTGGCAAGGCCGCCTGTACTTCCCTGCGCAGGGCGCCGACCAGCGCTCGCGCCGGGCCCGACGTCCGAACGAGCAGCGCGCTGGGGGGGCCAGTGAGGGTTTTCGCGTCTGTCTGAGCCAGTGGGATGAAGTACTGCATTGATTGGCCTTCGGTCACCTCGGACACACGAGCGTCTCCCACCACGCCCACGACTTCACTGCAGGGCGCCGGCACCCGGCCGATCTTCAGGCACTTGCCGAGCGGGCTCTCTCCGGGCCAGACCAGCCGTGCCATGGTCTCATTGATGATTGCGACCCGCGCGGCCCCGGAGCGGTCGGCATCATTGAAGGCTCGCCCGGCCCGGATGGGTGTGCCCATGGTGTGGAAGTATTCGGGCGAGATCGCGGCGATCCAGGGACCGCCGGAGGAAATCCGCGGCAGGGAATCTCGGCCGGGAACGGACAGGCCGATCTCTGCGGTCGTGCTGAACGGCGACCCGATGGCGAGGCTGGTACTGGTGACGCCGCTGAGGGCGGCGACGCGGTCACGCATTTGCGGATACAGCACCGTGAGGTCCTCCCGCCGGTTGCGCGCGTCATCCGTGTTGGCTGAGATGACCAGGAGCCGGTCCGCGTCGAAGCCCAGCGGCAGCGCCTCGATGTATCGAAGGCTCCGAATGAACAGGCCCGCGCCGGTGAGGAGCACGAGCGTCAGGCCGACCTGAGCGACGACCAGACCGCTGCGGGTCGCCGAGTGGTCTGCCCCACTCATCCGGCCCCCGGATTTGAGCACCTGTGCAAGGTTGGTGGCACCGGCATGGAGGGCGGGCGCGAGGCCTGAGAGGAATGTGGTGACCGCCGCGGCTGCCGCGGCAAATCCGAGCGTGTGAAGATCTGGTCCGGCAGGCACCGACCCTTCGGGTAGCAGCAGGGTCTCGATCAACCCTCCGGTCCAGAGTGCAAGCACCAGAGCGAGCAGGGCTCCGGCGGTAGCGAGCACTGCGCTCTCAGCGAGGAGCTGGCGGATCAGGCGCCCGCGCCCTGCGCCAAGGGCAGCGCGGAGGGCGATCTCACCCCGACGTGTGCTGGCGCGTGCCAGCAGGAGGTTGGCCACGTTGCCACAGGCCACGAGGAGCACGATGGCGGACACCGCCGCGAGCCAGGTGGCCAGGGTCGTGGTGTCGGGCATCCGGCGTGCGAGGGCGCCCCGTAAGGCGTTGAGTGAAATGGTCGCTGCGGAGTCACCTGCCACGTCCGGCTCATGGTGGAGCAAGTTCGTCGCCTCGGCGGCGGCCCGGGAGGTGGTCGCACCCGGTGCAAGGCGGGCAATCGCCTCAAGAGGCCAATCGCAGCTGGTGCAGGTCAGGATCCTCGCCCCCATCACGTCGGGAAGGGCGACATTCAGCGGCAGCCACACGTCGGCCCCGGCGAGTCCGACCCCCGCGAATCGTTCGGGAGCGACGCCGACCACCGTGTAGTCGCGGCGGCCGATGGTGATCGCCTTTCCGACGATGGCGGGGTCCGTGCCGAATTCCTGCCGCCAGAACTCATAGCTGAGCACTGCGACCGGGGCCGCACCGACCTGATCCTCGTCGCCGGAGAAGAACCGGCCGAGCGTCGCGCGGACCTCGAGTACCCGGAAGAACGACGCCGTCGCCAACTCGGTGGTGATCCGGGTCGTATGTCCTCCGGCGTCCAGAATGGAGGGGCCACCGTAGTAGAAGTAGGCCCCTACCTCTGAGAATCCCGCGATGTGATCGCGGATGTCGGCGAAGAGCGGGTAGTTTCCGATGCCACCCGCCACGAGGCCGACGCTCGGGATGACTCGCTGCACATTCAGCCGGACCACTCGGCTCGGGTCAACCACGTGTGCCGGGGTGCGGAAGAAGAGACGGTCCACTGCGCCGAACGTCGCGATGTTAGCCCCGATCCCCAGGGCAAGGGTGAGGATGGCGGCGGCCGTGAAGCCGGGGCTCCGGAGCAACGAGCGCACGGCGTATCGGAGGTCCTGGAGGAGGGTGTCCATTGGGTTCCTTCGGAAGCTGTCAGTTATCAGCTATCAGCTATCAGCTATCGGTACCTGTGCACCGCACCGTTTCCGTCCCATTGTCCGACATTCCCTTCAGACCAGCGCAGGTCCCTCGCTCCGCTCGGGATGACAGATCTTTGCTTGCACTCACTTTCGCGCCCGATGCGTCTCACGCGTCTTATGCGTCTCATGCGCCCACGCGCCTACACCACCCATCCGTCCTTCAACTGCACCACTCGATTCCCGTAACCGGCGTTCTCCTTCGAGTGCGTCACCTGGATGATCGTGGTGCCGGCGGCGTTGAGCTTCTTGAAGAGCTCCATCACCTCGCGCCCCTGGTCGGAGTGGAGGTTCCCCGTCGGTTCATCGGCGAGGAGGATCTCGGGCTTGTGGATGACCGCACGCGCCACGCCGACCAGCTGCTGCTGTCCGCCGGAGAGCTGGCTCGGATAGAGATCCTTCTTGCCGACCATCCCGAAGCGGTCCAAGGTGTCGGCCACCATCGCCTGCCGCTCCGACTTCTTGATGTCGCGGTAGGAAAGCGGGATGTCGAGGTTCTCCGCCACGGTCAGGTCGTCGAGCAGGTGGTACTGCTGGAAGACGAACCCCACGTGTTTCTTGTGCAGCGCCATCCGCGCTTTGGGCTTGAGGGCATGGACAGGCTGATCCAACAGCCGGTACTCGCCGGCCCACTCGCCGTCGAGCATCCCGATGATCGCCAGGAGCGTCGACTTGCCGGCACCGGAGGGCCCCATCACGGTCACGAACTCCCCCCGCGCAATGTCGAGCGACACCTGCCGGAGCACAAAGGTGCGGGTGCCACCCTGGGCGTGGCTCTTTTCGATGTTGGTGAGTGAGATCATCGGTCGGCTTTCAGGTAGTGAGCTATCAGCTATCAGGTATCAGCTATCAGTGTGTTCTTGTGGTAACGCTTCCGTCCCGCCTCACCCTCTGTCCCCCTACTCCGCCCGCAGCGCGTCCATCGGATCGACCCGCGTGGCGCGGAGCGCGGGGATGGCGCTGGCCGTGATCGCGACGGCGGTCAGGGCGATGGTCACGGAGATGAACACCACCGGGTCGTGCGCCGACACGCCATACAGCAATGAGGCCATCGCTCGGCCGACCAGGAGTGCCACCAGGATCCCGAGGACCACGCCGATGGCGGTGATCCGTGCACCCTGCGCGATCACCAGCCGGAGGATCCCCCCGCGAGTGGCGCCCAAGGCCATCCGGACTCCCATCTCCTGGGTGCGCTGGAAGACGACGTAGCTCAAGACCCCATAGAGCCCGATCGCGGCGAGAAGGAGGCCGAGTCCGCCGAAGAGGCTGAAGAGTGACGAACCGAGCAGCCACGGACGAAGCTGATCGGCAAAGAGTTGCGGCATCGGATCGATGTTGGGGTAGGGGAGTTCGGGGGAGACTCCCTGCACCCCCCGCCTCACCGCCCCGGTCATCTCCTCGGCGGGGCCGGCGGTGCGGACCAGGAGGGAGCTCACGCCACCGGAGAAGACCGAATCCGATTGGGCCAGCGGGATGAAGTACTGGGCGTTGACCTCCTCCTTGATCTCTCCCCGCCGCGCATCCTCCACCACCCCCACCACCTCGCTGCAGGGGGCGCCTTTGTAGCCGATCTTGAGGCATTTTCCCATCGGGTCCTGGCCCGGCCACGCCACCTTGGCAAAAGTCTCGCTCACGATCGCGACCCGCTGCCCGCCGGCATTGTCCCCATCGGTGAAGGCGCGCCCCTTCCGGATGATCGTCCCCATCGTGCCGAAGTAGTCGGGGGTCACGGCCGCGATGTACGGCCCCCCGCTGGTGAGCGTGGGGAAGGAATCGAGCCCCGGCACCTCGAGGTCCACCGCCCAGCTCGACTGGAACGGCGTACCGATCGAGAGCGAGGCCCCGATGACGCCGGGGGTGCGCTGCATCCGTTCCCGGATCTCCTGATAGAGCGCGTTGATGGCCGGGCGCTTGTAGCCGAGTGATTCCAGGTCGACCGAGGCAACGATGATCCGGTCCGGATCGAAGCCGAGCCGCTGGCCCTGCATGTGCCGGAGACTCCGGATGAAGAGCCCGGCACCGGTCAGGAGCACCAGCGTCAGTGCGACTTGCCCTACCAGGAGGCCGCTTCGGAGGAGCGAGCGCTGGAACGTTCCGTCCCGGTTGCCGCCCTTGAGGGCCGACGACAGGTCGGGGGTGCTGGCGTGGAGTGCGGGTGCGAGCCCGGCAAGGAGCGTCGTCAGCAGCACCACGCCAGCGGTGAAGAGGAGGGCCCTCAAGTCGATCGGGGCCGCGACCATCGCGTCCGGCAGAAGGAACGCGCGGAGGACAGGGCCGGCCCAGAGGGTCATCAGTACCGCGGCGGCGCCGCCGGTCACTGCGAGGAGCCCGCTTTCGGTGTAGAGCTGGCGGATGAGGCGGGAACGCCGGGCGCCGAGCGCCACGCGCAGCGCGATCTCACGCCGGCGCTGCACTGCGCGGGCGAGCAGGAGGTTCGCCACGTTGGCGCAGGCGATCAGCAGCACGACGGCGCAGACCGCCGCGAGCCAGACGGCGAGCCGCGCCGCATCGTCGGGGCGGGGGCCCAGTGCCTCGTGCACCGAACTCAGGACCACCGTGGCGGTCGAGTCGGCGTGGGTAGGAGGGTTCCCCTTGCCGATCGGCACGTGGCCGCGATAGAGGACCGTTCCTTCGCTCGCGGCCTGGGCCACGCTCGCCCCCGGTGCCAGCCGTGCGATGGTGGTGAGCCAATAGCACCCCTCGCAGGTGATCGCCCCGGGCCAGGCCACCTCGGGCGCCGCGGCGCTCATCGGCACCCAGATGTCGGGCTGGCTGAGCTCGATCCCGCTGAACCCGGGCGGTGCCACCCCGATGACGGTGTATGTGACGCGGCCCAGCTGGAGGGTCTTCCCCACGATGTCGGGGGCGTCGGCAAATTCGCGGTGCCAGAACTCATGACTCAGGACGGCGACGTGTGGCGCCGTTCCCGGCTTGTCCTCGTCGGGGCCGAAGAACCGCCCCCGCTCCGGCCGGACCCCGAGCAGCGCAAAGAAGCCGCCGGTCACCAGCTCGCCCTTGACCCGCTCGGCGTGCTCGCCGAGACCGAGGCTGAACTGGGCGCCGGAGTACGCTGCCGCCCCGGAGAGCAGGTGCGCCCGGTCGCGGAAGTCGGCGAAGCGAGGATAGGTGGCGATGCCGTTGGTGCGGGTGGGGAACGGCGGCATCGTCCGGGTGACGTTGACCCGCACCACCCGATCGGGATCGACGACGTGAGCCGGGGGACGGAGGTAGAGCTGGTCCACCACGCCGAACATCGCGCTGTTCGCGCCGATGCCGAGGCCGAGCGTCAGCACCGTGGCGATGGTGAGCGCCGGGGCGCGTCGCAGCGAACGGATCGCATAGCGGATGTCTTGAAGCAGGGTGTCCATGTGGGTCCTTGAGCAGCCATCGGCTATCAGCTACCAGCGATCAGCTACCAGCGTACGCGTGAGATAGAGCTGTCACCCCGAGCGCAGCGAGGGACCCTCTATGCGGTGATCGGGGCCAGCCGTCTCGCGTCCATCGAACCCCGGAGCAGGTCCCTCGCTCCGCTCGGGATGACAGAGTGGGTGCTCGGGATGACAGTCAAAGGGAGGCGCATGAACAGCCGCATGACGCGTATAGGCGCATAAGGACCCGCTTCACCCGCTTCATCCGCCCCACCCGCTTCACGCCCCCGCGGTCTGCGCCTGTTCGTCCAGCACTCGTCCGTCGAAGATCTCGACCGCGCGGTCGGCGTGCTTGGCATAGCGCGGATCGTGGGTCACCATGCAGATCGTGGCCCCGCCCTGGTGCAGGTCGCGCAGGAGGTCCATCACGGCTTCGCCGTTGACGGAATCGAGGTTGCCGGTGGGCTCGTCGGCCAGGAGGATGGCGGGATCGCCGGCGACGGCGCGGGCGACCGCCACCCGCTGCTGCTGGCCGCCGGAGAGCTGGGCCGGGAAGTGCCGCACTCGATGCGCCATCCCGACCTTCTCCAGCGCCTTCATCACCCGTTCCTTTCGCTCATCGGAAGAGATCCCCCGGTAGGTGAGCGGCAGCTCGACGTTCTCGTACACGGTGAGATCGCCGATCAGGTTGAAGGCCTGGAAGATGAAGCCGATCTGCCGATTGCGGACCAAGGCCCGCTCCGCCGCGGTGAGTCGCGCCACCGACTGTCCGTCGAGTGTGTATTCCCCCTCGGTCGGAGAGTCGAGGAGGCCGAGGATCGAGAGCAGCGTCGTCTTGCCGCCACCGGAGGGGCCGGAGATGGCGACGTACTCCCCCTTGTTGATGTCGAGATGCACATCCGACAGGGCGTGGGTCTCCACCTCGTCGGTGTAGAAGACCTTCTTGATCCCTTGCAGGTGGATGAGCGAGGCGCCGTTGCTGGACATCGGATCTCCTTGAGTGTGCGCGATGCTTATCGCTTCAGTCGTACGCGGTCGACGTTGTCCCACTGTGACATATCGGACACGATCACGGAATCGCCCTGTTTGAGTCCGCCCAGGACCTCTACGGTGGTGGCCGAACCGCGGCCGAGCTGGACCGGCACCCGCACCGCGGCGCCGCCGTCCTCGCTGATCCGGAACATCCCCACGGTGCTGTTGGGCTGGCCGTAGGCGGGCCGCCCTGTGAAGAGCACGTTGTGCAGGCGCTCGATCTCGATGGTGCCGTCGACGCTCAGGTCCGGGCGCATCCCTGGCGCCTTGCCGTCGAGCCCCACGTCCACCGAGACGCTGCCGTTGATCGAGTTGGGGTCGAGCCGGATCACATGGCCTTTCACCAGCCCGTTCCGAGTATCGATGACAGCCTGCTGCCCCAGCGCCACATCCTTCGCCTGCGTCTCCGCGATCTGAAGTCTGGCCAGGAGGAGCTTGGGCTGGACCACTTTGGCGAGGAGCGTGCCGGCCAGCACCCACTGGCCCAGTTGCAGCGTCAGGTCGGAGACGACGCCGCTGTCGCCAGCGGTGACCTGGAGCGAGCGCACCACGTTCTGCTGGAAGGCGGCGATCTGTACCAGCCGGTCGACCTGCGCCTTCTGGACCGCGACCTGGGAGTCGATCGTCGAGGTCATCAGCGCCAGGCGCTCCTGCTCGATCCGATAGCGGATGGAAAGCTCCGACGCCTTGTCCTTGGCGGCGGCGACGTCATTCGCCGAGATCAGGTTCAGGCGTTGGAGCGAATCGTCTCCTGCGGCGATGCGGACGGCGGAGGCGTAATCGCTGTGCGTGGTCGCAACGACGCCTTCCTGGGTGAGTCGAGAGGTCTCGAGGTTGGTGCGGAGGCTCACCAGCTGTGCCTGCGCGGCGGTGAGCTGCTGATCGGCCTGGAGTGCCTGGATCTCGACGTCAGGATTGGAGAGGACGAGGAGGACCGTGTTGGGCTTGACCACCTGACCCGGTTGCGCCAGCACCCGCTCCACCCGCCCGGAGGCAAGGGCAGTGATGAACCGGATGTGTTCGGGGACCAATGTGCCGGGGCCGCGCACCTCGCGCACCATCTCGCCTCGACGGACCGAGTCGACCGAGATCCCGGCGCGCTCGACCGAAGGGGCGGCGGGGCGGAGGCTTGAGAAGATCCAGGTCAGGACCACGAGACCGCCGATCGCGGCTGCGCCCTGCACCAGACGACGATTCTTTTTGTTCGGCGGCGTCCGAGCGATGTCCATTGATACCATGCTATAAGGAAGGTGGCGTTCCAAAGACTGACTATTAGAACGCAGGAGCTGCGCCGAGGTTGCGCGGCGCTAAGATCAATACTGACAAGTAGTTATGGGCTACTGCGATACGAAAATGGAGCGGATGTGGGATTTGGAGTCCCAAAAGCGGACGGTTTGGCGGGTCGCGAACCGCCTCAATGCCTCACGGTGTCATCCCGAGTGTAGCGGGGTAGGCCCCTCGCTTCGCTCGAGATGACAGCCGGTGGAGGGCGCCTGAACACCCGCTTGAGGCGCATGCGTGATCCCATACCTACCCGCTCCACCCGCCTTACCGGCGCCACCCGCCACCCGCCACCCGCCACTCGTTATCGGTGATCGTGTCCGCGCCCGCGTCCGTTCCCGTGGTCGCGTCCTCGGTCATCGTCACGGACCGGGCGCTGACCATCGAACCGGTGGTCGGCGTTGACCCAGTCGCGATCGGCAGGCGGACGGAAGTACCCATCGCGGTAGTGATACATCATGACGGGGCGTCCGTCCTGGACGGCGTGATCGTAGTAGCGTCCACCCGCCTGGTAGAGTGTCACCACCTGCCAGTAGTGGTAATTCTGGTGCCAGTCGCCGTAGCGATCCGGGCGATAGTCGAGCACCGCGATGCCGGGGCCTCGGTCGGCGTCATCCCGATCGCGATAGTCATCATCGGTCGGGCGGTAGCGGTAGTCGTAGCGGTGGTCGGCGTTATTCCAATCGCGGTCGCGCGGCGGAAGGAAGTACCGGTGACCGTCGGAATAGACCATGACCAGACGCGCTCCACGCTCCCGGCGGCGGTAATAGTGCCCGTCGAGGTAATAGACCCGTACCGGGGTCCAATTCCGGTACGACTGGTGCCAGTCCCCGAACTGGTTGGAAGAATAGAGCGAGATGTCGAGGGCGGGGCCGAGCTGGGCATTGATGCTGATGCCGACCCCCTGGGCCCGCGCGGAGGCAGCGGGGAGGATGAGCGTGGCCGTGAGGGTCAGGGTCAGCAATCGATCGATCCGCATACGGTCCTCCGAGGTCCGAGCGAGGTGTGTCAACGACGTTCACGTAACCTACTGCCTTGAACGAACGCAGCCAATCGTGCTGACGGGTCGGGCAGGAGCACGTTAAGGCGCGTGGATGGGCACAGTGACTCGGCTCGGCGCTCGATGCCTCACGGTGTCGTCCCGAGCGAAGCGAGGGCCCTGCTCCGCGGGTATCGACGAGTGTAGTCATGCCTGGACCTCTTCGAGGTAGGTCCCTCGCTTCGCTCGGGATGACAGTCAAGTGGAAGACGCATGAACAGCCGCATGAGGTGCATGCTGGTCCCATAAGTAGCCGCTCCACCCGCTACCCGCCTTACCCGCTCCACCCGCGCCACCCGCCACCCGTTACTCTTCCCCCATGCCCCGCCTTCTCGCATCGCTCGCCGCTACAGTGCTCCTCCTCCTTCCCGCCCGCCAGGCGCCGACCTATCCGGTGGGCCGGATCGAGACGCGCCTGGGCCGGATCCTCTTCTACTTATATCCAGAGACTCCCCACCACCGGGACAGCTTCATCACGTTGGCGGGTGAGCACTACTGGGACACGCTGACATTCAACCGGGTCATCAAGAACTTCGTGGCCCAGGGCGGGTGCCCCGACACACCGGCCGGGTTCAAGGGTTCGCCCTACAATCTGGCACCGGAGTTCAACGATTCGCTCCGCCACGTGTACGGCGCGGTCGGCGCCGGGCGCGATGACAACCCGGCCAAGCTTTCCGCCGGCTGCCAGTTCTACATCGTGGCGAACAAGAATGGCCTCCAGCGCCTGGACGACAATTACACCATCTACGGCCAGGTGTTCGACGGGATGGACGTCGTGGAAAAGATCGTCTCCGTCCCCAAGGATTCGACCAACACCCCGCTCACCCCCATCCCGCTTCACATCGACGTGGTACCGATGACCAAGGCTGAACTCGCCCGGTACGGCTTCACGCCGCGCTAGCCGACAGGGCGGGGCTCTGGCGCCGGGCCCAGCTGCGCCCCACCTTACGCGGTCCCCATCCGGAGGCCGCGTGAACACCCGCCGTCAATTCCTGATCCAGGCGCCGATCGTCCTCGGCGCCATCGCCGCCTGCCGAAAGAGCGACCAGGCCCCCGCCGCGGCCGCCACCTCCACGCCTGGCGCCCCACCCACCTTCGGCACGGCGCCGATGGTCGGGCCGGCCGTCACGACCACAACATTCGCCGAGGCGGAAAAGCTGGCGCAGGTGACGATGACGCCGCCGCACCGGAAGATGGCAGCCGATACTTGGCGGCAATCGATGGCGGCGCTCCTCGAACGGCGCACTGGTCCACGCAAGATCGGGCTCGAATATGGCTTTCCTCCCGCCACCCGCTGGGACCCCGCCATCCCCGGTGTCACGATCGGCCCGACGCAGGATCGCTTCGTCCGGAGCGCCGCCGACCGCACGCCGCTTCCCACCAACGATGCCGACATCGCCTTTGCTCCGGTCACGGCGCTGTCCCGCTGGATCCAGTCGCGCCAGCTCACCTCGGAGCGGCTCACCCGGATCTACCTGGCACGCATCGAGAAGTTCGATCCCGAACTCCGCTGCATCATCACGCTCAACCAGGACGGCGCACTCGCCGCCGCCCGCCGTGCCGACCAGGAGATCGCGGCCGGCAAGTACCGGGGGCCGCTCCACGGCATCCCCTACGGCGTGAAAGACCTCCTCGATACCTCAGGGATCCGGACCACCTGGGGCGCGGAGCCCTTTCGTGACCGCGTGCCCACGGTCGATTCCGCCGTCGTCGCCCGACTCAACGCCGCCGGCGGGGTGCTACTCGCCAAGCTGAGCCTCGGCGCACTGGCGCTCAACGACATCTGGTTCGGCGGGCAGACGATGAATCCGTGGGTGCTCGAAGAAGGCGCGTCAGGTTCCAGTGCCGGACCGGGAGCGGCGACGGCGGCGGGACTGGTGGGATTCGCGGTCGGGAGCGAGACCGGTGGCAGCATCATCAGTCCGACGATGCGCTGCGGCATCAACGGCCTCCGTCCCACGTACGGCCGAGTGCCGCGCACCGGCGCGATGACGCTCTGCTGGTCGCTCGACAAGCTGGGGCCGATGACCCGGAGCGTCGAAGACACGATGCTCGTGCTGGCGGCCATCACCGGTCCGGATGCAGATGACGTCTCCAGCGTACCCAGTCGTCTCGACTTTGACGCCGGCGCCTCGATCAAGGGGCTTCGGGTCGGGTACTTCCCCGGCTGGATGAAGGAGGCGCCCGCCACCGACGTCGACCGTGCCGCACTCGATCAACTCCGGAAGCTTGGGCTTGTCCCGACGGAGGTATCGCTCCCCGACTGGCCCTACGATTCGCTCAATCTTGTGCTATTTGCCGAGGGTGCGGCGGCGTTCGAGGAGCTGGTGCTGAATGGGCAGGTCGATGAGCTGCGCGCGCAGGTACCCGATGCCTGGCCCAATCTCTTCCGGCAGGCGCGCTTCCTTTCTGCGGTCGATTTCGTGCAGGCCGATCGGCTCCGGCGGAAGGTGGCGCAGGAGATGGCGCGGGTCATGACCCAGGTCGACCTGCTGCTGGTGCCGTCGCTCCGCGACGAGATGCTGGTCATCTCCAACAACACCGGGCACCCCTCGCTCACCATGCGGACCGGGTTCGTCAAGATCAGCGAGGCGCGGAGCGACTGGGCCCCGGACCCCGCCCACCCGCTCCCCCGATTCGATCCGCCTCGGCGGGTGCCACACGGCGTCACCTTCATCGGCCGGCTCTTCGAGGAAGGCACGCTGGGGCAGGTGGGCGTGGCGCTCGAGCGAGAGCTTGGCGTGATGCAGGAGCGCCCGGCCGGGTTCTAGGCGATCTCCGGGTCTATCCCCGGAGATGCGCCTCCACGAACCAGAGCCACTTGTCGATGCCTCGAGAGATCTCCGTCAGGAGGTCGGCGCTGCCCGCGTCCTTGAGATCGATCATTTCGTCGATCCCGGTCCGGACCGAGCCACCGAACATCGCGAGCGCATCCGAGAGCGCCGCCACATGCTCCATCCCCTTCGAGATCCCGATGGGATAGTCGATCAGCTTCGAACGGTCGGCCACGACGCTCACGGTCCCTTCGGCGATCCCGCCGAGCTGGACGACGCGCTCCGCGAGGAGGTCCTCGTACTCCTCGACCTCCTCGTTGATCTCGTCGAAGAGCTTGTGCAGGGCGATGAACGACGGCCCCTTCACATTCCAGTGGGCCTGCTTGCATTGGGTCTGCAGGTCGATGCAATCGGCCAGGCGCTGGTTCAAGAGCGGGATCACCTCCGCACGCATGTCCTTGGGGAGGTCGATCTTGGTGGGACCGAGGGTGACCTTGTCGAAGCGCGTCTCTGACGCACCGCGGGTCGTCTGGGGGCGGGCCATGGGATGCTCCAGCGTTGAACGGTGACCGAATTCGACCCCGATCGGGTGAGCTCGTGCACTCCCGCGAAGCTTACTCACCTGTCCGCAGGATGCCAGTCAAAATGTGCTGTTCCGCGTGAATCGTGTGTGAGGAGTTGGTGAGTCCGCGGCGCTGGAGCGCACCTGCCTGTATATTCCCCGTCCCCTCCCATCAGCCCGGGTTTTCGAAATGAAACAGGCTCTTTTGGCCGGCCTTCTGGTCCTTCCTGCGACGCTTGCCGCGCAGGCACCCACCGTCACCGCCGCTGACTATGCGCATGCGGAGCGGTTCCTCTCCTACAACGTGAACCCGCTCGTGTATGGGTTGAGCGGTCGGCCGAGCTGGGGGAATGATGACCGGCTGACGTATCGGGTCACCGATGGGACCGGGACGCGGTGGATGGTGGTCGATCCGGCGCGGAAGTCGAAGACGCCTGCCTTCGACCAGGTGAAGCTGGCGGCGGCGCTCTCCAAGGTGGCCGACACCACCTACAACGCCTGGCACTTGCCCTTCACATCCGTCGACTGGTCCGCCGATGGCAAGTCGATCGGATTCGACGTCGGTCGGTCGCACTTCGACTGTCAGTTGAGCGCGGGAAGTTGCGTCGCGTCCAAGCGCCACTCCACCTCCGATCCCGACGCCGTTCTCTCTCCCGATTCCAGCAAGGCCGCCTTCATCCGGAACTACAACCTCTGGGTGCGGGATGTGGCGACGGGCAAGGAGACCCAGCTCACCACCGACGGGGTCGAGGAATTCGGCTACGCCACCGACAACGCCGGGTGGACGAAGAGCGACCGTCCGATCCTGCTCTGGTCTCCCGATTCGAGGAAGATCGCGACCTTCCAGCAGGACGAGCGTGGTGACGGCAAGATGTACCTCGTCCGCACCGAGGTGGGGCACCCGACCCTCGAGGCGTGGAATTACCCGCTGCCGGGTGACAGCATCGTCACCACGATCCAGCGGGTGGTGATCGACGTGCCCACGGCCAAGGTCGTCCGGCTCCAGATGCCGGCGGATCAGCACCGATCCACCATCTGCGACGACGTTTCCTGCGGCGGTGGGTGGGCCGACGTCGAGTGGAGCCCCGACGGGACCCAGCTGATCTTCGTCTCCACCTCGCGTGACCACAAACACGAATGGGTCCGGGTCGCCGATCCGAATACCGGGGCGGTACGCCAGGTGTTCGACGAGGTGAGCCCGACCCAGTTCGAGTCGGGATTCGACAAGATCAACTGGCACGCACTTCCCGCCACCCACGAGCTGATCTGGTTCTCCGAGCGGGACAACTGGGGCCGGCTCTACCTCTACGACCTGGACACTGGCAAGCTCAAGCGCGCGATCACCAGTGGTGACTCGCCGGTCCTGCAGGTGCTCCGGGTGGACGAGAAGAGCCGCACGGTCTGGTTCGTCGGCGCCGGTCGCGAAGGGGGCGATCCCTACTTCCGGCGCTTCTACAGCATCCGGATGGACGGCAGCAAGCTGACGCTCCTCACCCCCGAGGACGCCGACCACAGCGTGACGCTCTCTCCCGACGGGAAGTACTTCGTCGACAGTTACTCGACCCCCACGACCCCACCCGTCACGGTCGTTCGCAACGCTGAAGGCAAGCTCCTTGTCTCGGCCGAGAAGACGGATATCAGTGCCCTGATGGCAGCGGGCTGGAAGCCGCCGGTCCCGTTCACCGTCAAGGCGCGGGACGGGAAGACCGATCTCTACGGCCTGATGTACTTGCCGACGCAACTCGACTCGACCCGGAAGTACCCGATCGTCAACAACGTCTATCCAGGCCCGCAGACCGGGAGCGTCGGCACCCGCTCCTTCGTGGCCGCCCGCGGTGACGCGCAGGCGCTGGCCGAGCTCGGCTTTGTGGTGGTCCAACTCGACGCGATGGGGACGCCGATGCGCTCCAAGGCGTTCCACGACGCGTACTACGGCGACATGGGGGACAACGGCCTTCCCGACCAGATCACGGGAATGAAACAACTGGCCGCTCGCTACCGTTTCATCGATATCGACCGGGCCGGGATCTGGGGTCACTCGGGCGGCGGGTTCGCTACTGCGGACGCCATGTTCCGGTATCCGGATTTCTTCAAGGTCGGTGTTTCCGAGTCTGGGAACCACGACAACCGGGAGTACGAGGATGACTGGGGCGAGCGTTACCAGGGGCTGTTGACGCGCACCGACGAGGGCGCCACCAACTACGACGACCAGGCCAACCAGAACATCGCCAAGAACCTGAAGGGGAAGCTGCTGTTGGCCCACGGCACGATCGACAACAACGTGCCGCCCTACAACACCTTCCTGGTCGTGGACGCGCTCATCAAGGCCAACAAGGACTTCGACCTGCTCCTGCTGCCGAACCAGCGGCACGGGTATGCGGTGGAATCGACCTACATGATGCGCCGCCGCTGGGACTACTTCGTTCGCAACCTGCTCGGCGCAGAACCGCCGAAGGAGTTCGAGTTCCATCCGCCGATGATGGGCGGGCGGAGATAGATGGGAGGCTCGATGCGCGTCGTCCCGTTCCTGCTCGCATGCGTGGTCGCCGCTTGCGCCTCGCGGGATCCCGTAGTGCCGGTGGCAGGACCGATGCAGGATGTGGCCTCCCTCGCGGGTGAGTGGGACGGCGCGTATGGCAGTCCGGTGACCGGGCGCACCGGCACGATCGCATTCACCCTTACCAGCGGCGGCGATTCTGCCTTCGGTGCGGTGACGATGATCCCCAACGGACTCCGCCAGCCGCTCATGCCATGGCAGGGTCCCAACTCCGCTGTCGCGCCGGTCAAGAGTGCGGAGTTCCTCACCATCAGGTTCGTGCGGGTAGCGGCGGGGCGGGTCTCCGGTGCATTGACCCCGTACGCCGATCCGGAGACCGGTGCCGCGGCCCACACCCGCTTCGAAGGGCGTATCGTGGGAGATACCGTGTCCGGGACGTTCACCACCCGATTCGACCGCGTGAGCACGAGCGGTCCTACGGGAACTTGGCGCGTGGTACGCCGCCACGCCGGCAGCGCGTGATCGTACACTCGATCCGTTGCGCTGATAGCTGATAGCCGATAGCAGATAGCCGATAGCTGATCGCCGATAGCCGATAGCTGATAGCCGATAGCTCACATCCAACCCGAACGAGACCATGCATCGATCCATCGTACTCACTGCGCTCTGCCTGATGCCGGGGGCCCTGGTGGCCCAGCGGCCGCAGGAGCCGGCCCATCCGGTCGCCGTCGTGCCCCAGCCGGAGACCAAGCTCCCCGCGAAGCACACGCCGGAGAAGACCGGTCCCGCCATCACGGCCGAGGACCTGATGACCCGGCTCTACATCTACTCCGACGACTCGATGCAGGGCCGGGAGACCGGAAAGCTCGGCAACGTCAAGGCGACCGACTACATCGCGGGCCAAGTACGCCAGATGGGGCTCGTACCTGCTGGCGACAACGGCACCTATTTCCAGACGATCCCGTATATGACCCGGACGGTCGACACTGCGTCGACGCTCACGGTGGGTGGATCGAGCTTTGCCTTCGGGAAGGATTGGGCGATCGGGGGTGGCAAGACGATGTCGCTGGCGTCCATCGGAGTGGTCTGGGGTGGCAGCCTGGCCGATAGCGGGGCCGAGGTCACGCCGGCCCAGGTGGCCGGCAAGATCCTGGTGCTGGGGTATCCACAGGGCGCCGCCGGCCGGCGGGCCATGCGCCGGCGTCCCGCCGCCGCTGATTCCGCTGCCGCGGTCGCGATCATCGGCGCCGGCCAGTTCATCCAGTTCCTGGTCCGGCCTACCAGCTTCGTGAATGACACCACCAACCCGCGCAACAGCGCGGCGTCACCAACGCTCGTCCTGGGCGACGCCGTGGCGGCCAAGCTCTTTTCCCAGCCGCTCGACTCGCTCAAGCCCGGTGCGGCGGGGAACCCGGTGACGCTGGACCTCACAGTCACTGTCGCGCCGGTCGAGTTCCCGGCCCGGAACGTGGTGGCCATCCTTCCCGGCAGCGATGCCAATCTCAAGGGTGAATACGTCGCCATCGGGGCCCACAACGACCACCTCGGCTTCAACGATCGTCCGGTCGA
The DNA here is from genome assembly GCA_049680185.1 of Gemmatimonadales bacterium. Classification (GTDB taxonomy): domain Bacteria; phylum Gemmatimonadota; class Gemmatimonadetes; order Gemmatimonadales; family GWC2-71-9; genus CAMLHU01. The sequence goes on along the minus strand of JBAUHI010000007.1, from coordinate 15,833 downwards.
CCACGATTCGATGCGGATCTTCCTCCACATCGTCCGCCCCAACGGTGCGGAGGAGGGCGGCAAGCAGGCCACGCCGGAGGAGCAGGCAGAGGTCAACACGCTCCTGGCCGCGTGGCGCACCAAGCACCCGGGGACCGCCCGCCTCGATTCCATCTATAACGGCGCCGATGACGACGGCTCCGGCAGCGTGACGGTGCTCGAGATCGCGCAGAAGATGGCGGCGCTCAAGCACAAGCCGAAGCGTTCCATCATCTTCGTCTGGCATGTGGGCGAGGAAAAGGGGCTCCTCGGTTCCGCGTACTTCACCGACCACCCGTCGGTGCCGCGGGATTCGATCGTGGCCCAGCTCAACATGGACATGGTCGGGCGCGGCGATGCCTGGGACGTGACCGGCACCACCAAGGAAGGGGCCCCGATCTACGGCAACCCCGGCTACCTCCAGCTCGTCGGCTCCCGCCGGCTCTCCACCGAACTCGGCGACCTGGTGGAGAAGGTGAACACCGAGGACAAGCACGGCCTCACCTTCGACTACGCGATCGACGCCAACGGACATCCGGCCAACATCTACTGCCGGAGCGATCACTACGAGTACGCCCGGTACGGTATCCCGATCGTTTTCTTCACCACCGGGCTCCACTCCGATTACCACCAGGTGACCGACGAGGCGGAGTACATCGACTATCCGCATATGGCCCGGGTGGGGAATCTGGTGGAGGACATCGCCGTGCACGTGGCGGATCTCGACCACAGGCCGGTGGTGGACCAGCCCAAGCCCGATCCGCACGGCCAGTGCCGCCAGTAGCATGATCGCAACGGATGGCCTGTGACCACTCCGTTACCGAACCCCGCCCGACCTCGCGCCGAGCGGGGTTCGTGTATCTTGCAATATGTTCGTGCGGGGCGGGGGGCCCGTCCCGCGCACTTCGTCAGCCCTGCAAGGAACTTCCCGTGCTCCGCCTTTCCGCGATCCGTCGCTCCCAGCTATTGATCGGTCTGTTCGTCCTTCCCTTTCTGCTGGCCTCCCGGCCCGCTCGCGAATTCCACCTGCACTTGAAGCGCGCCGAACCCGGGGTCAATGACACAGTGGCCGTGGCGCCCAAGGTCATCCAGCTCTGGTTCACCGAACGCCCCGAGGCCGCGGTGGCGCGGATCGAGCTGCGCGGACCTGGTGGCGTGATGGTCGCGGTGGCCAAGCCCACGATCGATGCGGGCGAGGACGCCCCGCTCACCGCAGTGGTGACCGGGACCGTGGCGCCGGGTGCGTACACGGTCGTTTGGCGCGCGATGTCGGCCGATGGCCACGCGATGCGCGGCAGCTTCGGCTTTCTCTTCCGGCCCGGCAAGTGACCACGCGCCGACTGGCTGGACTCCTGCTCGCTGCCGTGATCCTCGGCTGCGCCCGCGGCCCCCAGGGCTCCGATTTCCACGGCATCGTCCTGCCGGTGGCGTTCCCCCGTCCCCACGCGACCCTCACCGCCACCGACGGCACGCCCTTCTCGTTCTACGACGCGACCAAGGGGCACATCACCTTCCTGTTTTTCGGGTATACGCACTGTCCCGACGTCTGCCCGGTGCACATGGCCAACCTGGCGGCGGTGCTCAAGAACTTGACGCACGAGGATCGCGACCGGATCCAGGTCGTGTTCGTGACCACCGACGCTCGACGCGATTCCGCCCAAGTCATCCGTCGCTGGCTCGACTCCTTCGATCCCACCTTCATCGGGCTCCGCGGCGACGACACCACCCTGGTCCGGTTCGAATCGGATTCCCGGGTGGCACTTGCACTCCCCACCACGGCACCCGATTCCGCAGGCAACTATGAGGTCGGCCACGCTGCCCAGGTGATCGCCTTCACGCCCGACGACAGCGCCCACCTGGTCTTTCCCTTCGGTACCCGCCAGGGGGACTGGGCCCACGACATCCCGCTCCTGCTGCAGGGCGCGTGGAGTGGCAAGTGAGGGCCCCGGGCGCGGTGGTCGTCATGCTGCTGGCGGCCGCGGCCTGCCACCCGGCCGCGCCGGTGTATCAGCTCGGACCCATCACCGTCACGCACGTGGTGGCCCCGGAGCCGCAACGCGGTGGTCCCGGTGGCGCCTACTTCACGATCATCAATGCCGGCCCCGAGGATACGCTCGTCGGTGTGTCGTCTCCCGATGCCGATACCACGATGATGCATACCTCGGTCCCGATGGGCGGCATGGTCCACATGGAGATGACCGGCGCTGTTCCGGTCCCCGCCGGTGACACTGTGCGCTTCGAGCCCGGCGCCGACCACGTGATGCTCACCGGCCTGCACCGCACGCTCGTTGCCGGAGATTCGCTCCCACTCACCCTCACGTTCCGCAATGCCGGCACGGTGGAGGTCACCGCGCGCGTCGTCTCCTATGCCGACCTCGACGCCGCCCTCGGCCCCCGCGGCCACTGACCGGTGCTCGACATCCAGTGGTGGTGTTCCGCTCGCGGCACCACCTGGACCTGGGCCTGGCAAGCCTTCCCAGGCGTCTGGATCTTCATCGTTGCCCTGACCATCGTGCTGGAACGTTCGGTGCGCCGCTCCGCCCAGCGGCCGCCGACCTGGCGCACGCTCCTCCGCTGGTCCTCGCTGATCCTCCTCTGGGCCACCCTCGACTGGCCGGTGGGCCCCCTCGGCGCCGGCTATCTGATGTGGATCCACTCCGCCCAGTTCCTCGTGCTCGCCATGGTGGCGCCGCCGCTCCTCCTCCTCGGGCTCGGGCCCGATGGAGCGGCACCGATGCTCAGGCACCGGGTGACCGGTCCGATCATCCGGGTCGGGACCCGGCCGATCCTCGCGATGATCGTCTTCGCTGCCGTGATGGTCATCTCCCACGTTCCCGGCGTCGTCGACGCGCTGATGAAGCAGCAACTCGGCGCCTTTGCCCTCGACCTTTCGTGGTTCGTCTCCGGCATCTTCTTCTGGTGGCCGGTGATACTGCCGGAGCCGCCCCGCCCCAGCTTCATGCCGCTGGTGCAGATGGTGTACCTGTTCTTCGGCACCCAACCGCACATCTATGTCGCGATGTGGCTCCTGCTGGGCGAATTCCCCAAGTATGCCACCTACGAATTGGCGCCCAGGATGAGCGCCTTGAGCCCGCTCCAGGACCAGGCCGTCGGCGGCGGGTTGATGCTGCTGGTGACGCTTCCGCTCGTCTTTGCGGTATTGACGGTCATCTACGTGCGCTGGGTCCGGAAGGAGGGTGCGTAGCGTGCGCCTGAGCCATTGGTCCGCTCTCTGCTTCGTGGCAACGCTACTCGGTCTCTTCTCGCGGCCGCTCCGTGGATCCACCGGGCCGTCCGCCGATCCGTTCGTCCGTCTATCCGTCCACCCGCCCATCCGTCCCCCCGTCCCTGCGTCACTGCGTCCATCCGCCGACTCCGACTCCGACCTGCCCCCGGGCCTCTACTTCATGGGCGCACCCGTCGTGCCGGCGGTGCTGCGCGGCCTCGGCGTGGGCACCCTGATGGGGAGCGTCGGCCTGCTGGCACTTCTCGCCTGGCTCCTCCCCACTGGTGGCGGAGCCCCTCGACGGGCCGCCACCACACTCGGCTGGGTGGCGGTCGCGTTCCTGATCCTCCACCTCGTGGCGTGGTTGCTCAACGCGTCGCTCGACCAGCGACTGGATGCCGATGCGCTGGCACTCCTCACCTCGACCGATGCGGGGCACGCCGAGCTCGTCCGGATGGTGCTGGTGCTCCTGACCGCCGTGGTCGCCACGGCCACGCCCCGTCCCGTCGTGGCGGCGGTGCTGGGGATCGGCGCGCTCATCGCCAGCGCGCACGTCGGCCACGCGGCGGCCATCGCCACCGACTGGTCGCTCCCGATCAAGGCGTTGCACCTTCTTGCTGGCGCGACCTGGCTCGGTGGACTCCTCTGGCTCCTCCTGGCCGACCCGACGCTTCCGGAGCACGCGTTCGGTGTGGGGCGGGTATCCGCAGCCGCGCTCGCGTCGGTCGCGGTGGTGACCGCCACGGGCTTCATCGTGGCGCTCCTGTTCCTCCCGTCGTGGCGCGACCTGTTCCATTCCGATTACGGCACGATCGCTCTCGCCAAGACGGTGGGGGTCGGGATCCTGGTGCTCTTCGGCGCCTACCACAAGTTCGTGTTGGTCCCCCGGGCCGCCGAGCCCGCGACCGCCACGAAATTGCGCCGGTCGGTGCGATACGAAGTGCTCGTGATGACATTGGTGGTCCTGCTGGGCGGGCTCCTCGCTTACATTTCACCGCCAGAACATATCGGTTGAAGGTCGCCCTTCCGCAGTCGAGGTCCGCCATGCTCGCCACCCGTGGATACGCCGCCAAGAAGGCCAAGGCTGCGCTCGAACCATTCACCTTCGAGCGCCGTGCCGTCGGCCCCAATGACGTGCTGATCGAGATCCTCTTCTGCGGGATCTGCCATTCCGACATCCACCAGGCCCGCGAGGAATGGGGCCCAGCGCTCTTCCCGATGGTGCCCGGACACGAGATCGTCGGCCGGGTCTCCAAGGTCGGTGGCGCGGTGAAGAAGCTCCGCGTCGGCGAGATGGCCGGGGTCGGGTGCTTCGTCGATTCCTGTCGCAAGTGCGCCAATTGCCGGGATGGATTTGAGCAGATGTGCGAGCGGTCCACCTCCTACACTTACAACAGCACCGAGCAGGACGGCAAGACCCGCACCTACGGCGGATATTCATCCCAGATCGTGGTGGACGAGAAGTACGTGCTCCAGGTCCCGGCCAAGCTCCCGCTGGCCAACGTGGCACCGCTCCTCTGCGCCGGCATCACCACCTACTCGCCGCTCAGGCATTTCGGGGTGGCCGCCGGGCAGCGGGTGGGCGTCATCGGCCTGGGCGGGCTCGGGCACATGGCCGTCAAGCTCGCCGCGGCGATGGGGGCCGAGGTGGCGGTGTTCAGCACGTCATCGGCCAAGGAAGCGGATGCCAAGCGCCTGGGTGCGCGGGAATTCGTCAATTCCAAGTCGAAGGAGGCGTTCGCCAAGCACGCCAGCCGGTTCGACCTGCTGCTCGATACCGTCTCCGCCGACCACGACTTGAACGCGTACCTTGGTCTGCTCCGCCGGGACGGCGCGATGGTCCTGCTCGGCGTGCCAGAACATCCGGCACCGATCCAGGCCTTTTCACTCATTCGCAACCGTCGTCGCCTGGCGGGCTCCGGGATCGGTGGTATCCGGGAGACCCAGGAGATGCTCGATTTCTGCGGTGCCCACGGGATCTCCGCCGACGTGGAGGTCATCCCGGTCAAGCAGATCAACGAAGCCTACCAGCGGACCATCAAGGGCGATGTGCGATATCGATTTGTCATCGACTTGAAGACGCTGTAACGCGCGTTCCGCGGACGAACGACGCCCCGCCCGGTCCATGCGACCAGGCGGGGCGTTGTGCGTCTTGAAACGGTCACGCCTCGGCGGGGGCGGGCTCCGGCTGGTCTGCGCAACTCTCTGCCCGCCCCAGCGGCGCCGTGGCAGGGCAGAGTCGCGGTGTGACGAGGCAGACCACCACGGCCATCAGGAGCCCGGCCAGGGCATCAACGCCGTAGTGGATCTGGAGGTAGACCACCGCTGCGATGATGCCAAGCGCGGGGACGAGCAGGATGAGGCCGAGGGGTCGCCACCCGCGGTAGGCAAAGTACGCCGCAGTGAGGGCCGCGGCCACGTGGCTCGAGGGAAATGCCGTTCCGAACGAATCCTGGCCTTCGATGATATGCCGCGCCACCAGCACCGGCCACGCATCGTTGCCGGGCCCGGTGGGCCAATTCCAGAAGTAGGGCGGGCCGCCGACCGGGAAGAGGAGGAACACGACATAGCAGGCAAAGAACGACAGCACGATGGCGTAGATGGTCTGGCGGGAGGCCGCCCGCCTTCCGACGCCCCACAACACCGCCGGCCCGACGATCACGATGAAGTAGAATGCCAGATAGCAGAGCCCGAAGAACCACGAGAGCGCCACGCTCGGCATCACCCGACCCCAGGTGTACGCCACCTGCTGGCCGAAGACCACCAACTCCCAGTGCTGCACGACCCGATCGAAGGAGGTGTCGACCACCATCGGGGAGCCGTTGAGCAACCCGATGGCGGCATACAGCGCGCTTACCACGAACGGCACATACCACTCGGCCAGGAACGAATGCTTCCGGACCGCCCGCGCTCGCGGAGCCACCAGCACCGCCACGAAGAGGAGGCCATTGGCCACCAGCAGCCACCCTGCCTCGATGGGCGTCGGACGCTCCTCCCGCCACCCGGAGATGTGCGCCAGGAGGATCCCGGTGGCACAGGCGACATAGACGACCGTCAGCCGGTCGAGGGGAGAGAATCCCTGGATCCGGCGCTCCAGCCAGGCCCAACTGCGCTGTAGTACCGCGGGAGGTGCCACGCGCGTGCGGTCTCCTGGATGCGGTCGATGGCGCCGGTCCGTCCGGCAGGGAAAATTCCGGAGTGGGAATCCGGATCGTGGACTTTCGAATCTAGCCACTGGCGCCCCGGGGCGCGACGCTTGGCGTCGACAAAGGGCGGTGGAGCTAGGGGCTAGGAGCTAGAGGCTAAAAGCTAAGAACCAAAAGCCAAGAGCCGTTAGCTCTAGACTCTAAGCTCTAGTCTCTAGCCTCTAGCCCTAAGCTCTCAGCTCTCAGCTCTCTTCCCAGCTATCTTCCCGCCCCGATGGAGGTCCAGGTCTTCGGCACCCGCAAGAGCGCGGCAACGCGTGCGGCGCTTCGGTTCTTCGCCGAGCGCCGGGTCAAGGTGCATTTCTGTGACCTCGATGAACGCCCGGCCTCTCCCGGAGAGCTGGGCCGGTTCGTCCGGAAGTTCGGGATCAGCGCCTTGGTCGACCGGGACTCACGCCGTTTTGCCGAACTCGGGCTTGCTGCCGCCGGGCTCTCCGACGAGCGCTGGCTCGAGCGTCTGGCCGATGAGCCCCGGCTCCTCGTCACTCCGTTGGTCCGCTATCAGCAGCGCCTGACCGTCGGCCTCGCCGAACTGGAATGGCGCGAATGGACGGGAAAGTAGGATGAGCCAGCTCTCGATCGGCGGCGTCGCGGTCCGGTACGCATCGACCACGCTCCTGTCGGATGTCACTTTCACCGTGGAACGCGGGGAGAAGTGGGGCGTCGTCGGCCGCAACGGCAGCGGCAAGACGACCCTCTTCAACCTGATCACCGGGGACCTGACGCCGACCGCAGGGAGCGTCTCCCGGGAGTCCCGCCTCCGGATCGCGCTCCTCGACCAGCACCGCGATTTCGGGAACGCGGAGTCGGTCTGGGACGCCGCAGCACTCGCCTACGCCGACCTCTTTGCCCTCGAGCGCGACATCCACGCCCAGGGGCATCGGTTGGCGGAACTGGGCGACAAGTGCACGCCCGAGATCCTGCAGAAGTACTCGGATGATCTCGAGCGATTCGAGCACCAGGGTGGATACCAGGCCCACGCCCGTGTGGACGCGGTCCTCCAGGGGCTCGGCTTCGATCCGGAGGCCGCCAAGACGACGCCCGTGCACGTGCTGAGCGGCGGCGAACGCGGGCGCCTGGGGCTGGTGCGTCAGCTGGTGGAACCCGCCGACCTCCTCCTCCTCGACGAGCCGACCAACCACCTCGACCTCGAGACCACCAGCTGGCTCGAAGGGTACCTGAAGGGCATCTCCGAGACCGTCATCCTCATCACCCATGACCGGGACTTCCTGGAGCGGGTCGTCGACCACATCCTCCATATCGAAGGGGGTTCCGTGGTCCCGTACTCCGGGAAGTACAGCACATTCGTCCAGGTGCGGATGGAGCGGCGCGCCGCGGCGGAGCGCGCGTACGACAAACAGGCCAGCGCCATCGCGCGGGAGGAGGACTACATCCGGCGGAACATCGCCGGCTTCAATGCCACCAACGCGCGGGGCCGCCGTCGCCGGCTCGACAACGTCCCACGCCTGGCCCTTCCGGTCGGGGAGGCCGGCGTGAGTCCCTTTACGCTCGTTGCCGGAAGCCGCGGCGGCGATCAGGTGCTCATCGCCGAGGACGTCAAGGTGGCCATCGGTGAGCGCGTGCTCCTCGATCGATTCTCCTCGCGGGTCAAGCGGGGCGACGTGATCGGCTTCGTCGGCGCCAATGGGGCGGGGAAGACCACGCTTCTCAAGACGCTGCTTGGCGAGCGCCCTGCCGAAGGTGGTACCGTTCGCGTCGGCGATGGCACGGTGGTGGCGTACTATCAGCAGGACCTGGCGCAGGTGCCCCCCGACAGGTCCATCTACGACATCATTGCCGATCTCCGCCCCAAGTGGACCCGTGGGGGCATCCAGGGACATCTGGGCGGCTTCGGCTTTTCGGGGGACACGGTGCTGCGTGTGGCGGGGTCGTTGTCGGGCGGCGAACGTGCGCGCGTGGCGCTCGCGATGATCGCGCTGGCAGAGGCCAACCTCCTCATCTTCGATGAGCCGACCAACCACCTCGATGTCGAGTCGATCGAGTCGCTGGAAGAGAGCCTCGATGCGTACGAGGGGACCGTGATCCTCGTGAGCCACGACCGCGCGCTCCTCCGGAACCTGGTGACCCGCGTCTGGGCATTGGACCGCGGGCGGATCGAGGACGTCGAGGGGACGTTCGACGATTTCGAGGCCTTCCGTGCCTCCCGTGAGAAGCGCGCCCGCGCGGCCGCCGCGGATGCTCGGCAAGCCGAGGCGCGGAAGCCCAGGCCCAAGGCCACGCCTGACGAGGAGCGGCGGGCCCGACAGTCGGCGGAGCGGACCGCGGATCGGAAACGTGTGGCGGCCGAGGCAAGGGTGCAGGAGTTGGAGGGGGCGGTGCGGGGGCTCGAGTCTCGTTTGGCCGATCCGACGCTCTATCAAGGGAAGAACGGTGGCGCCGAGGCCGCGGGGCTCAACGCCGAACTTGCCGCCAAGAAGGCGGATCTCGATCGCGCGTATGTGGAATGGGAGCAGGGTCAGGGCGCATAGCGGTCGGGGCCCCGAAGCCCCTGGCCTCCAGCCCCTAGCCTCCAGCCCCCTACCCCACCTCGAATCGGCAGCGGGGTCTGTCTCCATCGCGCTCGCACTGCTCCTTGACCGGCAGCCCTGTCACGTCACTCAGCAGTGACTCGAGTCCGCAGCAGACCTCCGGGTGGTCGGTCACCGCGTCTGCCAGCGGGCAGGCCAGTCCCCGCACCACCGTCGTTCCCCCGTCACGCACCACTTCCGTGACCCCACCCAGATCGGCCAAGACCGATCGCGCTGCCGCGATCCGGGCTTCGAGGGTCGCCCCATCGGCTGCGCGGGTCGTGGCCAGTCGGTGCCCGCTCGCGCGGAGGAGGTCTTCCAGCTCTGCGGGTGGAGTGCGGCTCGCCAGCTCGTCGAGCAGGCTCCGAAGGATCGGCGCGTGTGCGCGGGAAAGACGAGCCTCGGCGGCGGCGGTCAGGATGTAGACTTGCGCCGGCTTTCCTCCGCTCGCCCGCTTTCCGCCCGCTGCCACCATGCCATCGCGTTCGAGGATAGCCAGGTGGCCCCGGATGGCATTGGTGGTCAGGCCAAGAGCTCGGGACAGCGCCTCGACGGTCTGACCTTCCCGCCGCAGCGATCCGACGATCTGTCCTCGGCTTGTCGCCAGGAATCGAGTGTTCCAGGTTGTTGTCGCCATCATTCCTCCAGCTGCAAAACTAGGCAGAGTATGCGGTTATGTCAATAAGTGAAGTAAATACTTGATTTACTATACTAACTAGTTACCTTTGGAGGTGTCCTACCCGGTCGGCCTCGCCGCCCACATCATGTCCTCTTGGAGGTCCCATGAAGCGCTTCATCGTTCCAGCCGCGACCGCGGCACTCGCATTCCTTGCCGTCGCGGCCTTCGCACCGACCCAGCGATCTGCGTCCCCGGAGCACCAGGCCGCCCTCGATGATCCGACGATCGTGGCCATCTTCGATGCCGCGAACACGCTCGACATCGCCACCGGGGATCTTGCCTCCAAGCGGGGCCACGATCCGAAGGTCCGCGCCCTCGCCGCCCAGATGGCCCACGACCACTCCGTGGTCCGTCAGCAGGGGCGGGATCTTGCCAAGAAGCTTGGCGTGACGCCGACGCCGCCCGCCGGGGACAAGAGCGCGGCCGATCAGGCTGCCGTCCTCAAGATGCTCTCCGGCAAGCACGGCGCTGATTTCGACAAGGCCTACCTGCAGCAAGAGGTCGAGTTCCACACCGCGGTCATCAAGGCAGTGACGACGACCCTTCTCCCGGCGATCCAGAACGCAGAACTCAAGGCGTTCGTCGAGCAGGTGGCTCCCGCCTTCCAGGGGCACCTCCTGGCGGCGCAGGACCTGCAAAAGCAACTCGGGTACTGAAGCTGGATCCGTCCGCGCGCCGACCGGCTCCGGTCGGTCGGCCGCGGAGTTGGTCCATCTGCACTACGTTCATCACGGCACCAGACTACCATCGGCGCCGGCCCCGGGGCAGATTCTTCCCATGCTCCTCGCACTGGCACTCCTCTGGCAGGACCCTCTCGCCGTCCGCGCCGACACGATCAAGCCGCGCCACGACGCCGTCCACTACGACATCGCCGCCGCCATCAGCGACACTGGCAAGCGGTTCGCGGCCGAGGTCACGACCCGCTGGCAGCTCACCTCGGCGGGCCCGGTGGTGGTGGAGCTCGATACCGCGCTCTCCGTGGTCGCGGTCTGGGTCGCGGATTCCGGCGGCCGACGACTGCACCGGGCGCCGTGGCACCGGGACGGCGGGCTCGTTGTCATTCCGCATCGGGGTGGCGCCGGCGACTCGGTCGTCACCCGGATCCGCTACGACGGGACCCCGTCCGACGGCCTGATCATTCGCCGCCTGGCCGACGGGACCTTCACCGCCTTTGCCGATAACTGGCCCGATCGGGCCCACCGCTGGTTCCCGAGCCAGGACATTCCCTCCGACAAGGCCACCGCGTCCTTCCGGGTCGAAGCACCGAAGGGCTACGAGGTCGTCGCCAATGGACGCCTGGTGTCGGTCGACACCCTCAAGGACGGCGGCACCGTCTGGCGCTACGAGCAGGACGCGCCGGTCTCCCCCTACAACCTGGTGTTCGGCGTCGCCCGATTTGCCGTGACCGATCTCGGCCCCGCAGGCTGCCAGTTCAGGTGTGTGCCGGTGTCGGTCTGGACCTTTCCCGCCGATTCGGCCTTCGCGGTGACCGGCCCCTTCGCGCGGGCGAGCAAGATCCTCGATTTCTTCCAGCAGACCATCGGGCCGTTCCCCTACGCCAAGCTGGCCCACGTCGAGTCGAGCACCCGCTTTGGCGGTATGGAGAACGCTTCCGCGATCTTCTACGACCAGAACGCGTATCGCTCCCACCGGATGAGCGAAGAGACCGCGGCGCACGAGACCGCGCATCAATGGTTCGGTGATGCAGTGACCGAGGCCGACTGGCACCACCTCTGGCTCTCGGAGGGGTTCGCGACCTACTTCGCAGCACTCTGGGTGACCCACGCTGACGGTGATTCCGCCGGCCACGCCGACCTGGCCCGCGCCGCCCAGACGGTGTTCAAGTCTCCCGCCACTGCGCGACCCATCATCGACACTGCGGCCACCGACCTGATGGGACTCCTCAACACCAACAATTACCAGAAGGGCGCCTGGGTGCTGCATTCGCTCCAGCGCCTGATCGGAGATACGCTCTTCTTTGCCGGGATCCGCGCCTACTACGCCAAGTATCGCGATCGGACGGTGCTCTCCAGCGATTTCGCGAACACGATGAGCGAGGCCGCCGGCACCGATCTCCATTGGTACTTCGATCAGGCACTGCTCCAGCCGGGGTACCCGAAGGTCCAGGTCCACAGCGCCTTCGACTCGGCCGCACAGCGCCTCACCCTCACGGTCGACGAGGTCCAGCCGCCTGCGTGGGGGACCTACCGGCTTCCGCATCTCGCGATCGCGGTGGATGGCGTGGTCACTCATCACGATGTTGCGGGTGCGGAGACGGTCATCACCCTCGACCACGTCGCGACCGCACCGAAGTCGATCGTCGTCGACCCGGATGGCGATTGGTTGCTCGAGGCCGAGGTCGTGCGGTGAGGTCGCTGGGTCGCGCCCGGCTGGAGATCGTCGGTGCCGCGCTCCTCTTCTCGACCGGCGGAGCAGTCATCAAGGCCACCTCCTTCTCCGGGTGGCAGCTCGCCGGGCTGCGATCGCTCGTGGCGGCGGTGGTGGTGCTGCTCCTCCTTCCGGCGGCGCGGCGGGGGTGGAGCTGGCGGACTTTGCTGGTGGCCGTCGCCTACGCCGCCTGCCTCATCCTTTACGTCACGGCCAACAAGCTCACCACCGCCGCCAACACCATCTTCCTGCAGTCCACCGGGCCGATCTACATCCTGTTGTTGGCGCCTTGGCTCCTCAAGGAAAAGATCTCCCGCGAGGACTTGGGCGTGCTCGCCGTGATGGTCGTCGGGCTTCTCTGCTTCTTCGTCGGTGCTGACCGACCTCTTCGCTCCGCTCCCGACCCTTCCACCGGCAACATCCTCGCCGCCCTCGCTGGCCTCATGTGGGCCTTCGTGGTGATGGGGCTCCGCTGGCTCGGCCGAGCGTCAGGCCCCGAGGTGGCCGATCCGGGGATGAGTGCCGTGGCCCTCGGCAACCTCCTCGCCGCCTTGGTGGCGCTCCCGATGGGCGGGCATCTCGGTGCCACCACCGCCACCGACTGGGCCGCCGTGGCGTTCCTGGGCATCGTGCAGATCGGGATCGCCTATCTCCTGATGAGCAGGGCGGTGCGTGTCCTCCCGGCCTTCGAGGCGTCGGTGCTTCTGCTGCTGGAGCCGGCGCTCAATCCCTTCTGGGCCTGGTTGGTGCAGGGGGAGGTCCCGGGGGAGTGGGCGCTGGTGGGTGGGGGGCTCATCCTGGGGGCGAGTGTGGCTAAGAGCTGGTGGGATTCCCGCGCTCCAGTGGCCGTTTGAGGCGTTTTTCCGAGGTTGCTTGAGAGGGGCCGTTTCACTAGTTTTCGCGGCCCGGAAGTGCCCGTGGTGGTTGTAGCTCAATCGGTTAGAGCGCCGGTCTGTGGCACCGGAGGTTGCGGGTTCGATCCCCGTCAGCCACCCTGTGGGAGAGGGAGCTTGGGGCTGGGAGCTTGATGCTGGAGGCCTTGATCCTTTGGGTTTTGAGCCCCTAGCCTCCAGCCCCTAGCGTGGAACCTCCCAGAGGTCCGTAGCTCAATTGGTAGAGCACCGGTCTCCAAAACCGGGGGTTGCAGGTTCGATTCCTGCCGGGCCTGTAGTCGTGGATGACGCAGTCGATGGCGCTATCGTCTAGGGGACTAGGACGGGGCCCTCTCAAGGCCCAAACACGGGTTCGAATCCCGTTAGCGCTATGTCGGGAGGGGCGAGGTGTTCGGAGTGAGGTCCGAGGATCGACAATCGCGGTGATGCTGCGACTCGTGACCCGCGACCAGTGACCCGTGACTCTCGAAGCGTGGCCCCATCGTCTATCGGTTAGGACGTGACCCTTTCAAGGTCGAGAGACGGGTTCGACTCCCGTTGGGGCTATAAAAATTGACGCGCCGCTAGCTCAATTGGCAGAGCAAGTGACTCTTAATCACTAGGTTGAAGGTTCGATTCCTTCGCGGCGCATGATGCACACGGACGCCCGCTCATTTGAGCGGGCGTCTGTCGTTCGTCACCCGGCCCCGATCCTCGCTAACTTCTCCGCGTGATCCCCCACTTCTGGCTCGCCGCACTCGCCGCCCTCCTCGCAGCCACCCTCGCCGCGGTCACCGGCTTCGGCGGCGCCGCAGTGCTCCTTCCGGTGCTCGTCGCCATCTTCGGCGTCCGTGCCGCCATTCCGATCCTCACGGTGGCGCAGCTCATCGGCAACGGCAGTCGGGTCTGGTTCAATCGTACCGAACTCGACTGGAAGTTGGTCGGATGGTTCGCAGTTGGTGCGGTGCCCTGCGGTATCCTTGGCGGGCTCCTCTTCACTGCCGCTCCGATCCCGATCCTCCTCCGCCTCCTCGGGATCTTCCTCCTCGGCGTTGTGGTCTGGCGCCGTCTCCGCCCCGGACCGATGCCCAAGGTCCCCGCCCGCGGCTTCGCCGGCATCGGTGGCGCCGCGGCCTTCCTCTCTGCCCTGGTCGGGAGCGTCGGCCCGGTGATGGCCCCCTTCTTCTTGGCCGCCGGCCTGGTCAAGGGCGGCTACATCGGTACCGAAGCCCTCGCCACGGTGGTGATGCACCTCGCCAAGCTCGGCGCCTACCGTGCCGGTGCAGCTCTCCCCTGGTCGGCTGTCCTCGTCGGGCTGGCCCTCGGGCCGATGATGATCGCCGGTTCGTGGGTCGGAAAGCGCATCGTTGATCGCCTTCCCGAACGGATCTTTGTCGCCCTGATCGAAGTGACGATGGTCGGCGCCGGCCTGGTGTTCCTCGTCCGCGCCTGAGCTGCCCGCCGCTCTGGCGAGTGCTCTTGCTCGGTGGTAGCTTGAGCCCTCCCCCCACGTCAGGTCATTCCTCGATGATCCGTTCTCGCACCATGTGGCAGGCGCGGAAGGATCGGCACGTGCGCTGTCCGTCGTGAAGAAGAAGCCTACCCCGCCACGACGCCGCACCAAGCCCGATCCGCTGCCGACGGCCCATCGCCAGGCGGCGCTGCTCGGACTCTCCACGGCTATCGCGGTGGCCGAGTCGGAGGCTGCCATTTGCCGCGCAGTGGTGGATGGCCTGCGCGATCCCGCGATCGGCTACGACTTCCTGGCCCTTCTTCTGGTGGACGATGCGACCGGCGAGCGGGTCTTGGCCGCGAGTGCCGGTTGGGCCGATGCCCCAGCCGATCTCCGGATCAAGCCCGGCAAGGGTTTGAGCGAACGCCCGCTCCTCGATGGTAAGCTCCACTACTCGCCTCAGGTCACCGACGACACCCGCTACCTCCCGACCCGCAATCGCGGCTCCGAGGTGGACGTCCCGCTGACGATCAATGCCCGCCTCGTCGGGGTGCTGGTGGTCGAAAGTGACCGGAGCGAGGCCTTCGGCGATGCCGACTTCGAGATCCTGCGCGCAGCCGCGAGTCAGGCAGGCGTGGCCATCGGTCGAGCGCGTCTCCTCGCCGCAGCGTCGGTGCGTGCCGCCGAGGACGAGGCGGTGCGTGCCACGATGGCCGATCTCTCCGCCCAGCTCGAGCTGTCGAACCTTCTTCGTGCCGTGCTCGAACGCGCCGTCGCCCTGCTCCACGTGAGCCACGGCGAGCTGGCCATCTTCGACGCGGCAGCGCAGGAACTGGAGATCGTCGCCAGTCACAACGTCGGCCGCACCGACACCACGGGGACTCGTCTCAAGCTCGGCGAGGGCGCGATGGGCCATGTGGCCCGCTCCCGCGAACCGCTCATCATCGAATCGTACGGGGAATGGACCGGGCGGTCGGCCAAGTACGCACAGGCGGAATTCCACGGGGTGCTGGTGGCGCCACTCCTGATCGGCGGCACCTTGGTCGGTGCCATCGCCGTGATGGATCGGCATGCAACCAGGCGTTTCGGCGCCGCCGACCTTCGACTCCTCGATCTCTTTGCTCCCCAGGCCGCCGTCGCCATCGAGAACGCCCGGCTCTTCACCGCCGAGCGGCGGCGGGCCGAAGAGCAGCAAGCGCTCCTGGAAACGATGCACGACCTCTCGGGTGAACTCGAACTCTCTCGGGTGTTGCATGGCGTGCTGGAACGCGCGGTCAAGCTGCTCAAGGTGACCGGCGGCGAACTGGCGACCATCGACCCGGTGCGGAACGATCTTGAGATAGTCGCCAGCCATAACATGGGCACCAATGCCGTCGGTTCCCGGATGGCGCTGGGTGAAGGCGCGATGGGTCAGGTGGCGCAGAGCCACACCTCGCTCATCATCCCGCGGTACCAGGAATGGG
>JBAUHI010000006.1:0-2272 GCA_049680185.1 Gemmatimonadales bacterium | reverse complement strand
ACGTTCCCCCTCTCCACGAACGTGGAGAGGGGGTAGGGGGTGAGGAAGAGCCGCAGGGAGAGGAGCCCAAATGGTGAGGTGAAGCCGCAGTGAGGGGTGAGGCGGGTGGTGCAGGCGATACCCACAGGGGGTGAGGCTTAAACCTTTACCCGACAAGTACTTAGCCATTCCTCTATTGTGACCCCCGCCACAGCGAAGACCGGGTCCAACCCATAAATTGCAGTCTCTAGCGTGGGTCTTTCTTCACCAGGCCCGATAGTCTAGCTCTTTGTCCCGCTTTGCTTTACCTTATGTTCCCCTGACGCTATCTACTTAACCTCGGAGCGCTCGGGACGTCTCAACGGGACCGCCGCTTGGCCAAGCGGTTCCCCCAGATCTTCAGGATCCGCAATGCGATTCCTGCTTCGCAATCGCTCCTTGTTCGCCATCGACGTCGTCGGCTGGGCGCTGATCCCGCTGGCCGCGCTCGCCGTGCGCCTGGACGGGCTCGACGGGGTGAATCCGTACCTCGCGCGCCTGGCGGTCTTTACCGGTTGGGCCATCGTCTGCAACGCCGCCATGATGTACCGGGGCGGGATGTACCGTCGGATGTGGCGCTACGCGAGCCTGGACGAGATGTTCGGGATCACGACGAGTCTTTTCCTCGCTGGCATCGCGGTCTCAGTCATCCATTTCGCGATTGCGCCGTGGCTGGTGGCGGAATACCCCTTCGTTGCCGTCGGCGTCCCCCGTTTGCCGCGTTCACTCCCCATCATCTCGACGCTCTTTGCCATCTCCTGGTCGGGCGGGTTCCGCTTTGCCCTCCGCTTTGCAGTGGCGGAGCGGCTCCGGCACAAGGGACGGGCCCAGTCGCGTCGAGCGCTCATCATTGGCGCGGGAGACGCAGGCAGTGCCATGGCGCGCGAGCTCCTGGCCAACCGGGATCTTGAGCTTGAACCGATCGGATTCATCGACGACGACCCGGAAAAGGCGGGGCGCGAGATCTTCCGGCTCCCGATCCTGGGAGATCGGAACGACATCGCACGGGTAGCGGAGTCCTATCACGCCTCGGTCGCCATCATCGCGATGCCCGCGGTGTCCGGGACCGTCATTCGGGAAATGCAGGCGCTCTGCCGGGCGGCGGGGCTCGAGGCCAAGATCGTCCCGGGATTCGATGCCATCCTGACCGGCAAGGTCACCCACAATCAGCTCCGTCCGGTCCAGATCGAGGACCTTCTCCGGCGCGATCCGGTGCAGACCGACCACCAGGCGGTGGCCGACCTGGTGAACGGGATGACGGTGCTGGTGACCGGCGCCGGTGGCTCGATCGGGAGCGAGCTCTGCCGCCAGATCGCGGTCTTCGGGGCCCGCGAGATCATCCTCCTGGGCCACGGCGAGAACAGCATCTTCGATATCCATAACGAGCTCCGGGCCCGCCACCCCGAAGTGCGCTTCACGCCGATCATCGCCGACGTGCGGGACGCCCGCCGTATCGACCTCATCTTCTCGATCCACAAGCCCCAGGCGGTGTTCCACGCGGCGGCGCACAAGCATGTGCCGCTGATGGAGGCCAACTGCGACGAGGCGGTCACCAACAACATCGGCGGCACCCACAACGTGGTGCAGGCCGCGGCACGCCACGGCACTCAGCGCTTCGTGATGATCTCGACCGACAAGGCCGTCAACCCCGCCAACATCATGGGGGCCACCAAGCTCGTGGCGGAAAAGCTGGTCCATGAGGCGGCGCTCAAGACCGGCCGTCCGTATGTGTCGGTGCGCTTCGGCAACGTGCTGGGGAGCAGGGGGAGCGTGGTGCCGATCTTCAAGGCGCAGATCGCCGCCGGCGGCCCAGTGCGGGTGACCCATCCCGAGATGACCCGCTACTTCATGACGATCCCCGAGGCGGTGCAGCTGGTGCTGCAGGCGGCGACGATCGGGAAGGGCGGGGAAACGTTCGTGCTCGACATGGGACAGCCGGTCAAGATCGTGGACCTGGCACGTGACCTGATCCAGCTCTCGGGCTACGAGGTCGGGCGCGATATGATGATCGAGTTCACCGGCCTCCGTCCCGGTGAAAAGCTCTTCGAAGAGCTCTTCCTGGCGTCGGAGGCGTACGAGCGCACCACGCACGAGAAGATCTTCGTGGCCCGGAACGGCCACGGGCCGGCACCGACCGATCGCTGGGTGGCGGCGTTGATCGGGGTGGCGCGGGACGGGACGCCGGAACGGCTCCGGACCCTCCTGGCCGAGGTGGCGCCGACGCTGCCGACGGGAGTGCCACTCGCGACCGGGA
>JBAUHI010000005.1:0-116466 GCA_049680185.1 Gemmatimonadales bacterium | reverse complement strand
CCGGCGTTGAAGACCGGCGTCTGGGTCACGTAGAGCTCGGGGATCGTGGGCCAGTCGAAGGTGGCGCACATCTCGATGTGCATCTGCCAGAGGCGGGGGAACTGGTCCGGCCCGACCCGGATGGCGTTGGCCTGGAAGAGGAGTTGGATCCCGCGCTGGCCGCCGAGGAGGCCGATGACCTTCTTGATCGCCTCATCGGCGCCGGGGACCGAGCGCAGGGCCTGAAGGGCGGCCCGGTCCGCCGGGTGCTCCCAGGTGACCGGCGCGATCTGTGGAAGCGTACGGCGGGGCCGCGGGGCGGGCAGGGTGGTGCTCATTCTATCGCTCGACGAAGGGGATAGCGGGCCCTACGGTCGGGATCCGCGGAGGTTTCAAATGGGAACAATTGCCGGTCTAGGGTGAACGGTCAATGGTGAACTGTAAACGGGGGGTGGGCTTGCCGAGGCGTGCCAAGTTCACCCTCCATCGTCAGGGGTGCAGTGCCGGCGGGTCATCTCGATAGAGAGTATTCCGTAGGACCAGGTACCGGTGAACACACGCGGCGGCGTTTCTCACCGGCGTCGGCTCGTTGACGTCCGACGCAATACGCGCGCTGACCGCGATGGATTGGTCCAGGTAGTCACTCGGAAGCGGGGTCAGCACACGCGTGTCGACACCTGAGGCTGGTGCAAGTGCGCAGTATTTTCCTCGGGTGATCACATTCGTGAACGCGGCGGACCAGGAGTAGCCTTGTTGATCCAGAACGACCAACAGGGCAACTACCCGCGCTGTCGGAGACCCCCCCCGATCTTGCGACGTTGCCAGTGCCTTTGCAAACACCAGGCCATCTCGTACCCCCGACACTTCACTTCTAAAATCAGCGAATTGGTCTGGGTTCGTCGCACTGCTCAGGCTGCCGAGCCAGTCGACGAAGATGCTCGGAGCATCTTGGCAAAGATTCACGCGCTCCAATGCTTCAGCACGATGGGGCGCGGGTTTACCGGTGGTCAGGACTTGGCGGTACCGGCGGCAATCATTGCGCAGTTTCACGGAATCCGGATCTGCTTGCGCTTTCGCTGGTAAAGCAGCACTGACCAACAGGGCGAGCATCAACGCGATAGGCCGCTGCATAGAACAGTTCTCCGTTCGCCGGCTGATCCTTCGCTACGCTCAGGACAGGCGCCGCCACTCTGCTCATCGGGGCTCACGCCAACATCGAGCTGAGAGCTCAGAGCTTAGAGCTTAGAGTTCAGCGTCCGGTGCCGTTGCACTCTTCGGCGGCTGATCCTTCGCTACGCTCAGGACAGGCGCCGCCACTCGGCTCATCGGGGCTCACGCCCGTGTTCTGGACTGCGATTGGCATGGAGCCAGCGTCCGCCAGGACGCCTGAGCCGAGTGGGGGCGCACGCCCCCGAAATGATCGGCGGGACGGACCGGAAAACCCACCGCCCGCTATTCGAGGTGCCGCTGTTCTCGGAGGACTAGTCAGTTGATCCCAAGGTGCCGTCCGACTATCAGAGGTGCATCAGCACGTACTCGGCGTTCGTTTTGAGCAGCCAATACGCATTGTCGGTAACGTGCTTCCCGCGCTGGGCGTCAAGTTCATGCTGGAGAGCGCCGAGTTGAGTTTTTGCAGCCGTAGTGTCGCCACGCGTCAGAGATGCCGACGCGGCAGTGAGCTTTTGAGAGAGGCTGGTGCAGATCCCCGCATTCGAGATCCACGCCATGGTACACGCGTTCGAACTGGCAGCCTGCAGTAACGCGATCAGGTCGGTGCTGCTGCTGCTGCTTGGAGCAGGAACGACGCCGATGGTGGTAACGAACATAGGCGCCGGGTCGAGCCTTCGCCTCGCTGCCTCATCGGCCATCACGTCTTCTTCGGTAGGCGTCGAGCGATACGGCGACAACCATGCAGTTACGACTCCGACAACACCAACGGCTCTGTAGACCAAGTCCGGGCTGGTAGCACCGGGCATCATCACCGTCGTATCTAACGTCCCCCACACAACGCTTTTGATCCTGCGCCCGCCAGATACTACCATCCAATTCGAATCTGGGGCCAACGCCCGGACGGCCGGCACCGCATAGGGTACGTAGAAGAGACCTATACTCTCTACGCTTCCCTTTGGGTTGACCAGCTGATATCCGATCCGGAGCGTATCCCCATGGAACTCTGCAGCAACCGGAACCACGACAAAGCCGTAGTCAGGCAGAGTCTGCCCGGTAAGACGTGCCGATGCTATGAAGCAAGTCGCGATGACAAGGCGATGAACGCGCAAGATCACAGATACCTCCATCACTGGCCACTCGGCCCACCAGAGCTGACGCCAACATCGAGCTAAGAGCCTGGAGCCAGCGTCCGTCAGGACGCCTGAGCCGAGTGGGGGCGTACGCCCCCGAAGTACCCGGTACCCGCCACCTGCCACCCGCCACCAACTCCCCGTTCACCCTTCACCGTTGACTGTTCACCAACTATTTCGCGCCCACGAACGCCTGCTCCAAGTCTCCCATCAGGTCTTCCGCATCCTCGATGCCGCAGCTCAAACGGATGAGGCTGTCGGTGAGTCCCATCTTCTGGCGCATCGGGACCGGCACCGAGGCGTGGGTCATCGAGGCGGGATGCCCGATCAGGCTCTCGACACCCCCCAACGATTCCGCCAGCCGGAAGATCCGAGTCCGCTCCACCACCCGCTTTGCGAACTCGACATTGCCCAGCTCGACGGAGATCATCCCGCCGAAGCCCTGCATCTGGCGCGTCGCCAACTCGTATTGCGGATGCTCAGGGAGCCCCGGGTAGTAGATCCGCTTGACCGCCGGATGCTTCGCGAGCCACGGTGCCAGACGCCTACCGGTCTCGTCGTGGCGCTTCATCCGGAGCGGCAAGGTCTTGATGCCGCGGAGTGCCAGCCAGCAATCCATCGGCCCCGGCACACCACCCGCCGCATTCTGGAGAAATCCGATCGGTTCGGCCAGGTCCTCGCGCGTGGTGACGAGGAGCCCGCCGACCATGTCGCTGTGGCCGTTCAGATACTTGGTGGTGGAATGGAGCACCACGTCGGCGCCAAGTTCGAGGGGACGCTGGAAGATCGGGGTGGCAAAGGTGTTGTCGACGGCAAAGACGAGGCCCCGTGCCTGGGTCAGGTCGCCCACGGCGCGGAGGTCGGTGAGCGTCATCATCGGGTTGGTGGGCGTCTCGCAATAGACCATCCGCGTCTTCGGCGTGAGCGCCCGTTCGACGTTGGCGATGTCGCTGGTGTCGACGAAGCTGAACGACAGCCCGAACCGGCTGAAGATCCGGGTCATCATCCGGTGCGATCCGCCGTAGACGTTCTCACCACAAACGACGTGGTCGCCCTGGGAGAAGACCTTGAGGAGCGTGTCCAGCGCCGCGAGCCCCGAGCCGAAGGCGAACCCGTGGGTGGCGCCCTCCAGGGCGGCGACGTTCCGTTCCAGCGCCTCACGGGTGGGGTTGGAGGTCCGGGCGTACTCGTAGCCCTTGTGCTTGCCGAGCCCCTCCTGGATGTAGGTCGAGGTCTGGTAGATCGGCGGCATCACCGCCCCCGCCAGTGGGTCGGGGACCTGACCGGCGTGGACGGCGCGGGTGGAAAGGCCGTGGGAGTGGTCGTCGTGCAGGATTCGGGTCATTGGAAGGCCGGGTTGAGGCGCGGGGAACCTAACGGCGCGGTCTTGGGAGCGGCAAGGCGCGCCAAATAGTTGTGCCGGTCCCGTGGGCCGCGTAAGTTGGCATGGTGAGTACGCTTCAGGAACCGAGCACCCCGCCCGCTCCTCCCACCGCCATCGCGCGCTGCCTGGTCGTGGATGATGACGATCTGGTGCGCCACGCGCTGGTCCGGGTCATCGAGGGCCAGGGGCTGGCGTGCATCCAGGCGGGATCCGGCGTCCAGGCGATCGAACTGCTGGAGCATCACGAGGACATCCCGATCGTCATCAGCGACATCCACATGCCGGAAATGGATGGCTTGGAACTGCTCCGCCGCCTCCGGGAGCGGTGGCCGGACACTGCCGTCATCATGCTCACGGCCGTCGCGGACGTCGAGACGGCGGTGTCGTGCATGCAGTTGGGTGCCGCCGACTACATCGCGAAGCCGGTGATCGTCGACGAGGTGCGCACCCGGGTGACGCGCGCGCTCGAAAAGCGCGAGCTCACGCTGCAGAACCGATTCTACCAGAAGCACCTCGAGACCCGCGTGCGGCAGCAGGCCCAGCGGATCCGGGAGCTCTTCCTCGAGGGCGTGCAGACGCTGGCGCACGCGCTGGAGGCCAAGGACGCGTACACCCGCGGCCACTCCAAGCGGGTCAGCTGGTATTCGGTCAAGATGGGTGTCAACCTGGGTTTTGCCGGTGATGAGCTCGAAGAACTTCGGCTCGGCGCGGAACTCCACGACATCGGCAAGATCGGGACCCGGGAAGACGTGCTCAACAAGGCCGGCCCGCTCACGACCGAGGAATTCCGCCACATCGCCGAGCATACGGTGCTGGGCGAGCGGATCCTGGCGCCCCTGGCTCGGGAAACGCCACGCGTCCTCCGCATCGTCCGCTCCCACCACGAGCGCTTGAACGGCTCGGGCTTTCCCGACGGACTCACCGGGGACGCCATCCCGCTCGAGGCCAGGATCGTGTCGGTGGCCGATGCGTTCGACGCGATGACCACCAACCGCACGTATCGCAGCCTCCGCTCCGCCGACGTTGCGGTGGAAGAGCTCCGCCGCTGCGTCGGCGACCAATTCGATGCGCGGGTGGTGGATGCCTTCCTTCGTGCCTTCCCGGACCCGGCCCAGCTGCCGGTCTCGTTCTGACGCCGGCACCTCCCCTGGCCCGCCCGCACCGCCTCCAATGACCTCTTCGACCTTGATGATCAGCGTGTCCGGGATGCGTGGCATCGTCGGCACCGACCTGACCCCCGAACTCATTGCCCGTCACGCCGCAGCACTCGGCGCCTGGGCCAGGAAGTCCGGCAAGCCGCTCGTGGTGCTGGGACGCGACTCGCGCACCAGCGGTGCGATGTATTCGCGCGCCGCCGCCGCCGGCCTGATGTCGGCCGGTGCCGACGTGATCGATCTCGGCATCGTCCCCACACCGACGGTCCAGCTGGCGGTGGAGCACCACCACGCTGGCGCGGGACTCATCCTCACCGCCAGCCACAACCCGATCGAGTGGAACGCGCTCAAGTTCGTCGGCCCCGACGGGATCTTCCTCGATGGAGATTCCGGCGCTGCGGTCCGGGCACTGGCCGAACAGGGCCCCGAGCGGGTGCGATGGGACGGGGTGGGCACGGTCCGTGAGGACGCTGGCGCAATCGAACGACACCTGGAGATGGTGCTGGCGCTGCCGCAGCTCGACCGAGCTGCCCTCCGGAAGCGGCGGTTCAAGGTGGCGCTCGACTGCGTGCGGGGCGCGGGGGGCACCACGATCCCCAAGCTCCTCGAAGCGCTCGGCTGCGAAGTGGCCGCCATCAACCTCGAGACCGACGGCCGCTTTCCGCACCCGCCCGAACCGATCCCCGAGAATCTGGGCGACCTGGGCCGTCTGGTCCGCGAGGCCAAGGCCGACATCGGGATGGCGGTGGATCCCGACGTCGATCGCTTGGCACTCGTCGACGAGACCGGGAAACCGATCGGCGAGGACTACACCTTGGCGTTCGCGGTGCGGGCGGTGCTTGGTGGACGGAGAGACGAAGGGACGGAGGGACGGAGGGGTTCTCCGCCCCTCCGTCTCTCCGCCCCCCCGACCGTCGTCGCCAACCTGTCCACCTCGCGCGTGGTGGAGGATGCGGCGGTGGCATCGGGGGCCCGGTTCGTCCGCGCGCCAGTCGGAGAGGCGAATGTGGCCCGGATGATCCGGGATGAGCACGCGGTGATCGGCGGCGAGGGGAATGGCGGGGTGATCCTCCCGGCGGTCCACATCGGTCGCGATGCGCCGATCGGGGTGGCCCTGGTCCTTGAGCTCCTCCGCCGTACCGGACAGCCTGTGTCGGCCATCGTGTCGAATGCACCACAGTACGTTATTGTGAAGGCCAAGGCGCCCCGCGGTCCGGAGCTGGCGCCGGTCTACGCGGGGCTTCGGAAGCGGTTCCCCGACGCCGAGGCGGATGACCGGGATGGCCTGCGACTTGCTTGGGCCGACCGTTGGGTCCACGCCCGTCCTTCGGGGACGGAACCGATCGTACGGTTCATCGCCGAGGCGCCGACGCGGGCCGAGGCGGAGGCGCTGGTCGAGGCGTGCAGGAGCATCTTCAGATAAGGAAGCGGACGACGAATGTGCGGCATCGTGGGGTACATCGGCGGGCGAGAGGCGGCGGGGCTCCTGATCGACGGGCTCCGGCGGATGGAATACCGCGGCTACGACTCGGCCGGGATCGCCGTTGTGAACGGTGGCAAGGTCGACGTCCGGAAGGCCGCCGGAAAGCTCGCCAATCTGGAGCGGGCCATCAGTGGCAACGCGCCCCACGGCACCCTCGGCATCGGGCACACCCGTTGGGCCACGCATGGCGCGCCGACCACCCCCAACGCCCATCCCCACACTGACCAGACCGGCAAGATCGCCCTCATTCATAACGGCATCATCGAGAACGCCGGCAGCATCCGGAAGCTGCTGGTGCAGCGCGGCCACACCTTCAAGTCCGAGACCGACACCGAAGTGCTGGCGCATTTGGTCGGTGAGCGGTACGAAGGGAAGCTGGCCGAAGCCGTGGCCGCGGCGCTGCGCGAGGTGGAAGGGGCGTACGGCATTGCCGTGATCAGTGCGGATGAACCTGATGTCCTGGTGGCGGCCCGGCGCGGCTCGCCGCTCCTGGTCGGTGTGGGAGACAAGGAATGGTTCGTGGCCTCCGACGCCTCGGCCATCCTGGCCCACACCCGGTCGGTCGTGTACCTGGACGATGGCGAGATGGCCGTGCTCACGCGCGAGGGGTATTCCGTGCGCGATCTGGCGCTCTCCAGGATCAGCAAGCCCGTCGATCAGATCGACTGGGACCTGGCCACCATCGAGCGCGGCGGGTACGACCACTTCATGCTCAAGGAGATCTTCGAGCAGCCCGAGACCATCCGTAACACGATGCGGGGGCACTTGCTCGAGGAGCAGGGGACCGCACGGCTCGACGGCCTCAACTTGACCGACGAGGAGCTGAAGAAGTTCGACCGGATCGTCATCACCGCGTGCGGTACGTCGTGGCACTCCGCCATCATCGGCGAGTACATGATCGAGGAGCTGGCGCGGATCCCGGTGGAAGTGGAATACGCTTCCGAGTTCCGCTACAAGAATCCACTGGTGGACGAGCGCACGCTGGTGATCGGCATCTCCCAATCGGGAGAGACCGCCGACACCCTCGCCGCCATCCGCGAGGCCAAGCAGCGCGGCGCCCACACCATCGGACTCGTCAACGTGGTGGGATCGACCATCGCCCGCGAGGTGGACGGCGGGACGTACCTGCACGCCGGCCCCGAGGTCGGGGTGGCGAGCACCAAGGCCTTCACCAGCCAGGTGACGGCACTCGCGATGTTCGCGCTCCGGCTGGCCCGGCTCCGCAACATGAGCATCCTGCAGGGGCGCCAGATGATCGAGGCGCTCAACAAGGTGCCGGATCAGGTGGCGCGGATCCTGGA
The DNA here is from genome assembly GCA_049680185.1 of Gemmatimonadales bacterium. Lineage (GTDB taxonomy): Bacteria > Gemmatimonadota > Gemmatimonadetes > Gemmatimonadales > GWC2-71-9 > CAMLHU01. The sequence continues at coordinate 108,865 of JBAUHI010000005.1, read as the reverse complement.
GCGGGCCGCGGACGTCGAAAAGCTCGCCGTGCGCTTCGAGAATGCCGGGAATGCGCTGTACCTTGGGCGCGGGGTCAACTTCCCGGTGGCGCTGGAAGGCGCGCTCAAGTTGAAGGAGATCTCCTACATCCACGCCGAGGGGTATCCGGCGGCGGAGATGAAGCACGGACCCATCGCGCTCATCGACGAGGCGATGCCGGTGGTGTTCATCGCGCCCAAGGACGGCGTGTACCAGAAGATCGTGTCGAACATCGAGGAGGTGAAGGCGCGGGGCGGGCGGGTCATCGCCATCGTCACCGACGGAGACGAGGAGATCGCACGAATAGCCGATGCCACCTTCTCGATCCCCGAGACCATCGACCTCCTGACGCCACTGCTCACGATCATCCCGCTGCAGCTCTTTGCGTACTACGTGGCCGTCAAGCGGGGCTGCAACGTGGACCAGCCGAGGAACCTGGCGAAGTCGGTGACGGTGGAATGACCGAGGAGGGAAAAGTGAAGAGTCAAGAGTGAAAAGGGAAAAGGCCCACCACACCGAATTTGTGGCGGGCCTTCTCGCATCTCACCCCTCCCACCGCTCGACTCTTCACTTTTCACTCTTCACTCTTCACTTTTCACCCTTCACTCGATCCTCACGCTCTCCCCCACCTCCCGCCCACTCACCCGCCACGCCTCACCTCCCGCCGCCGCCAGCAGCCGCCGGATCGGTTCCTCCATCGGCTCTCGACTCAGTCGAAATGTCTGGTGGTGGATGGCCAGCACCCGCTCTGACCGCATCATCCCAGCCATTGCCCACGCCTCCTCCGGGCTGGCGTGGTTGGCGATCCACGGGTCGTAAGCGCCGATCGGCATCAGGGCCAGGTCCACCGGCCCCTTCACCTTCGTGAACGAATCCGTCATCGCCGTGTCTCCACCGAAGACGACGCGGCGGCCGGCATACTCCAGCAGGAACCCATTGTAGCCGCGATGTCGGTCGGTGATCATCCGTGCCCCCCAGTGCTTCACCTGGAGCGCCTGCACGTCGATCCCTGCCACCTGCGTGGATGCACCCCATTTGAGCTCGGTGCGGTGGCTGAAGCGCTTGAGCAGGTCGCCGAGTCCGGTGGCGGAGACGACGGGAACATCGCGCGGGATGCGGCGCAAGGTGGGCAGGTCGAGGTGGTCGAAGTGCGCGTGGGAGATGAGCAGGAGGTCGGGGCGGGGGATCTCCTCGATCCTGAGCGCCGCGCCCACATGCCGCTCGGGGCCCACGGTGTGGCCGGCAACCCGGATGCCGGCCTTCCGCGAGAGGACCGGGTCGGTGAGGATCCATTTCCCCTCGACCTTGAGGAGCACGGTGGCGTGGCCGATCCAGGCGGCATGAAGCCCCGTGTCGGGCCACGAACGAGGGTCGGGGTGATGCGGTGCGGGCCTCCGGACGACGCCGCGCTCCAGTTCGTTCATCTCTCGGCGGAAGCGGGCCGAGCGCTTCGCGGCCTCGAAAAGGTCACGCACGTTGGACAGCGTCACGGGTCCCTCGACGGTGCGGCTATCTTGTGGGCGTTGATCATTGTCCGGGTCTGCCGGTGGAGGGCGGAATGCGGGTGATCCTGCAACGGGTGACCAAGGCGTCGGTGACGGTCGGCGGCCGGACGACGGGTGCGATCGGTCGTGGCTACTGCCTGCTCGTCGGATATACCGCCGGCGACACCGAGGCGGCCAACACCTGGATGGCGGAGAAGGTCTCCGGGCTCCGGCTGTTCAGCGATGCCGAGGGAAAGATGAACCTGGGACCTGCCGAGGTCGAGGGCGGGATCCTCGTGGTGTCGCAGTTCACACTTTACGGCGATGCATCGAAGGGGCGGCGGCCCTCGTTCATCGACGCCGCCCGACCCGAGGTGGCGGAGCCGCTCTACCTCGACTTCGTGGCCCGGTTGCGCCAGACCGGATTGCCGATCGCGACCGGCGAGTTCGGCGCCATGATGCAGGTCGAGATCCTGAACGACGGACCCGTCACCCTCATCCTCGAGAAGACTGCTTGACCAAGGTCTTGACGCTCGCTTCCCAGTCCCCCCGCCGCAAGCAGCTCCTCGAGATGCTGGGGCTCCCGATCCGGGTCGAACCGACCTCGGTCTACGAGAAACCGCTGCCGAAGGAAGCGCCGCTGGCGTACTCGAAGCGGCTGGCGCGCGAAAAGGCGCAGGCCGGCATCGGCGAATACGTCCTGGGCGCCGACACGATCGTGGTGCTGGACGATCACCTGCTGGAAAAGCCGGTCGACGACGCCGATGCGGTCCGAATGCTCACGCTCCTTCAGGGGCGGACCCACGAGGTGATCACGTCCATCGCGCTCCTGGCCCACGGGACGCTGCACGAGGCCACCGACGTGACGAGGGTGACGTTCCGCGCCGCGGACGACGCGTTTCTGGCGGCGTACGTTGCCACCGGGGAGTCGCGCGACAAGGCGGGTGCGTATGGGATCCAGGGATACGGGGCGGCACTGGTGGAGCGGGTGGAGGGGGACTTCTTCGGTGTGATGGGATTGCCGGTGCGGCTGGTGCTCAAGCTGCTGGCGGAGGCGGGGTGGGAGTACGAGTTCCAGCGCTGAGAAGCCCGCTGGTTGAGATCGGCGGGAACTGCGTCAACAGGGTGAACGGAGAACGGTGAACGGGCCACCGGCTTCCTTCGGTGCCCCCGGTTCACCGTTCACCTTTTACCGTTCACGCCCAGCCCGCTTACGCCTTCACCCGCAGCACCGGTACCGGCTGCGCCTTCCCCTTGAGGGTCAGGGGCTCGAGCTGATCGACCGGGGGCTTCTCGACCAGCTTGTCGTAGAAGCTCTGGCTCAGCAGGATCTCGCCACCCGCCGCCTTGGAGCAGAGCCGGCTGGCGGTATTCACGGCATCGCCGATGACGGTGTACTCGAGCCGGCGATGGCTCCCGATGTTCCCCGCAAAGACCTCGCCGTAGTTGACCCCGATCCCGACCCCGATGCGCGGGCGCCCGTCCTTCTTGAGCCGCTCGTTGAGTTCGGCCATCGCGTGCTGCATCGCGATCGCCGCCTGGACCGCCCGATCGGGGTCGTCCGGATGGGCGATGGGCGCCCCCCAGAGGGCCATGATCGCATCGCCGATGAACTTGTCGAGCGTCCCGCCGAACTCGAAGATGATGTCGACCATCTCGGTGAAATAGTCGGAGAGGAGCTGGGCGATGGCGTCCGGGGTCATCGCTTCGGACATCGGAGTGAAGCCGCGGATGTCGGTGAACATGACGGTCACCGGGCGCTTCTCCCCGCCCAGCTTCACCGCGTCAGCCTGCATCGCGATCTCGGCGGCCACGTTCGGCGCGAAGTACCGCTCGAAGTTGGACCGGACCATCGCCTCGCGCTGGATCTGCTCGGCAAATCGCACATTACGCACTGCGATCGACGCCAGGTTGCTGAACGCCACCAGGAACTGCAGGTCCTCGTCGCTGAAGGAGTTGGTGGCGGTCATGTTGTCGACGTACAACAGCCCGATGGCCTCGTCCTTGGTGTCGATGAGCGGGCTGCACATGGCACTCCGGACGCTCTGCAACACGATCGACTGGCCTTTGAAGCGCGCGTCGGCGGCGGCGTTGTCGGTGAGAATGGCCACCTTTTCTTCGATGGCCTTGTTGGCGATCGAGCGCGGCACCGCGTGGCTCGACGCATCTCCCAGACGGCTCCGGGCCACCCGCGAGTTGAGCTCGCCGGTCACGTCGTTGCGGAGCAGGATCGACACCCGGTCCACGGCCATCACCTCGAAGGTCATGTCGGCCACGGTGCCGAGCACTTTGTCGAGGTCGAGCTGGCCGGAAAGCTTCTGCGCGATGTCGAGCAGCAGCGAGAGCTTCCGCGCCTGGCGTTCCTGGCTGTTGGTGCCCTGGACGCGGAGCAGGCCCACCTTGGACGGCGAGCCGTCGGGGTTGCTCAGGGCGGCCCCGCCGCCGGACAGGCTCGCGACCGGGCGCACGATGGTGCCGCCCGGCATCGGCGAGAGCACCGGTGAGGCTGCCGAGGCGACCGCGTTCACGGTCTGCACCGCGAAGGTCACCTTGCCGAACGTCACCGTGTCCTTGGTGGTGGCCACCTGGTCGGTGATCGCAGCGCCATTGATGAACGTACCGTTGGAACTGCCGAGGTCCTTGATGTGCAGCCCCGCCGGCGTCGACTCGATCTCGGCATGGCGCCGCGAGATGGTCGGGTCGGGGACGGAATAGTCGTTACCCGTGGCACGGCCCAGGACGAACACCCGGCCGGGGGCGCAATCGAAGCTCTGGTCGGACGTGACGGCGACGAGACGGTAGGTGGTCATCGGAGGGCGGAATATACCGGCGGCCGGCGGGTGGCGCTAATGGCGGTCCCGGGCCGCGAGTGCCAGGGCGGCCAGGACGCCGCGGGCCTTGGCGTCGGTCTCCCGGAGCTCGCTGGCAGGGTCGGAATCGGCCACGATGCCGGCGCCCGCCTGCACCCAGGCATGGCCGCCCCGGATGACGCAGGTGCGGATGGCAATGGCGGTATCGAGGCTCCGGGCGCCCCAACCCACGTAGCCTACGGCACCGGCATACGGCCCCCGTCGTGTCGGTTCGAGCTCGTCGATGATCTCCATCGCCCGGATCTTGGGCGCCCCGCTCACGGTCCCCGCCGGGAACGCGGCCGTGAGCGCCGCCAGCGCGTCGAGTCCCTCGCGCAGCCGCCCCCGGACCTCGCTCACGATGTGCATCACGTGGGAATACCGCTCGATGACCATCTGGGCGGTCACTCGCACGGTGCCGAACGCCGCCACTCGTCCGACATCGTTGCGGCCCAGGTCGAGCAGCATCCGATGCTCCGCCACTTCCTTGGGGTCGGCCAGGAGCGCCGCTTCGAGCGTGGCGTCCTCATCGGCGTCCGCACCTCGAGGGCGGGTCCCGGCGATGGGCCGCACGGTCACCTCGCCCTCCTCGACCCGCACCAGCACCTCGGGCGAGCTCCCCACCAGGTGCAGGTCGTCGCAGTGGAGGAAGAACAGGTACGGCGCCGGGTTGAGCGCCCGGAGGTAGCGGTACGCCAGGAAGGGATCGGGGGCCGGCAGGTCGAGCCGACGGGAGAGCACCGCCTGGAAGATGTCGCCGGCACGGATGTATTCGAGGACGCGCTCGACGGCGGTCAGGAAGGGACGATCGGGAAAAGCGGAGATCGCGATCGGTGCGGTGGCGGGTGGCGTCAGGTCGAGTGGGCGGAGCGCACTCGGCGCCGCCAGCCGGTCGAGCAGCTCGGTGAGTCGAGCGTCGGCATGGTCGAAGAGCGTCCGCAGCACCTCGTCCGTCGCGGCCGCCGGTGTTGCCACGTTGGCGACCACGATGGCGCGGTGGAAGACGTTGTCGATGATGACCAGCGAGTCGGCGATCATCAGGATCGCATCGGGCAGGTCGCGATCGTCCTCCGGCGGGTGCGGCAGCTTCTCGAGGGTCCGGACCACGTCGTACCCGATGAATCCGACCGCGCCGCCGCTGAAGCGCGGCAGCCCCGGCACTTCCACGGCCGGATATCGGCGCAGCGTCTCCGCCAAGTGCTCGAGCGGCGCCACATCGATGGCGGACGGCTTCCAGCCGCGTTCCTTGGTCCAGCGCTCGACCGAGCGGCCCCGGTAGCGGAACACCTCCCGCGGCTCGGTGCCGAGGAAGGAATACCGCGCCCATCTTTCGCCGCCCTCGAGGGACTCGAGCAGGAATCCCCACGGCCCGCGATGGATCTTCTGGAACACGGCCACCGCCGTGTCACCGTCGAGGACCACCTCGCGGGAAACGGGGACCATCCCGCCATTCCGGGCGCGCGCGCGGAATTCTTCCCAGCGGTCGGTCATCGGGAGGCCGCCACGACGTAGGTGCCCGGTGTGTTGAGGAGGGCGCTCAGGTTGTCGCTCGCGGGACGCCCCGAGGCGAGGAGCACCAGCGAGCCGTCGGCGTTCAGCCGGGCGATGGCCAGGCCCTTCTCAAAGGCGGAGCGGGTACCGTACTTGGCGATCGCCGCCGCTGGCGCGGCGAAGTGGACCGCGTACTTGAAGGTCAGGATGATCCCCGGGCCGAACGACGCATCCGTGCTGATGTCGACGCCGTACACGCCGGGACGGGTGGTGAGGGTAACGGTCACCGGGTCGCTGCCGGTCCCGACGCCGCCGGCGGGGATCACGAGCGTGGCGAACGGGGTGTTGTCGGGGTCGGGATGCCGGAGCACGATGACCCGCGGGCGCCCCGGCACGAAGGTCACGGTGGTGTCGTGCGGATCGGCACCGTCGTCTTCCAGCACGAACGACTGGCCCGCCTTGAGCGTCCCGGTCGTGATCGGCACCGGGGTCGCATTGGGATCGGGAGCGACCTTGGGGCGTCCGTGGCAGGACAGCGCGGCCACGATGACGCTTGCGAGTGCGGCCCGCTGGGCTATCGTCACGTGATGGGTCACCGGGTCCGCTGGTGGTGGGTGATGGCGCCGTTCTTCCTGACCGGCGCGCTGCAGGCGCAGCGATGGGACACGCCGGCGGCGCGAATGCTGGCCGAGCGGGCCACCCGCCGCCGGGAAGGGGTCGCGGGCACCGATCCGTCGTGGACCGCCCGCGCCCACGGCACGGTGCTCTTCCTGGCCCAGGTCGGCGAGGGACTCGCCGGTCCGCCCCGGCTCGTCCGCGCCGACGAACTCGACGTCGAAGTGTATCGGGGCGCCCCCGGCCCCAGCAAGCAGGTCATCCGCGGCTGGCGGACCCGGAGCTGGCTCCCCACCGACATCGACTATCACCGCGATCACTTGGGCATCGTGACCGACGGCTTCGGCGATCGGATCCGGATCGGCGATGGGGACGAGGTCCGCGACGTTCCCCATCCGCTCTCCGTGGCCGGCCTCCTCCACTACGCATTTGCCCTCACCGACTCGATCCAAGTCACCTCCGGCGCCACGACGATCGTGCTCGACCGGCTCGACGTGCGCCCCAGGGACCCGTCGACCGGTGGCGTCGTCGGTTCGATGTACATCGACCGCGCCAGCGCCGAGCTGGTCCGGTTCCAGTTCGGCTTCACGCGCGCCGCGTATGTGGATCCGGAACTCGAGGACATCACGGTGTCGCTGGAGAGCGCGCTGGTGGACCAGCGCGCATGGCTCCCCTTCCGGCAGGAGATCGAGATCCGGCGCCAGACCCGCTGGCTCGACTTCCCCGCCCGAGGCATCATCCGCGGGCGTTGGGAGATCGGGGACTACGACCTCGCACCGCCGTCGATCCCGCTCGCAGTCACGGCGGGCCCCGCCATCGGCGGGCTCCTGGCACCAGGAGACTCCGCTCGACCGTGGGGTGCCACGCTCGAGGAACGGCTGCGGGCCCAGGCGTTGCCGCTCCCCGGAGATCAGATGGCCGCTGTACGTCGCACCTTGGCGGCTGAGGTGCCGCGCGCGGCGCTCGACCGGCTCGAGACCGCTCGGCTCCATGCCCCCAGGTTGAGCGACCTGATCCGATTCGACCGGGTCGAGGGCGTGGCGTTGGGGGCAGGGCTCGCGCTCGCTCCCGGGCGGTGGCGCCTGGTGCCGCATGCCGGAGTGGGGCTCGCCACCGGCAGGATGACCGGAGGGCTGCGGTTGGCATACAATGGCGATGGCATCCAGCTCACTGCCGAAGCGACCCGCACCGTGCGTGACTTCAGCGACTTGGCGGTCATCTCGCCCACCCTCAATTCACTGACCGCCGAGGAGGCCGGCAAGGACTTTGGCGACTACCTCCTCCTCGATCGCGCCGCGCTCGGCGTCTCCGTCCCGCTCGGCGGCCGTTCGGCGTTCGATGTCCAGCTGGCGCGAGAACAGGCAGACTCCCTCCCCGTGGCGGCCCACCCGGCGACCGGCGAGTTCCGGCCCAACCCCCAGTTCGAGATGGACGCGACCACCGTGGTGCGGCTCGGCCTGCGGCGCACCGTCGTGCGTCAGGAGGACCGCGCCTCGCTCGGCGGGTCTGTTTCGTTGGAAGGGGGTGCGGGTGGGAGTTCATATCTCCGGATGGCCGCGCTACTGGAGGCCCGATGGCCGCTGGGTGCCACCGCGATGCGGTTCCGTGGCTTTGGTGGTGCCGGCACGGTCGAGACGCCCGCATGGCGCGGCTTTGCGCTCGGCGGGCGCGGGACCCTGGTCGGCGAACCGTTCCGCGCCTGGGGCGGGCGCGAGGCTGCGCTGGCGTCGCTCGAGTGGCGCCTGCCGGTCATCATCCCCGTCATCCCGCTCGGCAATTTCGCGTCGACCGGTCAGCAGATGATGCTGGCCCCCTTCGTCGCCGCCGGGTGGGCCGGCGGACCGCAGCCAGGGATGCCATGGGTCCCGTCACCGGGAGTGCGGCCGGTGGCCGGGATCGCGGCGGAATGGTTGATGGGGCTCCTGCGGATCGAGTCGGGATGGAGTCTTCGGACCGGGAGCTTCGGGGTGACCGTCGACGTGAGCCCGGAGTGGTGGGGCGTGCTGTAGTCTGCGTCCCTGCGTCTCTGCGCCCGTGCGCCTGTCCGCCCGTGCGCCTGTCCGCCCGTGCGCCTGTCCGCCCGTACGCCTGTGCGTCCGTGCGCCCGCCCGCCTAGCCCCCCTGTCGATCCTCGCCTAACTTTCTTGCTCCGGACGCATTCGGCACCGAGTCCCAGTGGAGCTCCTGACGTGGCATTCACCGATACCTGGCTGATCACCTCCATCGAGGGGCTGATCGGTCGCGAGGCCATAGACGCGCTGCTGCCGGCAGAGGGGCAGCCGGACGTGGCGCTCTGGTGGACGCTCACGAGCAACGCGATCCTGACCGACGACCAGATCCTGGCCGCCGCCTCCCAGCGCCTGCGCATCCCGATCGCCGACCTGTCGAGCATCTCCGCGTCGAAGGTCCGGGACGGGGTGCCGGAGCACGTGGCACGGCGCTACCACGTGGTCCCGGTCCGCCTCACCGATTCCGTCCTCGAGGTCGCCACCGCCAGCCCATTCGATATCGCAGCGGAAAAGGACCTGGGCTTCGCCACCGGGCGTGATATCCGGATGTTGCTCGCCTCGCCGAGCAAGATCGCCGAGAAATTGGAGGAGATCTACCGGCCGGAGAACGTGGTCGAGAACATCCTCTCGGGGATGGGGGACGACCACGAGGTCACCCAGATCGAGGAGGAGCACGAAGAATCCGACCTCCTGGCCACCACCGAGGAGGCCTCCGCCCGTCCGGTGGTCCGGTTGGTGGACGCGATCCTTTCCGAGGGCATCATCGCGCGGGCGAGCGACATCCACATCGAGCCCTCGGAAGGGGGCGTGGTGGTCCGGTACCGGATCGACGGTGTGCTGGTCCAGAAGATGAAGATCCCGCGCTCCGCCGGCGTGCCGCTGATCTCCCGCATCAAGATCATCTCGTCGCTCGATATCGCCGATCGGTTGCGCCCGCAGGACGGCCGGGCCCGGATGTCCGTCAACGGCATGCCGGTGGACCTGCGCGTGTCCACGTTGCCCGCGTCGCTGGGCGAAAAGGTGGTCATCCGGATCTTGAACGCCCAGTCGACGGCGCTCGACCTGGACGCGCTGGGGCTCTACCCCGAAGAGACCGCCGACGTCAAGGCGCTGCTCGAGAACAAGGACGGGATCATCCTCGTCACCGGACCGACCGGCTCGGGGAAGACCACCACCCTCTATTCGGCGATCCGTTTCGTGCAGGACGAGGGCGTCAACATCGTCACGGTCGAGGATCCGGTCGAATACCGGCTCTCGAACAACATCGTGCAGGTGCAGGTCAACCCGAAGGCGGGGCTCACATTCGCCAGCGCCTTGCGGTCGATCCTGCGGCAGGACCCGGATGTGGTGCTCGTCGGCGAGATCCGGGACATCGAGACGGCGCAGGTCGCAGTGCAGGCGTCCTTGACCGGCCACTTGGTGCTTTCGACGCTCCACACCAACGACGCCCCCAACGCCGTGACCCGGTTGATGGACATGGGGCTTGAGGGGTTCAAGATCGCGTCGGCGCTCCGCGGGGTCGTGGCACAGCGCCTGATGCGGCGGCTCTGTCCCACCTGCCGCGAGGTCTCGACCGATCCGGTGCCGGAGAAGCTGCGCCGTCATGTGCCGCCCGGCGCCAAGCTGAGCCGCGCGGTGGGGTGTCCCGAGTGCGCCATGACCGGCTACCGCGGCCGCTTCAGCATCGTGGAAGTGCTGGCGATGACCAAGGAGCTGGAGCGCCGCATCGGCGCCGGTGCGCCGCCGGATGAGTTGGCCGAGGCCGCCAAGATGGGCGGGATGAAGAACCTGTGGGACAGCGGGATCCGCCACGTGCTGGACGGGCACTCCAGCATCGAGGAGCTCCTCCGGGTGGTGGACGTCCCCTCCACGCTCCCGCCGGTGGCCCGTTCGTCCACCGCCGCGATCGCGGTCGAGGCGCCTCCTGGGCCGGTGGTGGTCGCGCCGATGGCACCGACCGCGGATGTGGCGCTCAGCTTCGATCTGGTCGATCGGGAGGGCGCGGCAGCGGAGTCCCAGCGTCGCGGCGCCGGCTCCAAGATCCTCCTGGTCGATGATGAGGATCACCTGCGCCGGCTGCTCAAGGACCTCCTGGAGCGCGAGGGGTACGAGGTGATCGAGGCCCGCGACGGCGCCGAAGCGCTCGAACAGGTCGACCGACACGGGCCGGACGTGATGCTGCTCGACTTGAATCTCCCCGGGATGGACGGCTACAGCGTCCTGGCCCACATCCGCTCCCGTCCCGCCACCGAGGCGCTCCCCATCGTGGTGCTCACCGCCAAGGGCGACGAGGACAACGAGGTGCGGGTCCTGCAGGCAGGCGCCGATGACTTCCTCACCAAACCCTTCCGGGCCCGGGCGCTCTACGCCCGCCTCGAGAAGATCATGGCGCGTCGCAAGGCCTGACGCCCCCCCTCTCCCCAGTGTCTGACATCCAGGTCACCTACGTCGACGTCTACGTGCTTCGCGGCACGGGGGACGCCCTTGAGGCATTGGTGCTCCGCCGCGCCGCGTCTGGTCGCTGTCCTGGCAGCTGGGAGAGCGTGCATGGCGGGATCGAACCTGGCGAAAATCCGACCGACGCGGCGCTCCGCGAACTCGGGGAGGAGACCGGCCTCGTTCCCGCGCGGTTCTACAACCTGAGTCGGGTCGAATCGTTCTATCGCCACCGCGAGGATCTGGTGGCGCTGATCCCGGTGTTCGTGGCGCTGGTGGCCGCCGACGCGCAGGTGCGCACATCCGACGAACACGATGCCTTCGAGTGGTTGGCGCCGGAGCCGGCACGCGCGCGGATGGCATGGCCGCGGGAACGCCGTGCTCTGGAGGATGCGGTGGCCCTCTTGTCCGGCGGCGATGCCGGCCCGGTGGAGGACGTCCTTCGCATATGCTGACGCGCGCATCCTTCCCCGGACTCCTGGCGACACTGGCGCTCATCGGCGCCCATCCCGCCCGTCCACCCTGCCTCACCATCCCCAAGGCCGGCCTGCGGGTGGCGGGGGACGTGCGCATCTGTCCCGGCGCCTATCGGGTCCCTGACCGCACCGAGTCCGGCGTGATCGTGGTGACCGCCTCGGGGACGCACATCGATCTGACCGGCGTCACCATCGAGAGCGGTGACTCGATGCCCTCGCGCTACGTCGGCATCGGCGTCGTGAGCCGGGGCAACGACGCCGTCGAGGTGGAAGGCGGCGTCATCCGCGGCTACCGGTACGGTATCCGGATCGAGGGTGGCCAAGGGCATCGGATCTCCGGGGTGGATGTGTCAGGCTCCCGGGCCCAGCCGCTGCAGTCGACGCCGATCCAATTTGCCGCGAGCGACTGGATCGACATCTTCGATCCCGACACCTTCGAGACCTACGGCGGCGGCGTCTACCTCAAGTCCACCGACGGGGCCACCATCACCGGCGTGGAGGCCCATGCCGCGCAGAACGGGATCGGGCTCTTCGATTCGAGGAATGCGTACATCGCCGACAACGACGTCTCGGGGAACAGCGGTTGGGGGATCCACCTCTGGCGGTCGAGCCACAACGTGATCGTCCGGAACATCGCCCACGACAACGTGCGGTGCGAGGCCGCGGCGTACAGCCGGGGGTGCGATTCCGCGGCCCTCCTCCTCCGGAACGGCTGCGACTCCAACCTGATCTCGGGCAACGATCTCCGCCGCTCGGGCGACGGATTCTTCCTGAGCGGGCAGCCGCCGGCGATGGCGCCCTCCAACGGCAACGTGGTCACGGGGAACGACGGGTCAGGGTCGCCGCATAACGCCTTCGAGTCGACCTTCAGCGACGGCAACACCTTCCTCGACGACCGGGCCGACAGCTCGGACTACGGATTCTGGCTCGGCTACTCGAGCCGGACGTTGGTGCGTGGTGCCACGGTGGCGGGGAGTCGGAGCGCGGGGATCGCGATCGAGCACGGGCGGGACAACGAACTGCGCCACAACCTGATCCTCGGCGGGAACGTGGGCATCCGGCTCTTTGCCCCGGGGGGCGGGTCGGTGCCGAGCCGCGGAACGATCGTCACGGACAACACCATCGCACGGGTCGGGCGCGGACTGGTCCTCGAAGCGACGACCGGCTCCGATGTGCGGGGGAACGTGTTCGATGCGGTGGGAACGGCGCTCGTGGTCGATTCGGCAGGCTGGAATTCCACGGTGCGGAACAACGTCTTCCTCGGCGCTCGTGACGCGTGGATCGTCGCACCGGACCTTGCCGCCGGGGACAACTTCTGGGCCGCTCCTGACGTCGCAGCGACCGTGGCCCGCGTGCAGGGCCGCATCAGCGTCCTCCCCTGGCACCCGGCGAGCGCGGCGGGCTACTGACCGAGGATCGCCTCGGCGGCGCTGCGGAGCGCCCGCAGGTCGTAGGGAAGCTGCACCACGGGATGGCCCGCACTTCGAAGGCGTTCCGCCATGGCCGGGGAGCCGCGAGGCACTGCGACCAGCAGGCGTCGTTCGATCCCCGGATGCGCCTCCCGGAGCAGCTCCACCAGCGAATTGCCCTCCCGCGTCGACATCCGGGCGTCCACCACCAGCAGGTCGTAGGACTGTGTCGCGACGCGTTCGCGCGCCGCATCAGCGGTCGTCACCGCCTCGATCTGGTGGCCCTCCCGCGCAAAGAGCGCCGCCACGAGGCGTTCGTTCTTGGGATCGTCGTCCACCAGCAGAATGCGGCGCGGTGATGGCGTCGGCGTCTCCAGTCGTGGCAACGTGACCGAGAAGGTGGCGCCACCATCCGGCCGAGTCTCGTAGGCAAGCCGTCCGCCATGCGCGTCGATGATCCCGTAGCTGATGGACAGGCCCAGTCCAGTGCCCTCACCCGGTTCCTTGGTGGTGAAGAAGGGCGTGAAGAGGAGGGGCCGGTGTTCCAGCGGGACGCCGGCGCCGCTGTCGGACACCCGGAGGACGACGCGGGTGTCCGCCACCGCGGTCTCGAGCGTGATCGTCCCGTGCTCTGCACCGATCGCCGCGACTGCCTGTACGGCGTTGGTCAGCAGGTTGAGCGCCACCTGCTGCAGTTCATAGCGGTCGGCCATCACCAGCAGCGGTCCCGGGGCAAGGCGCTCGTCGAGGGTGATCCCCTTGAGCCGGAGCTCATATGCGATCAGCAGCGCCGTCCGGCTGGCGACGTCGTTCAGGTCGGTGGCCGTTCGTTCGGCGGTCCCCTTGCGGGCAAAGGTGAGCAGGTTCTGGACGATGCGTCCGGCGCGCTCCGCCTGGGCCTGGATGACGCGCAGATGTTCCCGGGCGTCGGGCGCGACCTTGGCCTGCTCCAGCAGCAGCTCGGAGAGGCCCGCGATCGACGTGAGCGGATTGTTGAGCTCGTGGGCCACACCGGAGACGAGTTGCCCCACCGCCGCCATCTTCTCGCTCTGGATCAGCTGGCCTTCGATGGCGCGCTGCTCGGTCACGTCCTCGACGAGGATCACCAGTGGCCCGGCCCCGAGCGTGTCGCCGGCCCGGGCGGCGGTGAGGCGCAGCATCCGGCCGCGGTCCGCGGAGCGGATCACCAACGGAGGTGCCCGCACTCCGGCCGGTCGGGCCACCAGCTCGGCCACCGCGTCGGGCGCTTCGGCCACCATCCGTGCGAACGGCTGGCCCACCATCGCGGTCATGTCGCGATCGAGGATCCGTCCGAGGGAGTGGTTGGCCCGGACCACCGTCCCGGACGGATCCACCACCGCCAACCCCTCGGCGAGCGCGTCGAAGGCCGCTTCCCACTCCATCTTGCCGCGTTGCACCAGCTCGAAGAGGCGGCCGTTGGCGAGCGCCACCGCCGTGTGCGTTGCGGCGGTGGAAAGCACCCACAGGTCCTCCGTGCTGAACGCGCCGGATGGGCGCCCCGCCGCGGCCACCACGCCCATGGTGACGCCCTGGGCCCGGAGCGGTGCCGCGGCGGCGGTGTCGACCTCGACGCCAGGCATCAGGGTCACCAAGCGCCCGCCGCCCCCTTCCAGCTCGATGCGTTCTCGCGCCGCGGCCCTGAGCAGCAGCGACTCGTCATCCGGGGCGATGCGGCGCCCGAGCAGTGCTGCGAGCGATCCCTCTGCCCCTGCCACCCTGAGACCCGGGGCGCCGCCGGGTTCCACCAGCGCCACCAGGGCGCCGTCGGCGCGCAGGAAACGCTGGACGTAGCGGGCCACCTGTTCGGCCAGGCGGTCCACTTGCAGTGATTCCGAGAGGACGTAGCTGAGTTCCTGCAGGGAGAAAAGCTCGCCCATCCGGCGTTCGAGCTGGGCGGCCAATTCATCGCGCTGGCGCTCAAGGGTCCGGGCCCGCTGGCGGCCGCGCCACAAGAGCCAGGCGATCAGTACCGCCACCGCCGTGCCGGCCCCGATCCACCACCACGGCGCGCTGCTCAGCGCCGTTCGTCCGTCCGCCGGTGCGCCCGCTCCGACTCATAGGATTCCGGTGGCGCATTCGGCTTGACCCGCACCGACTTGGCCGGGATGCCGACGTTCACGTGGTACGGTCGGACATCCTTGGTCGCGACGGCGTTGGCGCCGACCATCGCGTTCCGCCCGACGCGGACACCGGCGAGCACGGTGGCGTGGTAGGTCACGCGGACGTCGTCCTCGAGGATCGTACGGACGTTGGTCACGTCCTTCTGGTCGACGATGCTGTGGGTGTGGCTGTAGATGTTGGCGTAATCCGAGATGCTCACGCGATCGCCGAGGGATATGCCGCCGCGGTCGTCGAGCAAGACGTGGCGGTGGATCACGACGTCGTCGCCGACCTCGAGGTTGTAGCCGAACGACACCTCGACGTGCTGGAAGCACTTGAAATTCTTGCCGCACCGCGCAAAGACGTGTTCCGCCAGCAGGCGGCGGAACCGGATGCCGAGGTGGACCTCCTGGCCGCCAAGCGGGGAGCGGTCGAATCCGTACCAGAGCCAGAGCAGCGGCTTGACCGCGGCGAACTTGGCCGCGTCGACATCGGCGTAGTACTCGGCCTCGAGCGTGACGCTGCGGGGGTCGAGTCCCAGCAGGGCGACCCGCTGGGTCAGGGGCGTGGCAGGATCGGCAAGGCGATCGGCGTAGGCGCCGTGGCCGGGCCACTGGAGGTCATAGAGGAGGTCGCGCGCGAGGACCGAGCGATCCACGGAGGGATCGGCCAGGCGTTCGCCGAGCTCAGCGAGCCAGGCGTCGTAGAGTTTCTCCGCGGTCGGCGAGACCGTCACCGATCGCAGGGGACGCAGCACCATGGTTCCTCCGAGTGAGCCGAGGTCCTGCCGCCGAGGACAGCGGGGGCCGCGCGTTCAGCGCGAGGGTGGGGTGGGGGCCGGGCCCTGTTGCTGGCGCCAGCGATTGACCACCCGGTCCCGCTCCCGCTTGATCGTCGGCATCGCGTCGCTCCAGGCATCGGAGACCGTCACGCCGTAGCCGACCTGGAAGCCTTCGAACACCGGCACCGGCAGCTCGAAGACGTAGATGGCCGTCGCCTGGCCGCGGGCCTGCAGCTGCTGCGCGGTGAAGCCGGGGGAGTAGGGGATGATCGCCACCGGCCGGAAGATCTGGTTCCGCTGGTCGAGGAACAGGTCCTGGGGCTGGAAGGTGACGTTGTCACGCTGGCCGAAGAACGTCACGAGGACGACGCCGGGCCGGGTGATCCCGGCACGCCGGGCGGCGGAATCGACGGCGGCCTGGCGACTCTGGAGGATGGCCCGCATCGAGGCGTAGCCATCGGGGGCCAGGAGCCGCAGGAGCCCCGTGTTGAGGGGCAGGAACCGGATCTGGAGATCGCCCTGCCGGAGGGTGATCGAGATCTGGTCCTGGGTCAGGCGTCCGAGTCCCGCGGCCGGCAGGCTGTCGATGTCATCGGGGGTGCCCTGCGCAGCGAGCGCGGGCGCGACGGCGAGGGCCGCCACGAGGAGTGCCGCGGCGAGCGGTCTAGCGAACCTCATCGGGTCCATCCTTCCCGCTGCCCAGCAGGGCGGCGATGCTGTCCCGCAGTTCGGAGATCCCGAGTCCGGTCTCGCTGCTGGTGAGCTCCACCTGGTCTTCGAGGAGCCCCAAGGACTGCGCGATGGCGCGGTGCTGGGTGCGCTGGGCCTCGCGGCCCAACTTGTCGGCCTTGGTGAGCACCGCGAGCACCGGGCGCTCCGAGCGCATCAGCAGTTCGTGCAGCTTGCCATCGTCATCGGAGGGCTCCCGCCTGGCGTCGAGGAGCCAGACCACCGCTGTGACCGTGGGGCGTTCGCCGACGTAGCGCTCCACCAGCGACCGGAAGCGCTGGCGCTCGCCCTTGTTGACCTTGGCGTAGCCGTAACCGGGGAGGTCGATGAGGTAATACGGCCGTGGGTCGCTCGCGACCCGGAACACATTCATCGTCTGCGTCTTGCCCGGCGTCGAGCTTACCCGGGCGATGTCCCGGCGGCCGACGAGTGCGTTGAGCAGGCTCGACTTGCCGACGTTGGACCGGCCCAGGAAGGCGATCTCGGGGAGGGGCGGGTCGAGCCGAGTGAGTGGGTCGGGGAACGAGCCGATGAATTCGACCGCGGTGTATGCGGACGGGCCGGCGCGAGGGCGCGCCGGATCGGCGGAGGGAACGGACTGCTTGGTCATGGGGGAAAGCTAGCGAAATCCACGGACGTGCGCCGATGCCCCTCCGTCTATGCGCCCCTCCGTCCCTCCGTCTACGCTTCCTTCTTCGCCCGCGCCCGTTCGGTCAGCACCAGCAGCGCCTTGCGCTCGTTGACCGATTCGGGGGTGATCACCACTTCACGGACGTCGTCCCGACCGGGAAGCTCGTACATGATGTCCGTCATGATGGTCTCGAGGATGGCACGGAGCCCGCGCGCGCCGGTGCCGCGCTTGAGCGCCTTGGCGGCGACCGCCCGGAGCGCGTCCGGGTCGAACGTCAGCCCCACGTCCTCCATGTCGAACAGCTTGGCGTACTGCTTGGTCAGCGCGTTCTTGGGCTCCACCAGGATCCGCACCAGCGCGTCCTCGTCGAGCGCATCGAGCGAGACGGTCACCGGCAGCCGACCCACCAGCTCCGGGATGAGGCCGAAGCGGAGCAGGTCGTCGGGTTCGACATCGGCAAAGGGGTTCTTCGGGTCGGCACCGCCCAGCTTGTCGGCCGGCTTGCTGAAGCCGATCTGCTGCCGCCCGGTGCGGGTCTGGATGATCTTCTCCAGGCCGTCGAAGGCGCCGCCGCAGATGAACAGGATGTCCTTCGTGTTGATCTGGATGTATTCCTGCTGGGGATGCTTCCGGCCGCCCTGCGGCGGCACCGAGGCGACGGTCCCCTCCAGGATCTTGAGCAGCGCCTGCTGCACGCCCTCACCCGAGACGTCGCGGGTGATGCTCGGGTTCTCCGACTTCCGCGCGATCTTGTCGATCTCGTCGATGTAGACGATGCCGCGCTCGCACTCGGTCACGTTGAACTCGCCCGCCTGCAGCAGCCGGACGAGGATGTTCTCCACGTCCTCGCCGACGTAGCCCGCCTCGGTCAGCGTGGTGGCGTCGGCGATGGTGAACGGCACGTCGAGCATCCGCGCCAGCGTCTGCGCCAGGAGCGTCTTGCCGACACCGGTGGGCCCGATCAGCAGGATGTTCGACTTGTCGAGCTCGACATCGCCGTCGCGCGCGGCGCCGGCGTTGATGCGCTTGTAGTGGTTATAGACAGCGACGGCCAGGGTCCGCTTGGCGCGTTCCTGGCCGATCACGTACTGGTCGAGGGTGTCCTTGATCTCGCTCGGCGTGGGGACCCGGGTGATCGCGTCCGCGGTCTCGCGCTCCTCATCCTCCGCCAGGATCTCGTTGCAGAGGGTGATGCACTCGTTGCAGATGTACACCGAGGGCCCGGAGATGAATTTCCGGACCGAATCCTTCGACTTGCCGCAGAACGAGCAGCGCAGGTGCTTGTCGTTGGACATGGTGGTCACCGTGACGAGGGTCGGGGGGACGGCCGCAAGTTGCCGCCCCGGGTCGAGAGCGTCAAGCCTTGGGGCCGGTGCTGGGCAGGATCTCGGTCCGCCGGCTGATCACGTTGTCGATCAGGCCGTACGCCTGGGCCTCTTCGGCGCTCATGAAGCGGTCCCGGTCCATGTCGCGCTCGATGGCGTCGATCGGCTGGCCGGTGTGCTTGGCGTACAGCTCGTTCATCTTCGAGCGCAGGTAGAGGATCTCCCGCGCCTGGATCTCGATATCCGACGCGGTGCCCTGCGCCCCGCCCGAGGGCTGGTGGATCATGATGCGGGCGTGGGGCAGGGCGCTTCGCTTTCCCTTGGTGCCGGCCGTCAGCAGGAACGACCCCATCGAGGCCGCCATCCCCATGCAGATGGTGTTGATCGGCGCCTTCAGGAACTGCATCGTGTCATAGATGGCCATCCCGCTCGACACCACGCCACCGGGCGAGTTGACGTAGAGGTAGATGTCCCGCTCGGGGTTGTCGGCCTCGAGGAAGAGCAACTGGGCGATGATGATGTTGGCCACATCGTCGTTGATGGGCGAGCCCAGGAAGACGATCCGGTCCATCAAGAGGCGCGAGAAGATGTCATACGTCCGCTCGCCACGGCTCGAACGCTCGATGATGTAGGGCGGGTACAGGTTGGCCGTCGTGGTCACGCCTTCCCCTCGGTGACGGTGGATCGTGAGAGGAGCCAGCCAAAGGCCTTCTCCTCGGTGAGCGCCCGCTCCAGTTCCTTCAACCGGCCCGACTTTTCGAGCGAGGCGTAGAGCTGCGCCGTCGGCGCGTTCCTCGACGCCGCCAGCTCCTCCACCCGCGCGTCGAGCTCCTTCTCGGTGGCCTTGAGCCCCTGGGCCTCGACCACGGCATCGATGATCAACCCGCGCCGCACCTGACCCGCCGCCGCACCCTCGAACTCCGCCGCGAATGCCGCGAACTGGTCCTCGGGGATCCCGTACGCCTCGGCGTACCCGCGGGTCAGACGCCCCACCAAGGACGGCGGCGCCTCCAGCTTGTTGGCCTCGGAGATCCGCTCGATCAGCTGCTCCCGCACCCGCGCATCGGCCTCTCGCACGGCGTCCTTCTCGAGATCACCCCGCACGGCGGCCTTGAGAGCGTCGAGGGTGTCGAAGTCGCCCACTTCCCGGGCCAGCGCATCATCCAGCGCCGGCAGCTCCTGGCGCTTCACCTCGCGGAGGTGGATCCGGACCTTTCGGCTCTGCCCCCGCTTGGCCTCTTCGGGGAAGTCCTCGGGGAACTTGACCTCGGCATCCACGGTGGCACCGGGGAGAAGCGTCATGATCTTCTCTTCCAGCTCCGGGATGGCCCGCCCCTCTCCCAGCACCATCGAATGCGGCTGCGGTTCGGCGTTCTCACCCTCGGCCAGGTTGGCCACCGTCACCTCGACCATCTGGCCCTGCTTCGGCTGCTCCCCCTCGACCGGAAGCCACTTCGACTTCTGCTCCTGCAAGGCATGGAGCTGCTCGGCGAGCTTCTCATCCGTCACCGGCGCCACGGTCCTGACGAGCTTGAACCCGCCGGTCGTGGCCAGGGTGATCTCGGGGCGCACGTCGACATGGAGCTCGAACTCGATCTCGTTGGCATCCGACCACTTGAGGTCGTGGATGTGGGGCTGCCCTACCGGCTTGAGCTGCGTTTCGCTCTGGGCCTGTTCCCAGCTGGCCTGGACCACCTCTTCGAGCACCGTCTGACGGATGGCGTCCTGGTACTTCCGGCGCACCAGCGCCTCCGGGGCCTTCCCCTTCCGGAACCCCGGGAGCCGAGCGCCCTGCGCGTAACGGCTTACCGCCCGCGCCTCGGCGGCCTGTACCCGGTCGGCCGGGATCTTCACCTGGAGCGACTTCGACGCGAGGTCGTCTTTGGTCTTCGTGATGGAAATGTCGGTCATCCGGGAAATCTAGCGGAGTGACCGGGAGGGGCAAAATTGAGGGCAGGCGCTAGGTTCTAGGTATTAGGTGCTAGCTATTAGGTGTGCCCGGGACCTCAGCGGGCATCGGTGTCTGGCCAAGGTCCCGGTTGGTAGGTACTAGGAATCAGGTACTAAGTGTGACGGGGACCTAATCCGGACTCAGACGCCTGCTGAGGTCTCCGTCACACCTAGCACCTAGTGCCTGGTGCCTAACATGCGAACGGTGGGAGTCGAGCCAAAGGCCGACGGGGCAGCCGCCCTGATCTGAAGTGCGAACGGTGGGAGTCGAACCCACACCCCTTGCGGGACAGGATCCTAAGTCCTGCGCGTATGCCAGTTCCGCCACGTTCGCGAATGCAGTCTCGGCGGCCATTTGCCGAGCCTCAATAATATATGGCGCCGGTAGTGCTTGCCGCTAACATCGGGTACTAGTCCTGTGTGTGCAGGGCCTCCGGTCCGTACGAGCCCCGACGCCCACCCTGCAATACATCACGGTGTGAGATGTCTTCGCCGCGATGACCACCGCCTCGACGCTGGCCCGCGCTACGCCTCCACGATCATGCGGCCGATCGCACCCTTTTGGCCATGTCCAAAGGCGTGGTTCACGAAGACGAATTCCCCCACCACGTCGGCGGTGAGCTCGAAGCACATCCCGCCGCCTGCCGGGATGCTCCAGGTCTGCACGCCGTGGAGCGCGTTGCCGGGTGGCGCCGCCAGGTAGACGGTGTCGAACTGCTCACCCACGACGTGGAAGGCGCAGGGGTGGGTAGGGCCGGCGTTGACCACCCAGAAGCGCACCCGGTCGCCCTGTGTCACGCGGATGGGTGCGCGTCCATACTGATCGGGCCGGCCGTTGAACACCACGAAGTCGGGCAGGGTCTCGAGCATCCGCTGGTAGTCGAAGGGACGGATGCCGCCCACCGAGGCGCCGAGGTAGAGCTCGCTCTGCACCAGGACGAACTCCTTGGCGGGAGGGAGCGGCTCGCGCGGGGATACGATGATCGCGCCGAACATTCCCGAGCCCAGGTGCAACAGCACCGGCGCACTGCCGCAGTGATACAGGAAAGCGCCGGCGTATTTCGGCGTGAAGGTGAACGACACCGACTGCCCCTTGGTGACGGACCGGAACGCCGTCTTGGGATCGACCTGGGCCGCGTGGAGATCGATCGAGTGGGGCATCACCACGTCGTTGGTGAGCGTCACTTCCACGGTGTCTCCCACCCGGCAGTGAAGGATGGGCCCGGGCATCTCCCCGTCGAACGTCCAGGCGGCAACGACGGTGTCATCGTCGATCCGGATCGGTGCCTCGCGGGTATGCACGTTGATCCGGTAGGTCCGGTCGGCGCTGAGCGGCGGCAGGGTGGGGTCATAGGTCCGGAACTGGACGGCCGCGGCGCTCGGCAGCGCGGCGCCGCCGCCTCCCGGCACGAGCCCGGTGTCCAGCTTGCTGTCGGGATTGGAGACTGAAGGTGTCGCAGGTCGCTGACCCTTGGTGCCGCCCTGCTGCCGCGGTTCCACACACGCAGCGACTGCCAGCCCGAGGGCAGGGATCGAGAGGGTGAAGGCGGACGCGACCCGCAGGAATTCGCGCCGGGTGTCGGTCACCGCTCCTTCCTTATTGTGATCGGCCGTGGTCGGGGTGACTTCGGTCGGGGGGTTCGGTGTGAGGTCGGTCACGGGGAGGGCCTCGCCAAATGGGGTCAACGCTGATGCTGGTTCGTGGGAGCGTAGAGGGGGCCGGCGTTCGGTGCGCCGGGATGGCTTCGGATAGCGTCCAGGATGTCGCCCGATCCGCAGCGGACCAGCGCTCCACTCGGTCCCCTATTCCATTATATACCGAATATGGGGTCCAGTTCACCATGGCCGCGTTGGGGGTCGTGGGTCAGGTCGTCTTCAGGAGTGACGTATGCAGCTTGGAATGATCGGACTCGGGCGAATGGGCGCCAACATGGTGCGGCGGTTGCGGCAGGGCGGGCACCAATGTGTGGTATATGATCGGCAGGCGGCGGCGGTGCAGGCGATGGTGGCCGAGGGTGCCACCGGTTCGACCGACCTGGATGCATTCCTCAAGTTGCTCGCCACGCCGCGCCTCATCTGGCTGATGGTCCCCGCCGCAGTCGTCGATCCGACCCTCGACCAACTCCTCCCCAAGCTCTCCACCGACGATATCGTGGTCGATGGCGGCAACTCCTGGTATCAGGACGACCTCCGGCGTGCCAAGCGCCTCACGGCCAAGGGACTCCACCACGTCGATTGCGGGACGAGTGGCGGTGTCTTCGGGCTCGAGCGAGGCTACTGCCTGATGATCGGCGGGGAGCCTGAGATCGTCCGGCACCTCGACCCGATCTTTCGGACGTTGGCGCCCGGAGCGGGATCGCTGCCGCGCACCCCCGGCCGGACTGGGCCATCGGGAAGCGCCGAACAGGGCTACCTGCACTGTGGGCCGCATGGCGCCGGCCACTTCGTGAAAATGGTCCACAACGGCATCGAATACGGGATGATGGCGGCGTACGCCGAGGGGCTCAACATCCTGAAGCACGCCGGGGTCGGGAAGGGAACGGCCGCGGTGGATGCCGAGACGACGCCACTCCGAGATCCGGCGGCCTATCAGTACGACCTCGACCTGGCCCGCATCACAGAGGTGTGGCGGCGGGGGAGCGTCATCGCATCGTGGTTGCTCGACCTGACCGCGGCGGCGTTGGCGGCGGATCCCGGGCTCGACCATTTCCAGGGGCGGGTGTCGGACTCGGGGGAGGGGCGTTGGACATTGGAAGCGGCCATCGACGAATCGGTGCCGGCCACTGTGCTGGCGGCGGCGCTCTTTGCCCGCTTCTCCTCCCGTGGCGAGGCTGATTTCCAGGATCGGGTCCTCTCGGCGATGCGCTCCGAATTCGGTGGCCACGCCGAGAAACCCGCCGCCAAGTGACTCCCAAAGTGCATCGGCCGAGCGGGCCGACCGACCATCGGGGTGCCCCGGTGATCGAGGGCGTGTGACGGCGATCGGCGAGACAGCGACCCCACCTCCGGTCGACGGTCGCGGCGCTCCGCGCGCGCCGAAGCCGATCTTCTTTCCCTCCCTCGCTCCGCTGGAAGATCCGATCCGTGCAGAGTTGTTCGGCATCGAACGGCTGGAGCAGCACGCGGAGAGCCTGGCCAAGGCGCAGCAGGTCACCGACGGGTCGACACCTCAGCGATCGCTCCTGGGGCGGGTGGACGACAACGGCCGCGTACTGCGGGATGCCAATCGGTCGGTGGCGGAGGCGGTCCGTGAGGACCGCTGGATCACGCCGGCGGCAGAATGGCTGGTCGACAACTTCTTCATCGTTGATGAGCAGCTCCGCGAGATCCGGGAGGACCTGCCGGAGGAGTTCTACCGCGAGCTTCCTACCCTCGCTGAGGGTCCGCTGGCGGGGTATCCGCGCGTGTACGGCATCGCGTGGGCCTTCGTGGCCCACACCGACAGCCGTTTCGATCCCGACACACTGCGTCGCTTCGTCCGGGCGTACCAGCGGGTGCAACCGCTGACCATCGGCGAGCTCTGGGCGGTCACCATCTCGCTTCGGGTGGTGCTGGTGGAGAACTTGCGGCGCCTGGCCGATGCGATGGTCCGGGGGCGCGTCGCACGGCAGCACGCCGATGTCCTTGCCGATGAACTCCTCGGCTTGGACGGGAGCACCACCCAGACGGTGGCCGAGGTGATGAGCCGTGGTGATCGCCCGCGCCTGGTGACCGCGTTCGCCGTCGAGCTGATGCAGCGCCTGCGTGATCGCGATCCGGCCGTGACGCCGGCCCTGGTGTGGCTGCACCAGCGATTGGCGGCGCAGGGGACGACCGCGGACGAGATCACCCTGCTCGAGCACCAGCGCCAGGCGGCGATGACCGTGACCGTGCGGAACATCATCACCAGCATGCGGTTGATGACGGCGCTCGACTGGACCGTGTTCTTCGAGAGCGTGAGCCTGGTGGATGAAGTGCTCCGCAGCGAAAGTGCGTTCGGGACGATGGACTTTGCCAGTCGCGACAGCTACCGGCACGCCATCGAGGCGCTGGCGCGGCGTTCGGGGCGCACCGAGCTCGACGTGACGCGGGAGGCGCTGGCCCAGGCGGCCCGTTCGAGCGCGGCGCCACGGGCGGAGGGTGTGCCATTCGACGTGCGGTGTGCCGACCCCGGCTATTACCTCGTGGGCGGCGGGCGACGCGCATTCGAACGCTCGATCGGGTTCCGGGTGCCGATCGGCCTCCGGCTGCTGCGTGCGTTCATCGGTGCCGCTACGCCCGGATACCTCGGCACGTTGTTCCTCCTCACCGTCCTGATCCTCATCGTCCCCTGGGCCATCGAGGTGGGTCCGTTCACCCGCATCGAGCTGGTGATCCTGGGGGCGCTGGCGATCTTCCCCGCGTCGGACCTGGCGGTGGCGCTGCTCAATCGGTTCGCCACGACCGTGGTCGCGCCCAACCTCCCGCCTCGCCTGGAATGGCCCGCCGGCGTTCCGTCGGACCACCGCACTCTGGTGGCGGTGCCGACGATGTTCACCACTGTGGCCGATGTCGAGGTCCAGGTCGACCGACTGGAAGTGCATTACCTGGCGAACGCCGATGGGGATGTCCGCTTCGCGCTGGTCTCTGATTGGCCCGACGCCGCCCTTGAGCGGGCTCCGGGAGACGACGCGTTGCTGGAAGCGGCCCGTCAGGGGATCGCCCGGTTGAACGCGCTCCATGGGCCGGCGTCCGACGGTGGGGATCGGTTCTTCGTGTTCCATCGGCGGCGGGTCTGGAACTCGACCGATGGCATCTGGATGGGGTGGGAGCGAAAGCGGGGGAAGCTCCACGAGTTGAACCGCCTGCTGCGAGGTG
The DNA here is from genome assembly GCA_049680185.1 of Gemmatimonadales bacterium. GTDB lineage: Bacteria > Gemmatimonadota > Gemmatimonadetes > Gemmatimonadales > GWC2-71-9 > CAMLHU01. The sequence goes on along the minus strand of JBAUHI010000005.1, from coordinate 83,704 downwards.
CGCGGGACACCACCTTCGTCCCCGGTGGCGAAGCGGGGCCGGTGGCGCCGGACGGTGTCCGGTACGTGGTGACCCTCGACGCCGACACGCGCCTGCCAAGGGGTGTCATCGGGCGCCTGGCCGGAACGATGGCGCATCCGCTCAACCGGCCTCGTCTCGATCCCGCGACCCGCCGGGTGGTGGAGGGGTATGCCATCCTGCAGCCCCGGGTGACGGCGCCGCTGGTGGGTCGGGCCGGTTCAGTGTTCCAGCGGCTCGCCTCCGGAGCGTCGGGGATCGATCCCTACGCCGCGGCGGTGTCTGATGTGTACCAGGACCTGTTCGGCGAAGGCTCGTACACCGGCAAGGGGATCTACGACGTCGATGCCTTCGAGGCCTCGCTCGCGGGTCGAGTGCCTGACAACTGTCTCCTGAGCCACGACCTCTTCGAAGGCGTGTTCGCCCGGGCCGGACTGGTGACCGACGTCGAGCTCTTCGAGGCGGCACCGGCCAACTACCTGACCGCCGCCTCCCGCCAACACCGATGGGCGCGCGGCGATTGGCAGTTGTTGCCCTGGATCGTGCGCGAGCGGCTGACACCGGTGGCGCGTTGGAAGATGCTCGACAACCTCCGGCGCTCCCTGTCCGCGCCCACGACCTTCTTGACGCTGGTGCTCGGCTGGATCCTGTCGGGATCGTCGCCGGTCCTGTGGACGCTGTTCGTGCTGGTGGTCATTGCCGTCCCACCGCTGATCCCGGCCATCGCCGGCGTGTGGCCCAGAACGCGCGGTATCGCCAAGCGCAGCCACTTCCGCGCCGTCGGCCGGGACTTCCGCTCGGCCGCCGCCCAGATGGCGGTCACGCTGACCGTGATGGCCCACCAAGCCTGGTCGATGACCGACGCGATCCTGCGGACCCTCTGGCGCCTCGGGATCAGTCACCGCCGGCTGCTGGAATGGAAGACGATGGATGCCGCGGCGGCGCGGGTCCCGACCACCATCGACGGGTTCTATCGCCGGATGGCCGGAAGCGTCGTGCTCGCCGTCGCTGCGGTCGCGCTGGTCGTGCTGATCCGCCCTGACGCCTTGTGGATCGCGTGGCCGATCCTCGCCGCATGGCTCGCCGCGCCCGCCATCGCCTGGAGACTGAGCCGATCCGGCCGGGCCTCGCGAGCGAACCCGCTCTCCTCCGAAGAGGTCCGCTCGCTCCGGCTCATTGCCCGGCGCACCTGGGGCTACTTTGTGAAGTTCGTGACCGCAGAATCGATGTTCCTGCCGCCGGACAACTTCCAGGAAACGCCCCAGCCGGTGATCGCGGAGCGGACCTCACCCACCAACATCGGGTTGTACCTGCTCTCGATCGTGTCGGCCCGGGACTTTGGTTGGATCGGGACCCTCGATGCCGTCGATCGGATCGAGGCCACGTTCCGCACGATCCACGGACTCGAACACCACCGCGGCCACCTGTACAACTGGTACGGCACCCGCGACGGCCGGCCCTTGGAACCGCGATACGTGTCGTCGGTGGATAGCGGCAACTTGGCGGGTGCACTGATCGCGTTGGCGAACGCCTGCGACGAGATGCTGGAACAGGCGCTGCGGCCCCGCGCCGCCCTGGCGGGGATCGGTGATGCGGTGGCGTTGCTCTCGGCGGCACTCGAGGCACCCGACCCGGGGCGGACCGGCACGGGCGCGGAGCGCGCCCGCCTCCGCGATGCGGTCGAGGTGGTGCTCACGGTGCTCGCGCAGCGCCCCGACACTCCAGCGGCGTGGGCGGCCCGGCGGGCAGAGCTCGAGGTGGCGGTGCGGGCGGTGGTGAACTGCGCCCGGGATGCCGATCGCAGCGAGCCTGCCGCCCGTCCGCTCGCCCCGCTGGCGGAGTCGGTCCAGGCGGCGGTGACGACCCACACCCGCGACCTGGACACACTCGTCCCCTGGGCCCGATCGCGCGTCGATCCGGCCGCGGCATCGCTGATGGCGGGCCTGACCCCAGCACCAGCGCTCTCAGAGTTGGCGCCTCGGTGCGAGGTGGCGGTGCAGGAGCTCGCGTCCGTGCGCAGCGCCCTGGTGGACAGGGGTGACGCGACCGCCGCCAGGCTCCAGCAGGTCGACGCGCTCGCCAGCGGCCTGGAACACTCCGCCGCCGCCGCCGCGGCCCTCAGCGGGCGGCTGACCCGCCTTGCCGCCGACGCGCGCGCGATGGTGGCGGCGACGGAGTTCGGCTTCCTCTTCGATCCGACCCGGCAGCTGTTCTCGATCGGCTACCGGATGTCCGATGGTTCCCTGGACGCCGGCCGCTACGATCTCCTCGCGTCGGAGGCCCGGCTCCTGAGCTTCGTGGCCATCGCCAAGGGCGATGTGCCGGTGCGGCACTGGTTCCGCCTCGGTCGGCAGTTGACACCGGTCGGCAAGGGGTCGGTCCTGCTCTCCTGGTCCGGTTCGATGTTCGAATACCTGATGCCGATGTTGGTCCTTCGGTCACCGGTCGGCGGACTCCTCGACGAAACATGCCGACTCGTGGTCCAGCGCCAGATGAGCTACGGCGCCCGACGCGGGACCCCGTGGGGGGCGTCGGAGTCGGGGTACTTCACCCGCAACCTCGAGATGACCTTCCAGTACTCGAACTTCGGCGTCCCCGGCCTCGGACTCAGGCGGGCCCTCGGCGATGACAGCGTCGTGGCCCCATACGCCACGGCGCTGGGCGCGATGGTCCAACCTCGCGCCGCTGTGCACAACTTCCAGGCGCTGGCGGCGGCCGGTGGCGATGGCCACTACGGGTTCTACGAAGCACTGGACTACACCCGATCCCGGCTACCCGCCGGGGTGTCGCCCGGCATCGTCGAGACGTACATGGCGCACCACCAGGGGATGACGATCGTCTCGATCGCCAACGTGCTCCTGCGCGGCAACATGCGGGCCCGGTTCCACACCGAGCCGATGGTGCGTGCGAGCGAGCTGCTGCTGCAGGAGCGGACCCCGCGGGACGTGGCGGTGGCCCGGTTGCGGACCGACAACTCCCCACCGGTGGATGTCCGGGAGTCGGTGCCGCCACATGTGCGGCACTTCACCTCGCCCGACGCGGCGGTCCCCCAGACCCAACTGCTGTCCAACGGGCATTACGCGGTGATGGTGACCACGGCGGGTTCGGGGTACAGCCGCTGGCGGGACCTCGCGATCACGCGCTGGGGCGGCGACGCCACCTGCGACGACTCGGGCTCCTACATCTATCTCCGGGACGTCGCCACCGGTGAACGATGGTCGGCCGCCTACCAGCCCACCGGCATCGCGCCGGAGAGCTATGACGTCTCCTTCGCCGAGGATCGCGCCGAGTTCATCCGGCGGGATGGTGCCATCACCACCCGTCTGGAGGTGATCGTGTCCTCGGAGGACGACGCCGAGGTCCGGCGCGTCTCCCTGACGAACCACGGTGTGCGGACCCGCGAGATCGAGGTCACTTCCTACGCCGAGGTCGTGCTGGCGCCCGCGGCGGCGGACGCGGCCCACCCCGCCTTCTCGAACCTGTTCGTCCAGACCGAGAGCATCCCCGAGCGGGACACGTTGCTGGCCACCCGCCGCCGCCGGTCGACCGAGGATCCCGAGATCTGGCTGGCCCACGTCCTGGCGGTGGAGGGCGAAGCCATCGGCGACCTGGAGTGGGAGACCGATCGTGGTGCGTTCCTGGGACGCGGACGGACTCCGCGCGCGCCGCACGCCGAGGCCGAAGGCGCCGAGTTGACCAACTCGGTCGGCTCGGTGCTCGATCCGATCATCAGCCTCCGGCGCCGGATCCGCATCCGTCCGGGGAAGACGGTCCGCGTCGCATTCACCACCGTCGTGGCGCCGTCGCGGGCCGCAGTCCTCGATCTGGCCGACAAATATCACGACGTCACCACCTTCGAACGGGTCGCCACACTGGCGTGGACCCAGGCGCAGGTCCAGCTCCACCACCTCGGCATCGGCCCCGATGAGGCCCACCTGTTCCAGGCGCTCGGCGGTTCGATCCTCTACCCGGATCGGACCCTGCGCGCGCCGCCCGATGTGATGTTGCGACGGGTAGACGGGCCGGCGGCGCTCTGGACCCACGGCATCTCCGGGGACCTGCCGATCGTCCTGGTGGAGATCGATGAGGTCGATGACATCGGCATCGTCCGCCAGCTGCTGCGGGCGCATGCCTACTGGCGGATGAAGCGCCTGCCGGTCGACCTGGTCATCCTGAATGACCGGGCACCATCGTATGTGCAGGACCTGCAGGCCTTGATCGACACGCTGGTGCGCTCGAGCCAGGCGATGCTGGGGGCCGAGGTGGCACAACCGGATGGGCGGGTGTACACCCTTCGGGCCGATCAGGTGAGTGCCGCCGAACGCGATGTGCTCGAAGGCGTCGCCCGGGTGGAGCTCTCCAGTCGACGGGGGACGCTCGCGGAACAGGTCACCCGTGCGCACCGCGGGGACGGCACCGCGGTCGGACGGCCCGCCGCTCAGGCACGGTCGGTCCCGGTAGCCGGGGTCGTGGCCCCGCCTCCGCCCACCGCTCAGGCGCCACCGCACCCGGAGCTCGAGTTCTTCAACGGACTGGGCGGCTTCGCCGCCGATGGCCAGGAGTACGTCACCATCCTGCGACCCGGCCAGTGGACGCCGGCACCGTGGGTCAACGTGATCGCCAATGCCGACTTCGGATGCCTGGTGTCCGAGGCCGGCTCGGGCTGCACCTGGTCGGTCAACAGCCAGCAGAACCTCCTCACCCCCTGGTCGAATGATCCGGTGAGCGATCCGCCGAGCGACGTGCTGTACCTCCGCGATGAGGACACCGACGAGCTGTGGAGTCCCACGCCACTGCCGGTCCGTGCGCCGCAGGGCACATACACGATCCATCACGGCCGCGGCTACTCGCGTTTTACCTGCGACGCCCACGGGCTCACGGCCGACCTGCTGCAGTTCGTCCCGCTCGACGATCCGGTCAAGATCTCCCGCCTGGTGCTGACCAACGACTCCACCCGACCCCGGCGCTTGACGGTCACGGCATACCTCCCGTGGGTCCTCGGCACCTCGCGCAGCGGATCGGCGCCATACGTCACCACCGAGATGGACCCGTCCACCGGGGCCATGTTCGCGACGAACACCTGGAACCGGGACTTCGCGGCCCGGGTGGCCTTTGCCGATCTCGGCGGGGCCCAGTCCACCTGGACCGGCGACCGCACCGAGTTCCTCGGCCGCAACGGCGCCCTCGACCGCCCCGCCGCGTTGGAACGCAGCGAGCCGCTGTCGGGGCACGTCGGTGCCGCACTCGATCCCTGCTGCGCCCTGCAGACATCCGTCGAGATCCCGGCCGGCGGACACGCCACGGTCGTCTTCGTGCTCGGTCAGGCCGGGAGCCGCGACGAAGCACGGCGCCTGATCGGCCGGCACCGCGATGACGACATGGACGCCAGGCTCAAGACCGTCACCGACGGCTGGGACACCGTGCTTGGCACCATCCAGGTCAAGACACCCGACCGCGCACTCGACCTGATGCTCGACCAATGGCTCCTGTACCAGACGCTCGCCTGCCGGGTCTGGGGCCGGGCGGCGTTCTACCAGGTGAGCGGCGCGTTCGGGTTCCGCGACCAGCTTCAGGACGTGATGGCGCTCGCCGTGGCCAGCCCCGACCTGACCGCGGCCCAAATACTGAAGGCCGCCTCCCGTCAGTTCGTCGAGGGTGACGTCCAGCATTGGTGGCACGAGCCGGTGGGACGCGGGGTGCGGACCCGCATCTCGGACGACCTGCTCTGGTTGCCATTCGTGACGAGCCACTACCTCGACGTCGCCGACGACCAGCCGATCCTCGATGAGATGGTCCCGTTCCTCGACGGCGCGGTGCTCGCTGCCGGACAGCTGGAGTCGTACTTCGAGCCTCGGGTGTCCTCGGTCCACGGGACCCTGTTCGAGCACTGCGCCCGCACGATCGATCGCAGCCTTGCCGCGGGCACCCACGGGCTGCCCCTGATGGGCACTGGCGACTGGAACGACGGGATGAATGCGGTCGGCGCCCAGGGCAAGGGGGAGAGCGTGTGGCTCGGGTGGTTCCTCCACACCATCCTCATGCGCTGGATCCCCATCGCCCAGGCCCGTGGCGAGAGTCATCGGGCCGAGGCGTGGGCCGAGCGGGCCAGAACGCTCAAGGCCGCGATCGAGCAAAATGCCTGGGACGGCCAGTGGTACCGGCGTGCCTACTTCGACGACGGCACACCGCTCGGCACCGCGGGCGCCGACGCCTGCGCCATCGATTCCATCGCACAGACCTGGAGCGTCCTCTCCGGCGCGGCCGATCCCGAACGGGCGCGGCTCGCGATGGCGGCCCTGGACCAGCGCCTGGTGCGGCGCCCCGACGGGATCGTTTTGCTGCTCACGCCGCCGTTCGACAAGACAGCGCTCGAGCCGGGCTACATCAAGGGATACGTTCCCGGCGTCCGGGAGAATGGCGGCCAGTACACCCACGCGGCCACCTGGGCCGTCTTCGCCTTCGTCGGTCTGGGCGACGGGAACAAGGCGGCCGAGCTGCTCGGGATGCTCAACCCGATCCGACGCAGCGCGACCCCCGCCGACGCCAGGCGATATCGGGTCGAACCGTACGTCGCCGTGGGCGATCTCTACTCCGAAGCGCCGCACGTCGGGCGCGGCGGATGGAGCTGGTACACCGGCTCCGCGGGATGGATGTACCGCGCCGGTATCGAAGCGCTCCTGGGCATCCGGCTCCGCGGCGCACGCCTGGTCGTCGATCCCTGCATCCCCTCGGAGTGGCCCGGCTTCACAGCCACGATCCGCTATCGCGACACCAGGTATTCGCTGTCGGTCGAGAACCCGCACGGCGCCGGTAAGGGTGTGGCGGTGCTGGAGCTCGACGGGACCGCGCTCGCCGACCGGACGGGCATTCCGCTCGTCGATGACGGTGATCCCCACCAGGTCCGCGTCGTGCTCGGCGCCGGCACGTCAGCGGCGGTTGAGGCAGGGCGATGACCTCGACGCCTCGCGCGGCCGGCACCGCCGACGACCCGGCCATCCAGGCCGTGGCCACGCTGGCGGTCGCATCGATCCAGGACGGCGCGCGGATCGGGCTCGGGTCCGGCCGCGCGGCCACGGCGTTCATCACGAAGCTCGGTGAGCGGTGCCGGGCAGGACTCAAGGTGTCCGGTGTGGCGACGTCCCGCGCGTCGGAAGCGGCGGCTCGACAGGCAGGCATTCCGCTGATCGAGCTGGGGACCGGCGGCCCCCTCGACCTCACCGTCGATGGTGCCGACGAGGTCTCCCCCGAGCTCGACCTGGTGAAGGGATGGGGCGGCGCCCTCGTCCGCGAACGTATCGTGGCCGCGGCCTCCCGGGAGCAGGTCATCCTCGTCGGTCCCGATAAACTGGTGCGTGCCCTGGGCGAACGGGGACGGATACCGGTCGAGGTCATCCCGCTCGCGGACTGGCAGGTCGAGCGGGAACTTCGGACACTCGGCGTTGTTCCCATTTTGCGGATGGATGCCGGTCGAGGTCAAGCGTACGTCACCGACAATGGCAATCACATCTTTGACTGCGTCCCCGCGCGACCGCTCCGGGATGGTCAGGATGCCCGTGCCCTCGAACGCACGCTCCGCGCCATCGTCGGCGTGGTCGACACCGGATTTTTTCTCGGCACGGCAAGTCGGGTGCTGGTGGGGCATCCGGACGGGAAGGTGGACACGATGGTCCGCCAGGGAAGGTGAGCTCGGTGTCGTCTCAAGTCGTGGTGTTCCCGGATCCGAACGCGCTCGCTGATGGAGCGGCGGATCGGTTCGTCGTGGCGGCCACCGATGCCATCGATCACAGGGGACGCTTCGTAGTGGCGCTCGCCGGCGGCGAGACCCCGAGAGGGACCTACCAGCGCCTCGCGGCGGAGCCTTGGAGATCACGAGTGCCGTGGTCGCAGGTCGTCATGCTCTGGGGCGACGAACGATGCGTCCCGCCCGATTCCGTGGAGAGCAACTTCCGGATGGCACGGGAGGCCATGCTCGATCATGTCCCCGTCCTTCCGGCCAACATCCATCGGATCCGCGGCGAGGAGGTGCCCGCCACCGCCGCCGCCGAATACGAGCAGACACTCCGAGCGCTCCTGGCCACGCCGGACGCCGGCAGCGGGATCGATCTTGTGCTCCTGGGGCTCGGCGCCGACGGCCACACCGCATCGATCTTTCCGGGAAGTGCCGCCGCCGGGGAGCGGGTCCGGTGGGTGGTCGCGGAGGATGTGACTGCGGTGTCGATGTGGCGGATCTCGCTGACCACCGTGGTCATCAACGCGGCGGCCGAAGTGCTCTTTCTTGTCTCCGGCGGTACCAAGGCCGACATCCTTCGGCGAGTGCTGCAGCGCGCCCCGGACGGATCGGAGTTCCCGGCGCAGCGCATTGCACCGTCCAGCGGGAGGGTCGTCTGGCTGGCGGATGCAGCGGCGGCCGCAGGGCTCGGAAAGGTGACATCATGAACCCAGGATACGATCGACCACTCTACCTGCTCCCGTTCGATCATCGGCATTCGTATGTGTCGGAGATGTTCCACTTCACGCCGCCGCTCTCGGCGGAGCAGCGTGGAACGGTCGCGGCCAGCAAGCAGGTCATCTACGACGGATTTCGTGAGGCGCTCGCGCGGGGATTGCCGGTGGACCGCGCCGGGATCCTGGTCGACGAGGAGTTCGGATCGGAGATCCTGGTCGATGCGCGGAAGCACGGCTACGTGACCGCACTCTCCACCGAGACCAGCGGATCGGAGGAGTTCGAATTCGAATACGGTGACCGGTTCGCGGACCATCTCCGTGAGTTCGCGCCGACATTCGCCAAGGTCCTGGTGCGCTACAACCCTGCCGGGAACTATGCGCGCAATCAACGCCAGGTGGCCCGTCTCAAGCAGCTCTCCGACTACTGTCGGCAGGCAGGGCAGCGATTCATGTTCGAGTTGCTGGTCCCCGCGACCGAGGCGCAGCTGCTCGAGGTGAAGGGCGAGCAGGCAGCGTATGACCTTCGGATCCGACCCGACATGATGATCGAGACCATTCAGGCGTTGCAGGAGGCCGGGGTCGAGCCGGACATCTGGAAGCTGGAAGGGGTCGACCGCCGGGAGGACTGCAAGCGTCTCGTCGCTGTCGCCCGGCGCGATGGACGCGATCACGTCAGCTGCATCGTCCTGGGTCGAGGGGCCGATGAGAAGAAGGTGGTACAGTGGCTCAAGGTCGCCGCGTCGGTGCTGGGGTTCACTGGCTTTGCCGTCGGCCGCACCAGTTTCTGGGATCCGGTGGCCGATCTCCTGGCCGGACGCGTCACTCGGGAGGCGGCGGTGGCCCGCATCGCGGGGCGTTACCTCGAGTGGGCGTCCATCTTCGAGCGGGCTCAGCCATGACCGTCAGTCCGCTCGCAGGCCATCCCGCGCCGGTCTCGCTGTTGATCGACGTCTCGCGGCTCGTCACCAGCTACTACACGGAGCGTCCCGATCCGTCGGTGGCGGCCGAGCGGGTCAGCTTTGGTACGTCAGGTCATAGGGGTTCGTCGATCGACCGGACCTTCAATGAATGGCACATCGTCGCCATCACGGAGGCCATCTGTCGCTATCGTCGGTCCAACCGGATCGACGGCCCCCTGTTCCTGGGCATCGACACCCACGCGCTCTCGGTCCCCGCCTGCGCCACTGCGCTCGAGGTGCTGGCGGCCCACGGCGTCGATGTGATGCTGGCCGAACACGATGAGTACACCCCGACGCCGGCGGTCTCCCACGCGATCATCTGCCACAATCGCGGGCGCACGTCGGGCCTCGCGGATGGGATCGTCATCACGCCCTCGCACAATCCGCCAGCCGATGGCGGATTCAAGTACAACCCGCCCAACGGCGGGCCGGCCGACACCGGCATCACCCGCCAGGTCGAGGCCCGGGCCAATGAGATCCTGGGTCGGGCGCTCCGCGGGGTCAAGCGGATGCCGCACACGCAGGCGCTGCACGCGGCCACCACCCATCGCCACGACTACCTCAACGCCTATGTCGCGGACCTCGGGAACGTGATCGACATGGACGCGATCCGGGGCGGCAACATCCGCCTCGGCGTCGACCCGTTGGGCGGCGCTGGTGTGCACTACTGGGGCCCGATCGCTGAGCGGTACCACCTCGATCTCATCATCGTGAGCGATGTGGTGGACGAGACCTTCCGGTTCATGACCGTCGACTGGGACGGGCGCATCCGGATGGACCCGTCCTCCACGTATGCGATGCAGCGGTTGATCGCCCTCAAGGACAAATTCGACCTCGCCTTCGCGTGCGACACCGACCATGATCGCCACGGTGTCGTGACCCGGAGCACCGGGCTCCTTCCGCCGAATCACTACCTCGCGGTGATGATCCACCACCTCTTCCAGCACCGCCCGCACTGGCGGGCCGATGCCGGGGTGGGGAAGACGGTGGTGAGCAGCAGCATGATCGATCGGGTGGCCGCCAAGCTCGGCCGCCGGCTCCACGAGGTGCCGGTCGGGTTCAAGTGGTTCTCCACCGGGCTCGCCGCCGGCTCCCTCGGCTTTGCCGGCGAGGAAAGCGCCGGGGCCACGTTCCTGCGCCGCGATGGTGCGGTCTGGACGACGGATAAGGATGGCATCGTTCCCGCACTCCTCGCGGCCGAGATCACCGTGAAGGCGGGCCGGGACCCGGGAGAGATCTATCGCGCGCTCACCGATGAATTCGGGGCGCCGGCATACGACCGGGTCGAGGCGCCGGCGACCGCGGAGCAGAAGCAACGCCTGGCGGCACTGTCGGCCGGTGCGGTGCAGTGTACGACGCTCGCCGGTGAGCCCGTGACCGGTGTCATCGACCACGCCCCCGGCGACCATGCGCCGATCGGCGGCATCAAGGTCAGTGCAGCGACCGGGTGGTTCGCCGCGCGGCCATCGGGCACCGAGGACATCTACAAGATCTACGCCGAGAGTTTCGGTGGGGAGGCGCAGGTGGCCCGGATCGTGACCGAAGCGCAGTCGATCGTCGATCGTGCGCTGGCGGCGGATCTGGTCGGCGCCGGCAAGTGAGCTCGCTTCACGTTCCTGGACCTGGGAGTTGGCAATGAGTGTCGATCCACATCGTCCGGACCGCTCCGATGCGCTGGTGCTGTTCGGAGTGACCGGTGATCTCGCGCACAAGATGATCTTTCCCGCGCTGTACGCGTTGGTCAAGCGCGGTGTGTTGACGGTACCGATCGTCGGCGTGGCCTCCACCCAGATGAGCGTGGCCGAGCTGCGCCAACGGGTGGCGGAAAGCGTCCGGGCGTCCGGGGTGGTATCGGACCGAGGTGCCCTGGACCGCCTGCTGGCGTTGATCGCGTATGTGTCGGGCAACTACAACGATGCGGCCACCTTCACCGCGCTCAAACGCGCATTGGGCAAGGCCAAGCGCCCGGCGCATTACCTGGCCATCCCGCCCGCGCTCTTCGGGACCGTGATCGACGGCCTCCACACCGCTGGCCTCACGGCCAACGCACGGGTCGTGGTCGAGAAGCCCTTCGGCCGCGATCTGGCCTCGGCCAGCGAGCTCAACGCCGTCGCGCAGGCGGCGTTCCCCGAAGATTCGATCTTCCGGATCGACCACTTCCTGGGGAAGGAGGCGATCATGAACATCCTGTACTTCCGGTTCGCCAACGCCTTCCTCGAGCCGATCTGGAACCGTGACCACGTGGCGAGCGTGCAGATCACATTGGCGGAGAATTTCGGCGTCCACGATCGGGGCGCCTTCTATGAATCCGCCGGATGTCTGCGGGATGTGATCCAGAACCACCTCTTCCAGATCGTGGCCCTCCTCGCGATGGAGCCCCCCGCCTACCAGGGGTACGGCGCCGTTCAGACCGAAAAAGCCACCATCTTCAAGGCGATGCGGCCGCTCACCACCAAGGACATCGTGCGGGGTCAGTACGTGGGGTATCGTAAGGTGCCGCACGTGGCACGCAGCTCCGATGTCGAGACCTACTGCGCGGTCCGGCTGTTCATCGATTCGTGGCGCTGGGCGGGGGTCCCGTGGTACGTGCGGTCCGGCAAGTGCCTCCCGGTCACGGCCACGGAAGTGGTCGTCCGGCTCAAGCCGCCGCCGGCAAAGGTGTTCAGCGATTCGTCGGCGGATGCCGGTCCCGGGAACTACCTGCGCTTTCGGCTCTCGCCCAATGCCATCATCGCGCTCGCGGCGCGGGTCAAGCTGCCCGGCAAGGAGTACGTGGGCGCGCAGCAGGAGCTCTCCATGGTCGAGGAGATGCTGGGCGCGGAATCGCCGTATGAACGGCTGTTGAGCGCGGCCATGGAGGGCGATGGCGCGCTCTTTACCCGGTGGGACGCCGTCGAGGCGGCGTGGGCCGCGGTCGATGGTGTGCTGACGCGGCATCCCAAGGCGATCCCGTACCCGCAGGGCTCCTGGGGACCGCCGGAGGCCGATGCGTTCATCGCCGCCCACGGCGCGTGGCACGATCCGAGCCGCACCGGGGTCGACCGGTGACCGCGACCTCGGACGTCGTGTTCCTGTTCGACTGCGATAACACGCTGCTCGACAACGACGCGATCGTGGCCGAATTGCGGGCCCACCTGACCCGCCAATTCGGTGCCGCCTCGGCCGACCGGTATTGGGACGGATTCGAGCAGCTCCGCACCGAACTGGGGTATGCCGACTACCTCGGCGCATTGCAACGCTATCGGGTCGCCAACGAGAGCGACACCCGATTGATGGAAATGTCCTCCTTCCTGATCGACTACCCGTTCGCCGATCGATTGTTCCCCGGTGCACTCGATGTGCTGCGCTGGTGTCGGCGCTTCGGCCCGACCGTGATCCTGTCGGACGGGGACGTGGTCTTCCAACCGCGGAAGATCGAACGGTCGGGGCTCTGGGCCGCCGTGGAGGGGCGGGTGGAGATCTTCATTCATAAGGAGCGGATGCTCGATGCCGTCGTCGAGCGCTATCCAGCACGGCGGTACGTGATGGTCGATGACAAACTGCGCATCCTGGCGGCGATCAAGGGGATCTGGTCCGATCGCGTGACGACGATATTCCCGCGCCAGGGGCACTATGCACTGGATCCCCGGAACATTGCGGCGTACCCCGCCGCCGACCTGGCCGTCGAACGGATCGGCGAGCTCGTCTCGCTCGACCCCGCGGCGCTGCTGGGCCGGCCGGCCGATGGACGCCTGCAGGAGAGAACCTCATGAAACCCACACAACAACTGCACGACCTCGGTCAGAGCCTCTGGTTCGACAACATCACCCGGGCCATCCTCGACGATGGCACGCTGCAACGGCACATCGCAGAACGTGCGATCACCGGCCTGACCTCGAATCCCACGATCTTCGACCATGCGTTCCGGAACGGCGTCGCCTATGACGCGGCCATCCGCCAGAAGGCTGGCGAGGGCAAGACCGGCGAGGCGCTCTTCTTCGAACTGGCGATCGAGGACCTGCAACGCGCGGCCGATCTCTTCCTGCCGGCGCACAAGCGCACCAAGGGCGTGGACGGCTGGGTGTCGCTCGAGCTCTCGCCGCTCTTGGCCGCCGATACCGCAGGCTCGGTCGCCGCGGCACGGCGGCTCCACGCCCAGGCCGCCAGGCCCAACCTCTTCATCAAGATCCCGGGCACCCCTGAAGGGATCGGCGCCATCGAGGAGTCGATCTTCGACGGTGTTCCGATCAACGTGACGCTGCTCTTTTCGGCGGAGCAGTACCTCGCCGCCGCGAACGCCTTCCTTCGCGGCATCGAGCGGCGGATCGCGGCAGGCCTGGATCCCCACATCGATTCGGTCGCATCGGTGTTCGTGAGCCGGTGGGACGTCGCAGTGGCGGGGTCGGTGCCCGCGCCACTGCACAACCGTCTCGGCATCGCGGTCGCGGGTCGCACGTACCGGGAGTACCGCCGACTGTTGGAGTCGCCGCGGTGGCTCAAGCTCGCCGCCCTCGGGGTCCGGGCGCAGCGGCTCCTCTGGGCCAGCACCGGCACCAAGGATCCCGCGGCACCGGATACCTTGTATGTGGAAGCGCTGGCGGCCCCGGACACCATCAACACCATCCCGGAGAAGACGCTGCTGGCGTTCGCCGATCATGGCCGTGTAGGCAGCGTGCTCCCGCCCGACGGCGGCGCGGCCGATGCGGTGCTGGTCGAGTTCACCCGGGCTGGCGTCGACGTGGCGGCCCTGGCCGCGAAACTGCAGAGCGACGGTGCGAGGTCGTTCGACAAGTCGTGGCAGGACCTGCTCCATTGCCTTGCTGACAAGTGCGCGGTGCTGGACCGACCCGGCACCTCGAGAAAGTCGTAAAGGAGAGAGCATGACCCCCCGAGCCGCAGTCCCAGTCGCACCGCTCACCGCACTCCCTGCCTGGCAGGCGCTGTCGACCCATCACAGCACGCTCCGTGCGGCATCGTTGCGTCAGCTCTTTCACGATGACCCCGAGCGCGGCACCCGCCTCGTCCTTGAGGCCGCCGGGCTATACCTGGACTATTCCAAGCACCTGGTGACCGACGAGACGCTGCGGCTTCTGGCGCAGTTGGCCGTGACCCGAGGGCTGCCCGCGCGCATCGAGGCGATGTTCACCGGTCAGAAGATCAACGTGACCGAGGGCAGGTCGGTCCTCCACGTGGCGTTGCGGGCGCCGAAGGACGAAAAGATCGTGGTCGATGGCGTGGACGTGGTGCCGGAGGTCCACGCCGTACTGGACCGGATGGCGACATTCGCCGACGAGATCCGGAGCGGTCGCTGGAAGGGCCATACCGGGCGGCCCATCCGCAACGTCATCAACATCGGGATCGGCGGATCCGACCTCGGCCCGGTGATGGCCTACGAAGCGCTGCGCTATTACAGCGCCCGCGACCTGACCTTCCGGTTCATCTCCAACGTCGACGCCACCGACTTCGTCGAGGCCACCCGCGATCTCGATCCTGCCGAGACGCTGTTCATCGTCTGTTCCAAGACGTTCACGACCTTGGAGACCTTGACCAACGCCCACACCGCCCGGGCGTGGGCCGTCCGCGCCCTGGGAGATGAGGCCGCCGTACGGCGGCACTTCGTCGCGGTGTCGACCAACGCGGCCGGGGTCGCCAAGTTCGGGATCGATCCCGCGCACATGTTCGAGTTCTGGGACTGGGTGGGCGGCCGCTACTCGATGGATTCGGCGATCGGGTTGTCCACCATGTTGGCCGTGGGGCCCGATCACTTTCGCGAGATGCTGGCCGGGTTCCACGCAATGGACGTCCATTTCCGGACCGCTCCCTTGGCGCAGAACCTGCCGGCCATCATGGGTCTGCTGGCGGTCTGGTACGCGAACTTCTGGGACGCCAGGGCCCTGGCAGTGCTCCCGTATGACCAGTACCTCAAGCGTTTCCCTGCCTACCTCCAGCAACTGACGATGGAGAGCAATGGCAAGCACGTCACGCTGGATGGCGCCCGGGTGGACTACCAGACCAGCCCCATCGTGTGGGGTGAGCCGGGGACCAACGGGCAGCATTCCTTCTATCAGCTGATCCACCAGGGCACCAAGCTCATCCCCTGCGATTTCATCGCCTTCTCCCAGCCGCTCAATCCGCTCGACGGCCACCATGACCTCCTGATGGCCAATGTCTTCGCGCAGACCGAGGCGCTCGCCTTCGGCAAGACCGCCGATCAGGTCCGTGCGGAGGGAACCCCGGACGCGTTGGTGCCGCATCGAGTGTTCGAGGGAGGGCGTCCGACCTCGACCATCCTGGCCGATCGGCTCAGCCCGCGGACGTTGGGCGCGCTGGTAGCACTGTACGAACACAGCGTCTTTACCCAGGGAGTGATCTGGGGGATCGATTCGTTCGATCAATGGGGGGTGGAACTGGGGAAGGCGTTGGCGCAGCGGATCGGCGGGGAGCTGACCAAGGGATCGCCCGCGGCCGGCGCTCACGACAGCTCGACCACCTCTTTGATGCGCCGGTATCTCAGTGAGCGAGGGAAGCGCGGCCCTTGAACAGTCGGAACAGGAACACCAGCGATGGCACCAGCACCAGCCCGCCGACGGCCACCACGATAATCAGGAGCCGGAGGGTCACCTCGGGCGCGTGTGCGTTCATGATCGTCACGTCGGGTGCGACGATGTCGGGATACTGCGCCACGCTTCCGCCCGCCAGGATCAGGGCGACCTGACCCACCGCCGCGATGCGGGCCAGCCGGAAGCGCCGTTGCCATAACCCCGCCAGAGCCATCACCGAACACCCCACCGCCCCCGCGATAATGAGCAGGCCCCACCAGCTGGTCAGCCCGGCCCGGATGCCCGGGGCGCCACTGCTCGATGCAACGAACACCACCACCGCCACCGGAACGAGTGCCGCGCCCGTCGCGAGCGCCCGCCGTCGAAAGTCGTCCTGCAGCTCCGGGCGGCCTTCGGTGTCGATGGTCAGGTACGTGGCTGCCAGGAAGGCGAAGAGCAGCACCGCGAACACTCCGCAGCTCACCGCGAATGGCGTCATCCATCCGGCCAGGAATCCGGTCGTCACCTGGCCGTCGACGACATGGATGTCGCCACTGGCGAGCGCGCCGATGATGGCGCCCTGGCAGAACGGTGTGATGACGCTCGACACGCCGAACACCGCACCCCACCGGCGCCGCACCCCGGCGTCGCCCGGATCGTACTTGCCGAAGACGAACGCCGAGCCGCGCAGCACGATGCCGATCAACATCACCGTCACGGGGATGTTGAGTGCGGTCATCGCGGCGGCGAATCCCTCCGGAAAGCCGGTGAACAGGAGGACCACCGTCAGGATGAGCCAGACGTGGTTGGCCTCCCAGATGGGTCCGATGGCGCTGCCGATGGCCTCCTGCTGCGCGTGCGCGCGGGGCCCCGTGGCCAGGAGATCCCAGATGCCGCCGCCAAAGTCCGCACCACCGAGGACGGCATAGAGTGTCAGCGACAGCACCATGCCGCCCGCCACGACGAGTTCAAGCATGGGTCACGGCCCCCCCGTCGGGCCGGCGTGTCTCAAGGAACTGGCGCCGCAGCGCCACTGTCACGACGAACGCGAGGAAGAGGTAGAGCGCGCTGAAGGCGGCGAACGGGACCACCAGTCCGGGCATCGGCGTCACCGCGTCGGCGGTGCGCATCACGTCGTAGATGATCCATGGCTGGCGCCCCACTTCCGTGACCACCCACCCCGCCTCGATGGCAACGAATCCAAGCGGGCCGACCATGACGACCGCGCCGAGCCATCGTCGCTGCTCGACCAGCCGGCGGCCCCTCACGCGGAGCCAGAGTGTCCAGGTCGCTACCGCCAGCAGCGCCATCCCGGCCGCGACCATCACGTCGAACGCCCAGTGCACGATCCGCACGTCCGGCCAGTCGCGCTCGGGAAAGTGGTCCAGGCCGGTCACCGTGGCGCCGGGATCTCCCGTGAGCAGCAGGCTCAGCCCGTCCGGGATGTGGATGGCCAGCGCCGTTGTGCGCGTCGAGTCGTCCGGGATGCCGCCGATGAGCAGTGGCACGCCGGCCCCGGTGGTGTAATGCGCCTCCATCGCGGCGAGTTTGGCCGGTTGCAACCGGCCCACCGCGCGGGCGCTCACGTCGCCGCTCAGGATCTGCAGCGGGATGCAGACGCACGCGACGGTCACCGCGATCCCCAGCGCCCGTCGATGGAAGCCGCTCTGCCGATCACGCCGAAGGAACCAGGCGTGCACCGCCGCCACCGCGAATCCGGTGGCCGTGAGGGCCGCGAGCGTCATATGCACCACTTCGTGGAGACTCGCCGGGTTGAGCATCGCGGCGATGGGGTCGATGTCCGTGAATGCGCCATCCACGATCCGGAACCCGGTGGGCGCGTTCATCCAGGCGTTGGCGGTCACCACGAACGCCGATGACAACATCCCGCTCACGGCAACGGCCACGCCGGTCAGCCAATGGATCCGGGGCGAGAGGCGATCCCACCCGTACAGGTACACCCCGATGAAGATGGCCTCGGTGAAGAACGCGAAGCCTTCCAGCGAGAAAGGCATCCCGATGATGGCGCCGGCATGCGCCATGAACCCTGGCCACAACAGGCCAAGCTCGAACGAGAGCACGGTGCCCGATACCGCCCCCACCGCGAACAGCACGGCCGTGCCCGTCGCCCAGCGGCGGCTGAGCTCGAGGTACGTCGGCTCCTTGGTGCGCAGGTACGCGCCTTCGGCGACGGCCATAAGCAACGGCATCCCGACGCCGAGTGCCGCGAACACGATGTGAAAGGCCAGAGACATGGCCATCTGGGAGCGCGCGAACATCAGTTGGCTCACCGCTAGTACCCCCGCGCCGGGTCCACGGCCATCGTCGGCACTTCTCCCCGCTCCAGCGACCCCAGCGCGTCGAGGAATCCTTTCGCGGCGTTGGCGACGGTCGAAAGCCCTGACACGTGCGGCGAAATGCTGACCCGCGGATGCCTCCACAGTGGCGACTCGGCCGGCAACGGTTCGGTCTCGAACACGTCGAGCGCCGCACCACGGATCTTCTCGGCATCGAGCGCCGTGACGAGCGCTGCCTCATCCACCAGCCCGCCCCGCCCCACGTTGATCAGGTAGGCCCCTCGACAGGCCGAGAACAACGGCGCGCCGGCGATGTGCCAGGTGGCCTCGGTGAGCGGTGTCGCGAGTACGAGCCACGCGCTCTCCGCCACGAGCGCCGCCAGCCGGGAGACGGGATGGGTCGCGGTGAACGGCGCCCGTGCGGCCCCTGACCGCGAGACGCCCTCCACCCGCACGCCCAACCCGCCGAGCAACGCTGCCACCCCGCACCCCACGTCCCCGGTCCCCACGATCGTCGCCTTGGTACCCGCGAGCATCCGCAGGTCGCGGGTGTCCCATCGCACTGCCCGTTGATCGGCCTCGAAGGCGGAAAGCTGCTGCGTTACCGCGAGGACCCGCGCCACACAATACTCCCCGATCTTGGGCCCGAAGGATTCGCTGGTCCGGGTGAGGAGAACACCGGCGGGGAAGTGGCGACGGAACAGGAAGGCGTCGAGTCCCGCCCCGGTCCCGTGCACCCACGACACGTGTTCGAGCTCGACCGCTGTCGGCGGCCGGAATCCGAGGTAACAGTCGGCCCAACGCAGGTCGTCGCGGGCGATCGTCGTCCGATCGCGGGTCCGGAGCTCGAGGTCAGGACGGAGGCGCGTCAGCTCCGCGGCCAGCGCGTCGCGGAAGTGGTCCGCGAGGAGTATCCGACGGGGTGGTGGCGGAATGGTGGTCACAGCGGCGGCTCCGGGTCGGTCACGGGTGCGGCGCCGCATGCGTGGACCTGCAGCACTGCGGTCCGGCCATCAGTGGTGAAGCTTTGTCCCGCCACGTTCGTCCCGCCGACCATCGCGTTCGGCAAGGTGGTGTAACCCTCGAATGCGGCGCAGTCGGACGCGATGAGCTCGCGCACGATCAGATCGCGCTCCTCGTCGATGGCAGGGTCGATGCGATGGGTGGCGGTGCCGTGGAAGGGGCGGACCAGGAGCCCGTTGTCGCGGTTGGCCGCCGCCACCCACACCTGCCGCAACGAGTCCACCAGCCACAGGCGCAGATGGTGACGGCTCGTGGCGCGATGGCCGGTGAACTCGAACGCGAGATCCTGGCGCCGGCCGTCGAAATATTGATGGCTCACCGGGGCCCCGCGGGCTCCCGGGCGTCCCATGAGCATCGCGAAGACCTCGCGGGAAAGCCGGAAGAAGTTCCCGTGCGCCGCGCGCCGCCACCCCGCCTGCACGAAGGCGCTGTCGATCCGGTCGGCGCTGCCGAGGACGAGGAGGTTGATCGGGTCGCCAGGGCGGTCCCCGGTGCGGTCGGTGGTCCAGGGCCCGAACGTGGGCAACGAGGGAGCGGTCGCGAGCGAAGGGAACGGATCGACCGGGGTGCATCCGACCGGCATGTGGAGGGTGAATGGCGCGGTGAACCGCAGTCGTCCCATCTCGCCGGCAAGGATCTTCGCAGGCTGACGTCGGCGGATGAGCGCATATCCGCTCACCAGCGCGGCCGGCACCACGAGCACCTCGGCCGCCGCCGCGACGCCCAGCGGAATGAGCGACCGTCCCATTTTGACGATCCGGCGATCGTTGGTCGTCACCACGCCGGAGTCATTCACGGCGCGTGGGGAGAACTCCAACGAGTCGAGACGCGCCGTGATCGGATGCCAGGTCCCGCCCAGCGCAAGCGAGTCGAACAGGAGGCGCAGGTGCCCGTGATGTTTGGGTTCCGCCACCCGGCCTTCCACCAGGGCGTAGGGGCGTAGTATGACGCAGCCATCCACCACCACCGCGCCCATCGTCTGGACCATGATCGTCGAGCCGATCGAGTCTCGACCGCCTTGCACGGCCTCCAGGAACCGCATCGGGATCCGTGCACCCGCCGGGATGGTCACGACCTGCTGGGCGACCCCCGAAGTCGCACAGATCGAGGCGAGCGCCACCGCCGCAGCCATCCTCCGGATCACGACCGGGCGATGATCATGCACCTCTCGGCGTCCCCACCTCGCCCGTAAGGGAGAGGGGGTCGGGGGGTGAGGTCTCACCTCACTCTCGCTCCGCCAGCCCCCGCAGCACCTGCCACACGGTCACCGCCGCCAGCCGCGCGGTGCGCCCATCGACGTCGTGCACCGGGTTGCATTCCACCAGGTCCACGGACGTCACCTTGGGGCTCCGCCCCGCCTGGTACGCCGCGTGGAGCCAGAGGCCAGCTGCCATCCCGCCCACCGAGGGTGCGCTCACTCCTGGTGCGGCGGTCTGGTCCACTGCGTCGATGTCGAACGACGCCATCACCGGACCATCGGACTCGGCGTAGAGCGCGTTGATGGTGGCCGAGGTGAGGTCGGCGCCCCAGATCCATCGCCCGCGGTTGTCATCCAGGAAGTTGAGGTGGCTCGCGGCGACCGACTGCGGCAGCAAGCCCGCTACGGTGTAGCGCCGACACGCACCCGACGGATGGAGCAGCGCCTCCCGGAACGGCGATCCCGAATGGCCCTTGTCGTCGAGCAGCTTTCGCACGTCGGGATGGGCGTCCCAGTTGATCACGTCCAGCGTGCGATCGCTGCCGACATAGCCAAGGAAGTGTCCGAAGCTGGTCTCGTGCCCGCCGCCCAGGATGATCGGGAAGATCCCGTCGGCGAGATACGGCGCCAGCACCTCGGCCAGCGCCGCCTGGTCCTGGCCCACATCGTCGGAACAGGCCAGGTCGCCCAGGTCGAGGGTGCGCTCGACCAGCTCACAGAAGCTCTCGTGATTTTGTGCGTCCGGTGTGAGCCGGTAGAGCCACCGGCGGATCTCCGTCGGTGCCCCCGCCGCGCCGACCCGCCCGCCGTTGCGGTGCACGCCCTCATCCGACGGGAACCCGATGATCACCGCCCGCGGCTTGGAGCTGCCGTTCACGTGCCCGCCCAGCAGGTGGCCGATCCGGGGGTCGCCGGGCGTGGTGGCGGGGTTGGGGATCTCGCTTCGGGTGAACGTGGCGGTCACGATGTGGTGCTCCGATACGGGTTGGATCCTGGTTCCCAGGCGGTCACGCCACCGATCACGGTGCGGCGGCACGCATTGGGTCGGAAATGGGATAGCCACTGGGCCACGTCGGGCGCGTCGATGACGGCAAAGTCGGACTGTTTTCCCGGCTCGAGCGATCCGACTGTCCCCTCGAGCGCGAGCGCGCGGGCTGCGAAGAGCGTGGCGCCCTTGAGCGCCTCCGCCGGCGTCATCCGCTGCAGCGTGCACGCCAGCAGCAGTGCCAGCGGCAGGTGATTGCTCGGCGCCGATCCCGGATTGAAGTCGGTCGCCACCGCCACCGGCACGCCGGCATCGATGAACGCCCGCGACCGTTGCGGTGCCTGCGCAAGGTACAATGTCGCGAGGGGAAGACTCACCGCCACGACCCCGCTCCGCGCCAACGCTTCGATCCCGGCCGCGGTGGTGTGCTCCAGGTGGTCGGCACTCACCGCACCGACCTCGGCCGCGAGCTCCGCACCCCCTCCGTCGGTGAGCTGGTCGGCGTGGAGCTTGGGTCGGAGCCCCGCTATTGCCGCCGCCCGGAATACCTGACGCGCCTCGTCGAGCGAGAACGCGGTGCGCTCGACGAACACGTCGCAGAAGGCGGCCAGCCGCTCTTGCGCCACCGCCGGGATCATTTCGTTCACGATGAGTGACAGGTACTCGGCCCGCCTCCCCGCGTATTCCGGCGGCACGGCGTGGGCGCCGAGGAAGGTCGACACGATGCGGACCGGCCCGCGATCGGCCAGTTGACGGTAGACGTGGAGGATCCGGAGCTCAGCCTCGAGCTCGAGCCCGTACCCACTCTTGGCCTCGACCGTGGTGACGCCGAGCGCCACCATACCCGAGAGGAATTTGGCGACCCGCCCGGCGAGTTCCTCGGTCGAGAGCGCCCGCGTCCGGCGCACCGTCGATGCGATGCCGCCGCCCGCCTCCGCGATCTGCAGGTACGTCTCGCCCCTGATCCGCCGCTCGAACTCATCCGCACGCCATCCACCGAACGCCAGGTGGGTGTGGCAGTCCACCAGCCCGGGGATCACCATCCCGCCGCCTGCATCCTCACGCGGCCAGTCGCGATATGCGCGAGGGAGCTGATCCGCGGGCCCGACCCACCGGATGGTATCGCCCTCCCACGCCAAGGCGGCGTCGGCGATCGGGCCGACATCACCCTGGCCGGCACCGGCACAAGTGTAGAGGGTCGAGATGTGGGTCAGGACTGGCATGTGGGTAGGTGAACGGTAAACGGTGAAGGGCGAAGGAGGGAACCTGACGAGCCGTCACCCTGAGCGAGCCGACGTCATCCTGAAGCCCGGAGGGCTGAAGGATCGGCTTGCCGACTCACCGATCCTTCGCTCTGCTCAGGATGACGCGCCACCCGCCACCCGCCACGCTCACGTTGACGCGCCACCCGCCACTCATCGCTCGCGCCACCCGCCACCCGCCACGCGCCACCCGCCACCCGTCACCCGTCACCCATTCACCATCGGCAGGTCCACGCCCCGCTCGTTCGCGATCGCGATGGCATCCTCGTAGCCGGCATCAGCGTGGCGCATCACGCCGGTGCCCGGGTCGGCGGTGAGGACGCGCTGGAGCCGTGCACCAGCCTCGTCGGTGCCGTCCGCCACGACGACCATCCCAGCGTGGATGGAGTACCCGATCCCGACCCCGCCCCCATGGTGCAGCGACACCCAGCTCGCACCACAGGCGGTGTTGAGCATCGCATTCAGGAGCGGCCAATCGGCGATCGCATCGGAGCCGTCCTTCATCGCTTCGGTCTCCCGATTGGGCGAGGCCACCGATCCGGTGTCGAGGTGGTCGCGGCCGATGACGAGCGGGGCCTTCACTTTCCCGGTCCTCACCATCCAGTTGAACCGCTCCCCCATCCTCGCCCGCTCACCGTATTCCAGCCAGCAGATCCGGGCGGGGAGTCCCTGGAAATGGACCTTCTCCCGCGCCTGGTGGATCCAGCGTGCCAACGGCTCCTTCTCGGGGAAGGTCTCGAGTACCGCGGCATCGGTGGCGTAGATGTCCGCTGGATCGCCGGAGAGGGCGGCCCAGCGGAACGGCCCCGCCCCGCGGCAGAATAGCGGACGGATGAACTCGGGCACGAATCCCGGGATGTCGAACGCCTGCTTCATCCCGCGTCGATCGGCCACCTGCCCCCGGATGTTGTTGCCGTAGTCGAAGGCAACAGCACCGGCGCGCTTGAGTTGGAGCCACGCCTCGACCTGCCGTTGCATGGAATCGAGCACTTTCGATTCGTATCCCGTCGGGTCTGTGGCCCGGAACTCCGCCGCGGTCGACAGGTCATACCCGGACGGGATGTATCCCACCCGCAGGTCGTGCGCGCTGGTCTGGTCGGTCACCACATCTACGGCAACGCCACGCCGGACAAGTTCCGGCAGCACATCCGATATGTTGCCCACCAGGCCGACGCTGAGCGCGGTACGCATCTTCCGAGCCTGCTCCACCCATGCGAGCGCTTCGTCGAGCGAGCGGCTGATCCGGTCGCAGTAGCCGGTCGCGACCCGCCGCTCGATCCGGCTGGCATCGACATCAACACCGAGGAACGCCGCGCCGTTCATCGTGGCGGCCAGCGGCTGGGCGCCGCCCATCCCGCCGAGACCTGCGGTCACCACCAGCCGACCGGCGAGCGTGCCACCGAAGTCGCGTCGAGCGCACTCGGCAAAGGTCTCGTAGGTCCCCTGCAGGATCCCCTGGGTCCCGATGTAGATCCACGATCCGGCCGTCATCTGGCCGTACATCGTGAGCCCCAGCGCGTCGAGCCGCTGGAATTCGTCCGCGGTGGCCCAGCGTGGCACCAGGTGCGCATTGGCGATGAGCACCCGTGGCGCATCGGCGTGGGTCCGGAAGACACCGACCGGCTTGCCGCTCTGCACCAGCAGCGTCTCGTCGTTCCCCAGGCGCTTGAGCGTCGTGATGATCTTGTGGTAGCACTCCCAGTTCCGCGCCGCCTTGCCACCGCCGCCGTACACGATGAGCTGATCGGGATGCTCCGCCACCGCCGGGTCGAGATTGTTCATCAGCATCCGCATCGCCGCCTCCTGCACCCACCCCTTGCAGCTCAGGGTGGTGCCGGTGGGGGCGTGGATGATCCCGGGTGCGGTGGAGGTCGTGGTCATCGCTGGTGTGTGCCTGCTGGAGTCGACCAAAAGATAGCCGCGCCCCGGCCCCCAATGCGAAGGGCCCGGCATCTCCGCCGGGCCCTTCGATGCTGCATCCTGCGTCCGGTCAGGAGCCGGAACCGCCGCCCGAGAGCTTGATGCGGGTGAGTCGGCGGGCGCCGGTCCGCGCGTTGTACAGGTCGAGCGTCACGATGCTGCCAGACCCGGCGGACTTGAGCGCGTTGCGGAGATCGGTCTCGGTCTTGACCGGCTTCCCTTCGACGGCGGTGATAATGTCCGGCCCGCCGGCCGATTCATCGAGCAGGTACTGTGCCGACGGTCCGTTCGGGTCGACGTCGGTCACTACGAGCCCCTGGATCGGGTCGGTCAGTTGATACTGGTCGGCCAGCTCCGGGGTCAGCGGCCGCACGCTGATGCCAAGGAGCGCTCCAGCGTTCCGCACCGCGGGCGCCGCCCCACCCGAGCCACCGCGGGTCTGGGCCAGTTTGGTGGTATCCGCACTGTCGGATGCCGTGAGTCGCACGGTGATGACCTTGCGCACGCCGCCACGACGGGCGACTTCGACAGACACCTGGTCGCCGGGGTGCTTGAAGGCCACTGCCTGCTGCAGCTCGGCCACCCGGTTGATCGGCTTGCCGTCGATGCTGATGACCACATCGCCCCGTTCGATCCCGGCCTTCTTCGCCGGTGACGCGTCATCGCCGAAGTCCTGGATCACGACGCCTCGGATGGCGTCGAGCCCGACATACGCAGCGTCGTTGGCGGTGGCTTCCTGCACCAGCACGCCGAGCTGCGCACGCTCGACCTTGCCGTGCGCCACCAACTGATCCATCACCTCACGCACCAGGTTGATCGGGATGGCAAAGCCGTACCCGGAGTAGTAGCCGGTCTCGCTGGCGATGGCGGCATTGATGCCGATGACCTCGCCGCGGACGTTCACCAGCGGCCCGCCGGAGTTGCCTGGATTGATGGCAGCATCGGTCTGGATGTAGTCGCTGATGCTCCGCGTGCCGGCCTGGGACAGCCCGTCGAGCCGGCGGCCCTTGGCGCTGATGATCCCCTGCGTCACGGTGAACGCGAGGTTGTCGCCGAGCGGATTGCCGATCGCCAGCACCCATTCGCCGACGTGGGCGGCGTCGCTGTTGCCGAGCGGGAGCGGCGGCAGGTCGTGGGCGTCGATCTTGATGACGGCGACGTCGGTGGCGGGGTCGGTACCGATGACCTTGGCCGTGAACTCCCGCTGGTCGATGAGCCGGACGGTGACCTTGTCGGCCCCCGCCACCACATGGTTGTTGGTCAGGATGTAGCCATCGGACGAGACGATGAAGCCGGAGCCGGTCCCGCGCTCCACCTGCGGCTTCGACCGCATCCCGTGGGGGAAGAACTGGTTCCATCCCGGCGGCAGGGTCGGGGCCGCCTGGGCTGTCTCGGTGTGCTGCGCGCTCACGAACACCACCGACGGCCGCACCGCTTCGGCCACGCTGGAGAACGCGTCGCTCAGTTCCTCGAGGGACTTGAGCGCCGGGGTGCTGGGAATGTCGCTGACCGGGGTGATGATGGAGCCGGGGTGGGCGGGGCGCTGCATGGCCCACGATCCGGCCGGGAGATTGAGCAGCCCAGCGATGAGCAGGCCGAGTGCGAAGGCAACGGTGGCCAGGCCACCGAACTTGAGCCAATTCTGGGAACGTGTGGACATGTCGGTCCTCGTTGAAGCGTGAAGCAGAACATCTGGAGCCACGAAGGTCCGTCCCTGCAGATATCGTGCCCCGGGCGGGCCATTTCTGGCACGCCGGAGACGACCTTCACCTGAACCTATACTGGATGCCCCGAGTGCGTGGGGCGTCGCATCCACCTACGAGCGCGCCGCCCGGGATGTTGCATCCAGGCGGCGCGTCGAGGTGCATCTCACCGCAGGTGTGGCGAGTCCTTTACTCCTTCTTAGCGCCGTCGTCGACGATCTCGTAGTCGGCCTCGACCACGTCTTCCGGCTTGGTCTCCTCGCCGGGGGCGCCCGCCGCACCGGTCTCGCCGGTGTTGCCGGCCGCCTGGCCGCTTTGGTACAGCGACGCGCCCGCAGCAGAGTACGCGGCATTGAGTTCGTCGAGCGCCTGCCGGATCTTGGCAGATTCGCCGGTGCGGAGCGCTTCCTTGCCGGCGGTGATCCCGGAGTCGAGCCGGGTCTTCACCTCGCCGGAGAGGCGGTCCACCCACTCCTTGCTGTCCTTCTCGACCTTGTACACCAGGCCGTCGAGCTGGTTGCGCGCCTCGATCTCCTCCCGGCGCTGCTTGTCGTCCGCGGCGCTCGCCTCGGCCGCCTTGACCATCTTGTCGATCTCCGCATCCGAGAGCCCGCTCGAGGCCTCGATCCGGATCTTCTGCTCCTTCCCGGTCGCCTTGTCCTTGGCCGAGACGTGCAGGATCCCATTGGCGTCGATGTCGAAGGTGACCTCGACCTGCGGCATCCCGCGCGGGGCCGGCGGCATCCCGGTCAACTGGAACTTGCCGATGGTGCGGTTGTCCGCCGCCATCTGCCGTTCGCCCTGGAGCACGTGGATCTCGACGGTGGTCTGATTGTCCTCCGCCGTCGAGAACACCTCGGACTTCTTGGTCGGGATGGTGGTGTTCCGTGCGATCAGCACCGTCGTGACGCCACCCAGCGTCTCGATGCCGAGCGACAGCGGGGTCACGTCGAGGAGGAGGACATCCTTCACCTCGCCGCCCAGCACGCCGCCCTGGATGGCCGCACCGATGGCCACGACCTCGTCCGGGTTGACCGAGCGGTTCGGCTCCTTGCCGAAGTAGCTCTTGACGATCTCCTGGATCTTCGGGATCCGGGTAGAGCCGCCGACCAGGATGACCTCGTCGATCTGCTCCGGCTTGAGCCCGGCATCCTTGAGCGCCTGCTGCATCGGCGGGATGGTCCGCTGGACGAGGTCGTCCACCAGCTGCTCGAACTTGGCCCGCGTGAGCGAGACGTTCAGGTGCTTCGGCCCCGACTGATCGGCCGTGATGAAGGGGAGGTTGATCTCCGTCTGCATCGTGGACGACAGTTCCATCTTGGCCTTCTCGGCCGCTTCCTTGAGCCGCTGAAGCGCCATCGGGTCCTTTGACAGGTCGATCCCCTGGTCCTTCTTGAACTCGGCCACCAGCCAGTCGATCAGCCGCTGGTCGAAGTCATCGCCGCCCAGGTGGGTGTCGCCGTTGGTGCTCTTGACCTCGAACACCCCCTCGGCCAGCTCCAGCACCGAGATGTCGTAGGTACCGCCGCCCAGGTCGAACACGGCGATCTTCTCTTCCTTCTTCTTGTCGAGACCGTATGCCAGGGCCGCAGCAGTCGGCTCGTTGATGATCCGCAGCACTTCGAGCCCCGCCACCTTGCCGGCATCCTTCGTGGCCTGGCGCTGGGCGTCGTTGAAGTAGGCGGGCACGGTGATGACCGCCTTGTCCACCTTGTATCCCAGGTAGTCCTCGGCGGTCTGCTTCATCTTCTGCAGGATCATCGCCGAGATCTCAGGCGGCGTGTAGCGCTTGTCGCCGATCTCCACCGCCGCCAGGTCGTTGGTGCCGGGCACGATGCGATACGGCACCCGCCGGGCCTCTTCGGTGACCTCGGGCGTCCGCCGTCCCATGAAGCGCTTGATCGAGAAGATCGTCTGCTTCGGGTTGGTGACCGCCTGCCGCTTGGCCACCGTGCCCACCAGCCGCTCCCCGTCCTTCGTGAACGCCACGACCGAGGGCGTGGTGCGGCCCCCTTCTGCGTTCGGGATGACGACCGGGTCGCCACCTTCCATCACTGACACGACGCTGTTGGTCGTGCCGAGGTCGATACCGATGATCTTCGAGGCCATATGGGTCATTCCTTTCGATGGACTTCGGGCCGGTCGGCCCACTGAGCAACACTCCGCATAGGGCAAACCCCATACCGGCCATTTCTGCCATTTTGGCGTGCGTTTGGCAGTCCTGACGACACCGCCAGTTCGCTATGGCGGGACCGGTCGGCGCAGACGGAGTTCGAGCGTGACGCGTTGGGTTAGCGTGCCTCCGCTGACCATTCCATATTACGGGTCCACGGCATTGGAGTCCTCAAGTGGCGGAACAACTCGACTTGGCGCCGGTACGGCTGGCACCGCTGCCCTTCACACCACGGAATCCTGGCGTCCCCCTCCAGCTCGACTGGGTGCGGGATGTACGGGTCAATCGCAGCGCCGTCGAGCGCCGCGCCGCCACGATCGGCAAGCGCCGCACGGTCAAGAAGAGCTGGCAAGCGGCTTGGCTCCTGCGTGCCATCACCCTGATGGATTTGACCACGCTCTCGGGCGACGACACCCCCGGACGGGTGCGTCGCCTCTGTGCCAAGGCGCGCCAGCCGGTGCGGCCCGACCTGCTCGAGCTGCTCGGCGCCGAGTCACTCAGGATCAAGGTCGCGGCGGTGTGCGTGTATCACGCGATGGTGCCGACTGCGGTGGAAGCGCTCGCAGGCTCGGGGATCCCTGTGGCCGCCGTGTCGACCGGCTTTCCTGCCGGCCTCTCGGCCTTCGAGACCCGCCTGGCGGAGATCCACGCGTCGGTCGAGGCGGGAGCGGAGGAGATCGACATCGTCATCACCCGCGGTCACGTGCTGAACGAGGACTGGCAGGCGCTGTATGACGAGGTGCGGGCCTTCCGTGAAGCGTGCGGGGACGTCCACATGAAGGCCATCCTGGCCACCGGTGAGCTCGCAACGCTCCGCAACGTGGCCCGCGCCTCGATGGTCTGCATGATGGCTGGCGCCGACTTCATCAAGACCTCGACCGGCAAGGAGCCCGTCAACGCGACGCTTCCGGTGGGGC
Source organism: Gemmatimonadales bacterium (assembly GCA_049680185.1). Taxonomy (GTDB): domain Bacteria; phylum Gemmatimonadota; class Gemmatimonadetes; order Gemmatimonadales; family GWC2-71-9; genus CAMLHU01. The sequence goes on along the minus strand of JBAUHI010000005.1, from coordinate 54,286 downwards.
TCGTGATGGCGCGCTGCATCCGCGACTACCTTGAACGGACCGGCCATCGCGTGGGCTTGAAGCCGGCCGGCGGGATCCGCGCCGCCAAGGACTCGCTCGACTGGCTGATGATGATGAAGGACGAGCTGGGCGACGCGTGGCTGCGGCCCGAGCTCTTCCGCTTCGGCGCGAGCTCGCTGCTCACCGACATCGAACGGCAGCTCGAACACGCGGCGACCGGCCGGTACTCGGCCGACCACCGCCACCCGATGGCATGATATCGGTGAACGGTGAACGGAGAACGGTGAACTGGCGCGCCCCGGACGACCCGTTGACCGTTCACCGTTGACCGTTCACTTCTCAAGGCGACCATGACCACTGTTCCCGAGATCTTCGAGTCGATGAGCTGGGGCCCCGCCCCCGAATCCGCCAAGCCGGCCGAGGAGTGGCTGGAACGGCACGGACATCGGTTCGGGCTGTTCATCGGCGGGTCGTGGCGCCGGACCCGCGGTGGCGATGCGTTCGAGACGATGAATCCGGCCACCGGCAAGCCACTCGCGAACGTGGCGCAGGCGTCGACGTCGGACGTCGATGCGGCGGTCAAGGCGGCCCGCGCGGCACAACCGGGGTGGTGGGCCATCGGCGGACACGCGCGCGCCCGGCACCTCTATGCCTTGGCGCGGCTGGTCCAGAAGCATTCGCGGTTGCTGTCGGTGGTGGAATCGCTCGACAACGGAAAGCCGATCCGCGAGAGCCGGGACATCGACATCCCTCTCGTCGCCCGACACTTCTATCACCACGCGGGGTGGGCGCAGCTGATGGAGGCGGAGCTGCCCGGCGCGGTGCCGGTGGGTGTGGTGGGGCAGATCATCCCCTGGAATTTCCCGCTCCTGATGCTGTCGTGGAAGATCGCGCCGGCCCTGGCGATGGGGAACACGGTGGTGCTCAAGCCGGCGGAGTTCACCTCGCTCACGGCACTCCTGTTCGCCGAGATCGTCGAGGAGGCGGGGCTGCCGAAGGGCGTCGTCAACATCATCACCGGTGATGGCCGCGCTGGCGAAGCGCTGGTCAAGCATCCCGACGTCGACAAGATCGCCTTCACCGGCTCCACCGAGGTGGGGCGGGCCATCCGGATCGCGACGGCGGGGAGCGGCAAGCGGATCTCGCTGGAGCTCGGCGGCAAGTCGCCGTTCATCGTCTTCGACAACGCCGATCTCGACAGCGTGGTCGAGGGCGTGGTGGACGCCATCTGGTTCAACCAGGGGCAGGTCTGCTGCGCGGGGTCCCGGATCCTGGTGCAGGAGTCGGTGGCGGAACGACTGGTGCGGAAGCTGCGGGCACGGATGGAGACGCTGCGGGTCGGCGATCCGCTCGACAAGGGTGTCGACATCGGGGCCATCATCGCGCCGGTGCAGCTGCGGCGGATCGAGAAGCTGGTGAAGCAGGGCGAGGACGAAGGTGCCGTGCGCTGGCAGCCCTCGTGGAGCTGCCCCACCGATGGCTGGTTCTATCCGCCGACGCTCTTCACCAACGTCTCCCCGGCGGCCACGATCGCGCAGGAAGAGATCTTCGGGCCGGTGGTGGTCCTCATGACGTTCCGCACGCCGGGTGAGGCCGTCGAGATGGGCAACAACACTCGATACGGGCTGGCGGCGAGCGTCTGGACCGACAACCTGAACCTGGCGCTCGATGTGGCACCCAAGCTCAAGGCCGGGACGGTGTGGATCAACTGCACCAACCTGTTCGACGCGGCGAGCGGCTTCGGCGGCTATAGAGAGAGCGGTTTCGGGCGCGAGGGTGGGATCGAGGGGCTGCGTGAGTACGTGAAGGCGAAGTGGATGGCGGGCGCACAGGCGCACAGGCGCACAGGCGCGTCGAAGCAGCTGAAGTGGGTCGATCCTTCCAAGCAGACCGCCGCACGGACCTCAGGCGCTGCGTCCTTGCGTCCCTCCGCCCCTCCGACCATCGACCGCACCGCCAAGCTCTTCATCGGCGGGAAGCAGGCGCGCCCCGACTCCGGCTACAGCACGCCGGTCCATTCACCCGATGGGCACGTCGTCGGCGAGGTCGGGACGGGGAATCGCAAGGACATCCGGAACGCCGTGGAGGCGGCCCGGAAGGCCGCCGATGGCTGGGCCCGTGCCACGGCGCACCAGAAGGCGCAGATCCTCTATTATGTGGCCGAGAACCTGTCCGTCCGTGAGCGGGAATTCGCGGAGCGGATCCGGGACATCACCGGCGCCACGATGAAGGACGCGTCGCGTGAGGTCGAAGCATCTATCCGCCGGCTCTTCACGTACGCCGCGTGGGCCGACAAGTGGGACGGGCGGGTGCATCACACGCCCTATCGCAACGTGACGCTGGCGATGCCGGAGGCGATCGGCGTGATGGGGATCGCCTGTCCGCGCGAGGCGCCGCTCCTGGGCCTGGTGTCGCTGATGGCGCCGGCCGTGGCGCTCGGCAATGCGGTGGTGGTGGTCCCGTCCGAACGCGCACCGCTCCTGGCGACCGACCTGTATCAGGTGCTCGAGACGTCGGATGTTCCGGCCGGCGTCGTGAACATCGTGACCGGCGGACGGGACGAATTGTCACAGGTCCTGGCGGCCCACGACGACGTCGACGCGATGTGGTACTTCGGCTCCGCGGAGGGGAGCACCGAGGTCGAACGCCTCTCGGCGGCGAACCTCAAGCGGACCTGGGTGACGTACGGTCGGGCGCGGGACTGGTCCGATGCGGAGCAGGCGGAGGGGGAGGAGTTCCTCGAGCAGGCGACGCAGATCAAGAACATCTGGGTGCCGTACGGTGAGTGAGAAGTGAAGAGTAAAGAGTGAAAAGTGAAAAGGGGGCTCCGATCGGTTCGGGCCCCCGTTCCACATACCTCACCCCCCTCTCACCTCTAACTTCTCACTCTTCCCTTTTCCCCTTTTCACTCTTCACTTTTCACTCTTTACTTGTCACCGCTTCCCGTTCACCATCTTCACCACCACCTCCCGCTTCAACACCTTCGCCAGCACGTCGCTCTTCCGGCCGGCGGCCCAGACCTCGAGGCCCAGGTCGGCTCGCGCCAGTCGGGGCGCCACGCTGATGCTCAGACTATCGCTCGTCAGCCGGGTACGGATCGTCTCGACCGCGCTGGTGTGGCCGCGATCGAGCCCATCGGCCACGCGCAACAATGCGGACAGTCGGCGCACCACTCCCTGATCGTCAGGGGAGAGTGCCGCGAACGCCTCGTGCTTCTTCGACGGGCCGGCCTTGCGGTGGTATCGGCTGATCTGTGCCACAAGCACGCGGTCGTGGGCGTTGAAGCCGAGGCGGTCGGCGTTCAGAATGAGCTGGGCGCTGTGCTTGTGATGGCCGCGATAGCTCACCAGCTGACCCACGTCGTGGAGGAGGGCGGCGTATTCCAGGAGCGAGCGTTCCGCGCGCGCGCATCCGATCTTCTCGCCCAGTTGCTCGAAGAGCTGGAGGGCCAGGCGCCGGACCTGCTCGACGTGGCGACGATCGCCCTGGCAACGCTCGACGAATTCCCGGGCGAGCTGCAGGGGATCGTGTGCAGCCGGTGCCGGTGTGTCGGCGCCGACCATCTCGAGCAGGAGTCCTTCGCGGAGTCCGTAGGCGCTCACCGCCACTTCCCGCGCCCCCAATCGTTCCAACAGCTCGATGGTGACCGCAAGGCCGGCCACGATGATGTCGGCCCGATGCGCGGCAAGCCCGGCGACCTGGCGACGTCGCTCCGGGCCGAGCTCGATGAGCCACTCGAGGAGCTGTTCGACCTCGCTGGCCGTGACGACGGTGCCGTGCACGGTCTCCGGTACGACACCGGTGCGCCGTGCGATCGCCATCCGGGCCAGGTTGGTGAAGGTGCCACCGGAGCCGATGACGGTCCCGCCGTCCCACTCCCGTGACGGGAGCGTCTTCCGCAGGGTCTTCCGCACCTCGGCCCGGAGCGCATCGACGTGCTTGCGTGCGGTGTGCCCCCCGAGCTCGAAACGTTCCGTGAGTCGAACGGCGCCCCAGGGGAGGGAGAGCTTGCGCTGGATGACGCCCTTCATGGCACTCACCAGCTCCAGTGAGCCGCCGCCGATATCGGCCACGACACTGCGGCCCAGTTCGAGGCGAAAGTGGCGGGCCACCGAGCGGAAGGAGAGCCGGGCTTCCTCATCGGCGTCGATGACACGGAGCGGGAGCCCGAGCCGTTTCTGCACCCGGTCGAGGAAGAGCGCCCCATTCTTGGCCTCGCGGACCGCCGAGGTCGCGACCGCCGAGATCCGCTTGACGCCACGCCGCTCGCAGACCTCGCGCATCCGGTCGAGTGTTTCCAGGGCGCGGGCCATTGCCAGGTCGTCGAGGACGCCGGTGGCCGCGAGCCCTCGGGCCAGCCGGGGCTGGTCCTTCACCTCGTCGATGATGGAGAGCCCGGCCACCGGGTCGTGTTCGGCCACGACCAGCCGGATCGAGTTCGACCCGACGTCGATCGCGGCCAGCCGTTCGCGCGCGGTCGGGCTGGGGAGGGTCATTGGGCCGTTGCGGCTTTCGGGGCCTCGCCCCGGTCCTCGGCGTGGTGCTTGATCGACTTGCCCTCCACCAGGAACACGACGTCCTCCCCGATGTTGGTGGCGAGGTCGGCCACCCGTTCCAGGTTCCGGCTCACCAGGAAGAGCTCCATTCCCGCGCCGATCATATGGGCGTCTTCCATCATATGGGTCAGGAGGATGCGGAACACCGACCGGTGAAGCCTATCGACCTGGTCATCCCGGCGGCAGACGTCGCGGGCGGCGGCGGCGTCACTTCGCACGAACGCCTCGAGCGCATCGGCCAGCATCTCGCGCGCGAGCCGCGCCATCTCGATCAGCTCCGGCTCCGGAGCGATCGGCCGGGACTGCGTGAGCCGCTCAGCGGATTGGGCGATGTTGACCGCGTGGTCGCCCACGCGCTCGAGGTCATTGGCGATCTTGAGCGCGGCGGTGAGCATTCTGAGGTCGCGTGCCATCGGCTGCTGGAGGCCGAGGAGCTCGATGCACTTCTCCTCGATCTCGACCTCGAGCGAGTCGATCCCGCGGTCGCCGGCAATGACCCGATGGGCCTTGGCGGCATCGCGCTCGAGCAGCCCCTCCACCGCCAGTGCGAGTGCCGCCTCGGCCTCGCCCGACATCGTGAGCAGTCGGACCTTGACGTGACTCAGCTCGTCGTGGAAATGGCGGTGCTGGTCCTGGGTCATCCGAACCTCCCGGTGATGTACGCCTCGGTCCGCTCTTCGGCCGGTGTGGTGAAGAGCCGTCGGGTCTCGCCGAACTCCACCAGCCGTCCGACGTCGAAGAACGCAGTGAAATCCGAGGCGCGGGCCGCCTGCTGAAGGTTATGCGTCACGAGGATGATGGTGTAGTCCTTCTTGATCTCCAGCAGGAGCTCCTCGATCCTCTGGGTCGAGATCGGATCGAGCGCAGAGCAGGGCTCGTCGAGCAGCAGCACCTCCGGCTGATTGGCCAGGGACCGGGCAATGCAGAGGCGTTGCTGCTGGCCGCCGGATAGTCCCGTGGCCGGCTGGTCCAGGCGGTCCTTCACCTCGTCCCAAAGGGCAGCCTGCCGGAGGCAGCGTTCCACCAGCTCGGGGAGCTCGCGCTTGTGGACCAGGCCGGTGAGCTTGGGGCCGACACCCACATTCTCCGCGATCGACATCGTCGGGAAGGGCGAGGCCTTCTGGAAGACCATCCCGACCCGGCGCCGGAGCACCGTGGGGTTGACCCGCGCCGAGTAGACGTCCTGACCATCGAGCAGCACCTGCCCGGTGATCGACCCTCCCGCCGTCAGCTCGTGCATCCGGTTGAGCGAGCGAAGAAAGGTCGACTTGCCGCACCCGGAGGGCCCGATGAGGGCGCTCACGGTGTTGGGTTTGAATGCGATCGTCACGTCCTTGACGGCGGCGAACTTGCCGTAGAGCGCGGTGAGGCGCTCGGTGGCGATATGGGGCCTCGGATCAGGCACGGTGTGAAGGCCTCCGGCGCGTGGCAAGTCGCGCGCTGATGCTTAGGACCAGGACGACGAGCAACAGCACCAGCGACGCCGACCACGCCATGCGGTGCCAGTCCTCGTACGGGCCGGTCGCGAATGTGAAGACGACGAGCGGCAGTGCCGCCATCGGCTGGCGGATGTCGAAGGTGAGGTATTGGCTGCCGAGGGCGGTGAAGAGGAGCGGCGCCGTCTCCCCCGACACCCGGGCCACGGCGAGGAGGCTGCCGGTGACGATCCCCGGCAGCGCCGTCCGCAACACGATGGTGAGCCCGGTGCGCCACCGCGGGATGCCGAGCCCCAGCGCCGCCTCGCGCAGGGCGTGGGGTACCAACTTGATCATCTCTTCGGTCGTGCGCATGACCATGGGGATCATGATGAGCGCCAAGGCGGCGCTCCCGGCGTAGCCGGAGAAATGCTTCTGGCGGGCCACGATCCAGGTCCAGGCGAAGACGCCCACCACGATCGACGGGGTGCCGTTCATCACGTCGGACACGAAGCGGGTGATCATCGCCAGGCGGCTGGTCGGGAACTCGGTGCAGAAGATCCCCGCGCCGATGCCGACCGGCAGGCCGACGACGGCGGCGCCGCCCACGATCATGAGCGTCCCGACGATGGCGTTGTAGACCCCTCCGCCTGATTCTCCCGCCGGGGCAGGGAGCTTGGTAAAGAAGTTCCAGTCCAGGCTCGACGCCCCCTTGGCCACGAGGTGGGCCAGGATGAACGCGAGCGGGAGGAGCGCCAGCAGCACCGCCACGGCCAGGAGGCCGATCATGATGTGGTTCTTGGCGCGGCGGATGCGTTCGCGGATCACAGGGCCCGGCTCCCAGCCGCCGACCCGCGGGCCACCCGCCAGATCAGGAGCCGCGCACCGGCGTTGACCAGGACGGTCAGCCCAAAGAGCGTCAGCGCCACATAGGTGAGGGCCGCGAAATGCATCGGGGTCGCGGCCTCGGAGAACTCGTTGGCGATCACTGCGGCCATCGTGTACCCGGGTGCGAAGAGCGACATCGAGATATCGTGGGTGTTCCCGATGAGCATGGTCACGGCCATCGTTTCGCCGAGCGCACGGCCAAGGCCGAGGATCGCGGCACCGATGATGCCCGAACGGGCGTAGGGGACTACTGCCGTGACGACGGCCTCCCAGCGGGTGGCGCCCAGCGCGAGCGCCGCTTCACGTTGCGTCGACGGGACCGCCGCGAGCACTTCCCGCGCCACCGCCATGATGAATGGCAGGATCATGATCGCGAGGATCACCGCGGCCGAGAGCATCGACGGGCCGTAGATGGGGCCCTGGAAGAACGGCAGGAAGCCCAGCCAGTCGCGGAGGAACGGGAACGCCACTGCCCGGAGGAACGGTACGAGGACGAAGATCCCCCAGAGCCCGTAGACGACGCTCGGCACCGCCGCCAGCAATTCGACCAGGAAGGCCACGGGCTGGCGCAACCAATGGGGGGCGAACTCGGTCAGGAAGATCGCCACGCCGAGCGCCAGCGGGACGGCCATGAGCAGCGCCAGGAAGGACGACAGCAAAGTCCCGACGATGAGGGGAAAGGCGCCGAAGTCGCCGGCGACCGGGTCCCAGATGCTCCGGGTGAGGAATGCGACCCCGAACTGCCGGATGGCCGGCAGCGCTCCAGTGCACAGCTCCGCCACGAGGAAGCCGAGGAGCACCGGGATCGTCAGGGCGGCGAGCGTCAGCGCCCAGCGGAAGATCCGGTCACCGAAATGTCGCTGCTCGAGGCTCGAGGCCGTTGCCGCGGGATGTACCATACGAGGCGGAACCTATCGATGCGCCGGTCCGTGCCAGTCACGACAGTGTAACGGACGCGTCACACAGGTCGGAGGCGCAAGACGGCCGAGGTCCGCGGACCCCGGCCGCCCTGTCGGCGTTGTTCCCCCGTGGATCGTGCTACTTGATCCGCTTTCCGCCAGACTCGAGTGTGGTGATGCGCGCCTTGATGAGTGCCACCACCGGCGAAGGGAGCGAGGCGTACTCGAGCTCGTTCGCCATCTTGGCGGCCGCTGGCGTGACCATCCATTCCAGGAAGTGCTTGATCGCGCTGGCCTTCACGGCGTCCTTCATGTCCGGCCGGATGAGCAGCCACGTGAACGACGAGATCGGGTATGCCTGGGCACCGGGCGCGTCCGTGATCGAGACGCGGAAGTCGGTGTTCTTCGGGAACTTTGCACTGGCCGCGGCGTTGGTCACCGTTGCCAGCGACGGGGTCACGAAGTTGCCTGCGGCATTCTTCAGGTCCGCGAACGGCAAGTTGTTGGACACGGCGTAGATCAGCTCCACATAGCCGATCGCGCCTTCGGTCTGCTTCACCTGCTGGGTGACGCCATCATTGCCCTTGCCGCCAAGCCCGATGGGCCAGTTCACCGAGGTCGCGAACCCGACCTTCGACTTCCAGTCCGACGACACCTTGCTCAGGTAGTCGGTAAAGATGTAACTCGTGCCGGAACCGTCCGATCGGTGGACCACGATGATGTCCTGCGCTGGCAGGGAGACGCCTGGGTTGAGGGCCACGATGCGGCGATCGTTCCAGCGCGTGATCGTCCCGAGGTAGATCCCGGCGATGGTGGGCCCGTCGAGCTTGAGCTTGGTGGTGCCGAGTGCCGGGAGGTCCCAGGTCAGCACCACCGCGCCCATCACGGTAGGGATGTGGATCACCTGGCCTTGGACCGCGCTCAGCTGCGCATCCGTCATCGGGCCGTCCGAGGCGCCGAAGTCGACGGTGCTCTCGGTGTATTGCTTGATCCCGCCGCCCGACCCTATCGCCTGGTAGTTGATCTGGACTCCGGTCTGCTTGTTGTACGCGTCGAACCACTTGGTGTAGATCGGGGCGGGGAAGGTCGCCCCGGCGCCGGTGAGGCTTTGGGCGGCGGCGGGTGCCGTCCCCAGCACCGCGGCGGCACCCAGAAGGGCGAGCCGCGCGCGGATGAAGGTGCTCGTCATTGGCATGGATCTCCGGTTGGCGATCAGGTCAGAAGGTCATCTGGGTCTGGAAGTACAGCGTGGACCGGGTCAGGTCCTGGACCGGGGTGGAGCCTCCGGCCCACGAGTTGTTGTCGAGGTCGATCATCGTCCGGAGGTTCGGCGACACCTGGTACGACACGCCGGCGATGAGCCGGGTCTGCTTGGCGCCGGCGCCGGTGGTCGTGGCGGTGTTCGGATCGACCACGTCCACCCGGGCGAGGAGCGCGAACTTCGAGTTCGGGACCTTGAGGTAGCCGTAGGCGCTCAGCACGCTGCCCTTGGTGCTCGGCGTCGGGCCCGTGGTGCTGCTGTCCGTGGTCGACGCATACTCGGCCGCCACGAGGTACTGCTTGGTCTTGTAGGAGGCCATCCCGAGGAAACGCTGGCGCTGGCCGCCGCCGGTCGGGGTGCCGTACTGCACGAAGCCGGTGAGTCGCAACCCGCCGCGCGAGCCCCCCTCGTCGGTCGGCATCAACCGCATTGAGACGCGGGCTTCGACGTCCTTGCGCTGGTCGCCGGTCGCGCCATGGTACCCTTCGCCGTTGTAGATGCCGGCCTGCATGTTCACGGCGGCGTCGGTGCCCCAGTTGCCGTCGACCGCGAGTCCGAAGTCCGAGGACGTGATGTATCCGCCCCGCTCCATTGGCATCGCGCCCTGCATCCGGTAGTCGTAGAGCCCCTCTTCCCAGTCGAGCATCGGCGTCTGGGTCAGGCCGAACCGGTAACTGAGGCCGGTCTTGTTGGGCGCGTAGGTCACGTAGGCGTACTTGAGTCGATAGAGCATCGAGTTGTCGGTGGCGGCGCGGTAGACGTCGCCGGTGATGCGGGTGCTGATGCCGTCGGAGAACTTGCCGATCACGTTCAAGTACGCCCGGGTCACATCGAACGCATTCGCGTGATTCGCCGTGTCCTTCAACTGATAGCCGTACTGCATGTACCCGACCCCGCTGATGCTGACGGTCGGTGCCTGGGCCGCGGCCCGGACCGCTCCAGTGCCAGCAAGCATCGTGATCAGCGCGAGGGTCCGACGAGCTACGAGTCGCATCCGGTCCTTCCTTGGGTGAGAGTGATCGGGGACGATCCCCGTCCATCACGCAGTAAAAAGCCCCAAGCGCGTCACGCGCCGAGGGCAGATGTGTCACGATCGTGTAAATCGAGGCGTCAGTCGCCTGGGGAGGTGGTCATCCGGATCGGTGCCCATCCCCGTTCGGAGGGATGTCCGGGAGCCACGCGCTGACGGTCGTCCCGACGCCGACCTGGCTTTCCGCCCATACCCGTCCCCCCTGAGCCTCCACCAGATGTTTGACGATCGCGAGCCCCAGTCCGGTGCCGCCCTCGTCCCGCGATCGCGACGGGTCGGCGCGGTAGAAGCGCTCGAAGATCCTCGGGAGATGCTCGACCGGGATCCCGGGGCCGCGGTCCTGGACCGAGACCACGGTGCCGCCGTCCTGACGGGCAGCGGCGACCACGACCATTGCCCCGGTCCGTGAATACCGAAGGGCGTTGTCGAGGAAGTTGGTGAGCACCTGCCGCAGTGCATCGGCATCGGTCACGATGCTGTTCGTATCCGGCGCGAGTTCGAGCGCCAGGGTGCCATCGCACTCGGCGATCCGGTCGCCGAGTCCATCCCACGCCTCGCGGACCATCGACGCGAGGTCGAGCCGCTCCGGCATCGGCTGCCAATGCCCGGACTCGACCCGTGAGAGATCGAGCAGCCCGTCCACCAATCGCTGCATGCGGCGGGCGTTGTTGAGGATGACCTGCAGGAATTGCTCCGCGACGTCCGGCTCTGGCCGGTCGGCGATGAGCGTTTCGGCGTATCCGGAGATCGAGGTGAGCGGTGTCTTGAGTTCGTGCGACACGTTCGCCACGAAGTCCCGCCGCATCACCTGCAGGCGTCGCATTTCGGTGAGGTCGTGCAGGACCAGCACGACCCCGCCCTGCGGGAGGGGGCGGGCGCTCGCGAGGATGGTGCGCCCTTCCAGTTCCAGTTCGCGGCCGGTCACCGACCCACCGGCACGGACATCCGCCACCACCTCGCGCGCGCTCTTGGCACGGAAGAGTTCGTCGATCCCGGGAAGGGCGCGGTCGCCGGGGTAGCCAAGGAGTCGGCGCGCCGCGGTGTTGGCGAGCACCACGGTCCCCCGTGGGTCGGCCGCGATCACGCCTTCGACCATCGACTCGACCACGGCCGAGATTCGGGCCTGCTCCCGCTGGAGCGCGTCGAACCGTGTCGTGAGCTGCTCGTGCATCTCGCGCAGCGCCAGCACCAGCGAGGCCACATCCGGGATGCGGGTGACCGGGAGCATCGGTGGCTGGCCGCTGGCGATCGCGCGGGCCGCCGCGGTGATCTGGCGCAGCGGCGTGGTGATCGATCGTGTGGCGATCAGCGCCGCGATGCTCCCGACCAGCACGGCCAGGAGCGCCGACCAGAGCACGGCGCGGCGGGCGCGGTCAAGCGTCTCCTGCACCGGAGCGTAGGGCGCCGCGACGCGGACGACGCCAGGGCCTCCACGCACCGCCACATACAGCAGGTCCTCGGCCACCGTGACACTGTGCCGGACGGCGAGACCTTCCTTCCCGGCGAGCGCCGCCTCCACCTCGGGGCGGGTCCGATGGTTCTCGACGAATGGGAGGGTGGCATCGGATACCTCATTGTCGGCACGCACCCGTCCGGTCGTGTCGATGAGTGTGATCCGGTGCCCACCTGATCCGGCCAGACGACGCACCGCTCGACCCCACTCGGTCGAGTCGGTCGGGAGCGCCGAGGACACGATGCGGGCCTCCGCGCCGAGCGAACTGGCCAGCGAGGCGTCCAGATCCCGGCGGAGGGAGATCCCCGTCGAGCCGACGACGATCGCCATCGCCCCGGCCAGCAGCGCGACGGACCCGGCCACCACCCGGCCCGACAGGTTCACCTGCGTCGACCCGTGTCGGCGGCCTGGAAGCGGTAGCCGGTGCCCCGCACCGTCTCGATCAGTTGACCGGCGGGTCCCAACTTGTTGCGAAGTCTTTGCACGTGCATGTCCACCGTGCGGGTCTGGATGTCGGGCTGGTGTCCCCAGACCGTTTCCAGCAGCTGGGGACGCTCCTGTACACGTCCCCGTCGTTCCACCAGCGTCAGCAGCAACTTGTACTCGATCGACGTGAGCGGCACCTCCGTGCCATCGACCTTCACGTTGTGTGCCGCGCGATCGATGACCACCGGGCCGGCGCTGATCGTCGATCCGCTCACCACCGCCGGCGCGGTGAGTCGTCGGAGGACCGCGTCGACCCGGAGCACCAATTCCTGTGGCGAGAATGGCTTCGTGAGGTAGTCATCGGCGCCAAGTTCGAGTCCGCGGATCCGGTCCTGTTCCTCCCGACGTGCGGTGAGGAGGATGACGCCGACGTCCCGCGTCTCGTCCCGTCGGCGCAGTTCGGCCAGCACGTCATATCCCGAGGTGCCCGGCAACATCACGTCGAGGATCACGAGGTCGGGGCGTTCCTCCCGCGCAGCGCGAAGTGCGTCGGGGCCGTTGGCGGCGGTGGAGACACGGTGTCCGGATTTGGCCAGGTGGTAGGCGACCAGCGCTGTGATGTCGGGTTCGTCGTCCACCACGAGGATGCGATGCGTCGGCGGATCGGATCGGGTCATGCGGTGACGGGCTCCGCCGCCCTGGACCGGGTGTGGGTGTGATTGCGGTCGGCGGCGCGCTGCCGCTCCGCGCCGAACGTGTCGTCCACGGCCAGGCTCTCCAGCACCGCGGCGATCAGGCGCCCGTCGACGTCGGTGCTCGAGCGGAGCCGGTACAGCACGAACTGCCCGATGGCAGTGTCGTGCACCACGCCAGCATCGCGCAGGATCCGCAGGTGCCGGGAGACCGTCGGTTGCGGGAGCTTGAGGATGGCCTGGAGGTCGGAGACGAACAGTGGCGCTGCCGCGAGGCAGTTCACGATCCGGAGCCGTGTGGGTTCGGCGATCGCGGTCAAAAGATCGGCCGGGGAAGGTCGTGTCTTCATATATGGCTTAACGTATATACCGTTGGATGGATGCACGCAATCCGGTGCCGTTGCCCGACGCCCGATGCTGGCGGATATTCCTATATGCTGAACCCCCGCACCGCCCTTCGGGTCGCCGTCCTTCCGGTGGCGCTGTTCGTCCTTCCCACTTCCGCCCTGACCGCCCAGGACACCGCCCACGTCGTGATCGTCGCGACGACGGATGTGCACGGGCGTGCCACCGGCTGGGATTTCGTCGAGGGGAAGGCGTATCCGGGCGGATTGACCCGGGCCGGGTCGGTGATCGACTCGCTCCGACGCCGCTATCCCGGCGAGGTGGTGCTGGTCGATGCCGGAGACCTGATCGCCGGTGATCCCTTTGCCACGTACTTCGCCGCGGTGGCGCCCCAGGATCCCGATCCGATGGTCGATGCACTCAACGGCCTCGCGTATGACGCCGCGGTCCCCGGCAATCACGAGTTCGATTTCGGCGTCCCGTTCTTCCGGCGCGCCATGAACGGTGCCCGCTATGCGATCGTGGCGGCCAACCTCTCCACCACCGACGGCACCGCGATGTTCGCGCCCTACACCCTGATCCAGCGCGGTGGCGTGAAGATCGCCATCGGCGGGCTCACCACGCCCGCGACGCTGATGCTCGATCGCGGTCCGCTCAAGGGCCAGATACGGATCGATCGGATCCGGTCGTCGGCGCCGGCCCTTCTCCAGCGACTGCGGGCCGAAGGCGATGTCGTCGTGGTGCTGATGCACAGCGGGATGGACGGGGCTTCTTCGTACGACACCACCGGCATCGGGCCCGAGGACGACGCGGCGGCGCTCGCGGGGACCAGTTCGAAGCCCGACGTCGTCATCGTGGGGCACTCCCACCGCGAGATGGTGGACTCGGTCATCGCTGGGGTCCACTTCATCCAGCCGAAGGCGTTCGCGCGGAATGTGGCGGTGGTGCACGTGTCACTGGCACAGCGCGGCGGCCGCTGGGTGGTCACGGCGGTGCATGCCGATGCGGTGCCGCTCGATCGTGAACCAGAGAGCGCCGCACTGGTCAGGCGTCTGGCACCTGCCAGACGCGCGGTGTCGGACTGGATCAGCCAGCCGGTCGGAGTCGCGGTCGGTCCCTTCCCGGCGCAGGGTGCCCGCGCCATCCCGACGCCCCTGATGGGTTTCATCGGCGAGGCGATGCGCCGCGCCGCCCACGCCGACCTGGCCGCGGTCTCGGCCTATGCCACCACCGGCGGCCTCCCGAGTGGTGAGATCCATCGGTCCGATGTGTATCCGCTCTATCCCTATGAGAACACGCTCAAGGCCGTCCGGATCTCCGGCGCACAATTGCGCGCATATCTCGAACAGAGCGCCCGCTACTTCCGGACCGCCGCCGACGGTCGGGTGACGTTGAACGACAGCGTCCCTGGCTACGATGACGACCTGGTCTGGGGTGCCGACTATCTGATCGATCTGTCCAAGCCGGTGGGGCAACGGATCACGAGCCTGGTGGTGAAAGGCCGACCGGTGGCACCGACCGACTCCTTCACGCTCGCGCTGAGCAGCTATCGGCAGACCGGTACCGGCGGCTTCGAGATGCTGGCCGGTGCACCGGTCACCTACGACCGGCGGGAGTCGGTCAGGAACGTGATCGAGGCGGCCGTCGGTCGCGACACGTTGCATCCCCGGGACTTTGCGCGGGAGAACTGGCGCATCGTGCCGAACAAGGCCGCGGACGACGTCCGCGCCATCTTCGGCGTCGCGGCGATCGCGCGTGCAGCGGTGCCGGTCGATTCGGTGCAGCTCCGCATCATGGCGCTCGGCCCGCTCCACGGACAGCTCGGGCCCGACGCTGGGCTCGGTGGTGTGGCGGCCATCAAGCCGGTCCTCGACAGTGTGGGCGCACAGTGCGACTGCCCCACCGTGCGGCTGGCCGCGGGGGATCTCCTGCAGGGGACCCGCGCATCCGACCTGGTCCACGGCCAGTCGATGGTCGAGGCGCTCAACAAGGCCGGGCTCGATGCGACCGCGGTCGGCCTGACGGACGTGGCCTGGTCGGCGGACACGCTGCAGCGCCGGATATCCGGATCGCGCTTTGCGTGGGTGACGGCCAACTACGTCGATCCAGTCACCCGGCGCCGTCCGGACTGGGCTGTGCCCTATCGCGTGCTCACGGTGTCCCGGCGGAAGGTGGCGGTCGTGGGCTACACCGCCGCCGGCGACTCGCTCAGGCGCGATCTCCCCGCCATCCGGGACGCGGCCGCACAGGCCCGGGCCGAACGACCCGATTTTGTGGTGCTCCTGGCCAACGCCGATGCGGTGGCGCTCGCCGCAGCGCTTCCGACCGGGACCTTCGATGCGGTCGTCGGCCCAGACGGTCCCGATTCGCTGGTCAACGGCACGCCGGTGCTGGGCGGCGGGGCCCGTGGTACATCGGTGGCACGGGTCGACCTGGTACGGACCGTCGTCGGGGGTCGGGTCTTCCGGTGGGCGGTGGATACCGTGCGGGTCGACCGGGTGCGCCCCGATGCTGGCGTAGTGACGCTGCTGGCCCGTTACGGCGGCGCCGTGGATTCTGCGGCATCTCGCGTGGTGGCGACCGCCAAGCTTCCACTGCCACGGACGTCCTTGCAGGGACCGCTGGGCAATCTCGTGGCCGACGCCTGGCGCAACGCGCTGCGCACCGACATTGCGGTACTGGCGGACAGCGAGCTGCTGACCGACCTGCCGGCGGGGCCGCTGACATTCGGCACCGTGCGCGACTTCATCGGGGCGTACGGCATCTTGCAACGCCGCACCTGGTCCGGGGCCGCGCTCCGCCAGTTCCTCGAGGACGCGCTGACCGCGGACGGCCAGCCGCACATCCACGTGTCGGGCCTGATGGTGACCTACGATCCGACCGCCAAGTCGGGACGACGCATCAAGGACGTCCGCCTCTCCGATGGGTCGAAGATCCGGGACAAGTCGACCTATTGGGTGGCGGCATCGACGGCAGTGCCGGCGGTGAAGGGCCAGGCGGTGGCGCCGGATGACTCGCCGGTCCTCAAGCTGCGCGCGCTGGTCACCTACTTCGGTGCGTTGCCCCAGCCGATCGAGGCGCCGGAACAGCCGCGCTTCATCGCGAAGCGTTGATGAGCGGCGATATCCGCTGTTTCGTGAATGACGTCGGCGTTTCCGTCGCGGCCGATGCCACGGTGCTGGACGCGGTCCGGGCCCTCGATCCGATCCTGGCCCAGCGGGTCCTGGCTGGCGAGGGGCTCATGCACGACGGGCGCGGCCTGCCGCTCACGCCCGAGACGCCGGTCGGACCGGGTGCGATCATCCGCGCGATCATCTCCGCCCGTCGAGGGGCCTGCACGGCGGAGTTCGATGCTCAGCCGTGAACTGCTGCGGCGGCTCCCCAAAGCGGAGCTGCACGTCCACCTCGATGGCTCGCTCCGACCGGAGACCATGATCGACCTGGCCCGGACGGCCAAGGTCGACCTCCCCGCCCGCGAACCCGATGCGCTCCGCCGCTATATGCTGGTCGACAACGCGCACGATCTCGAGGATTACCTCAAGCGATTCGACATCACCATCGCCCTGCTCCAGGACCCCGAGGCCATCGAGCGCGTGGCCTACGAGATGGTCGAGGACGCCCGCGCGGACGGGCTCCGCTATCTGGAAGTGCGGTACTGCCCGCTGCTCAGCACCCGCAACGGGCTCACCGTCGAGGACGCGGTCGCGGCGGAGTGGCGCGGTCTGGTGCGGGGCCAGCGGGACTTCAAGGTGCGGACGGCGATCATCAACTGTTCGCTGCGACACTACGCGCCGGACGTGTCGGTCGACCTGGCGACGCGCTCGGTGGCGCTCCGTGACCATGGAGTCGTCGCGTTCGACCTGGCCGGCGGCGAGGCGGGTCGGCCGGCGATGGCGCATCGCGCGGCGTTCGATGTCGCAGAGCAGGGTGGGTTGGGGATCACGGTGCATGCCGGCGAGGCGGCCGGGGCGGAGTCGATCGCACAGGCGGTCCACCTCTGCCATGCCACCAGGATCGGCCATGGGACCCGTCTCTCGGAAGATCCGGGGCTCAAGGCCCAGCTCCGCGACCGTCGAGTGGTGCTGGAGACCAATATCACGAGCAATGTCCAGACCCATGCGGTCCCGAGCGCTGCGGCGCATCCGGTGCGCGGCTACCTGGCCGATGGCCTCATGGCGACGCTCTGCACCGACAGCTGGCTGATGAGCGGCACCTCCCTCTCCAACGAGTACTGGATCGCGCATACGGCGCTCGGGATGGGGCGTGCGGAGATCGACCGGATGATCCTGCACGGATTCGACGGGGCATTCCTGCCCTGGCCCGAAAAGCAGTTGCTCCTGTCCGACGTCCGCGAGGAATTGCGCTCGCTCTGACCGGCGCGGTGCCGCTCGCCGCGTCCCATCCGTCCCATCGCAGAGGAATCCGATGTCCCCGATCCGTCGTGGCCTGTCGTCCGCGGGTGGCCGTTTCCTGACCATGTGCATCCTGGTCGCACTCTGCCTCGGGGCCACGTGGATCATTCCGGGGCTCACTGGACACGCCGTCGGTGGGCTGGTGGCCCAGCAGGCGCCCGCCACCGCGGCCGCCGCACCCACCCAGGCGCCGACGGCAGACCAGTACTCCGACTTGGCCACCCACACCCCCCTCCGGCAGCGGCTCCGCGGGTTGCTTGGCCTGGCCCTGATCATCGGGGTCGGCTTCCTGTTCTCGTCGAAGCGCCACGCCATCCGATGGCGCATCGTCGCGTGGGGGCTTGGGCTCCAGTTCGCCTTCGCGATCTTCGTGCTCCGGATCCCCTTCGGGCAGAACCTCTTCCGGGTCCTGGGCAATTTCGTCACCAAGGTGCTGGGCTACTCCTACGCCGGATCCCAGTTCGTCTTCGGTGAGCTCGGCAAACAGGGCTCCAGCCTGGGAGTCATCTTCGCCTTCCAGGTGCTCCCCGCGATCATCTTCATCTCGGCCCTGTTCGCGATCATGTACTACCTGGGTGTGATGCAGATCGTGGTGAAGGGGTTCGCGGCGGTGATGAGCAAGGTCATGGGCGTTAGCGGTGCCGAAAGCCTCAACGTCGCGGCGTCGATCTTCATGGGCCAGACCGAGGCCCCGCTCACCATTCGACCCTTCCTGCCCACGATGACGCAGTCGGAACTGATGACGGTGATGACCTCGGGGATGGCCCACATCTCCGGGTCGATCATGGCGGCCTACATCGCCTTCGGCGTCGAGGCGCGGCACCTCCTCACCGCGGTCATCATGACCGCGCCGGGCACCATCATGATGGCCAAGCTTTTCGAACCGGAGACCGAGGTCCCCGAGACGATGGGCAAGCTGAAGCATGAGATCCCGCGCACCGACGTCAACGTGGTGGACGCGGCGTCGCGCGGGACCGGCGAAGGCTTGAACCTGATGCTGAACGTGATCGCGATGCTCATCAGCTTCCTGGCGCTGGTGGCGCTCACCAACGGCGGCTTCAGCTGGGTGCACGGCGTCCTGCCCTGGTGGCCCCAGGATCTGCAGACGGTCCTCGGCTGGGTGGGCCGGCCGGTGGCCTGGGCGATGGGCGTGCCCTGGAAGGACAGCGGTGTCATCGGCGGGCTCCTCGGCACCCGCGCGGTGCTGAACGAATTCATCGCGTTCTCGCAGCTCGGTCCCCTCAAGGCCACGCTCGATCCGCGCTCGTTCGTCATCGCCAGCTTTGCACTGGCAGGCTTTGCCAACATCAGCTCCGTCGGCATCCAGATCGGCGGCATCGGCGCCCTCGCCCCCAACCGCAAGGGCGATCTCGCCAAGCTCGGCTTCCGCGCCATGCTCGCCGGCACGCTCGCCAACTTCCTCTCCGCGACGATCGCCGGGATGCTCCTGTGACCGACCAGGTCTCCCACGCCACCGAGGCCGTCCGCGCCAAGCTCGGCGGCCGCACGCCCACGGTGGCCATCGTCCTGGGATCGGGCCTGGGCCACTTGGCCGAACGGATCGGCAGCCCGGTACGGATCCCGTACGGGACTATCCCCGGTTTCCACGTTCCCACGGTCGCCGGCCACAAGGGAGAGCTCGTCGTCGGGACGCTGGCCGGAAAGGTGGTCATCGCCCAGAGCGGACGCTTCCACGCATACGAAGGACACTCCGCCGAGGTCACCGCACTCCCGGTCCGGGTCTTCGCGGCCCTCGGCGTCAAGACACTGCTGCTGACCAACGCAGCCGGCGGGATCCGGCGGAGCTTCAAGGCCGGCACGCTGATGCTCATCTCCGACCACTTGAACCTGACCGGACGCAACCCGCTGGTCGGCCCGGTGCGCACCGGCGAGGAGCGCTTTCCCGACATGACCGATCCGTACGACCGCGGACTGCGCGAGATCGCAAGAGTGGTCGCCAAAGAACGAAGCGTGCACCTGGAAGAGGGCGTGTATGCCGGGTTGCTGGGGCCGACCTACGAGACCCCGGCCGAAGTGCGGATGCTGGAAAAACTCGGCGCCGATGCCGTCGGGATGAGCACTGTGCTCGAGGTCATCGCAGCGCGGGCGCAGGGGATGCGGTGCCTGGCCATCTCCACGGTCACCAACCCGGCGGCCGGCATCTCACCGACGCCGCTCAATCACAAGGAAGTGATGGCGGCGGCCGATGCGGTGCGGGAAGAGTTGGGACGGCTGGTGGAGGGGATCGTCGGCGCGATCACGGCGTGAAAGGTGAACGGTCAAAGGTGAACGGTGAACGGGGACCAACGAGCGGTCCGCGATGTCCCTGTCCCCGTTCTTCCTTCACCGTTCACCGTTCACCTTCGCAAAGTGGTCCACCGGTCCGTGTCCGCTGCCGAGACCGGGTGCGGCGGCGATGGCGCGTGCCACGAAGTCGAGTCCCGTCGACACGGCGCGATCGAGCTCCCACCCGAGTGCGAGCCCGGCGGTGATCGCGGCCGAGAGGGTGCAGCCCGTGCCGTGGGTCGAGGTCGTGGAGACTCGTGTGTGACGGATGCGCTGGACGCCTGACCTCGTCACCAGCACGTCGACGAGTTCGTCGCCATCGAGGTGCCCGCCCTTGATGAGTGCGGCGGCGGCGCCGAGTGCCAGGAGGCGGCGTCCGGCCTCGTCCATCGCGGCGGGGTCTCGCACCGTCAGCCCGGTGAGGATCTCCGCCTCGTCGAGGTTCGGCGTCACCAGTGTGGCGAGCGGCAGCAGCTGGTCCCGCACTGCCGCTTCGGCGCCGGCGTCGAGCAGGCGATGCCCCGACGTCGATACCATCACCGGATCGAGCACGAAGCGGCGCCACCCGCGGCCCCTGATCACTTCGGCCACCAGCGTCGTGATCTCCGCACTCCCGAGCATCCCGGTCTTGATCGCCGTCGGGGGCAGGTCGTCGGCCACGGCGCCGAGCTGGGCGCGGATCATCCCGGGTTCTACCAGGGCGACCTGGCGCACCTCGACCGTGTTCTGGGCCGTGATCGCGGTGATCACCGACGTGCCGAAGACCCCGAACTGATGGAACGTCTTGAGGTCGGCCTGGATCCCGGCGCCGCCGCCGGAATCGGACCCGGCGATCGTGAGCGCGATCGGTGGCGTCTGCGTCATCGCTGGAATATGCAGGGTCGGGCGTTGTCCGGCCCGGTCTTGCCGGCCCCTCTTCCCCTTTGCCCGGTCTCCCCGCTTTTTCAACACCGATGAGCGCCCTCCTGTCCACCGTCCGCGACCTGCATCGCCGCAAGGCGAGGGAACGCCGTGCCCTGGCGTTGCTCGAAGGCATCCGTCTGGTCGAGGAAGCGCTCGCCGCGCGAATCACGTTCACCGGCGTCGTGGCCGCTCCCGCACTCGATGCAACGCCGCGCGGCAAGGCGCTCCGGGAGGCACTCCTGGCGGCGACGATCCCGATCGAAGCGGCGACCGACGCCGAGCTGGTCGAGCTGGCCGATACCGAGCATCCTCAGGGGGTGCTGGCGGTCGTGTCGCCCAAGATGTGGGTGGCGGCTGACATCAAGGTGTCCGCGGCGCATCCGGTCGTGGTACTTGACGGCGTGCAGGATCCCGGCAACGTGGGGACGATCGCCCGGACGGCGCTCGCGCTCGGAGTCGCGGGCCTGGTGGCGCTCCCCGGCACTGCGGACCTCTTGAATCCGAAGGTGCTCCGCGGATCGATGGGAGCCCTCTTCCACCTGCCCGCACTCCATATGTCCGACCCAGAGTTTCTGGAGTGGGCCCGGACGGCGGGGCTCGAGCTCTGGACCTCGTCGGTCGATGGCGAGGACATCCGTTCCATCCGGCCCCCCATCGCCCCGGTAGCGCTGATCCTCGGCAACGAGGGTGCGGGCATCCGCGCCGAGCTGGCATCGGCGAGCGTGCGACGGGTGGCGGTCCCGATCGTGGCCGGGACGGAATCGCTCAACGTGGCAGTGGCGGCAGGCATCCTGCTTCATGAGGTGACGCGTGGCCGGTGACCTTTCAGTGACCTTGCTCGGCGGCCTCCTCGGCGCCGTTTTCGGCAGCTTCCTCAATGTGTGCATCCTGCGCCTTCCGGCGCAGCAATCGGTGGTGCGGCCGCCATCGCGCTGTCCCAAGTGCGGCTACGGACTTCGCTGGTTCGACAACATCCCGGTGCTGTCGTGGCTGCTGCTCCGGGGGAAGTGCCGCAAGTGCGCCGCGCCGATCTCGATCCAGTATCCGCTCGTCGAACTGGCCACCGCCGGCATCTGGGCCGCATTCGCCTGGAGCGGGGGGACGTCGCTGGAGGCGGTGCGCGGCGCGGTGTTCTTCACCATCCTCCTCGGCATCGCGATGACCGACGGCCGGGAGTACATCATCCCGGATGAGTTCTCGATCGGCGGGTTGATCGTCGGCCTGGCCCTCCACCTCCCCGACGGGTTCATCGGCATCGGGCACTCGATCCTGGGCGCCGCCGTCGGGTTCGGGCTCCTGTGGACCGTCGCCCTGGTGGGCAAGAAGGTGTTCAAGGAAGACGCGATGGGCGGCGGCGACGTCAAGATGATGGCGATGGTCGGCGCCTTCACCGGGTGGGTCGGAGTGTTGCTCACCATCTTCCTGGGTTCGGTGCTCGGCGTGCTGATCTTCGTCCCGCCCGCGATCGCCGGGAAGAAGAAGCTGGTGCCCTTCGGCGTCTTCCTGGCCCTCGGTGCCGCCACGACGTACCTCTTCGGTGGGATCATCATCGACTGGTACCGCCAGATCGCGTTCGGAGGATGAAGCGGATCTTGGTCGCGGCGATGGTGATGCTCGTGGCGTGCCGCGGTCGTCCACCGGCCGCTCCCGATGCCGCCGACCTGACCCGGCTGATGGATTCGCTCCGTCCGGCGGTCGAGCGTGCCACCGGGCTCAAGTTCAGGCGGCTGCCGCGGGCAGAGATGATGTCCAGGGCGCAGTTGCAGGTGTACCTGAAGGCCAAGTTCGCGCAGGAATTCCCCGGCGACCGTATGCGCGACCTGCGCGACGCCTACCGTCTCTTCACGCTCCTGCCCGATTCGACCGACCTGTCAAAGCTGTTCCTTGACGTGCTGGGCGAGCAGGTCGCGGGATTCTACGACCCCGATTCATCGGCGTTCTTCGGGGTCGAAGGAGCGCCGGCGTCCTTCCGGGTGGCGACGGTCTCCCACGAGATGGTCCACGCGCTGCAGCACCAGTACATCCCCCTCGACTCGATCCTCGACCAGAAGACCGACGCCGATCGGCTGCTCGCCGCCCAGGCGATCCTTGAGGGCCAGGCCACTCTTGCGATGATGCGGATGCAGCCAGGGATCGGCGACCAGGTGCTGCAGCCGTCGCTCTGGGTCACGGTGCGGGAGCAGCTGGCAGAGAACCAGCGGTCGATGCCGGTCTTTGCGGGTGCGCCGCGGGTCATCCGGGAAGGGCTCATCTTCCCGTACCTGGCGGGTGCCGAGTTCATGCGGTGGTGGATGACGACGCATCCCGATTCGATCCAGCCGTACGGCGCCAGGATGCCGACCAGCACCGAGCAGATCCTCCTGCCGAGCCATTATCTGTCGGGTGATGCGCCGATCCCGATGTCGTTCTCGGGCGGCCCCGCCGATTCCACCGGCAGCGATGTCGTGGGCGACGAGGGCGTTCGGATCCTGCTGGCGGAGGTCCGGGGGCAGAGCGAGGTGGCGACCGCGGTCCCGCTGGGCTGGGGCGGCGATCGCTACGTCATCTATGAGACCGCCGGTGGGCCGGCGCTCATCTGGGCCGCGGTGTGGGACACCAAGGTCGCCCGGGAGCTTTTCCTGCACGCCATCAAGCAGCCATGGCTCAAGCGGGTCCGGCCAGGCTACCGGATGACGCTGGAGGCGACCACCATCGACGGTCGTCCCGGCACAATGTTCGTGCACGCCCCGGCGGGATGGGCCGGGTGGCGCGCATTGCCGACCGCGCACGTCCGGACCGACTGACCTAGTCGCGCTGTTCGCCCCATATTGCGTGGATGCCGGTCGAACCCGGGGCCACCGCCTTCCTCCTTGCCGTCGTCGGACTGCTGCTCGGCGCCAGCGTGCTCGTGAGTCGAGCCGGCGCCCGCACACCCGTGCCGGTGACGTTGTTGTTCCTGTGCGTCGGGCTGCTGGCCGGATCGGAAGGGATCGGCCACATCGCGTTCAACGACTACCACACCGCCTATCGGCTCGGTGTGGTGGCGCTGGCGTTGATCCTCTTCGATGGCGGGCTCAACACCCCAGCGGCGGCAGCCCGGGATGCCTGGCGTCCCGCCGCCCTCCTCGCCACCGTCGGCGTGGCGGCGATCGCCGGGTTCGTGGGCCTCGCCACCCATCTCTTCGGCGTGCCGTGGCCCGAAGCGCTCATCCTCGGCGCCGTGGTCTCCTCGACCGACGCGGCCGCCGTTTTCAACACGCTGCGCCAGAGCGGCATCCAGCTCAAGCGGCGGGTCGGTGCCGTTCTCGAGCTCGAGTCGGGGCTCAACGACCCGATGGCCATCATCCTCACTGCCACCGCCGTCGAGCACGTTCTTCGGCCCGGTTCGGCCGACCTGGCCCAGGTCGTGGTCCACGTGGTGACCGAGCTCGCGATCGGTCTGATCGGCGGCGTGCTCTTCGGGTTGGGCGGCCGTTGGGTGATCGGCCGTTCACGGCTCCCGGCGAGCGGACTCTACGCCGTGCTGTCGCTGGCGCTCGCGGCACTCGCGTTCGGCGCCACCACACTGGCGCACGGGAGCGGATTCCTCGCGGTGTACGTCGCCGGAATGCTGCTCGGCGCCGGTCACGTGCCGTACCGGGCCAGCCTGCTCCGGATCCACGATGCCCTCGCATGGCTGGCACAGATCGCGATGTTCCTCCTGCTCGGACTCCTCGCGTTCCCTTCACGCCTGGTGGCAGTCGCCGGACTAGGCACAGCCATCGCGGTGGCGCTCGCGATCGTCATCCGGCCGGTGGTGGTCTTCGCGTGCCTCGCACCCTTTCGCGGCATCCGGATGCGGGAGCGGGGCTACATGGGGTGGGTGGGGCTCCGCGGTGCCGTCCCGATCGTGCTCGCCACCTATCCGGTCCTGGCCGGCGTACCAGGGGCGGAGACGATCTTCGACCTCGTGTTCTTCGTCGTCGTTGTGAGCGCTTTCGTGCCGGGGTCCACCGTCGCATGGGTCACCCGACGCTTCGGGCTCGAACGTCCGGAGCCACCCCGCCCGCCGGCCATCCTGGAGATCGAGTCCCGCCAGCCCCTCTCGGGGGCATTGGTCAGCTACCAGGTGGACCCTGCGCTCCCGGTGGCGGGGGTGTCGCTGAGCGAGCTGCCGCTTCCGGAGGGCGCCTCGGTGGCGCTGGTGGTCCGGGGCAGGGACCTCCTCCCGGCCCGCGGGACCACCGTGCTGGAGCCGGGGGACCACGTCTACCTCATTGTCCGGCCTGAAGATGAGTCGCTGATCGAGCTGATGTTCGGGCGGTCGGAGGAGGGGTAGGGGACGGCGCACGGCGGGGGTCCCGAGACTTGTCGGGGGCCCGTAACCTCGCTATAATTCAAGGCTTATGTTCGATGAGCTCTCCGGAAAACTGACCGCCACGCTCCAGAAATTGACGGGGCGCGGGGTACTGACCGAAGACGCCGTCCGCGAAGGTCTTCGCGAGGTCCGCCGGGTGTTGCTCGAAGCGGATGTGAGCTTCGAACTCACGCGGGAATTCCTCGAGCGGGTGCAGGAGAAGGCGGTCGGGGTGGTGGCGCTCAAGAGCGTCCGTCCCGGGCAGCAGATCGTCAAGATCGTTCACGACGAACTGGTGGCGCTTCTCGGCGAGCGGCAGGCACCGCTCGCCTTCGCATCGGTACCGCCGACGGTGATCCTCCTCGTCGGGTTGCAGGGGTCCGGCAAGACCACCACGGCGGGGAAGCTCGCCAAGCGGCTCAAGCTGGAGCAGAAGGCGCCGTTCCTCGTGGCCGCGGATGTGTACCGGCCCGCAGCGATGGAACAGCTGGAAACGCTGGGGCGGCAGGTGCAGGTGGGGGTGCACGCGGAGCCCGGTGTCACTGATGTGGTGGGCATCGTGCGGCGCGGGATCGAGGCCGCCGGGAAAGCGCGGGCCCGCACCGTCCTGGTCGACACCGCCGGACGACTGCAGGTGGACGAGGAGCTGATGGACGAGCTCCGCCGCCTCAAGGACGCGGTGGCCCCGCACGAGATCCTCCTCGTTGCCGATGGGATGACGGGCCAGGATGCGGTGCGCATCGCCCGCGGTTTCCACGAGGCCCTCGGTGTGACCGGTGTGGTGCTCACCAAGATGGACGGCGATGCCCGCGGTGGCGCGGCGCTCTCCATCTACGGGGTCACCAAGGCGCCGATCAAGTACGTCGGCACCGGCGAGGGACTGGACGCGATCGAGCCTTTCCATCCCGAGCGGATGGCCGGTCGGATCCTCCAGCAGGGCGATATCCTCACGCTGGTGGAAAAGGCGCAGGGCACGGTCGATCAGGCCGAGGCCGAGCGACTGGCCAAGAAGGCGGTCTCGAAGAAGGGGATGGACCTCCAGGACTTCCTGGCCGCGATGAAGCAGATGCAGGCGATGGGGCCGCTCAAGGGTGTGCTGGGGATGTTGCCCGGGGTCAATGCCAAGGCGCTCTCCAAGGCGAACCTGGACGAGAAGAAGCTCAAGCACGTCGAGGCCATCGTGCTCTCGATGACCCCGAAGGAGCGGGCCGAACCCGATGTCATCAACGGGTCGCGCCGGCTTCGGATCGCAAGGGGATCAGGGCGATCGGTCCAGGAAGTGAACCAGTTGCTGGCGCAGTTCGGCCAGATGAAGAAGTTCATGAAGTCGGCGGGGAAGCCCGGGGTCAAGCTGCCTTTCGGGCCGCGATCCCCGGCCTGAGGTCTCACGCAGAGGAGCAGGGAATGGCAACGAGGATCCGTCTCCGTCGGGTCGGCCGCAAGGGTGTGCCGCTCTACCGCATCGTGGTCGCCGAGAAGGAAAAGGCGCGCGATGGCCGGTTCATCGCCACGCTGGGCGAGTACAACCCCAAGGCGAAGACCGCCGTGGAAAAGGTGAAGGTCGACGTCGAGCAGGCCAAGGCCTGGCTGGCCAAGGGCGCCACGCCGAGCGACACCGTGGCGGCGCTGCTCAAGGCCGCCGGCGTCATCGTCGCCTGACGTGACCGGCGGGGCGCGCCACCTGGTGGTGGGGCGGCTCCAGAAGCCGCACGGACTGAAGGGCGAGTATTCGGTGTTCCCGCTGACCGACCAGCCGGATGATGTCTTTGCCGTCGGGCGCAAGTTGGAGCGGTGGGATCTCGGCGGAACGGCGCTGGGCGAGGTGGAGATCGAGCGGGCCAAGGGTTACCACCGCGAATGGCTGGTCAAGTTCCGCGGGGTGGCGGATCGGGTGGCGCTCGATCAGTGGCGGGGGCAGTTCCTCGCCGCGGCGGCGGAGGAGCTGGCGCCGCCGGCCGAGGGTGAGGTCTACCTGCACGAACTGGCCGGGTTCAGCGTGCGCGGAGCGGATGGGATGCCGGTGGGACTGGTGACAGGGGTGTTCGAGCTCCCGCAGGGATTGATGATCGAAGTGCAGGGCCCGAAGAAGGAGTTCCTCCTGCCGTTCCGGAAGGAATTCGTGACGGCGGTGGATCGGACCGAGCGACGGTTGTCGGTGGTGATCCCGGACGGATTGGTCGAGTGATGCTGCAGGTCAATGTGGTGACGCTCTTTCCCGAGACGTTCACGCCGTGGCTCACGGCGAGCATCCCGGGGCGAGCAGCGACCGCGGGCAGGGTCAAGTACCGGCTGGTGCAGCTCAGGGACTTTACCCACGACCGGCATCACACGGTGGACGATGCACCGTACGGCGGCGGGGCCGGGATGGTCCTCAAGCCGGAGCCGTTCTTCGAGGCGGTGGAGTCGTTCCGGCCCGCGGGGCCGATCGTCCTCCTGTCGGCCCGGGGCAAGCGGTTCGGACATTCCGACGCGGTGCGGTATTCGCTGGGCAGTGAGATCACCCTGCTCTGCGGGCATTACAAGGATGTGGACGAGCGGGTGGCGGAGCATCTGGCCACCGAGGAAGTGTCGGTGGGAGATTTCGTCCTCACCGGCGGCGAGCCGGCGGCGCTCTGTGTCATCGACGCCGTGGTGCGGCTCCTCCCTGGCGCCCTGGGCGATCACGAATCGGCCAGCTCCGATTCACACTATGACGGGCTCTTGAGCCCGCCGAGCTACACGAGGCCACCGGAGTATCGGGGGCACGCCGTACCGGAAGTGCTCCTCTCGGGTGACCACGCGGCGATCGCCGCCTGGCGGGAGCGGGAGGCGGAGCGGCTGACGAAAGAACGGCGGCCCGATCTGTGGGCCGGGTATGACAAGGACACGTGAACCGCCCCGCGGGGCGACTGGCAGCGCCCACTGACGGCGCAGAGGACAGGACCATGGAAAAGCTGGCGACAGTGGCGCGCGAAGGGCTGCGCACGGATCTCCCGAAGTTCGATGCGGGTGACACCATCAAGGTGATGGTGCGTGTCCGCGAGGGCGACAAGGAGCGTTTGCAGGCGTTCGAGGGCACGTGCATCGCGAAGCGGGGCGGCGGGATCAGCGAGTCGTTCACCGTGCGGAAGGTCTCCGCCGGCGTGGGCGTCGAGCGGATCTTCCCGTTGCACGCACCGACCATCGCGACCATCGAGGTCGTCCGCAAGGGCAGCGTGCGCCGCGCCAAGCTTTACTACCTCCGCGATGTGAGCGGCAAGGCCGCACGCATCAAGGAAAAGCGCGAGAACTGACGGTGCCCGCCCCGCGGCCCACCCTCGAGCGCGAGCGCGCGGCGTGGGCGGCGGGAAAGTTGCTCGTGGGTGTCGATGAGGTAGGCCGTGGTCCCCTGGCTGGTCCAGTGGTGGCCGCGGCCGTCGTCTTTCCGGCCGGTTCCGCGCCGCCCGACGGCCTCCGCGATTCGAAGACCCTCTCCGCCCATCGTCGTGAGGTCCTGACCCCCGCCATCCGGGCCGCGGCACTCGGCTTCGCCTTCGGCGCCGCCTCCTCGGTCGAGATCGACCGCCACAACATCCGCCGCGCCACCGCACTGGCCATGCACCGGGCCGTCGAGCGACTCTTCCGGGTGCTGCCTGCGGCCGACTGCATGGTGCTCCTCGACGGCCTCCCGCTGCCGGAACTTGGCTACCCGCACCAGGCATTGGTCGACGGTGACGCCCATTGCGCCACGATCGCCGCGGCAGGGATCGTCGCCAAGACCCTGCGGGATTCCCTGATGACCAGCCTGGCGGCCCGACACCCCGGCTACGGATGGGAAACCAACGCTGGCTACGGTACGTCCGGCCATCTCGCAGCGCTCACGATCAAGGGACCAACGAGACATCATCGCCGGAGTTTTGCGCCGGTGGGCCGGGTGAGTGGGTAGGGGCTGGAGGCTAGGGGCTGGAGGCTGAAAGAAGCTGGAGGCTGGAGGCTGGAGGCTGGGGGCTTGAAGCACTCGGTCCTTCATTCTATGCTCCAAGCTCGAGCCGACCAGCACCACATCCCAAAGTTTCCTATTCTGGCTCCGGGCCTCTAGCCTCTAGCCCTTACCTTCAGGCCTCCAGCCTCCAGCCTCCAGCCTCTAGCTTCTAGCCTCCAGCCCCTCGCCTTCACACCCACATCGAGACCATCCTCATATGCGCTCCCTCGCTTGCCTCGCCGCACTCGCCCTCTTGGCCGCTCCGCTCGCTGCGCAGAGCAACGCTGAGCGGATACTGAATGATCATTACGCCCGGTCGCATGATTACAACCTGGTCCACCAGGATATCGAGGTCCGGGACTTCGACTGGGATTCCCTTGGGTTGAAGGGGCGGGTGGCGACGACGCTGGAGGCGTTGAAGCCGGGAATGGATTCGGTGATCCTCGACGCCGGGCATCGGATCCACGTGACCGAGGTCCGGGGCAGCACCGGGAAGCTCGACTTCAGCCAGCGCGGCGACACTCTGGTGGTGCAACTGGCGCACTCGGCCGGTTTCGGTGATACCGTGCGGTTCACCATCACCTATGACGCGCGCATCGACAACGGCAGGGGCCTCACTTTCCTCAAGGGAGAAGGCCGGCCGCACCGCCCCGACCAGATCTGGAGCCAGGGCGAGGCGATGGACAACCACTTCTGGTTCCCCACCTACGACTTTCCCAATGACAAGGCGACCTGGACCCTGACCGCCACCGTGCCCGCCAAGGACATGGTGGTCTCCAACGGCAGGCTGGTGTCGAACATCGTGGCCAAGGGGAGCCGGACGGTCAAATGGTCGGAGGACAAGCCGGCATCGACGTACCTGGTGTCGATCGTGGTGGCGCCGCTGGTCCGGATCCACGATCAGTGGCACGGTGTGCCGGTCGACTACTACGTGTATCCGGAGGACAGCGCGCTGGCGCGGCCGCTCTTCCACGTGACGCCCGACATGATCGACACGTACTCCCGCCTGACCGGTGTGGCGTATCCGTGGCAGAAGTACGCCCAGACCACCGTGGCCGACTTCTTCGGCGGGATGGAGAACGTGAGCGCCACGACGCTGGTGGATTGGCTCCCCGACGCTCGCGCCTACGCCGATCGCCCCTGGTACCAGTACATCCTGATCCCGCACGAGCTTGCGCACCAGTGGTTCGGCGACCTTGTGACCACCGAGAACTGGGCCAACACCTGGCTCAATGAAGGATTTGCCGAGTTCATGCCGGGGCAGTACTGGACTTCCCGACTCGGTGCCCATGCGGGTGAGGACTACTACGCCGACGAGTACCGGCAGTTCATGAGCATCGACCATCGCAAGCGGATGCCGCTTGCCTCCGATGGATCGAACAACATCTACCCCAAGGGCGCCCTCGTCCTCGAGATGCTGAAGGGGTATCTGGGACCGGAGCCGTTCTGGGCCTCGCTCCACCGCTACCTGACCGTGCACCAGTATGACAATGCGACGACCGACGACCTCCGCCAGGCCATCCTCGATGCCACGGGAGAGAACCTCGACTGGTTCTTCGACGAGTGGATCTACCAGGCGGGGTACCCGGAGTTCACCGTCACCCAGGCGTATGACTCTGTAGCGCACCGCGTGACCCTGATCGCGACCCAGACCCAGGTCGACAGCTCCAAGCCCGATTCCGCCACCGGCATCCGCTTCACCACCCCCGCCGTCTTCCGGATGCCGGTGACGGTGCGGGTCGGCACCGGAGCCGGCAGCGTCGTGACGCACGCGTGGATCGGCGCGCGGAGCGACACCATCACCGTGTCCGCCGTGACGTCCGCGCCGACCTACGTGATCTTCGATGACGGCGACCGGATCCTCAAGAAGCTCGCCTTCGACCAGCCGACGGCGATGCTGGCGGCGCAACTGACCCACGATTCCGACCTCTGGGACCGGCAGTGGGTGCTGGAGCAGCTCAGCACGCGAGTGACCGAACCGGCGGCCGCGGCGGCCATCGCCGATGCGGCAGAGCACGCCGACTACCCGTTCACCCGTGCCATCGCCGCGACCACACTGGGCGATCTCCCTGCCGCGACGGCACTCCCGGCGCTGACGGTCGCGGCCCATGACACCTCTGCGCAGGTGCGCACCGCCGCGATCTCGGCGATCGGGATGCTCAAGGACGGCGGCGACGCGGCGGTGACCGCGGTACGGACGGCCTGGACCTCCGACAAGAGCTACGGGGTCAGGGCGGCGGCGGTCTTGGCGCTCGCCCGCCTGGCGCCCGATGACCGCGGTGCCACCATCCGGGCGGCACTGGCGACGCCGTCGTAT
The DNA here is from genome assembly GCA_049680185.1 of Gemmatimonadales bacterium. Taxonomy (GTDB): domain Bacteria; phylum Gemmatimonadota; class Gemmatimonadetes; order Gemmatimonadales; family GWC2-71-9; genus CAMLHU01. Next base: position 23,148 of record JBAUHI010000005.1, on the reverse strand, counting down.
CGGGACGACATCGCCATGGCCGGCCTCCGATCGCTGCTCCTGGGCCCGGTCGATTCGACGACCTTGGCGGCGGTGGAAGGGAAGCTGGGCGATATCCAGAGCACCGCATTCGTCCTCGCCGCCCTTGCCGGTCAGGGGGACACCGGCGCCAAGTCGATGCTTGAGCGCCACGCCGATGACTCGAGGCCATGGGTCCGGGCCTGGGTCAAGCAGGCGATGAGCCGCGGCCGATAGCGCTCCGCAGCGTTACCCGGCCGTTACCCCCTCCGGGGTGTGACGTGACGCCCGCACGCGAGCTTCCTTTCACATGGGGGAAGGCTTCGCGATGCGGGCGTTCGTTGTGCTTGATCGTGACCCTCGCCGGTCCGGTTGCGATCACTTGGCTCGCCTGAGCCTAACCCGGCTTCAATCCGCCCGCATCACCTCCGCAGGGTCGACTCGCGCCGCCCGGCGCGCTGGGATGAGGGTCGCCATTACGACTGGGACCAGTAGCAGCACCGGTGCGAGCACGAAGGTGACCGGGTCGTGGATGGTGACGCCGTAGATCAGGCTGTTGGCGATCCGCATGAGCGCCCAGGCGCCCCCGAGTCCCACCGCAAGACCGAGTACCGCGACCCAGACCATCTCGCGTGAGACCAATCCGATCAGATCCCGCCCGGTCGCGCCGAGGGCGGAGCGGATCCCGAACTCGTGGAAGCGCTGAGCCACGCCGTACGCGACCACGGCGTAGACGCCGAACGACGCGAGCACGAGTGCCACCGCGGCGAAGAGCGAGATCAGGATCGTGTTGGTACGCCGGGGCGCCACGGAAGTATTGAGCACCTGGTTCATCATTCGGACGTGGTAGACGGCCTGGGAAGGATCAACGGCACGGACAGCAGCCTGCATGGTGGCGAGGAGCACATTGGGAGCAAGCGCTCCCCGCGCGACTAATGTGACGGTGCCCGGTGTTCCTTGGGTGATCGCCGAATACATCTGTGGCATCGGGTTCTCATCAAGCCGGAGCTCACGCACATCTGACACGATCCCGATCACAGTATATAGGGCGTCAGAATGGACATGAAACGTTCGGCCCACCGCATTGACACCGGGCCAGTCTTCCTCGGCCATGTGCGCGCTGATGATCATGACCGGCGGCGCCAGCGAGTCGTCGCTGGCCGCAAAAGTCCGGCCTGCCAGTAGCCGGATCCCCATCGCGGCGAAATAGTCGTCCGTCGCCTCCAGGATGCGCGCGTACGGCATTGAGGGAATGTCATCGCTGGCACCATCGATAGAAACGTTTGTTGCCAATCCGCCTTCCCCGCCAAGTGGCAAGTCGTTCACGGCACCGGCCGCAACAATGCCGGGTGTGGCCTGGAGCCGAGCGAGTACCTGATCAATGACCAGGAGTCGGAGGCTACTCCTCGCGGGCCCGAAAGTCTGGGACACTTCGAGCGTACCCACATTCTCGACATTCATTCCGCGGTCAAGTCCCATGAGCCGGCTGAAGCTGCGAAGCATCAGTCCCGCCCCGACCAGCAGCACCACCGTCAACGCCAGTTCGGCTGCGACCAAACTGCGACGAAGCTGGCCGGTTCGGCCAGCGGTGGCGCCATGGCCGCCTCCCTGCTTGATCACCTCGACCGGGGCTTTCCCCGAAGTGGCCAGTGCTGGCCAGAGCCCGAAGATCACTCCGCTGGCGGCACCGAGGAGTACCGTGAATGCCAGGATCCGGGCATCGATGCGGGCCGTGGCCAGGCCAGCCAGCCCGGCGGGGAGCAGCGTTCGAAGGAGACCGAGTGACAATGGCGCGAGCAGTATCCCGAGCGCCGCCCCGGCCAGGGTGAGGAGCACGCTTTCGGCAAGCAGTTGCCGCACCACCCGCCCGCGCGTGGCACCGAGCACCTCTCGCACGGCGATCTCCCGGCGGCGGGTCACAGCCTGGGAGAGGAGAAGGTTTGTGACGTTGGCGCAGGCGATCAACAGGAGCAGACCCGTTGCACCAAGAAGGACCAGTAGTGCGGTTCGGCGGTCACCGACAAGGCTCTGCTGTAGCGGCTGTACCGCTCCATCGCGATCAAGCTTGTCGAGGGTTTGCCGGGTGGTAGGGTCGGGGGAGTGGCCGACTTCGGCGTCGATGGCGGCCTGCCAACGCCCGAACAGAGCGGTCGCTGCCGTTCGCACGTCCACTCCAGGCGCCAGGCGTGCGATGACGCTCGTCAGAAGGCCTCCATGGAATGGCTCGAACGTTTCGTAGGTGGCGGGTATCGTCATGGGGATCCAGAGATCACTCTCCTGTGGAAAGGAAAAACCGGGAGGCATCACTCCGATCACGATGTAGGATTTGTCGCTGAGCAGAATGGCATGGCCGATCATGTCCCGTCCGCCGTACTGTCGTTGCCACAAGCCATAGGAAAGGACTGCCACCTGGGCGTTGCCGAATCGGCCCTCTTCGGGAACGAAGCCGCGGCCCACAAGGGGAGGCGTGCCGATCGTTGTGAAGAAGTCCGTGGTGACCACGCCTACGTTCAGCCGCAACGGGTGGTCCGGATCGGACAGATTGAGACCACCGGCTCCCCAGGCCGAGGCGTGCGAGAAGAGCCGGGGCATTGCCTCGACGTCGGCGATCGTGATCCCGCCCGGATGCCCCATCCCATCGTCGAACAACAGTCTTACTTGAGGTAGTGCGACCAGCTCCGCCGGTCGCAGGAACGGCAGCGGCCGGAGCATCGCAGCGTCCACCGCGCTGAACATTGCCGTGGTGGCGCCGGTACCCAACGCCAGAATGCCCACCACGGCGAAGGTGAACCCCGGCCGCTGGCGCAAGCGACGCGCGGCGTACCGGATGTCCTGAACCGCGTCATCGATCCACCGGAATCCCCAAGCGTCCCGACTCGCCTCCTGCAACACTCCTTGATTGCCGAATCGACGACGCGCGGCGAACTCCGCCTCCGCTGGTGTCATTCCTTGGGCCCGAAGCTGTTCGGCGCGGTGCTCCCGGTGGAGACGCATTTCCTCTTCGAGCTCGCGAGTGGCGCGGTCGCGATGGAGCAGCAGTCCGATCCGGCGCCACCATTCGTGGATGCTCATCGGTCAGGCGGGCCGGAGGATGGACGCGATGGCCTGCGACACCCGATGGTACGATTCGACCTCGTGGACCAGCTGCCGCTGTCCCGCTGCGGTGACCCGGTAATAGCGGGCCCGTCGATTCTCGGCCGTTCGCCCCCATTCGGCGACAAGCCATCCCTTGACGAGCAGACGCTGCAACGCCGGGTACAGGGATCCTTCTTCGACACGGAGGATCCCCGAGGAGGCCCGCTCGATCGCCTCGGCGATCTCGAAGCCGTGCACCTCCCGCCGGCGCGCGACGGTCTGCAGGATCAGCATTTCAAGGGTGCCGGGCGGGATCTCGTCCCGGTGGATCGACGATGGAGACATACATAGATGGTCTATGTTAGTGCGTTTGTTGTCAAGCACTGCCAACCTCGTTCCCCCTCCCACCGATCCGCGTTATCTTCGATGTCCGACCGTCCGACCGTCCGACCGTCCGACCGTCCGACCGTCCCTCGCGCCCGTGGTGAAATGGTATCACATCGGCCTTTTAAGCCGACAGTTCCTGGTTCGAGCCCAGGCGGGCGCATCTCCCATCTTCCCGTTCCCCCCGAGGTCCCTGCGTGACCACCACCATCTGGCTCGACGGGAAATGGTGCGATCGGGACACCGCCAAGGTCTCGGTCTTCGATCACGGCCTCCTCTACGGCGACGGCATCTTCGAAGGCATCCGGGCCTACAGCGGCACGATCTTCCGGCTCGATGAGCACCTCGATCGCCTCTACGACTCGGCCAAGGCCGTCTGGCTCACGATCCCCATCTCGCAGTCCGAGCTCGCTGACATCCACGTCGAGGCGCTCCGCCGTTCCGGGCTCGCCGATGCATACATCCGCACCCTGGTCACTCGTGGTGTAGGCGACCTGGGCCTCGATCCGCGGAAATGCGCCCGGCCGTCGGTCATCGTCATCGTGGACACGATCGCCCTGTGGCCCAAGGAGAAGTACGAACAGGGACTCGTCGTCGTCACGGCCGGAACGCCGGTGCCCCACCGCGAGGCGCTCTCACCACGGGTCAAGTCGCTCAATTACCTGCCGCACATCATGGCAAAGGTCGAGGGGATCCAGGCGGGTGCTGACGAAGTGCTGATGCTCGATCCGAGCGGATGGGTGGCCGAGGCGTCGGGCTCCAACCTCTTCATCGTGCGTCGCGGGGTGGTGCAGACGCCGGCGGTCGCCTCGGGCATCCTGCGGGGTGTCACGCGCGACGCGGTGCTCGAACTTGCCACCGCCGCGGGGTATGGGGTGGCCGAGTCGATCCTCAATCGCTTCGACATCTACACGGCGGACGAGGTCTTCTTCACCGGGACTGGTGCGGAGGTGGTCCATGCGCGGCAGGTCGACGGCCGGATGATCGGCACCGGGGTGCGCGGACCGGTGACCACGGATCTCGCGACGCGCTTCCACCGGCTGGTGCGGAGCTGAGCCAGCGCACTTGACCCGCTTGCTGCAGCCGGCATATTGCGAGGGTCCCCCGTCCACAATCTCGGGAGCTTGGCAACGCAATGGCGTGGCGTGTGCTCGAACTCGGAGATACCGTCTGGAACGTGACCTGTGCCGCCGAGCGCCGGCCGCACAATTCGTCGTGGCAACTGGTCCTTTCCTTTCGATCGGCCTGCCCGCCGAGATCGTCGTTCTGGGCGGCGTATCCCCTCGAGTCGAGCTCGAAGTCGAGCTTGTTCGCCCAGGCCGAACGGATCTCGCACGATCGGCTGACTGCGGTCCTCGCCGAACACCTGCGCTAGGAGTCGACATGGCGGTCTCGGTGCAGGACCTCCGGCGGGTGGCCGATGCGCTGGATTCCATTCGGGGCCAGGACGTGCTCGATGCCACGGTGCGCCCCGACCTCCGGCAACTCCGCCTCACCTTCACCGGCGGCAGCATCTTGGTGGTCGGTGCCGGGGCCGATGCCCACGGACGCCTGGAGGTCGATATCGTGCGCCCGGTCGAAGAGACGCCCGACCAGCTCGATGTCCCGTTCGAGCCGGACGTGGTCGGCGGGGGAGGGCGACGTTGAGCACATCGGACCTGCCGGAACGCCTCCGGTTCCGCAACTTTGTCCTGGACCGACTGCCCGGCAGCCGATGCAAGGCGCGGGTGGAGCTGGGATGGGGCGATGACGGATCGTTCGTCGGTGAGAGCGAGGGACTCGCTTCGACCGCCGGCGAACTGCGGTGTGCCGCGGAGGCGTGCGTCATCGCCCTCGATCGCGCGGTCAAGGGCGAGGTGACCCTCGAACTCCTCGGCGTCAAGGCGGTCAAGGCGTTCGACAACAACGTCGTCATCGTGTCGCTGGCCTACCAGGAGAAGGGGGAGGGGCAGCGGCTGGTCGGGTGCTTTCTGGCCGACGTCGACTCCGCCCGCGGTGCCGCCCTCGCTGTCCTCAATGCCACCAACCGGGTGCTCGGCAATCGCTTCTTCATGCGGTAGTTTCCCGAAGATCGACCGAAAGCACTTGGTCCCACGGCGTAACTCCTTACTTTACAAGCGTTCCCAGTCGCCCGGCCAGTGGCCGATCCGACCCCTTCAGGAGCGCGTTTGAAGCCCGAGCACCGACCGAGCCTTTTGCTCAAGCTGGCGCTCCTTGTCGTCCTCACCGGCTGTGCTGGCCACCCGCCAGCTCTGGTCGTTCCGGCGCCTGGATCCACCCCCCAAGCGATCTCGACCTCTCCCGCCGCCCGGGCCCAACCGGTCCCGGTGGCCGCAGTCGTTGTGCCCGCCGACACGGTGGACGATGCCGTGGATACGGCCGTGGCCGATGCCGCCGCCGATGATTCTGCCACCACCGCCGACGAGGCCGACTCGGCGGCGGACGCTGTCGCACTGGAGCAGTTGGCGAATGCGAGCCCCGGTGATTCGGTGGCACCGAGCAGCCAGCCGGCGCCCGCGGGCGGTGCCAAGGCCATCCCCGCCGTCACCTGGGACATCGACGTCAATTCCTTCTCGAACCACGAGCGGGTGCAGTTCTACCTCGACTTCTTCCAGGGCCCGGCCCGCGACCGGATGGCCATCTGGCTCCAGCGGATGCCCCGATACGAGCCGATGATCCGCGCGGCATTCGCGGCCGAGAGCCTCCCTGGCGACCTCGAGTACCTGGCGCTGATCGAGAGCGGCTTTTCCAACAGTGCCACCAGTCGGGCGCGCGCGGTCGGGATGTGGCAGTTCATGAAGGGCACCGGTCGGATGTACGGGCTCAAGATCGACAAGTGGGTCGACGAGCGGCGCGATCCGGTCAAGGCGACACCGGCTGCCGCGCACTACCTGCGCGACCTGCAGGACCGGTTCGGATCGCTCTACCTGGCGGCGGCGGCCTACAACGCCGGCGGCGGGCGGGTCTCCCGGGGAATCTCCCGGCTGGAGGACGCCGATGGCGTCGATGACGAATCCGGGAGCGACTCGACCTTCTTCCGGCTCTACGACACCCGCTACCTGCGGCGTGAGACCCGGGATTACGTGCCGAAGCTCATTGCCGCGGCGCTGATCGCCAAGGAACCGGAACGTTACGGCTTCCCGCCGGTCGTGGCGGTGGCACCGTTCTCCTACGACTCGATCATCGTGCCCGATGCGACCGGTCTCGACGTCATCGCCCGGCTGGCCGATACCACGATCCAGGCCATCCGGGAGCTCAATCCCCAGTATCTCCGGATGGCGACCCCGCCCAAGACGGAGGCGGTGGTGCGGATCCCGATCGGCACCGCGGCCAAGGTGTCCGGATCGTACGCGGATCTTCCCGCCTCGAAGCGCCTGACCTTCCGCGAGCATTTCATCGCTCGAGGAGAGACGCTGGGACAGATCGCCCGCGCCTACCATGTGACGCTCGAGGATATCCGGCTCGCCAACCCGAGGGTGGATCCTCGGCGGCTGCACCTGGGATCTCGGCTCATCATTCCGGTCTCCGGCGTCGCGTTCGATCCTCGTGCGGCGGCACTGGCCGAGGCACCGGATGCGCCCCGCCGAGCGCATTCATCGCCGGGCGGCACTCACCGGGTCGAGTCGGGTGAATCGTGGTGGACGCTCTCCCGCCGCTATGGCGTGACGATCGCCAACCTCCGCCGCTGGAACGATGCAGGCCCGACCGACCGACTCCGCATCGGCGAGCACGTGAAGGTCGGCGCGCCGGGTGCGGTCCAGGCCCGGACCCGCCGCCCGGCGACGCACTCCACCGCCGTGGCGAATGCCGGCACCCACAAGGTCCGGTATGGCGAGACGCTCTCGACCTTGGCCGAGCGCTATGGAGTGAGCATCTCGGCGTTGCGGCGATCCAACGCACTCGCGCCCGATGAAGCGCTCCGCTCCGGCACGGTGCTCAAGATCCCGCGCGGCTGAACGACGCCGTGACCAGATGCAAAGAACCCCCGCCGGCATCGGCGGGGGTTCTTCGTTCAGGTCGGTCACTTCTGTTTGGGCATCTTCGGCCGGTGATGCAGCACCGCGCGGGAGTATCCGTTGTCGGGGTCATCGCCATAGGCGAGCGCCTCGTTGATCCGACTCGGGCCGCGGTTGTAGGCCAGGAGTGCCAGGCGGACATCACCGTGATACTGGCCGATGAGCTCGCGGAGGAACCGGAACCCGATCCTCAAGTTGGTGTTGGGATCGAAGAGGTCGGATTCCGCCACCCACGGCTCATAGGTTCGCGCCGTCGGGAGCTGGAGCTGGGTGTAGCCGAGCGCGCCGGCAGAACTCCGGGCGTTGGCGCGGAAGCCGCTCTCCACCTTGACCAGCTGGAAGCCGAGGGTCGGGTCGATGCCCGCGTTGAGCGCGTTGTCGTAGATCGCGGCGGTCAGGTCGGCCGGGATCTGGTACGCCGTCGAGAACCGGCCGATCGCCTCGGCGCGGGTGTTCTTGGTGCGCTCCACATCGAGGGCGCTCTGGGTCGCGTTGAGCTGGTGTTCCAGGCCCTGGATCTGCGGCATCGGTCCCACGCTCACGCCCGAGGCCACCACCGCTTCAGGGCCGCGCAGGCTGCCGACGATGCCGCTGACCACCAGTGCCGCGACCAGGATGCCGGCACCACGGAGCCAGAGGTTCGGGGTCTGTACCGGCCTGTCGTCATCGAATGAGTGTCTCACGTCTTCCTCCTATAAGGGAGTGGCGGGCGCGATCTACGCGCGGTGCCACTCGCCGTGCTTGCCGCCGGACTTCGACAGCAGCCGGATCTCCTCGATCACGGCCGATCGGTCGGCGGATTTGGTCATGTCGTACACCGTGAGGCAAGCCACTGCCACCGCGGTCAGCGCCTCCATCTCGACCCCGGTCCTGCCGGTCACCTTGGTGGTGGCCCGTACCCGGACCCCCGGAAGTTCGGGGTCGAGGGTGGTCTCCACGGCGACGAGATCGAGCCCCAACGGATGACAGAGCGGGATGAGGTCAGCAGTGCGCTTGGCACCCATCGTCCCGGCCGTCTCTGCCACCGCGAGCACGTCGCCCTTGGCCACGGCACCATCCCGGACCAGCACGAACGCTGCGGAGGACATCCGCACCCGGCCTTCGGCGACCGCGATGCGCTCCGTGATCGGCTTGTCGCCGACGTCCACCATCCGGGCTCGGCCCGCGTCATCAACATGGCTCAACTTCACAGCGCCCCCGCGAGTTCGGCAGTGAGCGAGGCGAGGATCAGTTGGGGATTCACGTTGCCTTGCGCCGCTTCACGGGCCTGCCGGATGCGCTCAAGGGCGTGGACCGCACCCGCGGCGTCGGTCCGCTCGAGTGCGGCGGGAAGGCCGCCGACCGGCGCGGGATGGCCCAGCCGCTCGCGCGCCGTCTCCAGCATCCGCTCCGCCAGGGCATCGAGGAGCTCCGTGAAGTCCCCACGGGCGGCGAAGGCGCCTTGCGCGAGGGCCCGTTCGAGCCGCGCACCGGGTCCGCGTCGGACCGCGGCGAGGAGTTCATCCGCGGCGGCGCGGCTCCGGGCGGCGTCATCGCTCGGGTCGACCGCCCGCCCGATCGCACCGCCCGCGCGGGCGACCCGGGCATCGAGATCCGCCGGCCCGGGGGTCGGCGTGAGGCTGGTCTTCAGGAACTCCCTCACTTCGGCGTCCGGGAGCGGCGCCACACGGAGGGGGACCGCCCGCGAGACGATCGTGGGGAGGATGGCGGAGAGGTCCTGGGCGGTGAGGACGATCAAGGTATCGGCCGGTGGTTCCTCGAAGAGCTTGAGGAGGGCGTTGGCCGCTTCGGGGTTGGCCGCCTGGGGGACCAGTCGTTCGGCTTCGCCAAGGATGATCACCTTCCGGCGGCTCACGGCTGGGGTCAGGGAGGCGCGTCGAGCGACCAGCTGGGCCGTGGCCATGAAGTGACCGGACATCCCATCGGGGCGGCCGTAGAGCGGATTGGCGCGCCGGTCGGCGAGGGCACCGGCCTGGGACTCTTCCAGTTCTGCCATCTGCTTGTCAGGCTCGCCCGCCTTGGGGCGGGGGAGGGGGAAGAACCAGTGGAGGTCGGGGTGCGAGAGCTCCAGGGCCATCCGGCAGGAGGCGCAGGTGCCGCAGGGCTCACTGGCGGTCGGGGCGGTACAGAGCGCCAGCTGGCCCAGCCAGAGGGCAAGGCGCTGCTTCCCCACGCCGGCGGGGCCGGAGAGGAGGAGGAGCTGCGGGAGGTGGTCGGCCGCGAGCGCGGCGGAGAGCTTCCGGCGCAGATCGCGGTGGCCAGCCAAGGGGTGGATAGTCACGGGAAGAAGGATAGACGGGTGGAGGTCAGGGGGGAACTGGATGCGGGCAACAGATTATTTCACAATGACTTACGCTGCGTTTTCCGGGCCGATAATGGCGTCAAAATGCTCCAGAATGAGGGCTCATATCGCTTGCGAGCGCTCGCTCGCATATAATGTATGTGAGTGTACACTCGCAAACACTATAAGGTATTGGTAATAAATGGCTTACGTTAACGGTCCTGAATCGGTCATCCGGTGAGCTGTCCGCTAGCCAAGAGAGTGCTGGTGTATCGACTGTGGCGTTACGGTGGCACTTTATCGAATGTGCGGCCCTTCGGCTCGCAGGAGTGGAAGGAGGGAGCGGAACTCCCATTGGCTGCGCATGATGGAGGATGCTACGACTTGATGCACGAATTGGGGTGAGCCGGTGGCCTCCGAGGTGTCCGAGTGCTTGATTCTGCTGGTAGGCGGCCTTAGCTTGCCGCCTCTTCCCGAGTAGCTCAGTTGGTAGAGCAGCGGACTGTTAATCCGCGGGTCGCAGGTTCGAGTCCTGCCTCGGGAGCTCAAGCGAACGGCCCCACTCAAGTGGTGGGGCCGCTGTCGTTCCGGGACCTCCCCTCGCTCACCGCCCCAGCCGCTCTTCCATCTCGTCCAGACTCTTTGGCCAATCCTCTTTCAGCAGCCGCGACATCGCCCGATCAGCCAGCAGCCGTCCGTCGGTCTGGCAGGTCGGGCAATAATTGGTCTCATTCTCCGCGTACCGGATCCGCTGGACCGGCGTCCCGCAGACGGGGCAGGGAAGGCGGAAGCGGCCGTGGACAGCCATGTCCGGCCGAAAGGCTGTGACGCGCTCGGGAAAGGCGTCACCAGTCTCCTCCCGGAGTCGATCGGTCCACTCAGTGAGCACGGAGACGAGTGCCCGCCCCAGCCGCCCGCCCTCCTCATCGGAGAGCTTCGAGGTCAGCCGGAGGGGCGAGAGCCGCGCGCGGTGGAGGACCTCGTCAGAGTAGGCGTTCCCCACGCCGCTCAGCATCCTGGGGTCGGTGAGCGCGCGCTTGAGCGTGTGGTTCTCGCTCCGAAGACGTTCGAGGATCTGAGACGCCGTGGCAGTCAGTGGTTCGAGCCCGCCACGGTCGAACTGGCGCAGTTCGTCACGCCCAACGACATAGTGGAGAGATGCCCGCCGCTTGGTGCCGGCCTCGGTGAGGGTCAGGGTGCCGGTACCGAAGTCGAAAGCGGCCAAGCCCGCCCGTCCCGGGGCCTTGGCCCCCACGGGCTTCCAGTGCAACCGGCCAGCGATCATCAGGTGGAGGACGAGAAATCGTTCGCCCTCGAGTTCGAAGACGATGCGCTTGACGAGGCGGGACACCGTCCGGACGCTGTGCTCGGGGGCATCGGTGATGGGTGGGGTGACGGTCCGGACCAGAAAGGGGCTCTTGAGTCGGATGCCCTCGAGCGCAGCTCCGGCCACGCGAGCCCGGAGCGCTTCGACGTAGAGGGTGATGTCGGGGAGCTCTGGCATCGGGGCCGCCCTGACGCTCAGCGCGCCAGGTAGTCGTTCACGATCTGCTGTTGCTGCGCCAGGCCGTTCCGCACGTCGGCGCTGTCCACTGCTCCCCAATGCTGCACCACCCGCCGCCCCACGTCGTTGAAGACGAAGCCGCCCCGCGCATCGACGTACCCGAAGCCATCGTGGTATCCATAGTAGGCGTCAGGCCGGTGCCCGTGGAGAAGGATGTCGTCTCCCCAGGTGTATTGCGTACGGGGGAGTCCCAACTGGGCCAGCAGCGTCGGCGCCAGGTCGGTCTGGGAGCCGATGGTGTGGATCACGGTGTCACGTACCGCGAGCGCCCCGCCGATCCAGAGCATCGGGACATGGAACACGCTCGGGTCCGTGAAGTCGACCGGCGGCACGAGTTCAGGAAGCCGGTGCCCGTGGTCGGCGATGATGATGACGACGGTGCTGTCCCACACCGGCTTTGCGGCCAGGGCTCGGATGAAGGCTCCCAGCGTTGCATCGGTGTAATGGTGCGCGCTCATGAAGAGGTCGTTGGCATCTCGCCCCGGGAAGGCCGGAGCCACCGGGATCACGTAGGGATCGTGGCTCGAGAGTGTGAGCATCGCGAAGAAGAACGGGCGCGCGAGGGAATCGACGAGCCGGTCGGCGCGGTCGAGGAGGACCTGGTCGTGGAAGCCCCAATCGACGCGGAGCAGGCCAGTGGCGAACGTCCGTTCGCCCAGGACGGTCTGGAATCCGGCATGGAGCAGGTATGAGTGAAAGTTGGCCCAGCCGAGATCGCCGCCGTACATGAACTGGGTGGCATATCCGGCGGAATCCAGATCGCGAGGGAGGCCAGGCAGGGTCGCCACCTTTCGCAGCGACTTGATGATCGACGCATTTCCGAGGGCAGGGTAGCCGCTGAATATGGCGGGAAGCCCCTTCTCGGTCCGGTTGCCGCTGGAGAAGATGCTGTCGAAGAGGATGCCGGTGCGAGCGAGCGAGTCGAACTCCGGCACCACGTCGTGTCGGCCGCCGGTCGTGGCGGAGAGCTTGGCGGAAAAACTCTCCCAGACGATCAACACGATGTTGGGTCGGGGGATCCGGAAGAGCCGCGGTGGAACGCCCACATCCGCTGCCAAGAGCGAATCCACCCGGGCGCGGGCCTCGGCCGGCGGGAGGAACGCGTAGGGATTGGTCTGGTCATACTCGTGGTGGTGAGCCGAGTAGAAGAAGTTCCAGCCGACGTTGAGCGCGGCCTGGTCCGCGAAGGTGTTGTTGGAGAAGTACACGCTGCTCTGGGTGAGCGGGGCCAACTGGAATCCGCCCCGGGAGACGAACGCCATCACCACGATCGCGAAGAGCCCGGCCGGGATGATGGGCCAGCCGGAGGGCTCGAAGCGCTTCTCGTCGGCGGCGGGCAGGGCCCACTTCCGGAATGCCCAAAGCCCGAAGGCCGCGTACCCGACGAAAACGATCAGGAGGGTCACGACGGGGGATGACTCGGTCGAGGCGATCATCTCCTTGGGCTTGTTGATGTACATCAGCCAGGTGCTGTCGAGTCGGAACCCCCATTCCCGGAAGAGCCCCAGGTCGCCGATGGTGAGCCCGGCCACCACCAGCACGAACACCACGGTCCACGTCACCACCACCCAGCGCAGGTGGCGCCAGGACACATGCGACGTTGCCATCAGGACCAGCAGCGGCACCAGCATCAGATACGCAGCCGCTGCGGTGTCCATCCGGAGACCGTGCCAGAACACCCCCAGCAAGGTGCCGATGCCGAGCGCAGATGTATCATGCCAGTACCAGGCGAGGAAGAGCACCCTGCCGACGACGAAGTACCCCACCCAGCAGCCGAAATACACCAGCGCGAATCGGAGACGCACCTGCATCAGCGGGTCCCCTTTCGATGCAGGTCGACGGCGCGATACATATACCAGCTCGCCACCGACCGGAATGGCCGCCACCGCTCGGCGTGCGCCGCCAACTGCGCACGCGACACCGGACGACGACGCCCGTAGGTGAGGTCGAACCCTTGCCGAACGCCGAGGTCATCGACCGGCAGCACGTCGGGGCGACCCAGCCGGAACATCAGCATCATCTCCACCGACCAGCGTCCGACTCCCCAGATCGACGTGAGGCGGTCGACCACTTCGTCATCATCCATCCGATGCAGGGCGCGGAGCGGCGGCACCACGCCTTCGTTGGTACGCAGCGCGAGATCCTTGAGTGCGCGGGTCTTGGCGGCCGAAAGTCCGGCGGCACGGAGTTTGGCGTCGGTGGTGCCAAGCACATCGTCCGGCGTCGGAAAGTCCTTCGGTGCGTACAGCGCCAACACCCGCCCCAGGATGGTCTCGGCCGCCTTTCCGCTCAGCTGCTGATACACGATCGATCGGAGCAGCGATTGGAAGGGGTCGTGCATCTGGCGGACCGACATCACGAAGGGGCCGGCCTTCCGGATGAGCGTGGCAAGCGCCGGGTCGGTCCTGCGAAGATGGGCCACGGCGGCGGCACGATCGTACTCCAGCCCGTCGGCGTAGCGGCGCGGAGCTCGCCGAGGGATGGACACGCGCACCCCTTCGAGCGCCAGGATCCGCCGCTTGGTCTCGATGCCACCGTGGGCGGAGAATCCGTGGAGCTGTCCGTTGGCACCCATCACCCGATGGCAGGGGACGGCGAGGATGAATGGATTGTCGGCCATCGCAGTACCTACCGCGCGCGCCGCACCCGGAGCGCCGATCCGCTGGGCGAGATCGCCATAGGTGACGGTCGAACCGGCAGGGACCTTGCGGGCGGCCTCGTAGATCCGACGCCTGGACTCCGGGAGGGACTCGAGGGCCAGCGGAATGGGGCCGAAGTCCTGGAGCCTGCCCGCCAAGTGCCGCCGGACCCGCTGGGCGGCATCAACGACGTGCGCTGGTGGGGTGCCGCGCACTCGACGCGCGCCGTGGGACTCCAGCCGTGCGGCGGTCTCGGCTACCGACGCTTCGGCCAGCTGGATGCGGGTGATCCCGCGCTCGTCCCACGCGATGCCGGAGCGACCGAACGAGGTGTCGAAGAGAGTGTAGAGGTGAGGCACGGGTTAGAATATAGTTGGGGCGCACAGGCGCACAGGCGCACAGGCGCACAGACACACAGGCGCACAGACACACAGGCGCACAGGCGCATAGGCGCATAGACGGATAGGCGCAGGGACGGAGGGTCGCGCGTCGCGGAGTTGAGTCGACGTTTGGGAGACTCGATGCCGATCCCGTCACACCTAATACCTAGCACCTAGTGCCTAGCCTCTAGCCTCTAGCCCCTAGCCCCTAGCTCCTAGCTTCTCGCCCCTAGCTCCTAGCCCCCCACATCGAGCCCGGCATGGATCTCCAGGAATTCCGCACCAATGCCCACCGCATCGCCGACTGGATGGCGGACTATCTGGTGTCGCTTCCCGATCGGCCAGTGACGCCGTCGTTGGAGCCGGGTGCTATCCGTCGCCAGTTCCCGGCGGCGCCGCCATCAAGTGGTGAGTCGTTCGACCGCGTGCTCGCCGATGTCGAGCGGATCGTGATGCCGGGGATGAGCCACTGGCAGCACCCCGGCTGGTTCGGATACTTCCCGGCTGACACGAGCCCGGCTTCGGTGCTGGCGGAGATGATGACCGCGGCGATGGGTGCCAACTGCATGAGCTGGGCGACCTGTCCCGCCGGCACCGAGACCGAGCAGGCGATGATGGATTGGCTGCGCCAGTTGGTCGGATTGCCGGCGACCTTCACCGGCGTCATCCAGGACACCGCCTCGAGCGCCACGCTGGTGGCCATTCTCTGTGCCCGGGAGCGCGCCACGGATTTTGCCTGGTCTCGGCTCGGCGCGTCAGCCCCGGATGCGCAGCGCCTGACGGTGTATGCGTCAGGCGAAGCGCACAGCTCGATCGCCAAAGGAGTGCGGTTGGCAGGCATCGGCGAGGAGCGGCTCCGGGTCATCGACACCGACGCCAGCTTCGCGATGCGCCCCGATGCACTGGCAAAAGCACTTGCCGCGGACGTGGCGGCGGGGCTCAAGCCGGCGTGCGTGGTGGCCACGGTGGGGACGACCTCGTCCACGGCGATCGATCCGGTGCCCGCCATCGCGGAACTGGCGGCACAGTACGGCGCCTGGCTCCACGTCGACGCGGCCTATGCCGGATCTGCCGCGGTCCTTCCCGAGCAACGCCACCTGCTGGCCGGGGTCGAGCGGGCCGACAGCTTCGTCTTCAATCCGCACAAGTGGCTCTTCACCAACTTCGATTGCTCCGCCTACTACCTGCGCGATGTCGACACGCTGGTCCGCACCTGCGGGATCCATCCGGAGTACTTGAAGTCGGCCCACGATGCCGCCGTGGCCAACTACCGCGACTGGGGGATCCCTCTGGGGCGCCGGTTCCGGGCGCTCAAGCTCTGGTTCGTGCTGCGCGACTTCGGAGTGGATGGACTGCAGGCCAAGATCCGCGAACACATTGCGCTGGCGCAGGAATTCCGCGAATGGGTCGAGGCCGATCCCGCCTTCGAGCCGATGGCACCGACGCCGCTGGGGCTGGTCTGCTTCCGGCACCGGCCTGCGAAGCTTCGCGCCGACGATCCCGCCGTGGACGAACTCAATCGCCAGCTCGTGGGAGCGATCAACGCCACGGGGCGGGCGCTGCTTACCCACACCACGCTCAACGGTCGCTACGTGCTCCGGCTCTCGATCGGGTCCTTGGCGCTGACGCGGGACTACCTGCGGGAGACATGGGCACTGATCATGGAGTGCGCGAACGGAATACGCGTGGGCTTGTAGCGCAGGCAACTGCGAACCACGGAGACACGGAGGTCACGGAGACCCACGAAGAACAACCTCATTGTGTGGTCGCCCTGTAAGGCTCACTGCGAGTTCACATACATCGTGAACTGCGAACCACACTGCGCCACGCTCGGGACAGGCTCCGACACGGAGCCCACGGAGACGCAAGGAGAACGATCGATGTGGTCTTGCAGGGAGGGCTCCCGGCCGACCACACAAAGCGGTTGTGCTCCGTGAACCTCCAGTTCCTCCGTGTCTCCGTGGTTCGCTGTTGTTACCGATGCCGGGTTCGCAGGGGTCAGGCGCCTCCCGGCGCTTCCAGCAGCACACTCCGCAGATACCGCCCGGTGTGGGACACCTCCGACCGCGCGACGTCCTCCGGCGTCCCCTGGACTACGACGCGTCCACCAGCATCACCAGCTTCAGGGCCCAGGTCGATGACCCAGTCGGCGCGCTTGATGACATCCAAATGATGCTCGATCAGGATGACGGTGTTGCCGGCGTCGACCAGCCGGTCGAGGACCTGGATCAGCACCCGCACGTCGTCCAGGTGCAGTCCGGTGGTCGGCTCGTCGAGGATGTACACCTTCCGCCCCCGTCGTTTCCCGGCGGCCAGCAATTCCCGCGCGATCTTGAGCCGCTGCGCCTCTCCTCCTGACAACGTCGTCGCCGGCTGGCCTAGCCGCAGGTAGCCAAGCCCCACGGCCTCGAGCTGCTGCAGCGCGGCGCCGAGTTTGGCCTGGTGCCGGAAGCGCTGGGCCGCTTCGGTCACGGTCCATTGCAGCACATCGGCGATCGACTGGCCCTTGATCTTTACGTCCAGCACTTCCCGCTTGTAGCGCGACCCCCCGCACACCTCGCACGGCACGAAGACGTCGGCCAGGAAGACCATCTCCACCTGCACGTGTCCGGCGCCCTCGCACGCCTCGCAGCGCCCACCAGGGGTGTTAAAGGAAAAGGTCCCCGGGGTGTAGCGCCGCTGCCGTGCCAGCGGTTGACTGGCGAAGAGCTCCCGGATGTCGTCGAATCCCTTGACGTAGGTGATGGGATTGGAGCGCGGCGAGCGTCCGATGGGCGATTGATCCACCAGCAGCACATCCTCCACCAATTCGGCCCCAGTCAGCCCGGACACATCGCCCACGGCCTCGCCCAGGTGGGACTTGGCGGAGTGGGCACCGTGAAGCTTCTCCTCCAGCCGCCGATACAGCACATCGTGCACCAGGGAGCTCTTTCCCGAACCGGAAACGCCGGTGACCACGGTGAGGGTGCCGAGTGGGATGTCGGCATCGGCACCGTGGAGGTTATGGAGCGTCGCTCCCCTGATCCGGAGCCACGACGGTCCGGCCTTCCGCCGCATGCTCGGCACCGCGATCCGTTTCTGGCCGGAGAGGTACTGCCCGGTGAGCGTCTCCCCGGCGCCGGAGGCCGGCCCAGCGTAGACGAGCTTGCCACCGTGCTCTCCGGCACCGGGGCCGAGCTCCACCATCCAATCGGCCTTGGCGATCGCCGCGAGATCGTGTTCCACCACGACCACGGTGTTGCCGAGATCACGCAACCGGTCGAGGAGCCCCAGGAGGCGATCGATGTCGCGGGGGTGGAGTCCGATCGACGGCTCGTCGAGGACGTACAGCGTGTCGACCAGCTCCGAGCCGAGCGCGTTGGAGAGCGAGATGCGCTGCGCCTCGCCGCCGGAGAGGGTGCGGGTCTGGCGGTCGAGGGTCAGGTAACCGAGGCCGACGTCGCGGAGGAAGGAGACGCGAGAGCGGAGCTGGCCCACGATCAGCTGGGCGATCTGCTGTTCGAACTCGCCGAGGTGCAGCCCTTCGACCCAGCCGGCGAGCTGGTCCACCGGCCATCCCGCCACCGTGGCGATCGTCTGGCCCGCGACCTGGACGGCAAGGGCGTCGGCGTTGAGGCGCGAGCCGCCGCACACCGGGCAGGTCTTGGCGAGCTGGTACTGCCTGAGGAAGACGCGGATGTACTGCTTGTAGCGCTTTTCCTCGAGTCCCTTCAGGAAGGGAAAGATCCCGGTGAAGCGCCCCACCTTGCCGTAGAGGAGTTCGCGCTGGACCGTCTTCTTGAGCTTGCTCCAGGGCACGTCGGTGGGAGCACCGAGCTTCTTGGCGGCGTCCTTGAGGAGCTTCCGGCGGGTCTCGTAGCGCGGCTTGGTCCACGGGTCGATGGCGCCGTCCTCGATCGAGCGGCTGCGATCGGGGATGACGAGCGACTCGTCGTACCCGAGTACCGCGCCGAATCCCTTGCAGCCGGCGCAGGCGCCGCGGGGGTTGTTGAAGGAGAAGAGCGCCGGGGTGAGGGTCGCGGCGGGTGTGTCGCAGAGGCTGCAGGAGGGGAACTCGGTGAAGCGCATCCGCTCCGGGCCGGCCGGCCCGTCGAAGAGTGCGAGGGCGACGCCTTCCCCTTCGAGGAAGGAGGTGGCGATGGCGTCGACGATCCTTCCGCGGGTGGCGGGTTCGGCGGTCAGTCTGTCGACGATCACCAGCACTTCACCAGCCTTGGTCAGGTCGAGGCCGGCGGGGAGCTCGTCCAGGTGCTGGGGCAGGGCATCGACCAGGAGGCGCACGAAGCCCAGTGCCCGCAGGTTCTCGATGACAAGGTCGTGGTCGCGCCGGGTCGAGGCGGGGAGGGGGAACGCCACCTGCAGACGTCCCGAGGCGCGCAGAAGGAGCTGGTCGGTGGCCACCTCGGGGTTGTCGCGGCGCACGCGACCGCCGCAATTGCGGCAGAGCTGGATGCCGACCCGGGCCCAGAGAAGCCGGAGGTGATCGTAGATCTCGGTCGCGGTGCCGACCGTCGAACGGCTCGACGTCGTGGGATTGCGCTGCTCGATGGCGACCGCCGGCGCGATCCCCTCGATGTGATCGACCAGCGGCTTCGGCATCCGGTCGAGGAACTGCTTGGCGTAGGTGGAGAGCGACTCGATATACCGCCGCTGTCCTTCGGCGTAGAGCGTGTCGAAGGCGAGCGAACTCTTCCCCGAACCCGACGGGCCCGTGATCGCGATGAGCGCACGGTGGGGCAGGTCGACCGTGATGCCGCGCAGGTTGTTCTGGCGGGCGTTGACGATGCGGATGGCGGAGGGTGCCATTGCCTCAAGGATAATGGAGTCACGAGGGCATCTGAGAAGAGACCGGAGACAAGCGACAGGAGACAACGCAACTCGGATCTCTTTTCCGCTCCCTACCCAGCGCGCCTGTCCTCCTCCTCCCCCCTCGATCATCAGGCACGGAACCAGAGTGGACGCCGAGCCGCGTTGTCTCTTGTATCGTCCCGCTCTCCGGGCACGGAACTCGGGTGGGAACTGGGCCGCGTTGTCTCCTGTCTCCGGTCTCCCTTCTCCGCGTTGTTGACCCATCCGCCTCTGCGCCAGTACGTTTCCCGTCGCATGGTCAAGAGCCTTTCTCCGACCCTCCTCCGCCGCGGGTTCGAACTCTTCGCCGTCATCTCCCTGGTGGGATTCGGCGCGGTGCTCCTCTACGGGAACAACCTCCCCGCCTTCCTCGCGTCGGTGGGCCAGGTCCACTGGGTGTGGGTGCTCATCGGCCTGGGCCTCGCGTCGATGGACTGGATCGGCGGCGGTCTCCGGCTCTGGGTGGTGACCCGCCAGGTGCATCCCAATCCGCCCCTGGGCGGGATGATCCTGGCCGGGGGAATGAGCGCCTGGGCCGCCTACCTGACGCCGGTGCAGTCGGGCGCCGGCCCGATGATGATCTATACGATGAAACGCAACGGCGTCCCGGTCCCGGTCGCCATGACCTCGACCCTGATGACGTTCGTCGCCACGATCGCGTTCTTTGCCATTGCCGGCCCGCTCGCCATCGTGCTGGGCGCTGGCAAGGCCCTCGGTACCCGCGGCGACGTCCTCGGCCTTTCCCTCTACGACCTCTTCCTCGGCAGCCTCGGCATTTTTGCCGGACTCGGCCTCGTGATGGTCGCCGTGATGGTGTTCCCCGGGGTCGCGCGGGACATCATCCACCGGCTCGCCGGCTGGATCGGACGCCGCCGTCCCCGGGTGGCCGAACGGCTCGACCGCCTGCGCGCCGGGATCGATCAGGCCCACACCAGCATGCTCCGGTTCAACACGCCGCGCGGGTGGCTCTCGCTCCTGTGGGCGACACTCCTGTCCGCACCCTCCCATGCCAACAAGCTCCTGGCGGGGTATGTGGCGCTCCGCGCCATCGGGGTCGAGGCCAACTTCGTCGACGTGCTCCTGCTGCAGACCCTCATCACCTTCCTGCTCTACTTCGCGCCGACGCCCGGTGGGTCGGGGATCGCCGAGCTCCTCTCGGCGGCGGTGATGGCGGCGGGATATGTGCCGCGCACCTCGCTGCCGCTCTACACGCTGCTCTGGCGCCTCACGCTCAGCTATTACACCCTGGCCTTCGGGTTCCTGGTGTTCTCCAACTGGGTCCGGAAAGGGCTCCTGAGCATCGACGCCGACGGGACCGCAGCGATGGGCGCTACATGAGCGGCGGCATTTCCGAGGACTCGCTCCAGGCAGGGTACGACTCGGCGCTCTTCACCCGGCTGGTACGCTACCTGACGCCGTACCGCTGGCTGGTCGCGGCGGCGCTGTCGCTCCTGGCCGGGGAGGCCGCCCTCGCGCTGGTGGGGCCGGAACTCACCAAGCGCGCCATCGACGTGGCCATCCCCGCCGGCGACAGCGGGCTCCTGCTGACGCTGGCGGGGGTGTTCGTCGTGTCGCTGGCGCTCAATTTCGGCGCCGACTTCGGTGGTGCCTATCTCACGACGCTCATCGGCCAGCGGGTCATGAACGACCTGCGGAAGCAGATCTTCGGCCACCTGCAGCGCCTGAGCATCCCGTACTTCGACCGGAACCCGGTGGGTCGGCTCATCACCCGCGTCACCAGCGACGTCGAGACGCTCAACGACCTGCTCTCGTCGGGGTTCGTCACCGTCATCGGCGACGTCATGACGCTCGCGGCGATCATGATCCTGATGCTGGTGATGGACTGGCAGCTGGCGCTGGTGACGTTCGCGGTGATGCCGGTGGTGCTGATCGTGGCGATCGTCTTCCGGCGCCACGTCCGGCAGGCCTTTCGTGACATCCGCACCCGGTTGGCCCGGCTCAACTCGTTCCTGGCCGAGCACCTGACCGGGATGCGCGTGGTGCAGCTGTTCGGGCAGGAGCAGGCCACCTGGGATCGCTTCGACAAGGCCAACGAGGACCACCTTGAGGCCCATCTCCGCTCGATCACCATCTACGCCGTCTTCCTGCCGATCATGGAAGTGCTCACGTCGGTGGCGGTGGCCCTCCTTCTATGGTACGGCGGGCTCCGGTCGCTGGGCGGGAGCCTCACCGTCGGCGTGCTCGCGGCGTTCATCCAGCTCACCCGGCGCTTCTTCCAGCCGCTGCAGGACCTGTCGGAGAAGTTCAACCTCCTGCAGAGTGCCATGGCCTCCTCGGAGCGGATCTTCACCCTCCTCGACCAGCCGATCACCGTGCCGGCGCCCGCCACGCCGATCCGACTCCCGCGGCCGGTGCGGGGCGAGGTGCGCTTCGAGCACGTCTCCTTCCGCTACTCCCCCGACGGCCCCTGGGTGCTGCGGGACGTGAGTTTCACGGCCAGCCCCGGCCGAACCCTGGCCCTGGTCGGGTACACCGGGGCAGGGAAGACCACGATCGTGAGCCTCCTGCTCCGCTTCTATGATGTGACCGAGGGGCGGGTGACCGTCGACGGGGTCGACATTCGTGAACTCGACGCCGGTGATCTCCGCCGCCTGATCGGATTCGTGCAGCAGGATCTCTTCCTCTTTACCGGCGATGTCCTCCGGAACCTGGTGCTCGATACCGGCGTCACCGAGGCCAGGGCACGCGAGGCTGCGCGTCGAGTGGGGGCGGAGCGGTTCATCGAGCGGCTGCCGGCGGGGTACGGGCACGTGCTGGGGGAGCGGGGACGGAGTCTGAGCGTGGGGGAGCGGCAGCTACTGAGCTTTGCGCGGGCCCTGGCACTCGACCCGGCCATCCTACTCCTCGATGAGGCCACGAGTTCCGTCGACGCCGAATCGGAGGCGCTCATCCAGAGGGCAATGGCGGAGCTGATGGCGGGGCGGACGTCGATCGTGGTGGCCCACCGGTTGAGCACCATCCTTCACGCCGATGAGATCCTGGTGCTGCACCACGGCGAGGTGAAGGAGCGGGGGAGCCACCGGGAACTGCTGGCCGCCGGCGGGCTCTACGAGCGCCTCTACCGCCTCCAGATCGCCTCGGCGGCCGGGGCGGCATAGCCCTCGACCGCACGATCTGCCCTGCCGGAATGGCGCGAGAATGGCGCGACCTAGTGGTATCTGCACCTCGCTTGCGCACAAATAAGGGGCCGCGGTAGCTTTCCCCCTTCATTGATCTTCCCCGGGACAGGTCCATGCTGCAGCTAGAGTTCGGTGGACAGAAACACCCGATCCCGGCCCCCGAAGCGGTGATCGGCAGCGACCCTGGCTTGGCCATCACCCTGGCCGGGGCCGGTATCCAGTCCCGCCACGCCATCTTGAACAGCGCGGCGGACGGTTCCGTGTCCGTCCGCTTGCTGGCGGCCGGGGCGGAGCTCTCGCTCAACGGCGTCAAGGTCGGCAACGACCCGCACCCCGTCCTTCATGGCGACAAGCTCAAGGTCGGACCCCAGGAAATGCTGGTGGTGGACCCGCAGCGGAGCGGAAGCACCCAGTACGTGAGTGGGTCCGACCTGGCCAACGCGGTCGCGGGGATGAAGAAGGATGGCAAGGCAAAGCCGACCGCCGGGCTGGTCAACGGGCGGCTGGTGTCCCTCACCGACGGGCGGGAGTACGCCATCAGCAAGGCCTCCCTCGTCTTCGGTCGGGATGCCGGGTGCGATGTCGTGGTCGAGAGCAAGAACGTTTCGCGGAAGCACGCCGAGATCGTCACGTCGCCCAATGGGTACCTGCTGATCGACCACAGCACCAACGGGGTGCTGGTGAACGGCGAGAAGATCGCGGGCCAGCGGCTCCTGGCCCGGGCTGACGTGATCCGGGTGGGCGAGGACGATTTCCGCTTTTACGCCGACCAGCCGCCGGGCGGGGGCCAGCCGGCACCCCCACCGCCCCAGCCTGCGGCCCCG
>JBAUHI010000004.1:0-23681 GCA_049680185.1 Gemmatimonadales bacterium | reverse complement strand
TCCCAACACCACACGGTGTTATCCCGAGGGAGCGAAGCGACCGAGGGATCTTCTCAAAACCGAGCGGACGCCAGTGGTATGCCCCGATACCCGCCTCATCCCCCGGCGCCTGAAGGCGCCTCACCCGCCTACGCGCCCACCCGCCTTACGCACCTATTCCGCCTCCCCTAACTTTCTCCAATGCGCCTCCGCTTCCTCGCCGGACTACTGCTCCTATTTCCGGTGACTCTCACCGCCCAGGCATCGGCGTACGTCCCCTTGGACGACCCCCGGCTCCCTATCCTGGAGCACCTGATCACCCGCGGGGACGTGGCCGATCCCTCCCCAATGATCCGGCCATTCCGCCGAGCCGATGCAGAACGGGTGTTGGCGGCAGCAGACACCGCAGGCGCCGAATCCAGGGAGATCATTGGCGAGCTTCGGACTGCATGGGCAGAAGACACCACCGAAGCGTGGTGGCGGGCCGAGGGGCACGTGGGCGCAGAGGCGTACACGTCTGCGCGCCGCGATGCGCTCCAGCCCTCAGGGCCGAATGGCGTGATGCCGTATGTGTCGCTGGGGCTCACGGCCAAGTTCGGGAACATCATCGCCGTATCCCGCCCCACCGCCGACCCCCGCCTCCCCAACGACCCCGATTGGCCCGGCCGTCACGACCTGATCTTCTCCGGCCGGATGACCGAAGCGTACCTGAGCGGCCAATGGAAATGGGCCCGCCTCTATTACGGCCAGATGGACCAGAACTGGGGCCCCCAGGGGGTCTATGGCATCCCCTTGAGCTCTTGGGGCTACCCCCGCCCCGAGATCGGCCTCGAGCTCGGCACCGACAAGATCAAGCTCACTGCCCAAGCTGCCGACCTCCTTGACGAACGCGACAGCACCGGAACTCCCGTCCATCGCTACTGGTTCGCCCACCGATTATCCGTCCGACCGTCCCTCCGTCTCTCCGTCGCCCTCTGGGAGACCTACATCCTCGGCGGCCCTGACCAGTCCTTTGCCGGGCGGGTCCGCAATCCACTCTCACTGCTCATTCTCAGCGATCAGTACGGACTGAGCGCCAACGGCAACCTGATGGTGGGGAGCGACGTGAGCTGGCGCGCGGGGCACCGAGTGACGCTGCAAGGCCAGCTGGCCATCGACGACATCAGCTACCAGTCGATCCCCGGCGGCCACGTCCCCAACCGCTATGCCTTCACGGTGGCCGCCTTCGGTCCGCTCGGTCGTACTCTCTCGTGGCGCGCCCTCTACACCCAGGCTTCCACCCTCGCCTTTCACACGATCAGTCCTTGGGAAAATTTTGCCGACGCTGGTGTCGGATTGGGTCGAGAGTTTCCAGACAATGAGCAACTGAGCGCATTCGTGACCATACCTGTCGGCGCCCGGTGGTTGCTGACGCCGGAAGTCACCTACCTGCGTCAGGGTGCCGCCCGGATCACCGATAGCTGGCCCTCCGACAGCGTCCTCGCCACCTTACCCCAGGTCCTGAGCGGTACCGTGGCCCGGACCCTTCGCGCCGCGGTCCAGGTGTCGGGCGCAAGCGGCCCGGTCCAGCTGTCAGCCGATCTCGGATTCAACCACGTCACCGACGCCGATAATGTCGCCGGTCGGAGTCACACCCGATTCGAAGGCCGCTTCCTCTTTACCCTCGGCCTCTCCCGCGGAGGCAGCATCCAGTGAGCAACACTCCCGTTCCGCCCCACGCGCCGCTCAACCGCGAGCGCATCACCAAGCTCTTGGAAAAGATGGGGCACTCCCGCATCGTGGTAGTGGGAGACGTGATGCTCGATCGGTACCTGATCGGCGACACCGAGCGCCTCTCTCCCGAGGCCCCCGTGCCGGTGGTGACCGTGCACGAGCACCGCGCCGCGCTGGGTGGCGCCGCCAATGTGGCCGCCAATGTGAGCGCCATCGGCGCACAGTGCCGACTGGTAGGCGTCGTGGGAGACGACCAGGAAGGCAGGATGCTCCGGCAGGAGATGGCCACCCAGCGGCTCGATGATCGCTGGCTGCTGGCCGTTGCCGCTCGCCCCACCACTTCCAAGACCAGGGTCATCGCTCGCGGTCAGCAGGTGGTTCGGATCGACGAAGAGGTCGACACGCTCTTGACCGGGTCCGAGCTCGAGCGGCTGGTGGCGCTGGTGCAGGAGGCGATGTCCGATGCCGACGCGCTGCTCCTGGAGGACTACAACAAGGGAGCGCTGGCACCGGCCGTTATCTATGCGGCGATGGAAGCGGGCCGAAAGCGTGGGGTGCCGATCGTGGTGGACCCCAAGTTCCGGCAGTTCTTCGAGTATGCCGGCGCCACGGTCTTCAAGCCCAACCGGCGCGAGCTGGAGCAGGCGGTCGGCGCCACGATGGATATGGCGCACCCCGACGCCCTTTCCGCCGCCCTCGAGCGCCTCAAGGTGGACAACCTCCTCCTCACACTCGGCGCCGACGGGATGATCCTGATGACCCGCGACCGGAAGACCACCCACATCCCCAGCCTGGCGCGCGACGTCTACGACGTCTCCGGCGCTGGCGACACCGTCACCGCCTGGGTGGGGACCGCACTTGCCGCTGGCGCCGGGGTGCTCGAAGCGGCGCACCTCGGCAACTCCGCCGCCGGGATCGAGGTCGCCAAGTCGGGGGTCGCGACGGTGTCACCCACCGAAGTGCTCAAGGTGCACGAGGAACGGCACGATCAGATCGGGAGGCTGAGGCGGGGGGGACTGATCTAGCGCGGGAACGGCCGCGTAACAGACCGCGTGGACCGATCGCGTGAACGGCCGTGTAATTGATCGCATACAAGCACCAGCGCCCACGCGCCTTCTTACGCGCCTCACGCGCTCTTTTCGCGCCTCCCGCGCCCACGCGCCTTAGGCGCCTGTTGTCCCCGCCTGCGGCGACCCGAACCCTCACCCGCCGACCGGAACCTTCCCGAGCGCAGCGAGGGACCTGCTTCGCGTTGCCGGGAGCCCGCCGCCAGGTTCATCGCGGTCCGTATCCGCCCACGCGGCGTTGTCCTCACTCGCGCGCCCCTGCGCCTCTGCGCCCCTGCGCCCCCGTTGCCCCCATTCTCACCGGTAATTACATTGTGGATACACTCCGTCGTCAGGCACCCATGCGCGCGCGCATCATCCGGATCGGCAACTCCCGCGGTCTCCGGATCCCCAAACCGATCCTCGATCAGGCCGGACTCGACCAGGAGGTCGAGCTCACGGTCGATGGAGACCGCCTGGTCATCCAGCCGTCGCGGCTCCCGCGGACGGGATGGGCCGCCGCGGCCGTCGAGGCGGCCACCACCAGCGCCGAGCCGGCGCCCGCGCTCCTTCCGACCCGCTTTGACACCGAGGAGTGGAGCTGGTGAGCCGCCGACCGGCCCGGGGTGACGTCTGGCTCATTTCGCTCGACCCCACGGTGGGACGGGAGATCAAGAAGGCACGCCCCTGCCTCGTCGTCTCCCCCGATGAGTTGAATCAGGGTCTCGACACGGTGCTGATCGCGCCGATGACCACCGGGAGTCACCCCTACCCCTTCCGGACCCCCTGCCGCTTCCGGGGGAAAGCGGGCCACGTGGTCCTCGACCAGCTTCGCGTGGCCGACCGCGCTCGGCTCGTCAAACGCCTCGGCAGCCTCGACCAGGACACCCTCGCCCGGGCACTCGGGATCCTCCAGGAGATGTTCGCGGCGTAGGGGCGCAGGGGCGTAGAGGCGCAGACGCGCAGGGGGGCCATCCTGCGCCCCTGCGTCCGTGCGTCCCTGCGCCCCTGCGCCCCTGCGCCTTGTCCCTCCCCGCCCCGCCGATTAAACTCCCCGCTCCAAAATCGGCCGATTAGCTCAGCTGGTTAGAGCGCGCGCCTCACATGCGCGAGGTCGGGGGTTCGAGCCCCTCATCGGCCATTTCGCAGAGACGGAGGGACGCAGGGGCGGAGGGGGAACAGGCGCAGGGACGGAGAGACGCAGAGGCGGGGGGCGGAGGGCGAAGCGAGTGGTTGCGGGAAAAAGATGAGAGCGAGGGGCTTTTGGGTGATGATCCCGGGGCCCCTTTGGTGTATCGTAGGCCATGCAGCCATACGAGCGGTTGGAAGCGTGGCGGACGGCACACGCCCTGGCATTGGAGATCCACCGGCTTACCCGCCAGTGGCCGGCCGATGAGCGCTATGGCCTCACCGCGCAGATCCGGCGGGCCGCGTTCTCGGTACCGGCCAACATCGTCGAGGGTCGGGCTCGCCGTGGGCCGAAAGAGTTCCGGCGCTTCCTGGATATCGCCTGGGCATCCCTGGCCGAGGTCGAGTACACCTTGAGATTCGCGCGCGATCTGGGACATCTCTCGGAGGAATCGTTCACCTCCCTCGAGGCCCTGCGGACCGCCGCCGCCAAGCCCCTCTTCGGCCTCCTCCGCTCACTCAGCCGATAGCCCCCTGCGTCTCTGCGCCCCTCCGCCCCTGCGTCTCTACGTCTCTGCGTCCCTCCGCCCCTGCGTATGGGCCCTGCGGGGTTCGAACCCGCGCGCGTCGGATTATGAGTCCGCTGCTCTGACCAACTGAGCTAAGGGCCCGGCGCCTCAATCTTCCCCGGGCGTGAAGATTCTGCAAGGGCGCAAGCCCTTGACCCGCCGCAAGTTACCAGCAATCTTACCTCCCCTATGCCAACGATCCGTCCCTACGTCAGCGCCTTGGGCGCATTTCTTCTGGCCGCAACGGCCGGGAGCACCCGAGCCGTCGGTCAGATCACCCCCCCACCGCCGGCACAGGCAGCACAGATGCTGCAGAGTGCCGTCGCCAACGATCCGGGAGTTGCGGCGCGGATCCAGGCGCGCCTTGCGCAATCAGGGCTTTCCCCGGATCAGATCCGCTCCCGGCTCCAGGCGGCCGGCTATTCTCCCAATCTTCTTGATGCCTATATGGGAGACAGCAGCACGGTGGCCGGTGCCCAGCTCACCCCCGGTGCTTCCGAACTCGGAGCCGTGCAGGCCCTCGGCCTCCCCGCCTTGGTGAATACTGATACCATCACCACCAAGACCGGGATCGTCGTACAACCCACGGCCCCCGCCGTGACCGGACTCCCGGTCTTCGGTGTCGACGTGTTCAAGCGCTCCACGACGCAGTTCTATCCCCTCCTCTCCGGACCCGTTCCCCCCGATTACAAACTCGGCCCGGGAGACATCGTCGTCCTGATCCTGACAGGAGACGTGGAACAGACCTACTCCTTGCAGGTCACCCGGGAGGGGTTCGTTCTGATCCCGCAGGTCGGGCAGCTCTTCCTCAGCAACCTGACCCTCGACCAGGCCCGGAGCGTCCTCAATACCCGGTTGGGACGGGCCTACTCCGGGATCGGTCGCGGCACCACCAAGTTCGACATCTCGGTCGCCAATGTCCGGGCGGTGCAGGTGTATGTGGTGGGCGAGGTGGCCCAGCCCGGCGCCTACCAGATCAGCGCCCTCGGCACCGTGCTCACCGGGCTCTACGCCGCCGGTGGCGTCACCGGCCTCGCCAGCGGGCGCATGATCGACGTGCGCCGCCACGGGAAATCGGTCGCCACCTTCGACCTGTACGACTATCTCCTGAAGGGCGATACCCGCAGCGACCTTCGGCTGGAGGATGGCGACGTCATCTTCGTCCCGGTCAAGGACCGCCGCGTCTCACTCACCGGTTCCATCAACCGGCCGGCCCAGTACGACCTGGCACCGAAGGAAACGCTGGCCGATCTGCTGCGCGAAGGGGGCGGCCTCACTGCGGATGCCGCCGCGGTACGGATCTCGATCACCCGGATCGTTCCGGCGGCCGACCGCGAGAGCGGCAGGTCGCAGCGCGTGGTCATCGACGTCCCGCTCGACCAGATGAAGGCGGGGATCCCTCCTGTCTCGATGGAGGATGGCGACAGCGTCGCCGTCTTTACCGTCGGCGATGGCCTCCGCCAATACGTGGACGTGAGCGGGAGCGTCTATCTCCCCGGCCGCCTCGGCTTCCGGCCCGGGATGCACCTCTCCGATGCGCTTCACCTTGCTGGCGGGCTCCTCCCGGCGACGTACGAAGGCCGCGCCCATATCTCCCGCTGGAATCCGGCCGACTCGACTCGCTATCTCGTCTCGACCACATTGCCGAAGGACAGCGTCTCTCCGTGGCCGGGGGATTCGGCCCTGCAGGATCGGGACGTCATCTCCATCTACGGCCGTCCCGAGATGCGTGATTCCATCACCGTGGCGATCACCGGGGCCGTCAATCAGCCCGGGATCTTCCAGTGGCGGCCCGGGATGACCTTACGGGATCTGGTTCTGATGGCCCACGGGACCAAGATCGGCGCCTTCCTGGAATACGCCGAGATCGCCCGGCTGCCGGCGGATCGCACAACCGGCCAGCTCGCCACCACGATCCGGGTGCCGATCGACTCGACCTACCTCTTCGACCGGGATTCCCTGGGGCGCTACGTCGGACCGCCGGGGATGGCGTTCAAATCCTCCGGCGCTCCCGAGGTCACGATCGGCCCCTGGGACAATGTGCTCATCTTCCGCCAGCCGGGGTTCGAGTACCAACGGACGGTCACGGTCATCGGACAGGTCAAGTTCCCCGGCACGTATGCATTGCAACGCCGCGACGAGACACTCTCCAGCCTCATCGAGCGCGCCGGAGGCCTGACCGAACAGGCATACCCCGAAGGGGTCCGTTTCACCCGGACATTCAACAACGTGGGCCGGATCAACCTCGATCTTCCCAACGCACTGAAACACCTCGACTCGCGGGACAACCTGATCCTCTACCCGAACGACACCATGGTTGTCCCGGAATACGAGGCGGTCGTTAGGGTGAGTGGAGCGGTCAACTCTCCAACCTCGGTATTGTACAAACGAGGCGCGTCATTCGAATACTACGTTGGTGCCGCGGGCGGCTATTCCCAAAAGGCGGACGAGAAGCACGCCAGCGTCCGCCAGGCCAACGGGGAGATCGCCACTCGTTCGGGGCATTTCCTCTTCTTCGGTGGCGGCGTCGCGGACCCGAATCCGGGGGCCGAGATCACCGTGCCGTTCAAGGATCCGAACGCACCGCACACCGATGTCGTGGCACTCTTCGGCGCCGTCGCGCAGGTCCTGGCGAGCACGCTGACGATCATCTTCGTGGCGACGAAGTTGTAATTGGCGGCACCGGTGGAGGGTCCCGTTGTCGGGTCGCCGCAGGCGACCCCCACGGAGACGGGGATCCAGCGATGGAGATGGCGCTCGCAGCACCCGAGCAGAACGGGGCCTCCGATAGCTGGAGGCCCCGTTGCTTTGCGTCGCCCGGCGTCGGGTCATCGCTACCGCGCCTCCATCCCTCCGCCATTTGCCAGGCGCCGCGCCGCCGCCACCACGTCATCCAGGGTGGTGTAATACGCCCGCTCCAGGGGGCCGCTCGTCGGCGCGGGGGAGGCGGGAAGTGTCAGCCGCACCGGCTTCGCCCGCATCGCCCTCGACTCCACCCGCTCGGCAACTCCGGCGATGATCTCCCCCGCGAGCCCGCAGGTGCTCCAGTCCCCGTCCACGGCCAGGAGTCGCCCGGTCCGCGCCACCGATTCCGCGACCAGCGCATGGTCCAGCGGATTCAGGATGCGCAGGTCCACCACGTCGCAGCCGATCCCCTCGCCCGCCAGCCGCTCGGCGGCCTGCCGGCAGAGGTGCGCGCTGTACCCCGCCCCGACCAGCGTCAGGTCGCCGCCGCGATGGACCAGGCGGGGACCTTCTTCGCTCAGGGGGCGCTCCGCGATCGGCAGCAGCTCCCCTTCGGTCTCGTACAACCAGCGGTCATCCACGTACAGCACCGGATCGTCGCTCAGCACCGAGGCGATCAGCAGATCCCGCGCGTCGGCCGCGGTGGCCGGCATCACCACCCGCAGCCCCGGCACGTGCGCGAACCAGGAGTGGAGCGCCTGCGAGTGCTGCGCCCCCTGCTCCCCCCCGCGATTGATGATCGCGCGCACCGTCAGCGGCATCCGCTCCTGCCCGCCGAACATGTACCGCCACTTCGCCGCCTGGGTGACGAGCTGATCCACCGCCAGGAGGAAGAAGTCCACCCGGGGATGGATGATGACCGGGCGATAGCCGCAGAGCGCGGCGCCCACCCCGGCGCCGGTGGTCGCCAGCTCGGAGACCGGAGAGTCGATGACCCGATCGCGCCCGAACTGCTGATCGAGGTTGGTCATCGTATTCCCCACGTACCACGGACTCCAGAGCCCCTGCCCCATCACGAAGACCTCTCGATGGTGGGTGAGAAGGTGCTCGAATCCGTCCCGGATCGCCTGCCCGTAGCCGGTCATCGGGGCGCCCCGTCGGCGTAGACCCGCCCGAGAAGCTCGCCCGGGGCCGGGAAGGGATCGCGTTCCGCCTGCTCCCACGCCGCGGCCACCGCACCCTTCGCCTCCGCCGTCATCGTCTCCACCGCATCGGCGGCGATCTCCCCCGCCGCGATCAGCGCCTCGGCGAGACGGCGCACCGGATCCCGCAGTCGCCAGAGGTGGAGGTCGTCCTTGCGGCGCACGCCGACGTCGTCATCCTCCCGGGGTCCGACGTGCCCCCGCCACCGGTAGGTCACCGCTTCGATGAAGCGGGGGCCGCCGCCGGCCCGCATCGTCTCGAACGCCTCGCGCACGGCGGCGGTCATCGCCACCAGGTCGTTCCCGTCGACCCGGGCCCACCCGACCCGATGCGCCTCGGCGTAGCGCGCGACCGACTCGGCGGGCTGGCGCAGCGAAATGTGCAGGTGACTGGCGAAGAAGTTGTGCTCGCAGACGAAGAGCACCGGAAGGCGATGGGTCGCCGCGAGATTCATCGTCTCGTGGAAGACCCCCTCCTCGGTCGCCCCGTCCCCGAAATACGACACCGCGACGGCGCCCTTGCCGTCCATCTTCGCGGCCAAGGCCGCCCCGGCGGCGATCGGGATCGTGGCTCCGACGATGGGGACGGTCCCGTAGAGCCCGTGGGCGCGGTCGATCAGGTGCATCGACCCCCCCATCCCGCGGGAGGCGCCGGTGTCCTTCCCCAGGACCTCCGCCATCAGGCCGCGCAGCGATCCACCGAGGGCGAGGTAGTGGGCGTGCGAGCGATGGGCGCCGAAGAGCCGGTCCCCCTCCCGCACCTGCAGGGCGACGCCGACCGCCGGCGCTTCCTGACCGATCGCCAGATGACAGGGACACCGGATGCGCCCCGCCGTCACCATATCCCCGATCCGCTCCTCGGCCGCCCGGATGAGGATCATCCGCCGCAGCCCATCCACCAGCCAGCCCCGATCGCCCCCCGGGAGCTGGATAGGTTCGTGACAATTCCCCGCCACGGCGAGCCCGCCGAGTTCGGAGGTGGAGCGTTCAAGCCCGTCGTCAGTGGACGATGAGATGGTTCCTGACAAAGTCATTTCCCGGGGGTGAGTGGCCGTCCGCCTGTGATCCATCGCACACTGATGGGTACCGCCAACGGGGGTATAATCTCGCAGGGTCCCCGTGAATCACAAAGGGGAGCGGCTTCGCGCTCGAAAGATGCCGAAGCCGACTCCCCTCAGGATCGAATGCGGCTCGGCCGGTCAGTGCGGAGGCGCCTCCAGCCACTCTCGCTCGTCCGCCGAGAGCTCCACATCAGTGCCCCGCACAACATCCTCCACCTGCGCCGGGGAGCGGGCGCCCACCAGCACGCAGGTCACTTGAGGACGACAGAGCAGCCATCCGAGGGCGACCTGGCTGGCGCTATGTCCCCGCCGCGCCGCGACCTCCTTCACCCGCTCGACGATCTTCAGGTTCTGGATCAGCCGCTCGCCCTGGAAAGCCTCCAGGCGGCTGCGGCGGTCGTCGGCGGGAAAGGTGGAGTCGGGCCCGTATTTTCCCGAGAGCAGGCCGTGCGCCAGACCTCCGTAGACGATCACCGAGACTCCCGCGCCGGCACAGAGGTCGAGCATCCCCCCCTCCACCCGGCGATCGAGGAGACTGTACGGGAGCTGCACGCTGGCGATCGGAGCGAGGGTGAGCGCCAGCTCGAGTTCCTCCCGGCCGACGTTCGAGAGTCCGATCTCCCCGATCTTCCCCGCCTCCCGCAGGCGCACCAGGGCCCCGAGCGTGTCGGCCAGCGGGGTGGCGGGGTCGGGCCAATGGAGTTGATAGAGGGAGACCCGATCGACCCCGAGGCGGCGGAGGCTTCCCTCCAGCGCCGGACCGATCCGCTCGGGACGGGCGTCCCGATAGGTGCGGCTTCGGCCGCCATCGGGCGACGCTTCCCAGGCGATCCCGAACTTCGTGGCGATCTGGACCCGGTGGCGGTCGGGTCCGAGCACCCGGCCCAGGATCTCCTCCGACCGGCCGAGGCCGTAGACATCCGCCGTGTCGAAGAGGGTCACCCCCAGGTCGAGCGCCCGGCGGACCGCCGCCGCGGCGCTCGCTTCGTCCACCGGCCCCCAATCGGTCCCGCCGAGCTGCTCGCAGCCGAATCCGACCCGGGAGATCTTAAGGTCGCTCCGCCCCAGGCGGACGTACTCCATCAGCGCCATCCCCGGAGCGCCTTCAGCGCCGTGCGCCAGAGGATGGCGAGATCGGTACCGAACGAGGCCTCCCGCACGTACTTGAGCCGAAGCCGGTTCTTGATCGGGCGCACCTGCTCGGCGTAGACCAGGTCGGGATCCCCGCTGCCGAGGACCTCCGCCAGGCGGGAGAATTCCAGAGAGGCGAAGTCGGTGATCCCCGGCCGCACCGAGAGGATCAGGAGTTCCTCACCGGCGTACAGGCGGGTGTACTCCTCCACTTCGGGGCGCGGGCCGACCACGCTCATCTCGCCACGGACCACGTTGAACAGCTGGGGGAGTTCGTCGAGTTTGGCGGCGCGGAGCCAGCGACCCACCCGGGTGATCCTCGCGTCGTGGAGTCCCGTCGAGGTGCCGCCCAGGCGATCGGCGTTGGCCACCATCGTACGGAACTTCCACATCCGGAAGGGGACTCCCCCCCGGCCGATGCGCACCGCGCGATAGAAAGCCGGCCCCGGGCTGTCGAGACGGACGCACACCGCGGCGACCAGGAGCAGCGGCCAGAGGAGGAGGAGGAGGAGGAGTGCCACCAGCAGATCGAACGCCCGCTTGACCATCTCGGGACCTCGGTGCTTCGTCGTTGGGGCCTGGGGCGCTGGGGCCGGGCGTGTTCAAGGACCGGGGGTATGGGTGGGCGTGCTCCCGGGCGGGAGCAAGATATCGGCGGGCTTCATCCTGTCAAACCGTCATGTCACGGTTCGGCACGATCGGTCACTCGGTCGACCGGGAGGTCGAGGGCGGCGACCAGACGGCGCGGCTCCTTCCCCTGATCAGATCGGCGATGCCGAGCAGCACCGCCCAGTGCACCACAACGAAGTGTTCCCCCAAGGCGCCGATCCGGGACCGGATCCCCGCCGCCTGCAGCGCCGCGAGGATGAACGGCGCGGCGAATCCGGCCGCGACGACCGCGTATGCCCAGTGGACCTGCGCGAGCGTCGCGGCACAGACGAAGGCGATCGCCAGCAGGGGAATGCCGAACCAGCGGATGACCTTGTGCGAGATGAACTGAACGCGGGTCGGCCAGTCGAGCCGGGGCCATAGCGTCACCGTTCCCTGGATCTGGCGATTGGCCATCCGGCGCTTGCGCGAGAACTCCTCGGCGCGGTGCAGCGTCGCCGGCTCATAGGCCAGCGCGGTCTCGTCGAAGACCACTCGGCGCCCTCCGCCCAGGACCGCGAGGGGAAGGTAGAGATCGTTGCCGATCCCGGGAGGGATCTCTCCGCAGTCTCCCGCTCGGAGGGCGAAGATCGCTCCGTTGGCCACCGGCAGGCGTCCCAGCCGCCCCTCCCCCCGCTTGATCGCGTTCTCGTAGCGCCAGTACAATCCTTCCGCGCGGGCGGTGGCCGTGGCGGCGTCGGTGAAGACCAGTTGGCCAACGACGCAAGTCGCGCCGGCGTTCAACCCGTCCACCAGGCGGATTACCGCCTGCCGATCGAGGACGGCGTTGGCGTCGGTGAACACCACCGCCACGTCGGGGGTCGCCGCCAGATCGCGGAGGGCCAGGTTGAGGGCCCGGTTCTTTCCCCCACGCTCCGGAGCCCGCAACAGCCGGACGCGGTCGTTGCCCCGGGCGAGCTCCGCCACGATCTCGTCGGTCCGGTCGCTCGAGGCGTCGGACACCACGATCACCTGCGCATCTCCCGGTTCGGCGGAGAGCGCCTGTTCGACCATCCGACGGATCGTCTGCTCCTCATTATATGCGGCACAGAGCACCACGCGCCCGGTGACGGGGACCGCATTGGTCCGGGGCGAGCGCCACAGGCCTCGAGGACCGCGCGCAATGAGGATCGGATAGCCGATGTAGGCGTACGCCAACAAGGCGAGCGTCACACCTAGTATTCCGAGTGTGAATACCTGAAACGGCGTCACTGTCCGGCCTCGACGGAGAAAACAGCTCCGCTCCGACAAGACCCACGATCTACAGATCTCATCTCGCGCGTCGCTGGGTTTGTTCAGTGGGCATATCGCGATGGAGACTCAAGGTGGGATACCAGATTGTGGGGAAATTAAAATGTCGGGCCGCGATAAGGTCGGCCCAAGAGTTTTCGCAGACTCGGCAGCGGGTCCAACGAGAGCCGAGCTAGATGAAGAACAACGCTATCGGCACCAAGGAAGCGCGTCAATGACCTTCTCAAGCGGAGGACGGCGATCGTGTCCATTGGACCACACAGACCGCCGGATCAAACGAGATTGGGCGGGGAGAATCCTCTCATTGCCCCCAGAATCTGCGCATAGAGGCTGAGGAGCACGGGCAAATCAGCCTCCCACGAGAACTTGGTCTCCACCGCCTCGCGGCCCCGGCGGCCCATCGCTTCGGCACTCTCCGGATCGGCAAGCAACGAGGTGATCGCGTCGGCAATGGCCTGGGGCGATGCCGGATCGACCAATATCCCGCATCCAACCGCATCAAACAGATTCCGCCAGGCTGGCAGATCGGGGCCGATCACCGGCAGTCCAGCGCCCATGTATTCAAAGACTCGGTTGGAGCGTAACCCGCCGTGGTTGGGGCCGGGCTTGTACAGGACCACGCCGATCCGCGCAGTACCGAGCGCCGCCATCGAGCGGTCCCGCGGCTGCTGGCCGCGGTAATCAGTACGAATCCAGCCGGGGAGGGCGCGGCACTCTTCTTCCACTCCGTCGGAGACGAACGCGCCGACCAGCACCAGACGCGCATCGAGTTCGCGCGGCACCGACCCCATCGCCTCCACCAGCTCCCGGCTCGCCCGAGTACGGGCGAGTCCGCCCAGGTGAATGGCGATC
Source organism: Gemmatimonadales bacterium (assembly GCA_049680185.1). Classification (GTDB taxonomy): domain Bacteria; phylum Gemmatimonadota; class Gemmatimonadetes; order Gemmatimonadales; family GWC2-71-9; genus CAMLHU01. The sequence goes on along the minus strand of JBAUHI010000004.1, from coordinate 10,416 downwards.
GGGGCTCGACCGGCATACGGCGCCCCCTGAGCGGCCGCAATCTCCGAGAGGGAGGGGTAATTGTGCAGCACGATGGTCCGCTCCGCCGGAAACCCGCTGGCAATATCATCACCCGCTACCACGATCCCATCGAATACCCGCCCCGCGATGCCATGGAGTGCGCGTACGATGCGGCCGATCACCGGCCGAAGGAACTGCGGAATCCACCCCTTGGACTGGATCTGATCGGGCACATCCTCGTGGACGTCGTAGATGACCCGGCGGCCGAGACATTTGAGGATCAGCCCCACCGGGATGAGATCGGGATCGTGGAAATGGTAGAGATCACCTCGTTCGACGATCGCCGCCGCCAGGACCCGCCACACCGTGACGAACATCCGTTCCATCCGCCCCTTCGGCGGCCGGACCGCATGGAAACGGACACCGTCTTTGACGGGGAGCGGAGGTCCCGGTACCACCAGGACCACTTGGTAGCCCGCGGCGGCCAGAGAACGACATTCCCTCTGGAAGATCCTGGTGTCGCCGGCCCGGTGCGTGGATGTGAGATGAACAACTCGGATCGGAGCCCACCCATGTTCCGTCATATGGGACTGCGGCACGAATCGCAGACAGTCGATGATTGCGGCATCAGCTAGGAGGGACCGCCGACCGTTTACGCCGGGAATAGAGCTGCCGGATGGCCTGTGCTCGGCCTGGCTCTGTAATTACTACAAACTGCCACCACTCAAGCAACAGCAGCCAGCCCCCTACAACGAATATGCCGAAAATCCCGCCGGCCAATCCCTTAATCACGGTGTGGCGTGAATCTCGCTTGACGGGCATGCTAGGCACCTGGATCATGAGAAAATCCGGCACCGAAAGAACGGCATCAAGTCGTGCGTGCTCATAGCTCTGTCGCAAAGACTCATAGAGCGCCTGTTCACTGGTGACCGCCCGCTGCAGTTGATCAAGTTCGAATTGGAGCCAAGGTGAATTTTGGATCGCCCGGTTCTGTACCAAGAAAGAGGCGACGCGAGTCGATGCAACTTTCAGCGACTCGGATGCCTCCTGCAGCCGTGAGTCGAAGAACCGCCGCTCCAACCCGCCTTGCCGTTGCTTGGACATGACCCCGAGCGAATCCAGAATGTCAAGCGCTCGACTGGCGATTTCATGAGCAAGCTCCGGACTGCTCGCCGAGATATCCAACTCGACAGCGCCGGTTTGAGGGTCGGAACTGACCTGCAGATTATCCAACAGGTCCAGGGTAGCATTCTTCGCCAACTCACCGGGGGTAGGCGGAGTGAGACCCGGGAACGTCCACCCTGAGCTCCGCTTTCGATCGGTCAAGGTGCTGTCAGCAATGGAATGGAATCGGGTATCAACGACCGTAAGCAAGAGTTGATCTGAACGGAGCATGGCGACAAACAACTCCGGCGGCACTGACCCTCCACCTCCCGGAAGTCCCACACCGAACTCACTAGCAAGGCCAGCTAGTTGGCCCGTGAGTAGGCCCTGCGTATCCGGAGCGATGACCGCCGTACTGGTGAAAGTCACGCGGGTGAGAAAGGACACCAATCCGAAGAGCACACCCCCGATAATCCCGGCCGCCATCAGTGCGCGGATATGGCGCCCACAGAACTCCAGGATCTCGAGTGCTCCCAGCGCCGGCCGATGGCCGGTCAGATTATCATGCATCACAGTCCCCAGTAGGTTTCGCCATCATGAGCCGTCGCTTCCATCGATGATCCGGCGTGACTGCGGCGTCATCCGACCTCCGGATGCGCTCTTGATATTGCAGAATAGCTCACCGAGTTGGCGATGCCGCCAGGATTCTCTGCAGGACCGGCGGATCGGGCCAATGCGTGGATGGTACAAAGACCGAGAAATCCCCACGTGAGGCGGTTATCGGTGATCGTATTGCTCACCAGGGCGCTGAACCCTATCGAGATCAACGTGCACGGCAAGGCATAGCGGCACAGCCCCGCGAGCCAGGGTACTTCCAGAGTAAATCGAAATACGGTGAAAGCACAGAGAAAAGTGAACAGCAATAGTCCGACTACACCGCCGTCAAACATCACCTCAGCCACTGCATTATGAGGATAATCCATGGGATTACCTCCCCAGACATGCCCGAAACTGCCCACCCCATTCCCGAGCAATGGAGCGGCTTCGAAACCATCGATGGCAGAACGAAGCCGGGCCACTCGAATATCTCCAGAATTTCCGAGACGTCCCGAGAGAAAGATCTCGAGGCGGTTGATCGTCTGAAGGCTACGAACGACCCTGGGACCGGCGCTCACAGCGATCACGATCAACACCCCACCGAAAGCAAACGCCATAGCTTTGGATCGGCGCGCCGCCCGAAGGCCCATCGGCATCAAAATCGGAAAGCTGAGGATGATGCCGATGAGAGCTTGGCGCGTTCCGGCAAACAGAACGCCAGCCAGGTAGATCACGGACAGGAACAGGGCCCCCACCCGCATCCATCCTCGATACTCGGGCGACAGCCCAACGACCAACAGCACCTGGGCCCCAACCGCCATCGCGACGCCACGTGCAATGCGACTGGACGCCGCAGTCGCACTGAGGCCATCAGTCGCAGGGATGATGTTGAAGGTAATCATGACCAACACCACACCGAACGCTGCAAAGATATGCAGGAATCTCACCACGCGCCGCTCATCAGTCGCAACCACACACACCGCGCCGGCGAAAGCCACGCCAACAAGGACCAATCCCCTGAGCGTATCTGCCAGTACTTGATCAGAGCCGCTGCTCCACGCTACTGTCGCACCAAGCCACGCTATTACAAGGAACCCGCTGAGTAGAGCAGGCACGGCGACACGTGGAAATCCTCCAGACCTTACCACCAACACCACCCCAACAACAACCGTGAGACACCCTGTAAGTAGTGTGGCATCGACATGCAGCGCCTGGCCAATCGACGTCGCCTTGTAGGTCCCCGAAAGGAGAAAAGCAGCAAAGACCGCCTCGAAGGAGAGGGCAGAGTCGATCAGACCCCTCAACCCCAAACGGCTGCCGCGTTCGGGCCATGCTGTCGAAATGTGACTGCTGTTCACACGGCTCCCTCTGCATATAGTGGCGCCATCCGCGAAATGCGGCGTCTGATGGCACGAATCACTCGGGGAATGACAGGCGCGCTTAGCTCCTCAGCGACCAAAGAAGTCAAGAGGCCCCGTATCGGCGCCAGCCTAGCACAGCCAACCGATCTTTCAAGGTAATTCTCCGAGGGGCTGCAGAAGAGAATACTTACCCTCATGCCGAAGAGCATCTGCATCGTGCCGCCGGAGAGCACCAGGCAGAATTGAATCCAAGAGATCCGACGCCTTGATACCGTCACCTAGCGGGCGGACTGACAGACACGTCCGGGAGCGACAGACCGGATCCGGGTAGGAGACGCACCAAGATCACAAGATAGAGGACGTAGGTCGCAGCCTGCGTAAGGCTCAGAATCCAAACCGTATGCTCCAAAGTCCAACCCAGCTTGGGGGCCGGCGCGACCACCGCATACACAGCCACAAGGCTTACAACATCGTACCAGAGTTTCTGGACCTGCCCGCGATAGACGACCACGGCGCGACTCAAGGGGGAGACCACAAAAGCCGCCAATGTCCAAGGAATCATAGCTACGAGGAGTCTGGATGCCGGGTCCCAACGAGGCCCAAGTACAAGACGGAATGCCGCCGGACCAAGCAGGGCAAGAACCAACGACGGCAGACCCCCAATCAGGAGCAACATTCCGCCGGTACGCCAGAACACACGCCGAGATCCTCCCGGCGCCGTCCGCGCCTGGTCCGCGAGGCGGGAGTGGAATACATCGGCAACATTGCGCGATATCAGCGCGACCGGAATCTGCATACCACGTTGTATAATCCCGAAAAACCCCGCGGCCGCCACCCCAAAGGCAGCGGCGACCATGGGGAGAGGTAGATAGTTCGAAGCAGCGTTGATCAGGGCCGAAGGCAGACCCGCAAACGCCGATTCCGGATATCGGCGAAAGGCCCGCCGGACATCGAGCGGACGCAAGGCGGCCAACGCCGATCGCAACTGAGAGCCACGGGCACGCAACATGGACTCGATCCCTACGCACCGCCCAATGACTTCTCCCGCTACCAGACCTACCCAAGAACTCGCGATCGGAAAAGCGAAGACCGGGACCACCGCACGGGCCACGTTCTGGCCGATGGTCACGCGAGCAATCAATGGAAATTCGCCGTCGCGCATTAACCAGTATCGAACCGTAAAGAACAACTGTGTGACGACGAGCGCCGGGAACATCCACAACGCCGCCGCGAGCGGGAGCACCTCAAAACCGAGAGCCTGCGTCCAGATCAGGCATCCAAGCGCCAGCGTGCAGAGCAACGATATGGGCACCGTTACCGCACAAACACCAGACAACAACGCCGCAGCCTCGGCCTCAGACTCACCAGCAACAATCATGATGTCGTAACGCAGCCCGGTGGCCGCCGACGCCGTACCAAGAAACGCCATGAACGTGCCGAGTCGTCCCATATCTGCGGGCGTATAGAGCCGGCCGATCACCGGAAGCGTCGCAAGCATTGCAACTTGGCCAATGGCAGTGCTGCCAATCAAAAGCGCCACATTACGCCCAAATCCACGCTGGAGGCGTGTTTTCAGACGGCTAAGAGCACCGCTCACGGTCATCGCACAACCAGAGCAACGCTATCCTTGAGGTGCGTACCAAGGACGCCCAGCGCCGTGGCACCGCACATCAATAGATGCGAATTGGTGCAGCGCCCCAAGAGAGCACTGGTGATCGGGGATTTAGACATGGTGTGGATCTTCACCGCGTGAGAATTCGGCGGTCACGATGTCATTGGGAATGAGCCCATTCCAACGCGGGCTGCGCAAAACCGGCCAGGAGTTCAAACAATGGAACTGACGGACGAACGCCCGGAGACACATCAAACGAAAAGGGGCCATCTTGGAAATAGTAGCGATCGCGGAACGCGATGGTCGCCGAATCGCGAGTCGAGGCCAGTTCGATCAATCGGTCGGCTAGCTGCTGAAGGTGAGGGTCGAACGCAACCAGTACGCCCCACCGCCCAAGTACTGCCGTACCCAGGCACTGTCTAGAGACATCGCGCCCGTCGCAATACCGTGACGGAGGATATCCCCATTGACCACGTCCCGCGTATCCCACCCGGTACCAACCATCCGTCCCGTCCATGAAATTGAAGAACAAGGGCCGGGCCATATCGCCGTCAAAAGCGCGATAGGACAGCTGATGTGCAGCCTGAGAGAGGTCCGTGTCGGATGGGAAACTCTCTCCCGTGCGGCGACGTGCATCCCAGAGCGAGCGAAGAACCACCGGAATCCTGGTGGCGTGCGAGATGTCCCAGCCAATTGAATCCACCCGGGCGGTGGGGGCCGTGGGAAAGGTCGGCGACGAATCGCCGGCAAACGCATCATCGGCATATCGGCTGAATTCGCCTTCGAAGAAATCCAATCCTTCGATAGGGTTGCCGGCGGAATCATGAGCTACCGTTCGCCGAGTCGCGCTCCCCTGAAGGAGCTTCACGCCGATATCCAGGAAATCGAAAAGACGGGCCGAATCAGAGGCGGATAGAAGCACCAATGATGGGGCACTTCCATGTGCCGCCAGAAGTTCAGCAGCCTCCGACAGCAACCAGAGATCGGTATCGCGAAGCCCACTCGGGTACAGAGTACGCTTGGCACGTGGGAGGAGCGCCAGGGCCCGCCACCCATCTACTGCTCCATGTGAGGCCCCCCCCGACAGGCCCAGCTCCAACGGGGCCTCATAGGCAAACCGAAGAACCTGATCCTGTACAATGAGCTGCTCGTAGGATGTGATAAATCGACGTTCGACGCTGTTTAGGTCCCCAAGGGGCAGGGTTGCAAAGAGGCGGATGAGTCGCGCAGCAGGGTGAAGAAATTGGGAGACACACAGCAGGCACTCAGCCGATCTTGCCGGCATCGTTTTCGATGCGGCGCGAAGCCACCGAAGGGTCCGCGTTGCAGAATCACCGGTGAAATCGCCAGCCCGCAGCTTGTCCCTGAGTGGCCCCCGAGCACGAATCAGGTCGCCAAACGTTGCAAAACGCCCGAAGGCAGTGAGATAATAATCTGCGATCTCATCGAGTCGCACACGATCACAGTCGCTCAAGGCGAGATTGATACCGGCATCGAGCAACGGCTGGGCAAAGTATGCGCTCGCGGCAATGTTCTCCACCTTGACCTCGGCCGCACCAGCATCAAGGCTCCAGTGTGCTCCGTCCCAGCGGAGGGCCAGCTGCCCTGCCAGTGCCGGGCGTATTGCTCGACTCCAGGCATCTGTCATCCATACCATCCGCGCCTGATTGACAGGGGACCCAGCACCTGCAGTGCACCCTGCCATCCAGACCGTTACTGCAGCGGCAATGATCATTTCACCCTCCAGTTGCTAAACAACAAATTCGCCAGAAAAGCTCGCCAATCGGTCGAACTTGCATGACTCTTTCATGGCGAGCGCATAGCCTTGCTTGGATCAGCGGAAGCGGCCCGGCGTACAAGCCCACTACCCACGGGGGCCGCTCGATCCGACTCCATCGAGGAGATCCTTTACCCATCGACCCCCGAAAACCACATGCAGTGCTGTCCAATCCGCGCAGGCACTAGCAATCTACGCACTATCGCTGCCGAACCTAATCGAGCATAGGATCAAGGCCCCGCCTCATCTAAATTGGCCTTGCAACCAATAAAGCGCGGGCGATCCGCTCCCCCGCCCGCCCATCCCACCCCTCCGGTCGCCGCTCGTGGATCCCGGTCGCACGCGCCGCCTCGAAAGCCGCAAAGACCCCCTCGGCGGTGAGGGGCCACGGCGCCATCCGGTTGGTCCCGTCAGTGATGGTGACCGGCCGCTCGGTCTGTTCCCGAAGCGTCACACAGGGCACGCCGAGCACGGTGGTCTCCTCCTGCAGCCCCCCCGAATCGGTGAGCACGGCCGCCGCACCATCGGTAAGGGAAAGCATCTCGAGATAGCCGAGGGGTTCCAGCACCCGGCAGTGCCCCAGTTCGGCGGTCAGCCCAAGCGCTTCCGCATTCTTCCGGGTGCGCGGATGCAGCGGCAGCACCACCGGCAGCTCCCGGGCGATCCGATCGAGCGCGGAGAACACCGCCCGCAATGCGACAGGATCGTCGACATTCGAGGGCCGGTGCAGTGTGGCGACGACATACTGCCGGGATGAGAGCCCGAGGCGGCCGGGGACATCGAGCCCCTGCGCCTTGCCCCTGAGCGCCAGCAGGGTATCGATCATCACGTTGCCGACGAATGCGATCCGGTCTTCGGGAATCCCCTCGGCCGCAAGATTGGGATGGGCGTCACGGGACGGCGTGAGGAGGAGATCGGAGACCCGGTCGGTGAGGACCCGGTTCACCTCTTCGGGCATCCGCCAATCGCCGCTCCTGAGCCCCGCCTCGACGTGCGCGATGCGGCACCCGGCCTGCGCCCTGAGCTTGACCGCCACCAGCGCACAGGCCAGGGTCGAGTTGACATCGCCCACCACCACCACCCAGTCCGGGCGCGCCTCCAGGAGCACCGGCTCGAACGCCTCCATCACCCGCGCGGTCTGCACCGCATGGCTCCCCGACCCGACACCAAGATGGTAGTCCGGCTCGGGAAGCCCGAGGTCGGCAAAAAAGGCGTCGGACATTTTGGCGTCGTAGTGCTGGCCCGTATGCACCAGCACGCCGGTGTGACCCGCCGCACCGAGGGCCCGCAGGATCGGCGCGACCTTCATGAAGTTCGGCCGGGCACCGGCGACCACCAGGGCCTTCACGAAGAGATCAGTAGTCGAGCGGGAGGGAGATACGGCGCCCGTCGCGGGCGGAGGAGTAGATGCCGATCAGGAGTTCGAGGGACCGGAGCCCCTCGCGCCCGTCCGTCTCCGCCTCCGCTTCTCCGCGGAGGGTCTGGAGGACGTTGTCGTAGTACAGGGGATGGCCGATCCCGTAGACGGAGGTGACGCCGTAACTGGCGTCCTTGACCTTGGCATCGTCCGGACTCGGATCGGCGAACTCCCAATGTTCGATGGCGTTGACCGCGAGCCCCCCGACCCGGACCGTCCCCTTCTCCCCGAGCACGGTGATCGAACCCTCCAGGTTCTTCGGGTAGGTCAGCATCGTCACGTTGATCGAACCGAGCGCGCCGGAGCGCCACTTGACGCTCGCGACCCCGGTGTCCTCGACCTCGATGTCGCGGGCCAGGGTCGCCGTGTAGGCGTGGACGCTCTCCACCGGCCCCACCAGCCAGTCCAGCAGGTCCACGTAGTGGCTCGCCTGGTTCATGAAGGCGCCGCCGTCGAACTCCCACGTCCCCCGCCACTTGGCGCTGTCGTAATAGCTCTGGGGCCGGTTCCAGAAGACGTTCACGTTCACCATGTACACTCGACCGAAGCGCCCCTTCTGCATCGCCCGCTTGACGAGCTGGAGGGTCGGGTTCCGCCGATTCTGCTTGACCACGAAGAGCTGCACCCCCGCCTGGTCACAGGCGTGGACCAGCCGCTTCCCGTCCTCCCACCGCGTGGCCATCGGCTTTTCCGTCACGACGTGCCGCCCCGCCGCCGCCGCTACGATCCCCTGCTCCGCGTGCATACCGCTCGGGGTGGCCAAGACCACCACATCGGCATCGGAACCCGCCAGCAGCGCCTCCAGGGAGCTGAACCCCTTCGCCTTGGTGCGCGCCACCATCGCCGCCAGCGCCGCCGGATCGGCATCGCACACCGCTACCAGCTCCGCCGACTCCCGGTGCTGCTCCAGCGCCTCGACGTGCTTCCCCGCGATCCGTCCGCACCCGACCAGCGCAAAGCGGATCTTTCGACCCTTGAGCGTCGTCTGGTCGGCGGGACGGACGCCGCCGCTCATCGACCCGCCGCCGCGCCAGCCAGCCCCACCACCCGTGCGGAACCCTTCACCCCCCGCATCACCCCACGCGCATCCACCACCAGCTTGGCCCGTGCCGCCACCCGCGCATAGTCGATCGTCGTGTGGTCGGTGATGACCACCACCGCGTCGGCGGTCTCCAGCGCTTCGTCGGTCAAGGGCGTGCTGTGGAGCGGCAACCCCTTGATAGGTGTGTGCCCATCGTCCTTGATCACGGTGCAGAATGGATCGTGGAATGCCACCTGCGCCCCCAGCTCCTGCAGGTGCTGGATCACTTCGAGTGCCGGGCTCTCGCGCAGGTCATCAATGTCCCGCTTGTACGCCACACCCAGCAGCAACACCCTGCTCCCCTTCACCGACTTCTGGGCGTCGTTCAACGCCGCTCCCACCTTTTGCACCACATATAGCGGCATTTCGGCGTTGATCTCGCTCGCGAGCTCAATCATCCGGGTCTTGTAGTGCAGCGTCCGCATCTTCCAGGAGAGGTAATGCGGGTCGAGCGGGATGCAGTGCCCCCCCAACCCCGGCCCCGGCGTGAACTTCATGAAACCGAATGGCTTGGTGGCCGCGGCCTCGATGACCGACCAGACATCGAGCCCCAGCCGGTCGCACGCCTGCGCCATCTCATTGGCCAACGCGATGTTGATCATCCGGAAGGTGTTCTCGTACACCTTGACCAGCTCCGCCGCCTCCGCACTCTCCACCGGTACCATCGTGTCGAACACCTTGCCGTAGAAGGCAAGCGCCACCTCGAGGCAGGCGGCGGTCACGCCGCCGATCACCTTGGGGGTGTTCTTGGTGTGCCACTTGGCGTTGCCGGGATCGACCCGCTCCGGACTGAAGGCAAGGAAGAAATCCTCCCCCACCTTGAGTCCCGTCTCCTCCAGGATCGGCAGCATCACCTCTCGGGTGGTCCCCGGATAGGTGGTGCTTTCGAGGATGATCAGCTGGCCGGGCCTTAGCGTCTCCCGTACCGCGCGCGAAGCGGCTACGACGTAGGAGAGTTCCGGATCTTTGGTCTTGTTGAGCGGGGTCGGCACACAGATGGAGATCGTATCACACTCGGCCAACCGCTTGCCGTCGACAGTTGCGGTCAGCTTTCCGGAAGTGACCAACGGCTTGAGCTGGACCGAAGGAACGTCCTGGATGTGACTTTCGCCGCGGTTGATGGTGCCGGCCACCGTGGCGTCGACTTCGAGGCCCAAGACCGCGTACCCCGCCTTGGCGATCTCGACCGCAAGCGGGAGCCCGACGTAGCCGAGCCCCACCACACCGGCGGTGGCCCGGTGGGAATCGAGCCGGGCGATGAGGAGGTCCTTGATCGACTGACTGGCAGACGCCATTGGGTTTCCGTCAGGAGCAGGCAAAGTGCTCTATGTCACTGTGAGGATTGAAGTTAAGGGAGGGCGGAACGGGGGAGACGGGGGGCGGGTTCGTCGCAAGGGGCGCGTAAGACGCATGAGGCGCATGGGGCACCTGCGTGGGAAGGGAGCGTCATCCCGAGCAAAGCGAGGG
>JBAUHI010000003.1:0-24776 GCA_049680185.1 Gemmatimonadales bacterium | reverse complement strand
TCTTGGGCCAGAGCCAGCCGAAGACGCCGGCGGTCACCAGCCCGTATACCAGCCCATCGATGGTGCTCTTGATCATCGTGCCGACGTTCCGCTTGTACCAGATCGTGTTGGGCCAGTTCCCGATCGCATAGCCGATGAATGTCACGGTGCTCACGGTCCGGAACACGGTCATGTACGCCGCACCGGGAGCGATGGTGAGACCGGCGGTGTAGGCGGCGAGCAGCGACACGACGAGGCAGAACACGAACCATCCCATCATGCTCCCACCCATCGTGATCGGGCCCGGCCGCATGACGGTCATTACGACCACCGGCCCCGCCTTGTGCTTGTCGGCGAAGGCCGAGCTCTTCATCTCCTCCATCGAGTAGGGCTTGGGGACCATGTAGTCCCCCGGTGGGATGTTGAGCGGCCCGAGCGCCGCACGGACCTTCCCCTCATCCGGAAGAGTGGCAAAGTCATGCTTGTGCCATGGCGTGAGCATGTGGATGATCGAACTGACGATGAAGACCGCCACTCCTGACAGCAGGATCGGGAGCCACAGCGCTGCGAGTCCGGTCACAGGGACCTCCATGGTGGGGGAACTGCATGCACGTCACGTGATCAGGTGTTCAGGCCACCGTCGCTCAGCGATAACAGGTTGCCGTCCGGATCCTTGAACCACGCCACGCGTGTGCCACTCGGCGCGCGCCACACCCCGGTGCCGTCCTGCTCGAGCCCGGGGTAACGCTCGAACACGACGCCGCGCGCGGCGAGTGCTGATGCAGTGGCGGCGACATCTCCCACACGCCAGCCGAGGGTGGTATACGGATGTGGCACGACCTGCTGGACCTTCTGGACACGGAGCTCGGTCCCATGCGCGTCGAACGCGAGTGCGAACTGGTCGTCACTGCGCAGGGGCAATCCAAGCACATCCCGATAGAATCGGCATGCGCGATCAGGGTCGGTCGTGGCCGCGAACGCCACCACGTGCGCGCGCGTGAGCATGCTCAGCCTCTGGTGGATCGGAGTCGGGCCCTGCTGGGACTAACCTACGGCACGAGCCTCCCTTCGGCCATCTCCGCCCATGGGCGTAGGACCGACCGGGACGCGATTCAGGACCCAGGGAGTGTGAGCGCCAGGAGGGTGAGCGGCGGCCCATCCGGCACCAATTGTGTGGTCCCGGCGGGACGAAAGCCGAGCCGTCCGAGGAGTGTGAACGAGCGGGCGTTGTCGGGCTGCACTACAGCGTAGAGCTCGCGGGCGCCGGCGATCTCAGATGCCAGGTGTACGACCGCCCCGGCGGCCTCGGCGGCGTAGCCCACCCCTCGGAAGTGCGGCAGGAAGGCGAATCCAAGGTCCGGCGCCGGGAGCGACTCGCGCTGGATGAGTCCGCAGATGCCGATCGGCGTCGCATCGGCGCGCACGGTCACGAGGTAGAGCCCGAATCCATGACGCCCGTAGCTCGCCATCGGGCCGTCGGTGATGTATTGACGCGCGTCTTCCAGGTCGTGCACGCCCCGATCGCCGATGTAGCGGATCCAGTCGGGGTCGTTGACGAGCTCGAGGATGAACGGCGCATCCTCCGGCGCGAGCTGGCGCAGGGTGAGGCGGCTCGTGTCGACGACGAATTCGGGTCGGGCAGGTGGCATCATGGCGTCGAGCGTTGGCCGTACTTGAGAAGCGCGGCGGCGGCGTTGCGGCGGATGGCGCGCTGCATCGGGGACGACCACCCGAACAGTGTTCCCATCGGCCCGAGGGCCTGCTTGGCCCATCCGTAGAGGTCGAACCGATCGGTGTGGTGGATGATCAGTCCGTGCCGGAAGGTGAATGCCGCGTCGATCACGTTGTGTACCGGCCGGCCGGTGGCGGAGAAGGTGTACCACGCCTCCCAGTGCGCGGTGGCGCCGTCATCCTTTGCGCGGACGTCGCGGAACACGATCCGCAGGTCCCGCCCGCGCTCGCAGAGCATCCTCCACATCGTCCGTACGTCATTGCCGCGGAGGCCGGTGAACACGGGATCTGAAAAGGTGGCATCGGCGGCATAGCAACGCGCCATGGCAGCGTGGTCGTGTGCGGCAAAGGCGGTGTAGAGATTCTCGATCAGGTCGGCCGGCGCGGTCATGAGTGGCTCGGTGTCGGGATCAGGATGGCCGGTGGAGCCGGGTGAGGATCCGGTCGAGCGCGGCGGCAAAGGCCTGCCGGGCCCGGGCATCGTAGGGTGGCGGTCCGCCGGTCACCGCCCCCGCCAGGCGGGCCTGTTCCATGAAGTCGCGCAGCGAGAGCCGCTCGCCGATGGTCTCGGGGGTGTGCTCGTCTCCGCGCGGGTCGAGCACCGCGATGGCGCGGGGGACGAGGAGCGCCGCGAGGGGAACGTCCTGCGTCACGACCAGGTCTCCCGGATCGGCACGCTCGGCAATGTAACGGTCGGCCACGTCGGCGCCGCCATCCACGCGAACGGCGGTGACGAGCGGGTTCCCCGTCGGGGTCTGGAGCCGTTGATTGGCCACCAGCACCACCGGGAGGGACAGTCGTTTTGCGGCACGGAACACCAGCTCCTTCACCTCGCGCGGCGCCGCATCAGCGTCCACCCAGATCTTCAAGGAAGCCGCCGCCAGGCGAGCGCGGTGTAGAGCTCTGTGATGACGTCAGTGGACGAGGGCATCGAGCTTCTGAACGGTGTTCCAGTTGCGCCCCGTGACCCGGGCGCCGAGGTGCCGCTCGATCACGGCGTTGGTCACCTTCGAAGTGCCGATGCCCGCGGGGTAGGTCATGTAGACATGTCTTCCGCTCCCCCGCACCCGCTCCGGACCGGATATGGCCGCTTGCAGTTGCTGCACCTGGGCCGGTCCGGTCGGTTCCTTGAGCAGGAGCACCACGAGATGGGACGGATCGTCCCGCGCGGCCGTGGCGAACGGGTTCCCTGCGACGATGGCGTGCCACTCCTTGGCGGTCCGGACGAAGAATTCGGTCGTGAGATCGAGTCGCTGCCGTGCGCCGGTCTCGAGCTGGCGTTCCAGCGCCGAAGTGGGACCACTGCCGTTGAAGACGACGTTCCCGCTCTGCAGCAGGGTCGCGACGTCAGAGAATCCCATTGCGCCGAGGGCGCGCCGCAGGTCGGCCATCGCGATCCTGCCGGCACGGGGAAGGTTGACGGCGCGAAGCAGCGCAACGTGGGTGCCGGCCGCGGGGTTCAGTTCCGCTGCCCCAGGCGTGCCAGGCGACCCCGCGCCTCGTTGTCGGTGGAGTCTCGGCGGAGCGCATCGCGATATGCCGCGATGGCCGCAGCCGTGTCTCCCTGCTGCAACTGGATATTCCCGCGGGTCACCGCGGTGGTGGCCGAGGCGGGGAATGACTCATCGTTGAGGGCGAGCAACTTCAGTGCGTCGGTGGGCTTGCCGGCGCGCGCGACGCCGAACGCGGCCTGATCGAGCGAGCCTTCGCCGAAGTCGTACGAGGCCCGGCCGTAATACTGCTGGTGGAGCGCCCGGTACGCGCGCACAGCAGAATCGGCGCCGCCGGCAAGGGCCGCCTCCTGGATCAGCTGGCTCAGGGGTTCCGGCAGGTGGACGCCTCGGTGGCAGGTGTTGCACTCCACCCGGGGGTCGTCATTGGCGTGTCCGGGGATCGTGTCGACCCGGCGGTTGATCTCGTCGACCATCCGCATCATCTGGCGGGCAATGAGCTTGGTCTGCTTCTTGTCGCTGGGAAAGTCGAACGTCGCGAGCGAGTTGCCTTCTTCGCCCACGTGACAAAAGGTGCAGCGGACGCCGAGTCCCATCGTGAATCCTCGCATCCTGCCGAGGAGCTCGCGGACCGGCGTGTTATGGGGGATGACCTGTGTGTTGACCAACGAGTCGGGTGGGAAGTGCCCGGTGGCTTGGGCAGCGGCCGGTGTTGTGGCGGCGAGGGAGAAGAACAGGAGCGTGGTGTGACGCATTGAAATGCTCCGGGATAGAGGTCGGTGGCCGGTCCCGACGGTGCCGACGCGGAAAGGTTTCCCGCGACCTTCGTCAGTCGGTCAGTGCGTCCACCGTGAAGAGGGGGCCGAGTACGCGTCCTTCCGCCACGGCCCGCAAGCGGTGGAGCAACGCGCCCCACGTGGTGTTGGCGGCGGTGAAACGGTCGGTCTCGGCGATCCACCCGCCGTGGGTCAGTCGCAGCAGCGATCCCCCGGCGTCGGGCCCGACCACGAAGGTAATGGTCGTGCCCGCCCATTCCTCCCCGGTCTCGCATTGCCAACTCGTCTGGTTGGGTGCCAGGAAGGTCTGGGGGCGCAGCCGGAGGACCGTGGCCCGACCGTACAGCGCCAGCTCGATCGATCCCGTGGCGCCGCCGGCCTGCCTGGTGTCTGCGGCCCACCAACGGCCGAATCCCTCAGCCGAGGAAATGAGCGGGTAGATGGCCTTCGGTGTGGTGCCGATCTGGACCTGATGGCGGATATCGGGCATGCCGGCCTCACTGGATTGCAATGGAGTTACCGGTCCGGCGGCGGGAGGGCAACTCGGTGGTCACAGGGGGTCGGCCAGCGCCTTGCGCACGGCGGGGACCACCACCGTGCCGAAGAGCTCGATCGAGCGGAGGATCAGGTGATGGGGCATGGTGCCGACGCTGAACTGCAGCAGGAAACGGTCGTTCCGGAAGATCTCGTATTCGGCCAACAGTTTGTCGATGACCTGCTGCGGGCTCCCGACCAGGAGTGCTCCGCCGGGGGCCCGCTCCCGTTCGAAGTGCTCGCGGGTCGGCGGTGACCAGCCGCGTTCCCGCCCGATCCGGCCCATCGTGTCGAGATAGGGCGGGAACGCATCATCGGCGGCCTGCTGGGAGTCGTCCGCGATGTAGCCGTGCGAATTGATCCCGACCCTGAGCGTGGCGGGATCGTGGCCGGCGTCCGTGCCCGCCGAGCGGTAGAGGTCCACCAGCGGAGCAAAGCGGGCGGGCTGACCCCCGATGATCGCCAGTGCCATCGGGAGTCCGAGGGTCCCGGCGCGGATCACCGACCGGGGCGTGCCGCCGACCGCGATCCAGACGGGCAGCGGGTGCTGGAGCGGGCGAGGAAAGACCGGCTGGTCGCGGAGGGGGGCGCGATGCTGCCCCGACCAGGTGATCCGGGGCGACTCGCGCAGCTGGAGCAGGAGTTCCAGTTTTTCGGAAAAGAGATCGTCGTAGTCGTTGAGGTCGTATCCGAAGAGCGGAAATGATTCGGTGAACGATCCCCTTCCCGCCATGATCTCTGCCCGCCCGCCGGAGAGGAGGTCGAGGGTGGCAAAGTCCTGGAACACCCGCACCGGGTCGTCCGAACTCAGGACGGTGACCGCGCTGGTGAGACGGATCCGCCGGGTGCGCGCGGCCGCTGCCGCCAGGACCACCGCGGGCGCCGACACCGAATAGTCGGCGCGGTGGTGTTCGCCCAGGCCGAAGACATCGAGCCCCACCTGATCGGCCAACTCCACTTCCTCGAGCAGGTCGCGGAGCCGTTCCGCAGTGCTGATGGTCTTCCCGCGAGCATCGGGCGTCGTCTCGCCGAAGGTATAGATGCCGAATTCCATGAGGGTCCTGGGGTCGTGCCGGAGGGAGGGTCGTTGGTGATGGTCGGGCCGGCGGTCTCAGCGTCCGCGCAACAATCGGTCGACGCGCTCGGCGAGCTCGGCGGGTGAGAATGGCTTCACGAGATAGTCGTCCGCGCCGAGGCTGAAGCCGCGGACGATGTCCTCTTCGTCACTCAATGCGGTGACGATGATGATCGGGAGGCGGGGGACCGCCATCTCCGCGCGGATCCGCTGCAGCACCTCGATCCCGTCCATTTCAGGCATCTTGATGTCGAGGATCAGGAGGTCGGGCCGATCCCTCTGGATCGCGGCGATCGCGGCCACCCCGTTACGCACATGGGTCACCCGGTGGCCGGCTTTGCCCAGCCGGTGGGTGACGATGTCGGCAATGAGCGGGTCGTCTTCTGCCAACAGCACTCGCGCCGCGGCGACGAGCTTGGTGGGCGCCTCGATGACGCTCGGCGGCGTCGGAAGCCGTGCGAGGGTCTCGGGTGCGCCGCGGGCCAGTCGGCTGGCCACCGCCGCAGCGACCATTGCCGGCTCGATCGGCTTCTCGAAGTAGGCGTCGGCTCCGAGCGTAAAGCACTCGGTTTTGACGTCGATCCCGAGTTGGGCGCTCAGCACGAATACGGGGAGCGTCGCCGTGTCCGGGGCGGCGCGCCAGCGGGACAGGAGCCTGCGGCCGTCCTCATCGGGGAGGAAGAGGTCGAGCAGCACCAGATCGAAGTGCTCGGAGCGGATCAGGGCGTCGGCTTCGGCCGCGGTGCCGGCGATCTGGGCGTTGAACTCGCCGTTGGGCACCAGCGAAGCAAAGACCTGTGCCATCGTCGGGTCGTCGTCGACGACCAGGACGCGGTGCCCCACCGCTCGCGACTGGGATCGGAGGAGGGTCACGAGCCGCATCGTCGCCGCCGCCAGCGAATCGGGCTTCGCATCCTCGGAGTCGCCGGCGAACTGTGTCACCTTGGGGTAACCGTACGCACCGCCGGAGCCCCGGAGCTGGTGCGCCACCCGCCGGATCTCGGTCGCGGCCTCGATGGGTGTGATCGACAGGAGCTCGACCTGGCGTTCAAGCCGGTCAGCGACGACGGCCAGGTTGGCGAGATAGTCGGCCACCAACTGGGGTGGCAACCGATCGCGGGAGCTCACGAGATGCTCGATCTCCGGTGATGAAGGGATGGTGGATGGTAGCGGTGGCACGCGCCGCCCGATAGCCTGCCCGATGCCTCCCTCAGGCGCGTGAGTTGACGTCGATCCGGCCGCGATACCAGAGCGTGGTGCCGAGGACCAACAGGGCCATCCACGTCTGCAGGGACCCCATCTCAAGCCGGCCCGACAGCGAGCGGCCGACGAGGTCCGTCGCAGTCGCCATCCCGAGCACAAAGGAGAGCCAGCAGAGCATGCGCAGGCGTTGGCGGAACGCGGCCGCCACCGCCGGGTCACGCCAGGTCGCGACGAAGAGGACCATCGGCAGGAGCAACACGACGAGATAGGCCTTCCAGGTGACGGTACCGAAGAGGGCGCCGACCAGGAAGACCACGCTCCATTCGGCCACCGTCCGGCGAGCCCGTGGCTCGTACGGCCCCCGGAACAGCACGCAGGCGAACAGGGTCACGAGGACGACCAGGGAAAGCACCAGCCACCGCACCGCGGGCACGCCCGACGGTGCCAGGGCATCGAACCCTGCCACGCTGAACGGCACGATCCCGTGCCCCACAGTGCGATCGATCATAGCGTACACCGACAGGTTCATCTTCCCGACCGGCCAGCCGGCGCTGAGTGCGTCGCGCCACGCTCGCAACTGGTCGAGGAATTTCGCCGGCCCGTACACAGCGAGCGGGACCAGTGACCACGCCACCGCCGCGAGGGCGGTGGACGCCGCCGCGCGCCAGCGGCGGCGCCACACAAAATAGGGAACGAACAGCACGGGCATCACCTTGAGCGCTGCGGCCAGGCCAAGGAATGCGCCGCCGGCGCCGTCGCGCCCCTCCCGATGCAGTGCGAGTCCGGTGAGCGCCAGCGTGAAGATGAGGATGTTCACCTGCAGGTGCTCGAAGTTGCTGAGCACCCAGAGCACACAGATGAGGAGCGGCACCAGGGCGGCACCGCTCGCCGCATCGACACGGCCATCGTCGGCGGTCCCCAGTCCGCGGACGCCGAGTGGACGGTCGTACACCAGCCGCACACACAGGGTCAGTGCGAGCGCCAGGGCTCCCCAGTTGAGCAGGAGCCAGGCGACGCGGGCGCCCGTCAGGGAGAGATGCGAGAGCAGGGCCAGCGGGATGCAGGCGAGGCCGAAGAGCGGGGGCCAGGTGTTGGTCCCCGGTACCGCGTCGCGATAGATGTCGCGCCCCTGCAGGCCCAGGTCACCCACGGACAGGTACCCGGCAAAGTCACCGGCGCGATGGGAATAGGTGAGCGTCAGGCCCACCACCACCAGGGGGACAAGGATGAGGAGTGCAAGGCTCGACTTGGGCAGCTTCATGCGGGTCCCCGGCGAGGATAGGAGCGGGCTCTCGGCGGCGGCAGCCGCCGGGCCCGAGATCGATGATCAGGCGAAGTGTCGATCCATCTCGTCATTGGGAACGCTTCGGGCGAGCGTCGTGAACGTCCCCGATTCAGCGATCTCCCGGGCCGCCGCCAGGAAGTTGGTCCACGCCGAGCGGGCCAATGCGCCGCCGACGCTGATCCGCCTGACCCCGAGCTCCGCCAGCTCGGTCACGGTGGAGATGTTGCGCCCGAGCAGCACGTTGACCGGTCTTGGCGCCACCGCCCGGACCACCTCCGCGATCTCCGACGTGCTCCGCAATCCTGGTGCAAAGAGGCAATCGGCCCCTGCCGAGGCGTACGCGTCCAGTCGGCGGATCGTCTCGTCGAGGTCTGGCCGTCCGGCGATGAACCCTTCGGAGCGTCCGGTCAGCAGCACTCCGGTGCCGCTGGCGTCGATCGCGGCGCGGGCGGCGTGGATCCGTTCGACCGCCAGCGCGAACGGGTACAGAGGCTCGGCCGGATCGCCGGTCGAGTCCTCGATCGAGAGGCCGGCGATCCCGGTCGCGGTCGCCGCGGCGACATTGACGGCGACATCATCGGGGGCGGTGGCGTAGCCACCCTCGAAGTCGGCGTTGACCGGAAGGTCCACGCTCGCAGCAAGGCTCCGCAGGTGGCGCAGGACCTCGTCGAGCGTGACGCGATGATCAGGGCGGCCGAGCGTCCAGGCGAATCCCGAACTGGTGGTGGCGAGCGCCTTGAACCCGAGCTGCGCCAGGAGGCAGGCGCTCCCCACGTCCCAGGGGTTGGGAATGACGAAACAGCCCGACGCGTGCAGCGACCGGAATGTGGCCGTTCGATCCGATGGTGGGGTCATTGTTCCAAGATAGCGTTCGGGTCGGCGAGGGCTACCAGTCCGTCGGGCGGTAGTCCTTCAGGAACTGTCCCCAGATGTGATCGCCGGTGTTCTGCCCGGCGATGATCGGATCGACGATCCGTGCGGCGCCGTCGACGATGTCGAGCGGTGGGTGGAAGCGATGTTCGACGACCTTCCGTGCCGCGATCTCGGCGGGATCCTCGTCGGTGACCCATCCGGTGTCGACGCTGTTCATGTGGATGCCATCGGCGTGGTAATCGGTGGCGGCAGTGCGCGTCATCATGTTGAGCGCGGCCTTTGCCATGTTGGTGTGCGGATGCCGGGTGGTCTTGAAGTTGCGATAGAACTGCCCTTCCACCGCCGACACATTGACGATGTGCTTGTCCCGCTCCGGCGTCCTGAGCATCAACGGCTTGAGGCGCGCGTTGAGTACGAACGGTGCGACCGCATTCACCAGCTGCACCTCCAGCAATTCCACAGACGACACCTCCGCCAGCAGCAGTCGCCAGGAATTGCGGCCGCGCAGGTCCACCTGCTGCAGGTCCTGATCCAGCCGACCATCAGGGAAGAGCCCCTGCTGGGCCACCTGCTCGTCCGGAAGGAGCGGTACCTGGGAGAGTGCGGCGGCGTGAACGATGCCCGCCATCCCGCCGAGGCCGTGCTCGGGGGTGGCCGGTGTGGCGCCCTGCTTGGCGCCGCCCTCCGGGAGCATCCGATAGCCGCGCAATCCCTCATAGGCGCCGAGGAGCTTTTGTACCGGCGCGGGAAGGTCGTGGAGTGCGGTGGCTTCGTGCGCCATCATATGGGCATAGAAGTCGGGGGGACGCCGCACGGTCTGGCAGGCGTTGTTGACGATGAAGTCGAGCCGGTCGCGCGTCGTGAGCAGGTGGTGGCAGAACGCCTCGACGCTCGGCGTGTGCCGAAGGTCGAGCCCGAAGACCTGCAGCCGATCGGCCCACTCGGCAAAATCGGGCTCGCGGGCGTAACGGGCCGCTGAATCCCGGGGGAAACGGGTGGTCACGATCAGCGTGGCGCCACACCGCAACAGCTTGAGCCCCGCCTGATAGCCGATCTTGACCCGGCCCCCGGTCAGGAGCGCCACCCGACCTGAGAGATCGGCGAGCTCGGTCCGCTTGGCGAAGTTGAACTCGGCGCAGGCGGGGCAGAGTTGATCGTAGAAATGGTGGAGTTTGGTGAAGTCCTGCTTGCAGATGTAGCAGTGCTGGGGCTCGAGCGCCTCGCGGAAGTCGGGCTCGTCGGCTACATCCTGCTGCGTAAAGTCGGTCGGCGGGAAGACGTTGGGCGTGGTGAAGACCGGTTTCCGCCGCAACTCCCGGATCCCGGAGCGGTGGAGCATCGCCTCTTCGCGCTCGGTCTTTTCCGCTTTGCGCTGGCGGGTGGTGGCCTTCACCAGGCGCCGACGGGAGGTGATGTCGGGGTGGTATACCAGCTCCACCGCCGCGAGGAAGCGCTGGTAGTCCTCCCGAGGGAGCGTCGCGAGGATCCCGCGATCGACGATGATCTCCTCCAGGAGCGCGACCGCGGTCTTGATCCGTTCGACGAGGGGGTCAGCGCCCGGCGGGGTGGTGTCGTCTGTTGCCATTCCGCAAAGTTAAGCGGATGGCGCCGTGGGGAGGATGTAGTCGAATTCGTAGGAGTGGGCCCCACCGGCTGCGATGATGATGTTCATTCGCCCGATGATCCCTTCGAGCTCGCCGGTGCCGGAGTCGGGGACCACGATGACATTGAGGGATGGCGCTCCGCGATCCATTGTGGCGTTGTGCTGGAGCGAGAACGCGCCACGCTTCCCGTGGAGGGTCCCGGTCACCCGCTCCACGGCCACATAGCCTGCGGAGCCTTTGACGGCGGTGCCGGCCACGAGCATCTCGCCGCGGCTTCGGGCGGCGAGGTCGCCGGTGAATTCCTTGTCGATGGACATCCGGGCCAGACCGGCCCCTTCGTCCTTGTTGTACGGATCGAGGGGGGCGAGCTTCACGTCAAACGGTCCGGTGGCGCGGGTGGTCATCGTCGTCTCAAGTGTCGAATGGTGAAGTTCCGTTGGCACCTGCACAACATGTGCCGATCGCCGCTGCCGGTATAGTAAGAATGCGACGCCCACCCCGGAGCCCGATGGACAGGGAATCCGCAACTCCGCCCCGGGGGATCCTGCACATCCCCGCCGGCACCCAGCTCCCGGGTCACTTCCGGAAGCTCGCTGCATCGCCGCTCCGACCCTTCATCGAGCACTATTGGGTGGTGCGGTGGGAGCTCCCGCGCGGTGCCAGGCACGTGGCGGAGACGTTGCCACACCCGTCGTCGCACTGGGTCACCGAGCGCGGGCGATCCCTGGTGCACGGAGTACCGACGGGGCGATTCACCCGCGTCATTGCGGGAACGGGGCAGGCATTCGGGGTCAAGTTCCGGCCCGGAGGGCTCCATCCGTTCGTCGGGATCCCGGCGGGGGAGTTCACCGGGCGGAAACTCACCCTGGTCGAGGCCTTCGGCGTGGATGGCACCGGCATCGGGCGGGAACTGCGTGCGCTCGACCGTGGGTCGCTGACCACCGACGATCCCGAGAGAGTCATTGAGGCGATGATGGCCTCGGTGGACCGCTTCCTCCTGGCCCGTCTTCCTGCGCCCGATCCGCAGGCCGAGCTCGCAGCGCGCATCGCCGCCGCCGCGGCGGCAGATCGGAACATCGCGCGGGTCGAGGATCTCGTTTCCCGTTTCGGCCTGACCGCGCGCGCCCTCCAGCGGCTCTTCCACCGTTACGTCGGCGTCACGCCCAAGTGGATCATCCGCCGCTATCGGCTCCTTGAGGCGGTCGAGCGCGTGGCGGCGGGAGGTCCCGTCCAGTGGTCCGCGCTCGCCCATTCGCTCGGCTACTACGACCAGACCCACTTCATCAAGGACTTCCGGGCGCTCATCGGGCGGACCCCATCGGCATACGCCCGCGCGCTCAAGGGGGATTCACCGCGCCGGTAAGTCCAGGTCGCAGGTGAGGGGGAGGTGGTCGCTCCACCGCATCCAGCGCGCGAACGTGCCGAGCCGCACCGCCGTGAGGCGGCCCAGCCACGCGCGGGGGAGGAAGCAGTAGTCGAGGTGATAGGGGCGATGTCGGTGGCGATACTCGAAGAAGGTCGGCCGCCGCTCGGCCCCATGCGGCTCGTCGTGCCAGTAGTGGTATGCGCTGACCAGGTCGAGTTGGCCGAGGAGGGTCACGAGCCCCGAGTGATTCCAGCCGCTCGGGTGTTCGTCGTCCCAGATCGAGTTGGAGTTGAGGTCACCGAGGATCACCGTGGGCTCGCTCCGGATGTGGCGGCGCAGCAGGCGGATGCCGCGGACCACGCCCCGGACGTAGCGATCCTTCCCTTCATTCTTGGCCCAGACCGCCAGCAGCAGGAAGGAGACGGGGCCACGTACCCGGATCGGTACGATGTAGCGCGGTAGAGGCGTGCGGAGCCGCACCGGGGTGAGAGTGAACCCTGCCGAGGCCATGACCGCTATGCCTCGGCGCGGGTCGTCACCGAACCAGCGTTGATGTGGGGTCTGACAGGGAAGCCTGGGGCTCTCGGACACCACCGCGATGTCGGCCTGGAGGGCGGACATCGCAGCGAGTTTCGTCTCGAGGGGTCCGGCGCAGCAGTTCCAGGCGACCAGGCGCATCGCCCAAGGTACCGCTGATCGTACCGCATCGCCGAGGGACCGGCCTCCGGCCGGGCCCTCGGCGGGGAGTAAGACCGCCCATGAAAGCCCCGCCCGGAGGGCGGGCCCTACTCGTATCGCAGTGCGTTCATCGGGTCCACCCGCGAGGCTCGGAGGGCGGGAACGTATCCGGCCGCCCCGGCCACCAGCGCCAGGATCACGATCGAGATCGCGAACACGAACGGGTCGGCCCCCTTGAGGCCAAAGAGCACGGAGCTCGCGGCGCGCCCGAGGCCGAGTGCTACGACCACGCCGATGCCCCCGCCGATGGCCATCATCCCCGCCACCTGTCGCATGACCATCGCACGCACCTGGTGCGCATCGGCGCCCAGCGCCATCCGGACCCCGATCTCGCGAGTGCGCTGCGCCACCGTGTAGGCCAGGACGCCATAGAGCCCGATGCCGGCGAGCAGGGTCGCGAGCACGGCGAACGAAGCCGACAAAACGCTGATCATTCGGTCGAGGAAGACATTCTCCCGGATCTGCTGCGGCATCGACTTCAGGTCCATGACCGGGAGACCGGGGTCGATCTGTTTCATCACCGCGGGGATCGTGTGCAGTATCGTCGCCGAGGGCTCGGCGGTGCGCACCAAGAAGTTCATTGAGCCGACCTGCCCGTCCTGGCGCCACGGGGTGAAGAAGAGCGGTGGGGTCTCCTCCTTCACGTCGCTGTACTTGGAGTTCTTGGCGACGCCGA
The DNA here is from genome assembly GCA_049680185.1 of Gemmatimonadales bacterium. Taxonomy (GTDB): domain Bacteria; phylum Gemmatimonadota; class Gemmatimonadetes; order Gemmatimonadales; family GWC2-71-9; genus CAMLHU01. Next base: position 11,485 of record JBAUHI010000003.1, on the reverse strand, counting down.
TGATCTGGATGTCCAGTGGTCCCTTTCGCCCGTCATCGGACATGTATTTGCCCACGGCATCGGCACCGAGGCCGAACTTCTTGACGAACGCCTCGTTGACGATCGCGACTTTGGGCGCTCCCAGCCGGTCGGCGGTGGTGAAATCCCGTCCGGAGATCATGGGGATGCTGAGCGTCTTGAAATACCCGGCTCCGATCTCGTTGAAACTGGATTCGTTGTCGATATCGGGTCCTTCTGGAAAGCCTTGCACCCGCACGTCGGTGGTCCACCGGGCACCTGCCAGGAGCGGCGCCATCGCCGTGGTGACGGCGGTGACCCCGGGGATCGCGCCGAGCGTCTCCTCCACATGGTCGAACAGGCGCTGGGAGCGGGTCGTGTCGTAGCCACTGCGTTGCGGGGAGATTCCGAAAGTGGCGACGGCGTCGACCTGCTCGCCCAAGTCCACCCGCGTCACGTTGACGAGGCTCTTCATGAAGAGCCCGGCCGAGACCAGGAGTGCCGTAGCCAGGGCGATCTGCGCGGTGACGAGGGTGGTCCGAAAGCGTGCGGCGCCGCGGTGGGCGGAGAGCTGCCCGGTGCTGGACCGGATGGCGGAGATGAGGTCGGTCCGGGTGCTGTGGAGCGCCGGGAACATCCCGAAGAGGAGCCCGGTGGCCACCGACACCACCCCGGCGAAGAAGAGCACCATCGGTTGCAGCTCGAACGAGAGCCGCGAGGATGCGTCGGGCGGCAGGAGCGTGGCGATCGCCCCGAGGGTCCACTTGGCCACGATCAGGCTTGCCACGCCTCCCATGAGCGCCAACAGCACCGATTCGAGCAGGAGCTGGGTCAGCAGCTGGCCACGGGTGGCGCCGAGGGCGAGGCGGACGCCCATCTCACCGGCCCGACTCGCACCGCGGGCCAGCAGCAGGTTGGCGATATTGGCGCAAGCGATGAGCAGGACGACCGCGGTGACGGCGAAAAGCAGCAGGAACCCTATCCGCGCTTTCTTGTGGGCCGAACTCTGACCCAGCTTGCCGGGTGTCGCCACGATCTTCTTGGTGCGGAAGTCGACCATTTGTTGGTCGCTCATACCCTTCTGCAGCGGTGCCTCGACGTCGTTGATGATCGGATGGTAGAGAGTGTTGAGCGAGGCGCGTGCCTGGGCAAGTGTCACCCCGGGCTTCAGGCGGCCGAAGAGATAGGCCCAGTAGCTTTGACGATCCTCGAATCCGGTCCACCCCTGCTCCAGGACACCGCGCATCGAGAGGGGCACGAAAACCGCCGGGCGGATACCGAGGGTGGTGCCATCGAATCCTTTCGGCGCCACGCCGACGATCGTCATCGAGCGGCCATTGAGCATGATCGGCTGCCCGACGACCGATGAGTCACTCCCGAGCTGGGACTCCCAGAAGTCGTGATCTAGAACAGTGACGAAATTGGCCCCGATGGCCTCGTCGTCAGCGGGGCCAAGGAGCCGGCCGAGGGCCGCACGCACCTGCAAGGTCGGGAAGTATGAGCCCGAGACCAGGATGCCGCGGCCGGGCATGGGCGAATCGTGGTATGAGAGGTTGACCCCGAACGGCTGGTGGGCCGCGAGTCCGGTGAAGACCGCCTGTTCCCGCTCGAGGTCGCGGAACATCAGGTAGCTGAAGACCTGGTCGCAGTCTCCCGGTTGCCCGCATGACTGGGAGCCGGGTTTGGGACCGGGTGCCCCGAGATTCACCAGGCGTCCCGGCTCCGGCACCGGCAGCGGCTGCAGGAGCATCTGGTCGAAGAGCGAGAAGATGGCGGCGTTGGCCCCTATGCCGAGGGCCAGGGAGAGGATCGCGACCGTCGTCACGAATGGGGTCTTGAAGAGCGTTCGGAGGGCGTACCTGATCTGGCGCATTGCGGCGTCCCGGGCGAGTAGGCAAAGGTCGGGCTGGCGACGGACGTCAGTCTAGACGGCCCGGGACCCCAAATGGTTGCATGTTGTACCGTCGGGGCAGAGTGAAACATCCTGATCAGTTCCGACCCGCGAGCGGTCATGTCATAGAGGGTCCCTGGAGCGTTCCGGGATCGAAGCGGGGGTACCGTCGGCGCGGCCGACCCATCGGCTCCCGATCGCCTCGACGAATGGGGGGAGCCCGCGTTGCCCAGCCGCTACTGCTCGCCCTGGTGGCCGCTCCTCGAGGCACTTCGCCATCGCCCAAGGTACCGCTCTTCGTATCGTATCGCCGAGGAACCGGCCTCCGGCCGGTCCCTCGGCGGGGGGTAAGACCGCTCGTGAAAGGCCCGCCCGGAGGGCGGGCCCTACTTGTATCGCAGCGTTTGTATCGGATCCACCTGCGAGGCCCGGAGGGCGGGCCCTACTCGTATCGCAGCGCTTGCATCGGACTCACCTGCAAGGCCCGGAGGGCGGGCCCTATTCGTACCGCAGCGCCTGCATCGGGTCCACTCGCGAGGCGCGGAGCGCGGGGACGTACCCTGCCACTCCAGCGACCAGGACCAGCACCATGATCGAGAGTGCGAAGACCACCGGATCGTGTCCCTTGAGCCCGTAGAGGAGTGAGGCGGCGGCGCGCCCGACCCCGAGCGCCACTGCGGCGCCGATCACTCCGCCGATCACCATCATCGCACCGACCTGGCGCAGGACCATCACCCGCACCCGCCGGGCGTCGGCGCCCAGGGCCATTCGGACTCCGATCTCGCGGGTGCGCTGTGCCACGGTGTAGGAGAGCACGCCATAGAGTCCGACCCCGGCGAGCAGCGTCGCGAGCGCGGCGAATGCGGCGGCCAGGATCGAGAGCATCCGGTCGAGCGAGATGTTCTGGGTGATCTGCTCGGGCATCGTCCGCAGGTCCTCGACCGGGATGCCAGCGTCGATCCGCTTCATCACTTCCGGGATGGTGTGGAGGATCGCGGTCGATGACGTTGGCGTGCGGATATAGAAGCTCATCGAGCCGACCCCCGCGTCCTGCCGCCAGGGGGTGTAGAAGACGGGAGGCACCGTGTCCTTCACCTGGCTGTACTTGATGTCCGGAACGAGCCCGATGATCTGGATGTCGAGAGGGCCCTTGCGTCCGTCAGAGGACATGTACTTGCCCACCGGATCGGCGCCGAGGTTGAACTTCTTCGCGAACGCCCGGTTCACGATGGCCACCTTGCCGGAGCCCATCCGGTCGGCCAGGGTGAAGTCGCGTCCGGCCAGCAGGGATACGCCGAGGACGCCGAAGTAGCCGTCCCCCACCTCGTTGTAGCGGGAGTTGTTATCGATGTCCGGTCCCTCCGCGAAGCCTTGCACCCGGACGTCGGTCCCCCAGTTGCTTCCGGCGAGGAGCGGCACCATCGACGCCGTGACCCCGGTGACACCGGGCGTGGAGGCGAACTCCTGCTGCACTCGCTCGAACAGCCCGGCGGCGCGCAAGGTGTCGTAGCCACTCCGGTCGGGGGAGATCCCGAAGGTCGCGATGTTGTCGATCTTCACGCCGAGATCCACGTGGGACACGTTGGCCAGGCTCTTGAGGAAGAGCCCGGCCGAGACGAGGAGTGCGGTGGCGAGGGCGATCTGCACCGTGACCAGCGTGGCGCGGAAGCGGGCGGCACCGCGGTGGCTGGACATCTGGCCGGTGTTGGAACGGATCGTGGTCACCAGGTCGGAGCGGGTGCTGTGAAGCGCCGGGAACATCCCGAAGAGGAGCCCGGTGCCCACCGAGACCGCCGCGGCAAAGATCACGACGGCGGGCTGGAGCGTGAAGCTCATGGACTGCGACACCTCCGCCGGGAGGAGTGCGGCGATCCCGTTGAGCGTCCACTGGGCCACCAGCAGGCTTGCCACGCCGCCCATCAGTGCCAGCAGCACCGATTCGATCAGGAGCTGGGTCATCAGTCGGGCCCGAGTGGCGCCGAGGGCCAGCCGGACGCCCATCTCGCCCGACCGGCTGGCGCCGCGGGCCAGCAGGAGGTTGGCGATGTTGGCGCAGGCGATGAGCAGTACCGTGAGGGTGACGCCGAAGAGCATCATCAAGGGGGTCTTCGACTTGCTGTGCATATAGCTCTGCCCCATCGCCCCGGGCTCGACCGACATCTTCTTCTGCCGAAAATCCGCCAGCCGCTTATCACTCATCCCCTTCTGCAGCGGCGCCTCGATGTCATTGATGATCGGTGAATAGAGGGTGTTGAGTGCCGAACGCACCTGCTCGATCGATACGCCAGGTCTGCGGCGGCCGAAGAGGTAGGCCCAGTAGCTGTCCCGCCGCTCGAATCCGGTCCACCCCTGCAGCATCTGGCCACGCATCGAGATCGGCACGTAGACCGCGGGCATCACCCCGAGGGTGGTCCCTTCGAATCCGCGCGGTGCCACCCCGACGATCGTCAGTGACTTCCCGTTCACCAGGATCTGCTGGCCGACCGCGGAGGGGTCGGCGCCGAGCTTCGCCTTCCAGAAGTCATAGCCCAGCACCGTGACGAAGTTCGCGCCGATCGCCCGGTCGTCGGAGGGCCCAAGGAGGCGGCCGTGCGCCGGGTGGACCTCGAGGGTCGGAAAATACGAGCCGGAGACGAGCATGCCGTCGGCCGTCACCGGTTGGTTCTTGTAGGAAAGATTGGCGCCGAAGCCGACGTGGGCGGCGAGCCCGGTCAGGACCGTTTGTGACTTTTCCAGGTCGCGGAACATCTGGTAGCTGAAGACGAGGTCACAGTCGCCTGCCTGGCCGCACGACTGCGAACCCGGCTTGGGTCCCGGTGCACCGAGATCGACCAGCTCGTCCGGATGCGGGACCGGAAGCGGCTTGAGCAGCATCTGGTCGAAGAGGGAGAAGATCGCGGAGTTGGCTCCGATCCCGAGCGCCAGCGAGAGGACCGCGACCGTGGTGACGAACGGCGTCTTGAAGAGGGTGCGGAAAGCATACCTGATCTGGCGCATGGCGGCGTCCCGGTCGGCGGAGCAAGGTTCGGTGTGGGGATGGACGTCACTCTAGACGCCGCGGTGGGTCAAAAGGTTGCATGGTGCACCAAGCGCCGGACTTGAAACGTCGCCAGTCGATCGCTCACTACTGTGCGAGGAATGCCGCACCCGCCGTCCTTTCTCCACCATCGCTTGGCCCACCACTTGGGGAGATGCTCGCCGTGACGCGACACCGCTGCGTCCTCCTGCTGCTCTGGTCGGTGCTCCTCGGCGTCGGATCGCCCACCGTGCTGGCGGCCCAGGGCGTGAATGGGACACACGCCATCCGCTGCGGCGATAGCACTTACCGCTATGTGCTGTACGTCCCGCACCACGATGTGCCGGCGCCGGTGCTCGTGCTCCTGCATGGCGCGGGAGACATCCCGGAGTCGATGGTGGATGCGTGGCAACGACTGGCGGGACGGGACGGGATCATCCTGCTGGCGCCGGAGCTGCCACGGGTGGCGGCGTTCGAGGCGGTGGCGCCGGCAGTGTTCCGGTGCATGGTCGAGGATGTGAAGCAGCGCGCCCTGGTCGACCCGCGCCGTGTCTATCTGTTCGGGCATTCGATGGGCGGGTACCTGGGCTACGACGCGGCGTTGCTGGAGTCGCGCTATTTCGCGGCCGCGGCCATCCATGCGATGGGGATCGCACCCGACTACACCTGGATCATCGGGCGTGCATCACGGAAGATCCCGATCGCGATCTACATCGGCGACCGGGACCAGCTCATCCCGCTCGCCGGCGTTGAGCGCACCCGCGACCTCTTGGTGGCCGACAGCTTTCCGGTGCACTACGTCGAGCTCGCCGGCCACGACCACGATTACTACGCGAAGTCAGGTTGGATCAACGCCGACGCGTGGAAATTCCTGGGTGCGTACGCGCTTCCCTCGCAGTGATCGAGAGCCCGGACCTCTTGCGTGACCCTGCCGCGCTCAGTGCGTCAACGCGAAGAACCAGGTCCCGATGATGGGCCCGCGGGGGCCGCGGAATCGCTCCCCGGGGGCCGGCGCGGGGGTCCCCGGGGCCGGTGCGGGCGGCGGACCATACTCGGGCTGGAAGAGATAGGCGACGTGCCGCACCGGATCCACCGCGATGGTCTTCGCACCCCGCATCGTCGGGACCGTCGCCACCACGGAGTACTTGTCGGGTGAGTCCTCGTGGACGACGGTCACGTTGCTGTCGCGGCCGGCCGGGATGTAGATCAACTTCTCGGACGGGTCCCAGCCCAGCGCGTCGACGCCGTCGCCGTTCGGGATCGTGGCCACCACCTTGCCTGTCGTCGCGTCGACGACGGTCGAGGTCTTGCCGCACCCCGAGAACACGCGGTCAGTGGCCCGGTCGTAGGCGATCCCGGTGGGGCCGTCGCACGGTGCCAGCGACCAGGTCGCCAGCACGTGCATCGTCTTCACGTCGAGCACCTGCATCTCGTTCTTTCCTTCGAGATTGACGAAGATCTTCCCCTTGCCGTCGCTCGCCGCCCCTTCAGGGCCGCTGTCATCGAGATCCGCAGTGCCCAGGATGTCGCCGGTCCGGGCGTCGAGCGCCACGGCGGTCCCGATGGGCCGGCTGTGGCTGGTCAGGATGACGCGATCGGAGTAGTCGTCGTACATGATCCCGTCGAGGCCGCCGGTCGCGACCGGGATCCGGCGGAGCACCGTCAGCGTTTTCAAGTCGAACATCACCACGTTGGAATCCCCGCCGCTGGTGATGAATCCGTGGCCGTCCTTCTCCGCCAGGGCGATCCCGTGGTTCCGCTCCGAACCGGGGATATCGCCCAGCACCTTGCCGGTGGCGCCATCCACCACCATCACGTGGGTGCTGCGGGAGACGAACACGCGCCCGGTGCCGGGCTCCGCGGTGAGGTAGTCGGTGCCGCCATCACCGCCGATGGTGTACTTCGCCACGCGGAACGACTGGGCCTGCAACACCGCGGGAAGGGTGACAATGAGCGCCACGAGGACGCCAGTGATCGTGCGGATGCGCATATCTGCCTCTGGGGACGGCGGGTCGAATGGTCGGATGAAGACGCAGGAAGCTCGGTCCCGGAGATGACGCCGAGATGACAGCTCCTACGCGGCGAGCTCCTTGAGCGCCCGCACCAGCACGTCGAGTTCGGCGGTCGAGGTGAACACCTGCGGCGTGATCCGGGTGCCGCGCACTCCGGCGGAGTCGATGGCCACGGTCCACACCTTGTACCGCTCGAAGAGCGTCGTCGCGAGCTCGGCCGGCGTCATCCTGGTGATGCCCACGTTGGCGATGGCGCCGGAACGTGCGGGATCCGTCGGGGTGTTGACCACGATCCCGGGGACTCCGCGCACCCGGTCGGTCCAGTAGTGCTGCAGGAACCGGAGCCGAGCTTCCTTCCGCTCGATCCCGAGCCCCACGTGATAGTCGATGGCATCATTGATGGCGAGATCGGTGTGGCAGGGATGGGTGCCGGTGTGGTTGAGCTTGGCGATCTGCTCGTCGGTGACGCCCGAGTTGGCAAAGATGGGCCAGAGCGGGCCGATGCGATCTCGCCGCACCCAGAGCAGTCCGGCACCGAGCGGTGCGCCGAGCCACTTGTGGAGGGAGGTGCCGAAATAATCGCCGTGGAGGTCGGGGATCTTGAAGTCGAGCTGCGCAAAGGTGTGGGCGCCATCGACCATCACCTGGACCCCGTGGCCGTGCGCCATGTCGGCCACCTTGGCGACCGGCAGGATCTGGCCGGTGATGTTGACCATCTGGCATACCATCAGGAGGCGGGTCCTGGGGGTGATGGCGCTCTCATAGAGCTGCACGATCTCGTCGTCGGACGCGGGATCCAATGGCAATGAGACGATCTTGTTGACCATACCGTGGCGACGCGCCTGCAGGGCGAACATGTCGAGCATCGCGCCGTAATCCTGCGCCGCCATCACCGCCTCATCCCCCGGCTTCCAATCGAAGCCCGAGATGACCGTGTCGAGCGACTCGGTGGTGTTCCGGGTGATGATGAGTTCTTCGGGCGCGCACCCGGCCAGGACGGCCAACCGGTCGCGGACGGCGTCCTTGTCCTTGAACTGGTCGGTGCGGAGGTAGCGCGAGGCGCGGAAGTTGAGCTCCCGCACTCGACCGATGAACGCCTCGAGCACCGGCTGCGACTGCATCGCGTAGTAGCCGTTCTCGAGGTTGATGTAGTCAGTGGTGAGGCGGTACTGGCCACGAACGGTGGCCCAGAAATCCTCGTCCACCGCGAGTTCGGGAGCCGGAACATCGGCGTACTGGGCCCACAGGCGGTCACCGAAGGCGACCGCCGCGAGACCGCCGCCCAGGCTCCGGATGAATGCGCGCTTGTCCATGGACTCCAAGGTCGCGCGCCGATGCGGCTTCGGCTAGCCCCGCCACCCGGGCGCCGACCGGGCGGGTGCCATCAAGCCCGTTGTCCTCCAGGCAACGCAGGTCCGCCGGCGGGGCGACGTGCGGGTGGTCGACGGAGTCGATCCGGACCCACGGGGAGACCGCGCAGAATGGCGGACACCGCCAAGGGGAGGGCTGGTGGCCTTCTCGCCGCGGGTACGGGTGCAGAATGAAACTTCAGTTGGCGGTCGTACGTCACTCTGGCAGGCGGATCCCGCCTCTGCGCTTGCGACTCCGGTCCCGCGTGCTACCATAAGGTTCCCACTGAACGTTGCCGGGTCCGGCCGTTGCCGAGCCCGAGGAGAACCCTGACATGACATCCAGCATCCAGCGCCGGATCTCGGCGGCGCTCGCGTCCTCGTTGATCGTGGTCATGGCGGCGTGTGGTGGCGCCGGCCGTCAGTCGATGCGAGCGTCCCCTGCACCCTCTCCGCAGGCACAGGGCGAGGCCGCTGCGATGGCGCGGGCCCGTGCCGACAGCCTGCAGCATCCGTACACCAAGGCGGACATCGATTTCATGACCGGGATGATCGCCCATCATTCCCAGGCGATCATCATGGCCAAGTGGGCGCCGTCCCACGGTGCGAGCCCGTCGGTGCGGACCCTTTGCGCCCGCATCATCAATGCGCAGCGCGACGAGATCTGGATCATGGAAGGATGGCTGCAGGACCGGAAGCAGCCGATGCCGGTGCCCGATACGGTCGCGATGACGATGCCGATGGGGGCGTCGATGGACATGGCGCTGATGCCGGGGATGCTGACCGGCGCCCAGATGGATTCGCTCGACCAGGCCCGTGGTCCCGATTTCGACCGGCTCTTCCTGACCTTCATGATCCAGCACCACACCGGTGCGATCTCGATGGTGAAGGACCTCTTTGCGTCCTACGGCGCGGCGGAGGACGAGCTGACGTTCAAGCTCGCCTCCAACATCAACGTCGACCAGGCCACCGAGATCGCCAGGATGCGCCGGCTGCGCACCTCGCTCGAGCTCGGCATCCCGTTGTCCAAGATCCCTGAATGACCCGTCACTCCGAGTTCCACTTCGTCCCGTTCGAGGAATCCTCCATGGCATCCGAGTACCTGGTCCGTAATCGCGTCCGGCGGTCCTCCGCCTCGACGTCGCTGTCGCTGCTCGCCGCGGGGTTGCTTGCGGTCGGTGGCTGTGCCCATTCGGGCACGATGGCGGGGAGCAGCATGCCCGCACCGAAGTACGACATGTCGACCACCTCGCCGACCCCGGATCCCCGTGTGGGGCTGAAGGCCGGCCTCTGGGATGCCGGCCAGGCCACCTGGAACATGCAGCTGCTCTCCAACACCCGGCCGTCGGAAAAGTTCGCCGGCGCCACCAACTCCGACCTGGCCTTCCTCGGCAAGTATGCCATCCAGGGGAGCTACAACGGCTATCAGATCTGGGACATCTCCGATCCGATGACTCCGCGGCTCGAGACGGCCTATTTCTGTCCTGCCTCGCAAAGCGATGTGTCAGTCTACAAGAACCTGCTGTTCGTCTCCGGCGAGGGGCTCGGCGGGCGGATCGATTGCGGCAAGGAAGGAGTCAAGGACACGGTGAGCACGATGCGGCTCCGTGGCCTTCGCATCTTCGACATCAGCGACCTGGCCAACCCGAAGTACATCGGCAACGTCCAGACCTGCCGAGGCTCGCATACCCACACGCTGCTGGTGGACCCGAAGGATGCGGACAACGTGTACGTCTACATCTCCGGCTCGGCCCCGGTGCGTTCGCCGAACGAACTGGCGGGCTGCTCCGGTGGGGCGCCGGGTGAGGACTCCTCCACGGCGCTCTTCCGCATCGAAGTGATCAAGGTGCCGTTGGCCCATCCGGAACAGGCCGCGATCGTGAGCTCGCCCAGGATCTTCAACGATCTGGTGGCGCCGCCGACGCACGGCCAGGCTCCCGCCGACATCGCCGACCTCGCCGCCGCGAAGGCGCGGGGTGCGTTCATCATCGAGATCTCCGGCCAGCAGATGGTGCTCCCCAACGGCTTTGCCAACCGGATGCTCGACAGCCTGGTGAAGGCGCGCAACGGCACCGGCGCGCCGACCGGTGCCGACAGCACGATGCTCCGCGATTCCCTCCCCGCGATGATCGCGAAGATGATGGGGCGGCGCGCCAACGCGAACAGCACCGGCCCGAAGCCGGGGCCGACCCAATGCCACGACATCACCGTCTATCCGGCCATCGGACTGGCCGGCGGCGCGTGCGAAGGCTACGGACTCCTGCTCGACATCCGCGATCCGGCACACCCGGTCCGGCTCGATGCGGTGTCCGATTCGAACTTCTCCTACTGGCACTCGGCGACGTTCAACAACGACGGCACCAAGGTCCTCTTCTCCGACGAGTGGGGCGGCGGCGGCGCGCCGAAGTGCCGCGCCACCGACCCGAAGGAGTGGGGTGCCGACGCCATCTTCACGCTCGCCGACGACAAGATGCAGTTCCAGAGCTACTACAAGATGCCCGCGCCGCAGACCGAGGAAGAGAATTGCGTGGCGCACAACGGGTCATTGATCCCGGTCCCGGGGCGAGACGTGATGGTGCAGTCGTGGTACCAGGGCGGCGTGTCGGTGTTCGACTGGACCGACGCGAAGCATCCGAAGGAGATCGCCTTCTTCGACCGCGGTCCGATCGACTCCACCCACATGGTGGGCGGCGGTACCTGGTCGGCCTACTGGTATAACGGCGTCATCGTGAGCTCCGAGATCGCGCGTGGGCTCGACGTGCTGGCGCTCCAGCCGAGCGGCCTGCTGTCGAAGAACGAGCTCGACGCCGCCAAGAGCGTGCACCTCGACCACTTCAACACCCAGGATCAGCCGAAGCTCTGGTGGCCGGCGAGCTTTGCCCTCTCGGGCGCTTACGTCGACCAGCTGGCCCGGTCGAATGGGATGAGCTCGACCCGGATCACGGCGGTCCGTGCGGCGCTCGCGGCCGCGTGGAAGGCCTCCGGGAACACCCGGAGCCAGATGCTCACCACCCTCGCCGGCTCGATCGACGGGGACGTCGCCGGCTCCAGCGACGCGGCGAAAGTGCAGACCCTCGCGGCGTCCGTCCGCGAGCTCGCTTCGGCGAAGTAACGCCCGCAGCAGGGAACGACACGACGCCGGTGGACGCGGAACCTCGCGCTCACCGGCGTCGTCTCACCCCCGATCACCTCCCGACGGCGTTTCCTCACCCCCCACCCC
>JBAUHI010000002.1:0-33798 GCA_049680185.1 Gemmatimonadales bacterium | reverse complement strand
GCGGGGCGTCGGGGGGGGCCCGCCCGGCGGGCGGGCCCTCGGCCGCATCGCCGACGAGCGACCAGAGCTTGTCGAGGAAGCGGCGGGGACCGCTGATCCCGTCGTCCCGGAAGTCGCCCCCTTCGGTCAGCGGCCCCAGGAACATCAGGTAGGTGCGGAAGGTGTCGGCGCCCCACTTGGCGATATACTCGTCGGGCACGACGACGTTGCCCTTGGTCTTCGACATCTTGGCGCCGTCCTTGACGATCATCCCGTGCGCCCGGAACCGGGTGAACGGCTCCTCGAATTCGATGTGACCAAGCTCGTGCAGCACCATCGTGATGAAGCGGCTGTAAAGGAGGTGGAGCACCGCGTGTTCGTTGCCACCGATATAGGAGGTGACCGGGAGCCACCGCCGGGTGCGTTCCCGGTCGAAGGGTCGGTCATCGAGACCGACCGACGGGTAGCGCAGGAAATACCAGGCCGAGTCGAGGAAGGTGTCGGAGACGTCGGTCTCACGGCGCCCTGGCCGTCCGCAGGCCGGGCAGGGGACGTGGTACCACTCCTTGTGGCGGGCCAGCGGCGAGACCCCGCTGTCGTCGGGACGGAAGTCCTCGACCGGCGGGAGGAGTACCGGCAGGTCGCGCTCCGGAACCGGCTGGGGGCCGCAGTGATCGCAGTAGATGATCGGGATCGGCGGACCCCAGTAGCGTTGCCGCGAGACGCACCAGTCGTGGAGCCGATAGAGGGTCTTCCCCTCCCCAGCGCCCTTTGACGTCAGCCAAGCGGTGACCCGCGCCTTGGCCGACTCGGCATCGAGTCCGTCGAATTCCCCGGAGTTGACCATCGTTCCGGTCCCGACGTATGCCTCGGCGAGCGGGGCCACCGCGGACGTTCCCTTGCCGGTGATGACCCGGACGATCGGGAGCGCATACTTGGTGGCGAATTCGAAATCGCGTTCGTCGTGCCCCGGCACCGCCATGATGGCGCCGGTGCCGTACTCCATAAGGACATAATCAGCGATCCAGACCGGGATCGGCCTGCCGGTGGCGGGGTTGATGGCGGTGGCCCCGGTCGAGACGCCGGTCTTCTGCTTGTCGCCGCTGCGACGGGAGACGACGTCGATGGCGAGCGCATCGCGACGATACGCATCCACCACCGCGCGCTGGCCCGGGGTGGTGATGGCATCGACGAGCGGATGTTCGGGGGCAAGCACCAGGAAGGTGGCGCCGAAGATGGTGTCCGGCCGGGTGGTGTAGACCCGGATCGTCGATCCGGCCACCGCAAAATCCACCTCAGCGCCCTCGGAACGGCCGATCCAATTGCGCTGCGCGGTGCGGGTCGTGTCCGACCAATCGAGCGCGTCGAGGTTATCGAGCAAACGACCGGCATAATCGGTTATCCGGAAGAACCACTGCTCCAGCACCCGCTGTTCCACCACCGCACCACACCGCTCGCAGCGCCCCCCCTCCACCTGCTCGTTGGCGAGGACGGTCTTGTCATTAGGGCACCAGTTGACCGCCGCCTTCTTCTTGAAGGCCTTTCCCGCCTTGAACAGCTCGAGGAAGACCCATTGCGTCCATTTGTAGTAGGCCGGGTCGGTCGTGTCGACGGTGTGGCGCCAATCGAACATCCCGCCCACCCGCTCCAGCTGCCGGCGGAAATTGGCGATGTTGCGCGGAATGACCGCTCGGGGATGCTCGCCGATCTTGAGCGCGTAGTTCTCGCTGTGGATCCCGAAAGCGTCGTACCCGATCGGCTCGAAGACCGTCTTGCCACAGAGCCGCTGGTATCGGCCATACACATCCGCGCCGGTGAACGCGAACATGTTCCCCACGTGCAGCCCTTCCGCCGACGGATAGGGGAACATCATCAGGTTGTAGAACGGGGCCGCCGGCCGGTCGAGATCAGGCTCGTTGGTGCGGCGTTCCGCCCAGCGGGCACGCCACTTGGCCTCTACGGCCTGGGGATCGTAAGCGGTCTCGGCGTTGCGGTCGGTCATCGGTCACCAAGCGATCGCCGGCGCGCGGACGCACCGGCCAGGATCCATCGGGAAAGGGGAATTGTAATGCGTCACAGTACTGAGCGGGGCGAAACGCGGCGGGGCGCCCCGCCCTCTTGGGCGCCGCCGAACTAGTATAGATGGACTTTGACTTTGCGGCAGCACTCTTGCAGATTGCGGTCACCCCGACCCTTCTAGTGGATCCCATTTCCCAGAATCGTTCCCGTGGCCGCGACTGATCACGGCCTGAGTCAGAAGCTCTATCTCTTCGGTGGTGGCGTCATTGTGGCCATCACCGCGGTCGCGGCGTTGCTGGTCTTCTCGGCCGCATCTCAACTGGTGCGCGGTCAGGCCGACTCCGAACTGGCTACGTACGTCTCGCGGTCGGCGCGTATGGTCGAGACCACTGCCGAAGAGCGACGCCATGAGGCGGAGCTGCTCGCGCTGATGCCGTTGACCGGTCAGCTGGCGGCCACTGGCAAGGCCGAGAAGGGCGTCGACGCCCTCCAGGCGCTGCTTCGGCTCCGGACCCGGACCAGTTTCCGCGACCTGGCCATCTACCGCCAGGATGGCCGCTTGGTGATCACGACGGCCACGCATGACACCGTCGATGCCCGCGACACCGATTGGCTCAGGCGCGCGCTGGCCTCGGGCACCTTGGTGACTGCTCCCTATCGCACGCCTCGGGGTCAGGTACTGGACATCGTGACGCCGATCCGCACCGAGGATCAGCGGACCGCGGTCGGCGTCCTGCGCGCCACGCTGCCGCTGGAGGCGTTCGGCCGGCCGCTGCGCCGCGACTTGCGGGCCGATTCGCTCACGCTGGTCGAAGTGGTGGACCAGCGCGGCCTGGTCGCGGTGACTGGGATCCCGGGTGGACAGGTCGGGCAGCCATTCGCCGACGATTCCCTCCTGAACGGATCATCCGAACTGCGGTTCGCATCGGTCAAGGACGTCCGGGGCACCGAGCGCCTGGCGTTGATCGGGATCGGCAACCCCTCATGGACGGTGGTGGCACGGCAGCCCTCATCCGGGGGGCTGCGCCTCATTCAGGGCGCTTGGCGTGAGTTCTCGATCGAGGCGATGATCTTCGCGCTCCTGGTCCTGCTCTTGCTCGCGTGGTTGGCGCGATGGATCGACCGGGCGGTGTTGACGCCGCTCACGCTGTCCGAAGGGGTCGCATCCCGGGTGGCGCTCGGCGACCTCCGCCCGGTGGACGAACTCACCGGCCAGGGCAGCGACGAGGTCGCCCGACTTGGCCGCGCGCTCCGCACCATGGTCACCGGCCTGCGCGAGCTGGTCGGGTCGATCCGCAGCTCGAGCGGGGAATCGGTGGACATCGCCGCGTCGATCTCGGCGGCCACCCAGCAGATGAACGCGGCGACCGTCGAAGTGTCCGGCACTGCCAACGACATGACCCAACGGGCCACGGCCCAGGCGGAGCTGGTGCGGGAGACCGAGATCGGCGCGCAACGCATCAGGGCGATCGCGGAGCAGCTTGCCACCGGGGCCCAGGGCGCGGCGGAACGCAATTCCTCACTGGCACGGATGGCGCAGGATGGACGCTCCCGGCTGAGCCAGAGCGCCACCGACCTCGAGGCGTTGGCCGAGGAGGTCCGGCTGGGCACCCTGGAGGCCGCGGCGCTGGCCGAGGCATCGGCCGAGATCCAGCAGTTCGTGACCCAGACCAAGTCGGTCGCGGCCCAGACCCACATGCTGGCGCTCAACGCCGGCATCGAGGCGGCCCGCGCCGGCGAGCATGGCCGGGGCTTCGCGGTGGTGGCCGACGAAGTGCGGAAGCTGGCCCGCCAGGCGGAGGCGTCGGCGACCACGACGTCGCGCACCGTGCAGGCAGTGCTCACCCGCGTCCAGGGGATCCGCGAGCGGCTCACCCGGCTGGCCACGAGCGGCGAGGCGGCCCGGGTCGCAGCGCAGCATTCCGCGGAGGAGATGCAGAAGCTGGCGTCACAGGCGGACGAGTCCGATGCGTGGACCCGGGAGATCTCCGGATCCGCCAAGGATGTGCACGGGCTGGTGGAGACGATGTCGGGGCGGATGCAGGGGATCACCGGCTCCACCGAGGAGTTCGCGGCGGCGGCCGAGCAGATCGCCGCCTCGACCGAGGAGCTCAGCGCGTCGACACAGGAAGTGGCGGCCACCGCCCAGCTCCTTGCCGGGGCAGCGGAGCGCCTGACCAGTGCGGTGAAGGTGTTCGACCTCGGAGGGGAAGCGGAGTAGGGTGGCGGGTGGCGGGTGGCGCGAGAAGAGGTTGGTGGCCCGAACCAACCCAAGGTCATTCCTGTCGGGCCCGGACCAACAGCCCCGTCGTCGAGACCCGGACCTCGAGCGTGGCCGGCTTGGTCACGTCGAGGAAGGTCCCGCTGCCGTACTCGGCATCGGCCAGCGGGGCCAGCACGCTGTATTCCCTGATCAACTTGAAGAGGTCGACCGATCGACCTGACCCGAGCGCGTACAGCGTGCGGGGCTGGTGGAGCTCGTCGTTGAGATCGGCGTAACGCCCGCCGACGCGATCGAGCGCGTACAGGGTATGGAGCCCGAGGATATTGGCCCAGTAATGCCACTTGAGGATCCGGGCGTCGACGTAAAGTTGGTCTCCTGCAACATCGTAGGAGGCGGTACTGGTATCAGGAAAGGTGAACGACGCGGTGAAGCGGTGGGTCCCGGTAGGAGTCACGTGGACGGTCGCCGCCAGTTGCTCGTCGGTGAGCGCGCGGTAGCCGCGGGTCCCGACCGCGATCAGCAGGGCGATGGCCGCGAGCGCGAGGAAGAGCGATGCCGCCAGGGCCCTGGTGAGGACAGACAGCAGGCGCCGCTTCCGGAGGGCGCGGCGGGCCAGCATCAGGCACGCGACCGCCACCACTGCAAACCCGATGGCGACCAGCGTCAGCATACTCACGGCGTGCGTCCCAGACCGCTGACCAGAGTCACGATGGCATCGACCAGCGCCGGCGCCACCGGGAGCGACGGATCAGAATACGAGGCCGCCTGCTTGGCCGGATCGGCCGGGACCATCTTGAGCACGTGGTTCATCCCGGGGATGAGGAGCAAGCGGGCCGCGGGATCGGCCTGGGCCAGGCGCTGAGCATCGGTGGTATCGACCTGAATGTCGGTGGTCCCCTGCGCGATGAGGACGGGGATTGTGAGGGCTGCCACATCATGCGCGGGGTCGTGCTTCATCCACGAGATGAGGTATCCCTGCACGCTCGACCGGAAGAGCATCCAGAGCGCCGGGGGGAACGAGTCATCGTGCTCGCCACGGCCCAGACGCGCCATCACCGTGTCGGCCGCCAGCAGCGTCTCGGGTGAGAGCTGGTGCGCGAGCTGCTCGTGCAGCACCTCCGCGATGGGCCGTCCCGCCCCCGCGATCGACACGTAACCGTCGGCGCCAGCGCTGGCGGCGGCCAGCATGCCTACCAGCGACCCTTCGCTGTGCCCCGCGACGGTGACGGAGGTGAAGCGGCGGTCGGCCTTGAGGGCCCGGATCCACGCCGCGGCGTCGTTGACGTAGTCGTCGAAGCGCAGGTCCGCCTCGCGAAGGACGAACCCGTTGCTGGCGGCGATCCCGCGCTTGTCGTATCGCGCGGAGGCGATGCCACGTGCTGCCAGTGCCTCGGCGAGGTACTTGAGGCTGTTGTTCTTCCCCGCCAGCAGGGGAGAGTTGCCGTCGCGATCGGTGGGACCGGAACCGGACAGGAAGAGCACCACGGGCCACGGCCCCGGGCCGGTGGGCGTCTCCAGGGTCCCTCGCAGGACGCCACCCGGCACCAGCAAGGAATCGGCGTAGGCCGTATCGGCCGGGACCTGGGCCAGGAGCGCCGCAGGCACGAGGAGCGCTGCCATCGCGATCACGATCCTCATTGCGCCACCACCATTCCGCCCAGGACCGCGGTCGAGTCGGTGAGCCGGACCCCGGCGGCCTGCCAGGCCGCATGGAGCTCAGCGGTCTGGTCGGGATGGATGGCGCGGCCCGCATCGATGACGCACCAGAGCTCGATGGCGGGATAGCGCGACCGCAGCCCTTCGATCGCATACTTGGTGCAGACATCGGTGGCGACACCGTACAGCACGATGCGATCGGGAGCGAGCGTCTCGATCACCGCCGGTACGTTCAAGTTGGTGAACACATCGAACCAATGTTTGAGGAAGAGGATATCGGCTCGGTGGGCCAGCACCCGCGCCGCGACGTCGGGATCGGCCTCCGGCCCGATGACCAGCGGATCCCGGAGCGCCGTCTCGGCGATCTTCAGTTGCCCGGGGGTCCCCCGCATGCAGTGATCGGGAAAGGTGGTCAGGTAATCGGGGGTGGCGGAGAGCTCCCGGTGCCCCGGCACGTGGTCGTCCGCGCTCGCGATGATCCGGATACCCCGACGATGGGCGTGGTCGGTCAGGTCCTTGAGCACCGGCACGATCGATCCGGCGTCGGGGACGTAGAGCTTCCCGTCGGCGCGCATGAAGTCGTATTGGGTGTCGACGTCCCAGAAGATCGTCGTGGGCACTGGGTTCCTTGTCGGTGAACGGTGAACGGTAAACGGTGAACGGGGAACAATGAAGCGGTTCCGCCCGCCCACACGTGTTCACTCTTCACCGCTGACCGTTGACCGCTTACTACAACCGCCCGTTCACCTCTTACCGTTCACTGTTCACTCGCTCCACCCGTTCACCCTTCACGGTTTACCGTTCACCCTCTATTCCACATGCTCCAACCTCGGGTTGGGGCGAAATTCCCGACCCACCTTGGCGCAGGGCTTCCCGTCCCTCAGCACCACATCGGCCGTGAAATCGAAGCGTCCCTGGAAGAGCGAGCTGCCCACGCCGTAGGCATCGACCGGCACCTTGAGTGCCTCGAATTCCCGGATCTTCTCGACGGTGAACCCGCCCGACACGATGATCCGCACCTGCTGGAACCCCTCCCGGTCGAGCGCCTGCCGGACATTCCAGACGAGTTGCGGATTGACGCCATTGGGCTTGATGCGGCCCATCGCGTTCCAGAGCGAGCGGTCCACCAGCATCTCGCTGGTGTCGATCCGGACGCCGTAGAGGCGGTCGCCCAGGGCACGAGCGCACTCGAGGGAGGTGCGGACGCAATCATTCTCGAAGTCGGCGAGGGTCACGACCTGGACGCTCGACGGTATGTACTCGGCGAACTTCCGGGTGGCGAGCACGGTATCGCCGCCATACGCGGCGATCAAGGCGTGGGGGACGGTGCCGACGCCTTCGGAACCCCACCATGAGGCTTGGGCGTCGGTGGACACGCCGATCGCGCCGGCCACGTGAGCGGCGTAGCCGTCGCCGGTCTGCACCAGCCAGTGGTCGTGTCGGGCGGGGAAGAACATCACGTCCTTGGGCCGCGCCGCATCGACCACGCGGCGGGTGTTGGTACCGACCCTGGTGCGTCGCGAGAGGACGCCGAGGTAGAGGGTTTCGAGGTGGGCGAAGGCGTCGTAGGGGCCCTCGATCAGCATGACCGTTTCCCACGGCGCCACTTCGTCCCCTTCGTGCAGCGCGTGGACGGTGAGGGAGGGCCACTCGATGGCGCAGAGCTTGAGGATGGCGACCGCTTCATCGACCCCGCCCAGGTAGGCCGCGGACTTTCCGAACACCTGCATCGTGACCCGGGGTCGGGCCCCGTCCGCCAGGAGGATCTCCCGGGCGCGGACGAAGTACTTGTCGGAGTAATATCCCGCCCGCATCTTGTCGACGGGCAGGTTGAAGATCGCGGGGTCGAGCCGTGTGCGGCGCACGGGCATCAATGGGCCTGGTTCTCCGCCATGTCGGCGGGAAGGAATCGAGGGGTGATGTCGGCGAGCGCCCGGCGGATCTCTTCGGACTCGGGCGTTGCGGGGTGACGATAGATGAGCCGACGGAATTCCCGCAATGCCGCCGCGGCGTCTCCCAGTTGCTCCTCGTGGAGCCGGACGAGCGCAAGGCCCACTTGCACGTCATCGCGCGCAGAGAGGCGGTCGGTGGTCCGCAGCGCCTCGAGCGCCCGGACGGCGCCTGCCGCGCCCTCGGGCGTCTGCCCCTCCTGGATCGCGCCCTGGATCCGGGTGGTGACATCGGCCGTCGGCATCGCCGCCGCCCGATACCGCGCATCCGCTGCACGAAATTCGGGTGAAGAGGTGAGCGACGTGAGGGCCTCGTCCGGGGAGGCGTCATCCGTGCGGACATCGCCGCTGATCAACGCCGGCAGGTCGGCCAGCGATGAGAGGAATCCGTTCACGAACGCACGCATCACACCATAGATGGCCCAGAGCGCCGTGGCGAGTTCGAGCATCCGGGGCTCGCCGAGCATCAGCCAGACGAGCAGCGCCACGACCGTGGCACCCGCCAGGAGGGTGCCGAAGGTCGCACGCACGATATCGAGCGGATCGTCACCGTCGAGCAGGGACATTGCGACCATGGTCAAGAGGGAGGATGAAGTTACGGCCCGGCAGGTCGACGGGGCAAGTTGACAGGCCGACCCGACCCACGTAAATCCCGGTGCCCCTTGAAGTTCCTTCCATCAATGGAGCCCGCTCGTGCCCGATTCCGTCTCCCGCCGGGAGTTCCTTGCTGCGACCGGAGCGGTCGTCGCGGCCTCCGGCGTTCCCCGCCCTGTGGCGGGCTTTCCTGCGGTCCACATCCGTCCCCCCGCCAAGGCCGTGGCGGTGAGTTCCCCCAACGGGTTCCGCGGGGTCCAGAAGGCCGTGGATCTCGTGCTCGCCGGCACCGACACCCTGGACGCGGCGATCGAGGGGGTCAAGATCCAGGAGCTCGACCCCAACGATCACTCGGTGGGCTACGGCGGCCTTCCGAACGAGGAAGGCGTGGTCCAGCTCGACGCCTCATGCATGCACGGCCCGACGCGTCGTGCGGGGGCCGTCGGCGCGCTCGAAGGGATCAAGGTCGCCAGCGAGATCGCCCGGCTGGTGCTCAAGTACACCGACCACATCATGCTGGTGGGCGAGGGTGCCAAGAAATTCGCGCTCTCCTACGGCTACCAGGAGGAGGAACTGCTGACGCCCGAGGCGCGGCAGATCTGGCTCACCTGGCGCGCCAACCGCGGCCCCAAGGATGACTGGCTCGACGTGCCCGACGGCACGCCGATGGTCCACCGCCCCACTGGCACGATCAACATGAATGTGGTGAACGCCAAGGGCGAGATCTCGTCGGTCACCACCACCGCCGGCCTCGCGTTCAAGATCCCGGGTCGCGTGGGCGATTCGCCGATCATCGGCGCGGGTCAATACACCGACAACGACGTCGGGGCGGCCGGCTCCACCGGCCTGGGCGAGCTCAACATCGTCGCGTGCGGTGCGTTCTACACCGTCGACTGCATGCGGCGGGGACTGAAGCCGACCGATGCCGCCCTCGAGACGCTCAAGCGGGTACTGCAACTCGCTCCGCCCAGGTTGATCGGCGCAGACGGCAAGCCGAAGTTCCAGCTCAACTATTACGTGGTCAACAAGAACGGCGAACACGGCTCGGCCGCGCTCTACCCGAGCCAGTATGCGGTGAACGACGGTTCGGGGGCGAAGCTCAAGGACGCCGCCCACCTGTTCGAGGGCGGGGCCCCGTGACCCGTGACACCCTGCACGGCATCGCGATGATCACGATGCTCGCGCTTCTGCCGTCGCAGCTGCAAGCCCAGGACGATGGACCGTGGCGGGACAGCTACTACCCGGTCGTCTCCTACAGCCGCAACGACGGCTGGGGCATCGGCCTGCAGTACAACTGGACCAAGCGGGCCCCGTGGGACGCCACCTTCCCCCACAAGGGCCAATTCGGTCTCCGGGCCTCGATCTCGACCCACGGCAGCTACACCTTCCTCACCACGTTCGCAGCCCCCGGACTGAGCCCCGATTGGCGGTTCATGGCCCAGGCGGGGACGGTGCGCGACGCCCGCTTCCAGTTCTTTGGCCTGGGCGACACGACGACCTGGGATCAGGCGCTCGAGACCGGCGCCGACCAGCTCTACTATCGCACCGACCGGCGTCGCATCCTCGGCAACGCCGAAGTGAGCCGCCGACTGCACGGACGGCTCTGGCTCGCCGGTGCGGTCGCGTATCAGCACACCACCTTCGAGGCGCCCTCCGGCAATTCGGTGTTCCGGAATGACTTCGGGCAGGAACTCACCGGGAACGACGCCACCGGTCGATTGAGCCTGGTGTTCGACTCCCGCGACAACGAGTACGACACCCGTCGAGGCACGCTCCTGGAGACGTCGGCGCTGGCAGGCTCCGGGGGGAGCGGCTATCGGCGATTCACCACGGTGCTGCGCGGCTGGAAAGCGTTCGGTGACTACGCCACCTGGTGGATCGATGGTCGGATCCTGGCGTCGACGACCGCCGGGGCCGTCCCGCTCGACGCCCAGTTCATCATCCCGACCTGGGAGAACTCGATCCGGTCGTATGGGGGGGTCGAGACCAATCGGGGGCTCATCGACCAGCGGTACACGGGACCCGATGTACTGGCCGTCAACTTCAACGTGAATCGGGACCTGGTCAACGTCGGGCTCTATGGCGCACTCAGCGTCCAGGCGTTCGTCGATGCAGGACGGGTGTTCGATGTCGGCGGGTTCCAATTGACCACGAACGGCATGCAGGTGGGCGGGGGCGGCGGGGTGGTGCTCCGGATCGGCAAGACCTCGATCTACACCGTCAATTTCGCCGGCGGGCCGAACGGGTTCGTGTTCACGCTGGGCGACGGGTGGATGTTCTAGGAGCTGGTGGCGGGTGGCGGGTGGTGGGTGGTGGGTGACAAGTGGCGGGTGGCGGGTGTGGGTGGTGGATGGCGATCAGTGCTGAGTGTCAGATACTGATGACCTTTGTGCGATGCATTCGGAGTGACCGTACGACCCGCCACGCGCCACCCGCCACCCACCGATCACGCAGGAACCCGCTGAGGTCCCCGGCACACCTAAAGCCTAGCACCTAGTGCCTGCCCTATCACCTCCCGCAGCGTCGTTTCCCCGTGGTCCCGGGCGTACCAGCGCCGCACTTCCTTGTAACGCGCATCCTTCTCCATCGTGTCCTTGTGGGCCATGACCCACGCCTGCAGCTCCGCCGGGCGGGGACCCCAGTGGCCCAGCTCCCGGAATCCCTCGTCGAGACCGATGACGATGGGGATCGAGCGCGAGCCGTTGGTCAGGTAGCGGTCCATCACGGCGGGATGCTCATCGCGCTTGAGGATCCGGAGCTCGATCCCCGCCGCTTCGGCCCATTTCTGAGCCACGGGTACGGTGTTCGCCGCGTCCCCGCACCAGTCCTCGGCGAGGACGAGCAGGCGGAGGGCCGGAGGGGTGGAGGGGCGGAGGGACCAGGCCGGCATGACGGCGGTCCGATAGACGCCCTGCCACAGCGGAAGGTGGGCAGGGGCACTCTCCGCCAGAAATTGTTCGAACGGGATCGCCTGATCCCACAGCGAATGGAAGTCGAGTACAGGGGGAGTGCTCACGGCAGGCATATCAGGATCCTTGACCGGGAACGGAACGGCGCGCTCAAGCATAGTATCAATGCTCGGGCGCGCCGTGAAGTTCCCGTGAAGCTCGTTTCAGACCTCGTGGATCCTGACGCCGCGCTTGGCGAGCTCCTTGATGTACGCCGCCGCCGGCACGGCCTCATCGGGCGTCAGCACGCCGTGGTTCTGGATCCGGCCATCGGCCTGCATCACACCGGTGATGGCGAGCGAATACCCGGTGGTCCGCATCATCGCACTGATGCCGTGCTTCACATCGTACTTGTCGATCAACTGCCACACCTCCCGTGCCTTCTTCCCCTTCCGCTTGCCGGTCACCTCGACCCGGAGCGCGACCAGATCCCGTCCCTCGGGCTTGTTGAGCTTGGGCGTCACCGCGGCAATGAAGAGATCACGCGGCACCACGTCCTTCCCTTTCACCTTGATGGGCCGGTTGGCAAGCAGCCCCAGCTCACGAATGGGGCGCATGATGGCCACGTGGCCAGGATACCGCAGCGTCTTGTACTCCATCACCTTGACCTTCTTCTCATAGGTGATGGGCAGGGTGCTGATCCCGCCGGCGGTATGGAATGCCTCGAGGGTGCCCACGGGCTTCGGGAACTTGACGTCCTCGAGCTCGGAGAGCGCATCGGCCTCCACCTTCTTGCCGCCCCGCAGGATGAGCGACGGCGTCGTGTAGTAGTCGAGCGCGCCCTCGAGCGAGTACACGATCTGGTAGTTGAGCGGCGGCTCCGGCTTCTGCGGCAAGCCTCCGACATAGATCTTGACCCGCTCCGCCACGTCCATCCGCCGGATCCCCTCGGCGGCCAGGATATTGACCATCCCGGGCGCCAACCCACAGTCCGGAATGATCGACACGCCCTGGCGAACGGCGGCGTCGTTCAACTGCTTCTGCTCCAGCACGATCTCGGTGTTGCCACCGAGGTCGCAGAAGTGGGCCCCGATCTCGACCGCCGCCCGGGCGATCGGCGCGTTCAGGTAGTACGGCAACGCCGACATCACCGACTCATGGCCGTGGATGGCGGCACGGAGTGCCGCACCATCGGCGACATCGAGTTTGAGGGTCTGGAGGCGGCCTCCGTGGTCGCCGGCGAGGAACTTCGGGAGATGAGTGGGATCGAGATCGGCCAGGGTCACCTGGGTGACGGCCTTGACCTGGAGCAGATCGTACGCGCAGGCGCAGCCCTGAAGGCCAGCGCCGAGGACCAACATTCTCATCGATACTCCCGGACAGGTAGATCAAGGAAAAGCACTGAAATCTAGCCGGGATCGGTGCCTCATTCAACTGCTTCCCAGGACTTCGCGCGAAGTGGGCCCGAAGCCGGAAATCACTGTCTGACATAGGTTTATGAGACGATGACCGTCCCTCCAAGCCCGTCCTCACCCCGCCCCCGCGATGCCGCCCAGACCCGCGCTCGACTGGAACGCGCAGCACTCGAGCTGTTCACCACTGTGGGGTATCGAGCGACCACGACTGCGCTGGTGGCCGAGCGCGCGGGGATCGCCGAGGGGACGATCTATCGGCATTTCGGCGGGAAGGCCGAACTCTTCGTCGCGGTGCATCGGGGGGCGCAGCGATGGGGTGCAGCGTTGGTCAAGTCGACCATCGACGCCGACGGGCGACCTGTCCCCTGCCGGGAGCGGTTGCAGCGGATCGGGCGGCGGCTCCTGGAGGCGACAGCCAGCGAGCCGGCGTTGGTCCGGATGGTGCTGGCGCAGTGGACCGAGCCGCCCCTCGATGACCGCGACAAGAATGCCGCCAAGGAGTTCCGGGAGGCGCTGCAGCAGGTGGTCGCATCGGGAAAGTCGGATGGTGTGATACGGGCGGGGCCGGCCGAGCTGTGGGCCGCGGTGTGGCTCCTGGTGGCGGGTTCCGCGATGGAGAAGGTGGCGTCGAAGGAATGGCCGGCCGATCATCCGTCGATCGCGCTGGTGCTGGAGGCGGCGTGGGACGCTATTGCGTCGCGGTCGGGGCCGTAAGCCCGCCGAACCAGGTCGCCTCGCGGGGGTGGTCAGGCGCCCGCTCGATCCGCACCTCCCGCGGCCGCCCCGACCCCACCGGTCGCACCACCAGGTTCTCTCCCATGAAGTAGCCCAGTGAATCGCCACCCCAGCGGAAGGGATGGTGAGCGGGAGAATCGACCGGTGTCGGCGGTGCGGTGCCGGCAAAGGCGCAGATGGCGTCCGATCCGGGCCGGCAGAGGGCGATGCGGGCGAACGGCGGATCTCCCACCAGGACGGCCAGGGCCGAATCCGCCGCCAGCGAATCGAGCCCGGATATCCGGTGCGGCGCAGGACGGGCCGGGGGCGCGGCGATGGCCCACGTCCCGTTCGATGTCGCGATGTAGATCGTGGCGCCGTCCCGTGACCACGCCACCTGTTCCGGCACGACGCCCTGATCGAGCGGCATGTCGGTCTCCCGGCCATTGAGCAGGTCCATCACCCACACCTTCCGCGAGGCGCGGTCGGTGTCGCTCGTGCTGCGGATGAACGCGAGCAACACGCCGGTGGGCCCGAGCGCGGGGTCCGATTCATCAGCCAATGAATAGGTGAACGGGTAGGCGTTCCCGCCGAAGGCGTCCATCGCGAAGAGATCACCCTGCCCGCCCACGCCATCGGCGGCGAACACCACGTACGATTCCTTCCCCACCACGATCCGGTTCTGGAGCGGCGTGAAGTGCTGGGTGCAGGCGGCGAGCGCCAGGGAGACCAGCAGCGTCAGGCGCATCGGTCGTTGCCTGTCCAACAGCCTCATGCTCACCCGTTCCCCTTGCCCAGAAGCTCCTTGATCCCGCCGAGAGAACCCATCGCCGCCGTGGCCTCGAACGGGAGGAAGACGACCCGATCGGCGTCCGCCGTGATCTGACTCAGCGACTCGAGATAGCTCTTGGCGATCAAGTACTGGGCCGGATTCGCGACGGTGCCCAATGCCTCGGCCACGACCTTGATCGCTGCGGCCTCGGCTTCCGCCACTCGCAGCCGAGCCTCCGCCTGGCCCTCGGCCGCGAGGATGGCCGACTGCTTTGCACCTTCAGCGCTCACGATGCGCGACTGGCGGTCGCCCTCGGCGCGGAGGATCGCCGCCGACTTCTCGCCCTCCGCCGTGGTGACGACCGCGCGCCGGATCCGCTCGGCGGTCATCTGCTTTTCCATCGTGGCCTTCACTTCCTCCGGTGGATTGATGCTCTTGAGTTCCACCCGGACCACCTTGACACCCCACTTTTCGGTCGCGGTGTCGAGCGTGGCGCGCAGCTGGTCGTTGATCGTTTCGCGGGACGTGAGCGTGTGGTCGAGGTCGAGCGACCCGATCACGTTGCGGAGCGCCGACAAGGTGAGTTGCTCGATCCCCCAGGCCAGGTTCTGGACCTCGTAGGTCGCGCGGACCGCATCGGCCACCAGCGTGTAGATGACCGCGTCCACTTCCATCGTCACGTTGTCGCGTGTGATGACCGGCTGGGGCTCGATCCGGGTGATCTGTTCCCGGATGTCGAGCACGCCGCGGACCGAGTCGATGAACGGGACCAGGAGGTGGATCCCGGGATCTGCGGCGGTATGGAACTTCCCGACCCGCTCGATGATCATCACCTTCTTCTGGGGCACGATCTTGACCGCCTTCGCCAGCACCAGGAGCGCGGCGAAGACCAGGAGCAGCAGGATGGCGTATGGCATTGGGGGCCTAGGGGTCGAAGGAAGAGGACGAGGTTTCCGCGTCGCCGGGGGCGACCTCCAAGACGATGCCATCGGCGGCGTACACTGTGATCGTAGCACCCGCGGGGATCGCGACCGGTGCGCGCGCGGCCCAATCCTCGCCATTGACCCGAACCCGACCGGTACCGGCCACCGGATCGATCGTCTCGGTGACGCGGCCCAGCTGGCCGAGCAATGTGTCGGTGCGGGAGGGGACGCCGTGGGCGGTGAAGCGCTGGATGAGGCGACGCCGGAGGAGCCCAAGCGATACGACCGACCCGGCTGAAAAAACGACGATCTGGGTCTCAGCCGGAAAGCCGAGCAGCGCCGTGCCGAACGCGAGTACGGCACCAACGACGCAAAAGATCACGCCAAAATGGAGGGTGACGAGTTCGATGAGGATGGCGATGAGCGCCACGGCGAGCCACACGAGCAGCATCAGGACGACCCATCCCGAAGGAGAATGGTCAAACCGGCGAACTCGATCCCACCGTGACGTCCACCGCCATCCGGGCCTCCCGGGCCGCCGCCAGCTCGCGGGCCACCGCGAGATGCGCGGGATGCTCAATGTAGCGCTGGAGCGCGTCGAGATCATCCACCATCACGAGCAACACGAAGGGCCATTCCGTCCGCCCCTCCGGATCCCGATTGACCCCGGTGTGGATGGCGCGGATCTCGGGGACGACGCCCTGGAGCGCCAGGAGCTTCCCCGCCAGTGCGCACTGCGCTTCGGGGGTGGTCTCCGGCTTCCAGCGGATCAGGACGGTGTGGTGGAGCATGGCAATAGTGAAAGTGAAAAGTGAAGAGTGAAAAGGGACGAGTGAAAAGGGACGAGTCAAGAGTGAATTGGGGTTCGTGAACCAGGCACACCCTTTTCACTCTTTACTTTTCACTCTTTACTTGTTTCCCCTTACTTCTCCAAATTCGTGTGAAAGAACGCCAGCACATCGGCCCACGCCCTTGCCCGGCTCGGCGTGTCGTATCCCTTGCGCCCCGGCTTCAAGAACCCGTGTCCGGTACCGGGATAGATGGTGTACCGATACGACTTGCCGAGCTGGCGGAGCATCGAATCGGTGGCGGGGACGGTGAGGCTGATCCGCGCATCGCTTTCGCCGTAGACGCCGAGGAGCGGGGCCTGGATCCGCGCCAGGGCGGCGGAGTCCGGTGTCTGGCCGTAGCAGATGACCGCCGCCTTGAGCTTGGGGTTGTTGGTGGCGTAGCGGAAGCTCTGGGTGCCGCCCCAGCAGAACCCGATGACACCGATGTCGTCCTTCCGTACCGCCGGGAGCGCGTTGACGTAATCGTACGCCGCGTTGAGATCAGCGGTGACCGCGGCCGGATCGAGTCCCGACACGAGCTTGACCCCCGAATCGGGATCGGACGGCGAATGGCCGTACTTGCTGGAGAGAAGGTCGGGCACGATGGCCACGAACCCCTTGGCGGCCAGTGAGTCGACCATCGTGGGCTCCCAGTCGGTGAGCCCGAAGATCTCGTGGATCACGATCACGGCCGGGGCCTTGTCCCGCCGTTCGGGGTACCCGACGTAGGCGCGGAGCGAGTCGGCGCCACGGTGGATCCAGACCCATTCACCGTGGGTCGTGGCATGCGACCTGGCGTGCGACGCGACGTGCAACGCTTGCGTTGCACGTTGGCGCAAGGCCAGCGGGATGGCCAGACCCGCCGCGAAGGCGAGGCCGGCGACGGCGAGATGCGAGGCAATGCCAGCGGTCGAGCGCATTGATGCTCCACGGAAAAGAGGCTTAGCCCCGACAGCCCAGATCCTTCGGCCCTCGTGGCCTCAGGATGACATCGCCTACGGTCGGATCCTTCGGCCCTCTTGGCCTCAGGATGACATCGCCTACGGCGATGTCACTTCCCGAACAGCTTGTCGAGCGTGCTGCTCTCCACCGATCCCTGCAGCGCCGTGGCGAACTCGCCCATCGTCTGGTAGCGGCCCGCCGGCTCCGAGGCCAGCGCCTTGGCGATGACGGCCTCGAGCGTGGCCGGAAGGTCGGGCTTCACATCGCGCAGGTTCTTGGGCTGGCCCCGCAGGCGGGCGATCATCATCTCCTGCGCGCTCCGTCCGACGAAGGGGAGCGCCCCGGTGAACATCTCGAAGCCGAGGACGCCGAGGGCGTAGATGTCGCTGCGGCCATCGAGCGGCTTGCCGCGGATCTGCTCGGGGCTCATGAACTCAGGCGTGCCGAGCACGATGCCGGTGGCGGTGAGCTTCTGGACCTCAGGCCCCGCCTGCCGCTGCTTGGCGAGCCCGAAATCCATCACGACGGCGCGGCTGGAGAAGGGGCCTTCGGACTGCGGGACCAGCATCACGTTCTCGGGCTTCAGATCCCGGTGGATGATCTCGAGCTTGTGCGCGTGTTCAAGGCCCCGACACATCTGGACCAGAAGGGCGATCCCCTCCTCCACGGGCACCGGTCCACCCCGATTCTCGCGGTCGCTCAGGAGCTCGCCGGAAAGGAAGGGCATCACGAGGAACAGGAGCCCATCGGCCGTGAGGCCGAGCTGGAAGATGGTGCAGACGTTGGGGTGGTCGAGCTTCATGGCCAGGGCGGCCTCGCGCTTGAGCCGCTCGGCGGAAGACGCATCGCTCGAGAGCTT
This sequence comes from Gemmatimonadales bacterium, assembly GCA_049680185.1. GTDB lineage: Bacteria > Gemmatimonadota > Gemmatimonadetes > Gemmatimonadales > GWC2-71-9 > CAMLHU01. The sequence goes on along the minus strand of JBAUHI010000002.1, from coordinate 16,034 downwards.
GGGGCTCAGCACCTTGATGGCGACCGTCTGGGTGGTGGTGAGGTCCACCGCGAGGTACACGTAGCTCATCCCGCCCTCGCCGAGCTTCTTGACCACTCGCCAGCGGTCTTCCAGCACCTGGTTCTGGAGCGTGCTGGCGCGGCTTGGCGTGGCCACGATCGGCTCGGGCCGCGATTCCGGTGAGGGCGTCGGATCCTGGATCTCGACCAGCAGGGTGCCATCCGCGGCGCAGAACCGGTCGGTGGCGGAATACATCCGCTTGCAATTGGGGCAGCGACGCATGGGCATCAGGCACAGTACCGGTTGCGGCCGTCTCGCTTGGCCTGGTAGAGCTTCTGGTCCGCCTGGGCCAGGAATGCGGTCACATCGGCAGCGCGGCCGTCGGGGTACGTGGCGATCCCGATGCTGACGGTGACCTTGATAGGACGTGATGCGTCGCCGAATCCACGCTCGGCCACCTTGGCCAGCAGCCGCTCGGCGAAGTTCGCCGCGCCGACCGCGTTGGTCTCCGGCAGCATGATCACGAACTCCTCGCCGCCGTAACGCGCCACCAGGTCCACCGTCCGCTGTTCGCGGGTGAAGATCGTGCCCAGCTGGGCCAGCACGCCATCCCCGGCCGGGTGCCCGAAGGTGTCGTTGACGTGCTTGAAGTCGTCGATATCGATCATCAACAGCGACATCGAGCCGCCATAGCGGCTGGTGCGCTCGAACTCCGATCCCATCCGCAACGCAAGCGCCCTGCGATTGGCGAGCCCGGTGAGCGGATCGGTGGTGGCCAGCTCCAGCAATTCCGCCCGACCCGCCGTGGCCTGCTCGAGGTCATACGCCTTCTCCAGCGTGGGGACCGCTGCGCGCAGCACCTCGCCTGCGAATTCGGCGTCCATCGCGTTGAGGGGCAGCTCATCCTGCGTGGTCCGGAGGAAGAAGACGCCGGTCGGACGCCCGCGGGGCTGGAACGGCATCGCGATGGCCGATCGGGTGGCGATGAACCGGCCCTCGGCCTTCCAGAGGTCCCGCATTTCACTGAACAATGCATCGGTCGTGATGTCCTGGACCAGCACCACCGCGTCCCGGGCCAGCGCCGCGCGGATCTCGGGATAGCGCGCGAGGTCCACCGGGAGGTCGTGGAGGAGCGGATTCTCGTAGGCCGCCATCACCGTTCCGGTGCGGCCGTCAGGGTTCACCTGCACCACGGAACATTCGGCGATCTTCAACCCCCGCGCCACCCGCTTGACCAGGATCTGGAAGATCTCCACTGGCTTGAGCGCACCTGAGATCTCGCGGAGGATCTCGAGCACTTCCTCGCGGGAGCGGGCCGAGGCCCGCGCGAGATTGAGCTCCCGACCGACCCGAAGGTGCGCCTTGACCCGGGCCAGCAGCTCCCGGACGCGGAACGGCTTGGCGATGAAGTCGCTGGCGCCGAGGCCGAGCGCACGCACCGTGGCCTCTTCTGGGGGCATCGAGGAGATCATCAGCACCGGCAGGTCACGGCGCCGCGGGTCCTGCTTGATCCGCTCCAGCAATTGGAGCCCATCGACCTTCGGCATCATGATGTCGAGCAGCAACAGGTCAGGGTCGTCGACGCCCAGCCGTTCGAGCAGGTTCTCGGCGTTCGGCACGGCGATCACGTCGTACCCGTTCTCCTTGAGGATCCAGGTCAGCGTCCGGGTGAGTGCCGGATCGTCATCGGCGACCATCACGCGATGGGCGACGCTCATCCCCGCACCAACCGCTCGAAGACCGCCGGATCGACGTTCCCGCCGCTGACGATCGCGGCGACCGGGCCGTCGACCGTCACGCGACCGGAGAGGAGCGCCGCCACCGTGACCGCACCGGACGGCTCCACGGTGAGGCCCATCTCCTGGTGGAGCGCCCGCACCGCGCCGGCGATCTCCGCTTCCGACACCTGGACCACCTCCGAAACGACGTCCCGGATGATGGGAAAGGTGAGGGCGCCGATCGACGGGGTCTGAAGCCCATCGGCCATGGTGTCGACCCGGGCCAGCCGCACCGGCTCACCGGCGGCCATCGCGGCCGAGAGCTTGGCGGCGCCGGCCGGCTCGACCGCAATGACCCGCGGCGTGGGCATGCGGGCCTGCACCGCGATGCAGGTGCCGGCCAGGAGGCCGCCGCCGCTCACCGGAGACAGCACCGCCGTCACCTCGGGCATATCCTCCACGATCTCCAGTGCACAGGTCCCCTGCCCCGCGATCACATCGTGATGGTCGTACGGCGGGATGAGGGTGAGCCCGTCCGCGGCCGCCAGCTGGAGGGCGCGGTCCATCTGCTCTGTGGAGCGGGTCTTCCCGGCAAAGACCACCTCGCCACCTAGTCGCCGGACCCCGTCCACCTTGACCGCCGGCGCGGACTCCGGCATCACCACCACGGCGCGGATGCCGAAATGCCGCCCCGCAAAGGCGATCGCCTGGCCGTGGTTCCCCGACGACGAGGTCACCAGCCCCCGGGCCCGATCGGCGGGAGCGAGGCGTTGGACGGCGGTCATCGCGCCGCGGATCTTGAAGGCCCCGATCGGCTGGAGGAACTCCGCCTTGAGCGCCACCCGGTGCCCGAGCCGACGGGTCAGGAATGGCGCCTCGAGGAGGGGCGTCCGCACTCCGATCGCCGCGAGGCCGACCGCGGCCTCACGAACATCTTCGAGGGAAACGGCGGGCGCGGCTGGGCGCATGGACGCCGGAACTCCAAAGTTGGGGATGGAACACGGGCCCGCCGAGGACGGGCGACGCACGGGGCCCCGAGGACGGGCGACGCACGGGGCGCCGAGAGCGGGCGACGCACAGCCCGCCGAGGACGGGCGACGCAAGCGTCGCCCTTACTCGGCGGCTTCGGCCTCGGCCTCTTCGTCCACGGCGTCGGTCTCGCCCTCTTCCTTGACGACACGGGCCACATCCACGACCAGGTCGCCGGTGTCGAGGTTCATGACCTTGACCCCCTGCGTGTTCCGGCCGATGACCCGGATGCCGTCCACCGGCACGCGGATGAGCACGCCGTGCCGGGTGATCATGACCAGCTCGTCCTCGGGCAGGACCTCCTTGAGCGCCACGAGGATGCCCGTCTTGTCGGTCTTCTGGAAGGTGATGATGCCCTTGCCGCCGCGCTTCTGCACCCGATACTCGCCGAGCTCGGTGCGTTTGCCGAAGCCCTTGGCGGAGACGACCAGCAGCGTCGAATCCCGGCGGTTGACCACCATCCCGATGACGAGATCGCTCTTGTCGAGCTCGATCCCCTTCACACCGGTGGTGGCGCGGCCCATCTCGCGCACGTCGGACTGGTGGAAGCGGATGCTCATGCCGTCGCGGGTCGCGAGGACGATGTCGCTCCGGGCATCGCAGGGCTGGACGTCGATCAACTCGTCGCCGTCCTCGATGTTGATGGCCCGGATGCCGTTGGACCGCACGTTCCCGTATTCGCTGAGGGCGGTCTTCTTCACCGTCCCCTGGCGGGTGGCGAACATCAGCCAGGTCTCGGGGGCCTGGAAATCGCGCACCGGCACCAGGGCGGAGATCCGCTCGTCGGGCCGGATGGCGATGCAGTTGACCACCGGCTTCCCGCGCGCGGCGCGGGAGGCCTGGGGGATCTCGTGGACCTTGAGCCAGTACACCTGGCCGGTGTTGGCGAAGAACATCAGGTAGTCGTGGGTCGAGGCGATGAACAGGTGCTCCACCCAGTCGTCTTCCTTGGTGCCCATCCCGGCGACACCGCGGCCGCCTCGACGCTGCTTCCGATAGGCGCTCACAGGGATCCGCTTGATGTAGCCGGTATGGGAGAGGGTGATCACCATGTCCTCCTCGGCGATCAGATCCTCCACCGAGAACTCCCCCTGGTCGGCCACGATCTCGGTGCGGCGGTCGTCCCCGAAGGTCTTGGCCACATCGGCCATCTCCTCCTTGAGGATCTTCATCCGCTTGTCCTTGGAGGCCAGGATGCTCTTGAGGTCCTTGATCTGGGCCCGGACCTCCTTGAGCTCCGCGTCCAGCTTCTCGATCTCCAAGCCGGTGAGCTTGGCGAGGCGCATGTTGAGGATGGCCTCGGTCTGCTTTTCCGTGAGCCCGAACCGCTTGCGGAGCTTCTGGTCCGCCTCGGCCGAGTCCTCGGACTTCCGGATGATCTTGATCACCTCGTCGATGTTGTCGACGGCGATCTTGAGACCCTCGAGGATGTGCTCGCGCGCCTCGGCGCCCGCCAGGTCGAACTTGGTCCGGCGGATGATGATCTCGTGCCGGTGCTCGATGAAGTGCACCAGCAGTTCCTTCAGGTTCATCACCTTCGGCACGCCCCGGTCGAGGGCGAGCATGATGACCCCGAAGGTCGACTGCATCGCGGTGTGCTTGTACAGCTGGTTCAAGACCACGTTCGGGATCGCATCGCGCTTGAGCTCGACGACGACCCGCATCCCCTCGCGATCCGATTCGTCGCGGATCCCGGCGATCCCCTCGATCTTCTTTTCCATCGCCAGGTCGGCGATGGCACGGACCAGGTTCTCCTTGTTGACCTGGTAGGGGATCTCGGTGATCACGATCTGCGACTTGCCGCTCGATTCCTTTTCCTCGATCTGGGCCCGCGCGCGCATGATGACGCGGCCACGCCCCGTCTCGTAGGCCTCCTTGATGGCCTCCCGCCCGTAAATGAACCCCGCGGTCGGGAAGTCGGGCCCCTTGATGTGCTTGCGCAGGTCGGCAATGGTGAGGTCCGGATCGTCGACCAACGCCTCGACCGCCTTGGCCACCTCGCGGAGGTTGTGGGGCGGGATGTTCGTGGCCATCCCGACCGCGATGCCGCTCGACCCGTTGATGAGCAGGTTCGGGATCTTCGACGGCATGACCGTCGGTTCCTGGAGCCGGTCATCGAAGTTGGGCTGGAAGTCGACGGTGTCCTTGTCGATATCCTCCAGCATCGCGACCGCCACCTGGGTGAGCCGCGCCTCGGTGTATCGGTATGCAGCCGCGCGGTCGCCGTCGACGGAACCAAAATTCCCCTGCCCGTCCACCAGCGGATACCGCAGCGAGAAGTCCTGCACCATCCGCACCAGGGCGTCGTACACCGACAGGTCGCCGTGGGGATGGTACTTGCCGAGCACATCGCCCACGACCGTCGCCGACTTCTTGTAGGCCCGGCCGGGAATGAGCCCCAGCTCGCTCATCGAATACAGGATGCGCCGGTGCACCGGCTTCAACCCGTCCCGCGCGTCGGGGAGCGCACGGGAGACGATCACGCTCATCGAATAGTTGATGAACGACTGCTGCAGCTCTTCCTCGATCAAGCGCGGAAGGATGCGCTCGCGAGCGTTGGGTGCGGTCATTGGCTGTCTGCTGGGGAGAGAACGGCGGCCGGAACACCCGGCCGGGAATGACTGAATTATATAAGGAAAGGCCCCGGGAACATACCCCGGGGCGTCATAAGCAAGTTATTGCGATTAAACGACTTAGGCTGGCCCTTTCAGGCCGATGGAAACACCTCACCACGGAACCCACGGAGGAACACGAGAAGGCACGGAGAAAAGCAATCGAGTGTGGTCGCGCGGCCGGAGCCCCGCGCACCAGCCCGCAGCAGCAGTGGTTCTCCATGGTCGGGAGGATCACGCCCGGATCAGGACCACCTCACCACCCTTCGCTACGCTCAGGGCAGGCTCCGGCACGGAGAACACAAAGAGGCACGGAGAAAAGCCTGTGGAAGTGGCCTCGCGAGCGGAGCCCCGCGCGCTGGCCCGCGGCACGAGTTGTCCTCCGTGCACCTCCGTGTGTCCAGATGCCTGTTACTGCCGCACCAGCTCCACGCGTCGGTTGTCCTGGCGTCCCTCGGGCGTGTCATTCGTCGCGACCGGCTTGCTCTCGCCGAATCCCGTCGTCATCAATCGCCCGGCCGCCACACCGTAATTGGCCACCAGATAGGCCTTGACCGCCGCTGCGCGCCTCTCCGAGAGCGCCTGGTTGCCCGCGGCAGCGCCCTGGTTGTCCGTGTGCCCCGCGATGAGCAGCTTGAGCTCCGGGTGCTGCTGCAGCATCGTCCCGATCTCCTTCAGTGTCGGCGTGCTCTCCCCCTGGATCTGGTCGCTGCCGGAACCGAAGAGGATCCCGTGCGTGCTCACCCGCCCGCTCGCCATCAGCGCCTGGTAGAGCGGCTTCCCGCCCTCTGCGATCCGGAAGTTGCTCACCAGCACCTGATCCGGCTCGGCGACACCGGGGATCTGGATCAGGAGCGAGTCCCCGCGGATCACATCCGCATTGGGCACGTTGGCGAGGCGCTGGGCGCTCATGTACCCCTTGATGTACTTCCCATCGATCGTGAAGCGACAGGTAACGATGCCGTGGGTGTTCGCATCAGGATCGGTCACGGACTTCTGTGACTTCCCGCCGCCCGCCCCACCATCGACCCAGACGTGGTCGTGGTAGCACCCCCAGGTGGCACCATCACTGTTCTCGGTGGTCTTGAACGTGAGCGGATTCCCCATCGAGTTGGGCGCCCAGTAGTCCACCTCGAATGTGAAGCGCTGTGGCAGCTTTTCCGGAAGGATGACCGCCACATTCCCGCCATCCACTGTGTGCAGCCAGTTATGCCCGTTGACGGTCACGACCTCGAAGTTGCCGTCCACCAGCTGCAGGCGGCTGGGGAAGTCGCCCACCTGGTCCTCGGAGAAGTCTTCGGTCCAGATGGTCCGCTCGCCGGGGATGAAGTCATAGTTGAGCCAGATCCCCTTGCCCGGCGGGTCGGCACTTTCACCCGACACGCCGTTGACCGCGGCGGCGGAATCCGCCCCGGTCATCGGATGTCCGCTCGCATCGACCACCTGGACCGGCTTCCCCGCCGCCTTCGCTTTCGCGATGCACTGCTGGTCGGTGGCGGCGCAGACGATGGCGTTGTCGGCCTTGTCCACGACCGCCTGCGCGGCATTGTCGGAGTGCTGGTCGATCTTTTCCTGGGCCTTGTCCTTGATCCTGCCCAGGAAACCCTGCGCCGACGCCGATGGCGCCATCACCCACACCAGGAGCGTCAACGTCGCGACGAACTTCAATGTTCGCATGGGTCATTCTCCAGATAGGGAACTCCAGGGATCACTGACCTGCCGGCGGAGTGCCGGACCGGCAGGGTGGTACGACCAGCCGCTCGAGGGAATCGAGCGTATCACTCACCGCGTGGAGAACGGCAAGATCTCCCAGTTCCCCGGCCTGGCGCGCCCGAAGACCAAGGGAATCGAGCCGTGCCTGCGTGATCCCCGAAGACCCGCCGTCGCACGCGGTGACCGGTGGTCGGCCGGCGGTCGGGGGCCGAGCCACCCGACACGCCAGCGCCCCGCTCACGGCCATCGCGATCCCGAGAACACCCCGCCGGACTGACCACAGGACCAAGTTCGCTCCACTGATTGGCAGCCGATCGAAACGAGCCTAACTTCCCATCACGATCGCCAAGGATACCCGCCTCCCTCATCCCCCGGTCAACAAATCAACATGTTGCAGGGCAACGGTTTCCGCCTCATCACACTGGGTCGCCTGACACTCCTTCGCCCCGATGGCACGGAGGAGACCTCACTGGTGACCCGGCGGCGGAAGTTGGCCCTGCTGACGCTGCTCGCACTCTCGCCGCGACCGCTCACCCGTGACCGGTTGACCGCGATGTTCTGGGGCGACCAGGACGACGACCGGGCCCGACACTCCCTGGCCGATACGCTCTCCCACCTCCGCCGGGTGCTGGGGAAGGACGCCGTGACGCTGCGGCAGGAGGAGATCTCCCTCGGCAGCGACATCCCGCTCACGGTGGACGCGGTAGAGTTCCGCGCGGCACTCGCCGCACGGGATCCGGCGCGTGCCACGTCGATCTATGGCGGCGCGTTCCTCGATGCGGTCCACATCTCCGGCGCCGCCGATTTCGATGACTGGGCATCGCGAGAGCGGGAATCGCTGTCACGGACCTTTGCCGAGGCCGCTCGGGCCGGCACGGCGATCCACGCCGCCGCGCATGCCTACGACGCGCAGGCGGAAACGGCGACCCGGTGGCTTGGCGCGGAGCCGCTCTCCGATGATGCCGCCGTCGAGCTCCTGTCCGGGCTGGCGGGCCCCCGCACCCCGGCCGCACTGGCACGGGCGGTCGCGGAGTTCGATCGCCTGGCGCTCCGGCTCAAGCGCGATTTCGAGCTCGGTCCGGGGCCACACACCCGTGCCCTCGCCACGCGCCTGCGCGATGAACTCTCCCACCTGGCACCGCCACACGAGCCGGCCGCGGCAAGACCGCCGGCCGCCCCATCCACGCCGATGATCCCCCGACCGCGCTGGCGCCTCCCAGTGGCGATCGGCGGCGCTGCGCTTGCCGGACTGGCGCTGGCGTTCCTGATCCACCGGCCCACGGCCGACCCACGCCACCGGTCGGTGATCGCGCTGGCGCAGGTGCGCACCACCCGGCCCGATCCGGAGCGCGGATGGCTGGCGGAGGGCCTGCCGCAGATGATCGCCGCCGACCTCTCTCGAAGCACCGCGATCGACGTCGTGGCGCCTGAACGGATCCGGGAGCTGCGCGCCCGCGCCTCACAGCCCGACGATCCACTCTCCCCGACGGCCTTGGCGGACCTTGGTCGTCGGCTGGGCGCCGATTGGGTGGTCACCGGGGCCCTCACCCCGTCAGAGGCAGGGCTGGTCCTCGAGCTTGACGTGGTCAACGTCTCACGGGCCCGGCAGGCGCAGGTCATCGTCACCAAGGCGAACGATCCCCTGACACTCGCGGATGGTGCCGCGGCGCGGCTCCTCGGCTTCCTGAACGCGACGGGACCGGGGCCGCGGCTCGCCGCCGTGGAGACTGCGAGCCTCGAGGCATACCAGCATTACGTGACCGCCGAAGGGGCCCTGCAGGAGGGACGCGCGGCGGAGGCACAGACCGAGCTCGACCGGGCCGTCGCACTCGACTCAGGATTCGTGAGTGCGGTGCTCGACCGCCTCACGCTGGCGCGGGCCGGAGGCGACTGGGCGCTGGCAGCGCGGTTGCAGGGAGTCTTCGAACGCCATGCCGATCGGGCATCGGCGTGGGACCGAGCGACGGAAGCGCTGGACCGCTCGCTCCACGCCGGTGAACGGGATCGTTCCGAGGGGCTGGGTCGGGCGCTGGTGGAGCAGTTCCCCAACGACCCGCGCGCCTATGCCGACCTGGCCGACGTATACGTGAATCATGGCCGCTGGGATGCGGCCGACACGGTGCTGCAACGGGAGCTGGCGCTCGATTCCCTGGCCCTGGAGGCGGGGACCGGGCCGTGCGCTCCGTGCGTGGGGTACGGGGGCCTGGTGGGTGTGCGCGTCACCCGCGGTGACCTTGCGGGCGCCACCACCGCGGCGTTCCGGTGGGTGGGGCTCCAGCCCGAACTCCCGGTGGCGTGGGACCACCTGGCGACGGCCCTCTCCTTCGCCGGACGGTTCGACGAGGCGATCGAGGCGTCGCGGCGGGCACTCACGCTGTCCCGCAACGGGAGCAAGTACCAGGACCGCACGGTCCGCACCCTGCTGATGGCCCGGCGGTACGCCTCGGTCGACTCCGCACTGTCGCTTTGGCGTCGCCGCGACGACCATGCCTTGCGCGGATCGGGCGAGGATCTCACGGCGCTCTCATTGCGGGAGCACGGACAATATCGGGCGGCCCTGGCCTCGATGGATCGGGCCAAGCAGGATGACCCCACGGTCGGCAACACGCTTGACCTCATGCGCGCCAACACCCTCACCCGCCTCGGGCGCCCGCAGGCCGCGGCAGCGGTGATCGCCGGATTCATCCGCTCCGGGCCGCAGCAGGTGACCAATGGAGACGAGGCTCGTGCGCACGCATGGGCTTGGGCCCTCAAGGCCTCGGCCCTCGCTGAGGCCAGGGACACGATAGCACTCGCGGCGATCGCCGATTCGATCGACCGGGTGGCGCAGTTGAGCTACTACGGACGCGACTGGCGGTTGCCGTCGGCGGTGCGCGGGATGATCGCGATGGACGGCGGTCGATGGAAGGTGGCGGTGGGCGACCTCCAGGCCGCACGCTGGGGGGTCGCCGGGTGGACCGAGATCAACGCGCTCCTCGGCGACGCCTACCTCAGGATCGACCGGCCGGATAGCGCGCTCGCCGTGCTCCGCGCCGGCTACGGGGCCCCGGTCGACGCGATGGGTCGCTACGAGCCACGGTCGGAGCTCGACTTCGGAATGGCGCGGGCGTTCATTGCCGCGGGCCAGCGGGACAGTGCCGCTGTCTATGTGGGCCGGTTGAACGAGGCGTGGAAGGAGGCCGACCCGGCGGTCCGCGCCCGGCTGGACACGCTGACCCGCACCGAACACTGACGTGCGCACCACCGTGAATGAAGACGGGGCCCCCGGATCATCGGGAGCCCCGTCGCCGCAAAATGGAAGGATCTATGATCTCACGCCGCGCCCGACGGATCCCGCCACCGCACCGCCGGGGCGGGCCGGCGCAGCAACATCGTCCCCTGACCGCGAAGCCCGGCCTCGGCCGGTTGAAGCACCTGTCCGATGACCCGACCATCGCGGTCGAGGACATCGTAGGTGCGGATCGATTCGGGTGTCGCAAGCTTGACCATGGTCATGCATCCTGATGTATGGGTCGAACATCGTGTCGTCATTGATTACGCATGGCACGCGCCATCTGTTGCCGAGTGAAGCCGGGCTCCATTGTCTTTGATGCATGTCGCGCACAGATGGTTGCTCGCCACCCATCCCGACGACGACAAGGACCTACAAAGGTCTGCGCGGACCCCGGCCAACCCTTTCCAGGCCCCCTGTGTCTGTACCCCTGAACGCGTCACCCCAACTCGCCGGGAGCACGGTGGAAGAAGCTCAACTGATCGACCGCGTCCTCGCGGGCGACCCGGCGGCGGAGCGAGCGCTGTACGATCGGCACGTGGACCGGGTCTACCGGCTCGCCTATCGGATGGCGGGGGACGGCGATCTGGCCCAGGACATCACCCAGGACGCCTTCATCCGGGCGTTCGACCGGCTCCCGGGATTTCGCGGCGAGGCGTCGCTGGCGACCTGGCTGAACGCCATCACGATGTCGGTGGCCCTGAATGCGCTCCGGAAGGTGAAGCGCTTCCGGCAGCGCGAAACAGATCTGGAACATGGTGAACAGGTCGGCGCGCCAGGGCGTCGGGCGGAACCGGACCTGAAGATCCGCCTGGCCCAGGCCATCGACGCCCTGCCGGAGGGATACCGTGCGGTGTTCGTGATGCACGATGTGGAGGGATATACGCACGAGGAGATCGCAAGTACCCTCGGCGTCAAGGCGGGCACGTCGAAAGCACAACTCTTCCGGGCGCGAGCCAGGCTTCGCGAGAAGCTGGCGGACTTTGCAGGAGAATGGGTGTCATGACCGATGATGAACTGAACGAACGGACCAAGCGGCACCTGGCGGAGTATCACCGGCCTGACGAGACGCCGCGTGAACAGATGTGGCAGGCCATCGCGCGGGAACGCGCGACCCGACGGGTGGCGCGTCGCCCGGCCACAGGGGTACGGCGGGTCGCCGCGTGGGGCCTGGCCGCTGCGGCCCTGGTGGCGTTGGGCTTCGGACTCGACCGCATCGTTCCGCGGACCAACGGTGCGCTCGCCACGTCTTCCGGGACGACCACCGCTCCCTCCACGGCCCAGCAGCTCGCGACCCAGAACGTGCTGGGTCAGGCGGAGGTGTTCCTCACCGGTTACCGGGCGGACGTGAAGCACGGTCGGCTCGACCAGACCGACCCCGTCGAGGCTCGGCAGCTGCTGGGCGCCACTCGACTCCTGCTCGATTCGCGCGTTGCGACCGAGCCGCAGCTCCGGGTGTTGCTCGAGGACCTGGAGCTTACGCTGGCGCAGATCGCGCAGGATGGGCGCGATCCGCAAGAGGCCAAGACCATCACGCAGGACCTCGAACATCGCGGCGTGCTGACGCAGCTCCGGAGCAAGGTGACGTCCGGACCGGCAGCCATCGTTTCCCAAGGAGTGATCTGACCATGCACACACTTCTTCTTTCCCTCGCCCTTGTCACCACCCAGAGCACCCCGGCGTCCGTGACGCCACTTCCCGGGATCGACCCGGTCCCGATGGCGGCAGTACAGGCCGACCTCGAACGCGCCCGCGCGCTGATGGGCGCGACGACCGGCGTGATCGCCAGGGTGCAGGCGGAGGATGTTCAGACCCGGAGCGTCGATCTCGCCGCGGCACAGGCCCAGCTCGCGGGCCTGGATGCGGCGCGGGCGATGAACTTCCCCGCCCCGATCGTCGAGCTTGCCGAGGTGCGGGCGCAGCTCGCCGCACTGGATTCGAGGCGCGCCTTCCGGACCACAGCGCCGCTGCCGACGCCCGAAATGACCGCGCCGATCGCCGGCGACCCGGGCGATTCGCTCTATCGCGCCGGGACCGGCGCCCTCAATCGAGGCGACTACGCACGCGCCGCCCAGCTCTTCCGGCAGGTGCGGGAGAAGTACCCAAGCTCGGTGCGCGCCGGCGATTCGTACTACTGGGAAGCATTCGCGCGCTACCGGCAGAGCGGGACCGACAACCTCAAGGGCGCCCGGTCGCTCCTGGCCGAGCAGCAGGCGAAATTCCCCTCCTCCGCCACCCGGGGTGATGCCTCGTCGCTGTACGGGCGGGTCCAGGGGGAGCTGGCCCGCCGCGGGGATCCCGACGCGCAGATCTGGGTCAATACGCAGACCAGCACCCTCGCACCGGCCGTTGCCGTGGCACCGGCCGCGCCGACTCCAGCCCCAGACGTGGCGATGGCGCGCCCGGCGCGCGCCCCCCGGGCGGTCGCCGGTTCGGGTTCGATGGAGCGGCCCGAGCGTCCGGAGCACCCCGAACGTCCCGAGCGGCCCGAGGTGAGCGGCGGGGACGAGGACAACGACCTTCCCCCCGGCTGCGACCGCACGACCTACGAGACCAAGATCGAGGCGTTGAACGCCCTCATCAGCATGCAGAGCGACCGCGCGGTGCCGATCATCCGGCGGGTGCTTGCCAAGCGCGACAACTGCTCGGCGGGGCTCCGGAAGAAGGCCGTCTTCCTCCTGTCCCAGCACGTGGATGACTCGACCGGTGCGGTCCTCCTCGATGTGGTGCGGAATGACCCCGATGCGGACGTCAAGGCGCAGGCGGTGTTCTGGCTCTCGCAGGTGAACAGCCCGCAAGCGGTGACGGCGCTCGAGGAGATCCTCAAGACCTCGACCGATGTCGACCTGCAGCGGAAGGCGCTCTTTGCCCTCTCTCAACAGAAAGATCCGCGGAGCGCCCAGATCCTGAAGACCTACGCCGAGCGGAGCGATGTGCCCGAGGAGCTGGAGGAGCAGGCCATCTTCTGGCTGAGCCAGACCAGCGACAGCAGCAATGGGGTCTTCCTGCGGGGGTTGTACGGACGATTGACCCGGGAAAGTGCCAAGGAGAAGGTGCTCTTTGCCCTGTCCCAGCAGAACGACCCGGCCAACGGCGCCTGGCTGGTGGCGCGGGCCAAGGACCCGAACGAATCGATGGAACTGCGCAAGCGGGCGCTGTTCTGGGCGGGCCAGCGGAATGGTGCACTCCCGGACCTGATCGGCCTCTACGCTTCGACGCCCGACCGCGAGATGCGGGAGCAGTTGGTATTCGTCTACAGCCAGAGCCAGGAGAAGGCGGCCACGGACAAGCTCTTCGACATCGCGAAGAACGATCCCGATCCGGAACTCCGCAAGAAGGCGCTCTTCTGGCTGGGCCAGTCGAACGATCCGCGGGTGGTCCAGCTGCTGCAGGACATCATCGACAAGTAAGGAGCGGGCTGCGGCCACCCCGCATCCGATGATCGATCGAACGTAGGGGGTGGCCTGTGGCCACCCCGCCTCCCACGCTCGCGCCACGAGGCAGACCCATGTACACCAAGCTGGCATTGACGGCGCTGCTGAGCGCCACGACCATTGCACCGCTGGCCGCACAGACCCTGGCCGAGCGGATCGCGAAGACCCACGATGGCACCGTACGACTCGAGTTCAAGGCGCGCCCCGGCGTCTGCGGCAATGGCCGGTCGATCAACACCTCGAATGAGGACGACGACGACGGGTGCCCGTGCGGCGGCACCGTGCGGGTGGCTCTCACGTTGTCCGGCGGCACCGTCGCCGGCGTCGAGACACGGGTCGGTGGACACTGGGCCACGGGAACGGCCGACGACCTCGGTCAGGTGGGCGCCGCCGAGGCCGCGGACTATTTCCTGGGCCTCGCAGAACACGGGTCGGGCGCTGTGGGCAAGCGCGCCATCCTCCCCGCCGCCCTCGCCGACAGCGCGGTGACCTGGCCTCGGCTCCTCGGCATCGCGCGGAACGAACGATCCGACCGGGATCGGCGCCGGGAGGCGACCTTCTGGGTGGGCCAGGCCGCGGAATCGGCGGCCACCAAGGGGCTCGACACCCTCGCCACCGACGAGAGCGGCGACCGGGAGATCCGGGAGGCCGCGGTCTTCGCCCTGTCACAACGGCCCCGCGACGAAGGGATCCCGATCCTCATCCATATCGCCACGACCAATCACGATCCGGACATCCGAAAGAAGGCCCTGTTCTGGCTCGGGCAGTCCGACGACCCGCGGGCGCTGGCGGTGTTCGAGAAGATCCTCGCCTCATAGAGGGAATAGAGGAGGGGAGGAGGAGACAGGAGAAAACGCAGTACCGCGCGCGAGAGAAGATGAGGAGAAGGAGGGGGCGAAGCGAGAAGGAGAAAGGAGACAAGAGAAAGCGCGACCTTTCGCCCCGGTCCGCATTCTCCCGTGTTGGCGTTGTATCGCTGGTGCCTCGCTGCGCTCCGATCTGCGTTGTCTCACTTCCCGCTTTCGCCTCGTCCCCTCCTCTTCTCTCTCTCCCGCACTTGCGTTGTCTCGTTTCGCTTGTCCCCTCGTCCCCTCCCGCGCACGCGCCTGTCGGCTCGGCGGCGACCGGCTACCTTCCAGCATGCGACGCGCCCTTTCCCTGCTCCTGCTCGTTGCCGGCTGCGGTGGCTCCCAAGCCCACACCGTACCATCGACCAGGCTCGCCGGCGCCACGGACTCCCTGACGATCCCCGACCTCGACATCTCCGGCGCGGTGCCGCTGGGGAGCGATCGCTGGGCCGTCCTCTCCCAATTCAGCAACGTGGTGAAGGTGGTCGACTGGGCCCGCCACACGGTCCGACCGCTCGGTCGCCCCGGCATCGACTATGTGCATCCGTCGTCGATCACAGCGGTCGGCGGCACGCTCTATGTGACCGACTGGGGCAAGCGGCAGCTCACGGCCTGGGGTCCCGACGGCAAGCTCGCGCTGGCCATCGCGGCCCCGGAAGCGCTTGACGGGCTGCTGCCGACGGCGCGGGACGGCGACGGATGGCTCTACGCCGAGTCCCGCTCGGGCCAGCTCGATTCCGGACAGGTGCTCCGGTGGCGGGTCGGGGCGGCGCATCCCGATACCGTGGCACAGCTCGCCCCGTACACGATGCAGGACGTCAATGGCCCCCAGGGTCGGCGGCTGGCCCGGCAGATCTACAGCGGCAACGACATCTGGGGTGTGCTGCCGTCGGGTGCGTTTTGGGTGGCACGGGTGACGAAGAACCGGCTCGACCAGCGTGACACGACCGGCCACTGGCGCCAAGGCCCCGCGCTGCCGGATCCCATCTATCCGGTGACCCGGTTCGACAAGGACTACTTCATCGCCGGGTTCCCCGAGGACCAGCGCCCGATGGCCGATGCGCTGCCGTTCGCCCCAGTCAAGGCGCCGTTCGACGGCGCGTTCGTCGAGGACGACAGCACCATCTGGCTGCAGTCGAGCCGGAGCCTGACCGACACGATCCGGACCTACAAGGTGCTGGACCGCGATGGTGCCTTTGCGCACGAGGTGCGGCTCAAGAACGCCCGGCGGATCCTCGGCGCCCATGGCGGGACGCTCCTGGTGGCGGAGCAGCTCGCCCCGGGCAAGGGATTCAAGTTGCTTCGATATCCCTCGGCCGGGATCCCCTGAGCTTCGCGCGGCCCACTGGAACAACGAAGCCCCGGCTCCTCGCCGGGGCTTTCTGTTGTCGGACCCGGCGGGCTACGCC
>JBAUHI010000001.1:0-20327 GCA_049680185.1 Gemmatimonadales bacterium | reverse complement strand
CCACCGATCTCCGCCCCGGCATGGCCCACCGCGAGGTCGATGAGTTCATGGAACTCCACGAACTCCGCTGGTCCGAGGTCGGCGAGATGATGGCCTCGGGCCAGATCCAGGACGCCAAGACGCTGGTAACGTTGATGTGGGTGCAGTGTTTCAGGAGAGCGTAGGAGCTGGAAGCGACAGGCTGGGGGCTGGAGGCGAAGGGCTGAAGGCTAAGGGCTAAGGGTTCACAGCATCGAACTCAGCGGTCGAATTTCTCAGCGCCGTGCGCCAGGCTTCAAGTGCCAAACTCACAGCCTCCAGCCTCTAGCTCCTAGCTCCTAGCTCTCTACCACGCCCCCTGCAAAACCGGTAGCTTTCCCGCCATGCCGACCCTTTCCGTGGCCGCGCTCCGGAAGGAGTTACAGGCGGGAAAACTGCGCCCCGTCTACTACTTCCACGGCCCGGAAGAGACCCTGAAGGACGAAGCGGCGCGCGCCCTCCTCGATGCGGCGCTCGATCCCTCCCTGCGTGACTTCAACTTCGACCAGCGCTCCGCCCAGTCGATCGACGCCGAGTCACTGCACGCGTTGGTCAACACCCTCCCGATGATGACCGAACGCCGCGTCGTCATCCTGCGGGACATCGAAGCGCTCAAGAAGAAGGGCAACGCCCGCACCGCCCTCCTCAAGTACATCGAGGATCCCGCTCTGGGCACGATGCTCATCCTCATCCAATCGGCATCGCAGAAGGACGAGCGCGACAACAAGGCCGATGCCGACCTGGCCGAGAAGGCCCCATCGACCCTGTTCAATGAGCTCGACACCGACGAGGCGATGGCCTGGGTGGTGCGTACCGCCAAGCAGCTCGACGTGACGCTCTCTCCCGATGCGGTCAAGCACCTCGTGGCCGCGGTGGGTCCGGTGCTCGGTCTCCTCCGCCTGGAGCTCGAGAAGTTCTCCGGACTCGGTCATGACGGCCCCATCGATGCGAAGCTTGTCGGCGAATTCGTAGGCGTCCAGTTCGGCGAGACGATCTTCGATTGGCGCGACGCCATCCTCAGCGGCGACAGCCCGCGCGCACTCCGCCTTACCTCTCCGCTCCTCGACCAGAGTGGTGTCAGTGCGGTCGGACTGGTGACACTGCTCGGCAGTTCGCTCATCGCCCTCGGTGCCGCGCGAGGCCTCCACGATCGCAAACTCTCGGGGCAGGCGCTCAACCGCGCGGTCTGGGACACGTTGACCCGCACCCGCCCTGCCCGGATCGGCGATTGGAAGACCTTCGTGAATGATCTCGTCCGCTGGGCACCCGTTTGGTCGCAGGGTCGGCTCCGTCGGGCGCTCGAGGCGACACTCACCGCCGACACCGCCCTCAAGGGCACCCGCCTCGCCACCGACCAGGCCGTGCTCACCGACCTCATCCTCCAGCTCACTCCACCGACGGCCGCCCGCCGGGAGGTCGCATGAAGTTCCTTCGCACTACGACGGTCGCAGTGCTCCTGCTATTCGCCTATCCGACCGTCCGTCTCTCCGCTCAGTCCGACCCGCGCCTCCTCGCTGCGGTCGCACAGGCCCAGCAAGGTCAGGGCGACTCGGCCCGCTCCGCGGTCACCGCCATCCTGAACAGCACGTCTACCAGCGATCCGCTCTACGCCGAGGCGCTGTATACCCTCGGCCGGATCGCGGCCAATACCGGTGACATGCAGAAGGCGATGCTGCGGGTGGCCATCGAGTTCGCCGCATCGCCGTGGGCCGACAATGCGCTCCTTCAGTTGGCACAGCTGAGCTATGCCAACGGCGACCTGCCCGGCACCGAACGGAATCTCGAGCGCCTCCGCAACGACTACCCCACCAGCGATGTGCTCGGGCCGGCGTCGCTGTGGGCGGCACGTGCCTACTTTGCCCAGGGGAACACCGTCGCCGGCTGCGGCTGGCTCCAGGCCGGCATCCCTGCCGCAGGCAACAACATCGAGCTCGCCAATCAGCTCCAGTTCCTGAACGGACGCTGCCAGTCGGTGGACAGCACCGCCCAGCATCCCGATTCGTCCAAGCCCCCGGCCCCGGCCCCGGACACCACAAAAAAGCCCGTGGCACCTACATCGACCCCTGCGCCTTCGGGCCCGGCAGCCACGACGTACGCCGTGCAGGTGGCCTCGTTCAAGACCGAAGCGCAGGCGTCGACCGTCGAGGGATCACTCGCCCAGGACGGCTATCCGCCCCACGTCGTCAAGGACGCCGACGGCTCCTTCAAGGTGCGGGTCGGCAATTTCCCGACCAAGGCCGGGGCAACTGCGCTCGCGGTAAAACTCCGCGCCAAGTACGGCCAGGTGTTCGTCGTCGAGGAACGCCCTTGAGCGGTCGCGTGGCCGATGGCGGCACACCGCTGATGACGCAGTACCGGGAGATCAAGGCGCGGCACCCCAACGCGATCCTCTTCTTCCGGATGGGCGACTTCTACGAGATGTTCTTCGAGGATGCCGAGCTCGGCGCCAAGACACTCGGCATCACCCTCACTGCCCGCGGCGATGGCGTCCCCCTGGCCGGCGTGCCGGTCAAGGCCGCGGCCGACTACCTTCGGCAACTCCTCGCCGCCGGCCACCGCGTCGCCATCTGCGAACAGGTCGAAGACCCCAAGCTCGCCAAGGGGATCGTCCGCCGTGCAGTGGTCGAGACGATCACTCCCGGTGCGGTGCTCGACGACACCTTCCTGGCCGGTACCCGCAACAATTTCCTGGTGGCAGCGTGGACCGATGGTCCGATGGGCGGGCTCGCCGCGGTGGATCTTTCCACCGGCGAGTTCGTCCTCGAGACGATGCTGGCAGAACGCCTGGCGGAGTCGGTGGCGCGCCTGGGTCCCGCCGAAGTGGTGCTGCCGGCCGAGTCGACGCTGGCACTCGATGACAGCGTGATGCGGACGCCGCGCGAGGCGTGGGAGTTCGATCCCGCGCTCGCGCAGGACGACCTGGCCCGCCGCTTCGAGCTCGCCTCGCTCGATGGTCTCGGGCTTGGGCCCGCCGATCGACCCGCGGTGGGCGCCGCCGGTGCGCTGCTCCGATACCTGACCGAACTGCAGCCCAGCGGCCTGCCGCACCTCACGCGGCCCGTGGCCCGCCGCGGCGATCGGCATCTCTGGATCGACGAGATGACCCGCCGCAACCTTGAACTCGTCGAACCGCTCCAGAACGGCGCCAAAGGCGTCACTCTCTACGAGACCGTCGACCGCACCGTGACGCCGATGGGCGCGCGGCTACTCCGCCAGTGGATCCTCTCTCCCTTGGCCGATGCCGCCGCTATCGGAGAACGTCTCGACGCGGTGACGGTGCTCTTTGCCGATGCACGAGGGCGCGCTCGACTCCGCGAGGCGCTCGACGGTGTGCGCGACATCGAACGCCTGGCCGGTCGCGCCGCCGCTGGTCGAGCCACTCCCCGCGAACTCGGTGCCCTCCGCGATTCCCTGCTCCGACTCCCCGATGTCGTGGGCGCCTTCAGCGGCTTGGCCGGTCGGGAAGGGAGCGCTCTGCTGGCGATGATCGATCGGGACTTCGACATCCTGGGAGACCTTGCCGCACGACTGGCCGCGGGCTTGAGCGACCACCCTCCGGCACTCCTCATCGACGGTGGTGCCATCCGGGTCGGCTTCGATGCGGAGCTGGATGAGCTGCGCGGCCTGCGCGATGGCGGCAAGGGTTACATCGCGTCGCTGCAGGAGCGGGAACGCACCCGCACCGGGATCAGCTCGCTCAAGGTCGGATACAACAAGGTCTTCGGCTACTACCTCGAGGTGACGCATGCGCAGGCGGGGCGGGTGCCGCCCGATTACGAGCGACGCCAGACGCTGACCGGCGCGGAGCGGTATGTGACGCCGGAGTTGAAGGAGCATGAGGCCAAGGTCCTGGGGGCCGAGGAGGAGATCGGCCGCCGGGAAGGGGAACTGTTCGTGGCACTCCGCGGAGAGGCCGGCCAGGCCGCCCCCCGGTTGCAGCGGACCGCGCGTGCGTTGGCACAGCTCGATGTCTGGGCCGGCCTCGCCGATCTGGCGGAGCGGAACCAGTATGTGCGGCCGGTGGTCGATGAGGGCTTCGAGTTGGAGCTCGTCGGTTCCCGCCACCCGGTGCTGGAGCGGCGAATGGCGCGCGAAGCGTTCATCCCCAATGATGTACACTTCGTGCCATCGGCACGGGTGCTGCTGGTGACCGGCCCCAACATGGCCGGCAAGAGCACCATCCTGCGCCAGATCGGACTCTCGGTCCTGCTGGCCCAGATGGGCTCGTATGTCCCCGTCCGCTCAGCGCGGGTGGGTGTCGTCGACCGGCTCTTCACCCGTGTCGGCGCCAGCGACGACCTGGCGCGGGGGCAGTCCACCTTCATGGTGGAGATGAGCGAGACCAGCGCCATCCTCCACAACGCCACCGCCCGGAGCCTGGTGCTGCTCGATGAGATCGGGCGAGGCACCTCGACCTACGACGGTGTCGCGATCGCGTGGGCCGTCTCGGAGCACCTGCACGATCGGATCGGCTGCAAGACGATGTTCGCCACCCACTATCACGAACTGATGCAGCTCCCCGAGACCCTGGCGCACGCCAGGAACTACAACGTCGCGGTGCGGGAGAGCGGCGGCACGGTGGTATTCCTCCATCGCCTTGAAGCCGGCGGCACCGACCGGAGCTACGGGGTGCACGTGGCGCAGCTGGCAGGACTTCCCGCACCTGTCGTCGCGCGCGCCAAGCAGGTGCTTCTGACACTCGAAGGCGAGCACCGGGTCGCATCCGGCGAAGCGCCGACGCCGGTCGATCCCGGCCAGATCACGCTCTTTGCCGGTGAGCCCGATCCCGTGCTCCGGGAATTGGGCGCGCTCGATGTCGACGCACTCACGCCACTCGAGGCGCTCAATCGGCTGGCCGAATTCAAGAAGCGGGCGTCTCGACCGAAGTAGGACTGCATCAACCATGACTTCTGATCCGATGCTGGTGCTCGGTCGCTGATATCGCGATCAGGCAATGACAGCTTGAGCCACGGAGAACACAGAGTTGCACGGAGAACAGCAATTGTTGTGGTCTTGCGAACGGGGCCCCGCTTGCGAGACCACACGACCAGGCAGTTCTTTGTGTCCCTTCGTGCCCGGAGCCTGCCCCGAGTGCAACGAGGGATGGTTCAGGCTGTCCTGAACAGGCCGCGATGCCAGTCTCGCAGGCCGTAACGCCCGTCCCACCCACCCGACTCGCCACCCGCCCCATTCGGCGCTAGTTTTTGCAGATGATCCCCGCCCGCTTTGCCCTCTTGGCACTCCTCATCACGGCGTGCCATCGACCTGATGCCACCACGATGCAGCTCCCGCCAGCGACCGGGACCCCCCCCAAGGCGGTCGAGCCGCCGGTGGCGGTGAACCCGACGAGCCCGGTGGAGTATCCGCAGGCGCTCTACATCCAGGGGATCGAGGGCACGGTCGTGCTCCAGTTGCACGTCGATTCGAGCGGTGTGATCGACCCCGAGTCCACCAAGGTGGCCGAATCGAGCGGCTACCCCGCACTCGATTCCGCCGCACTCTCCGCGGTCCCCCGGATGAAGTTCGCGCCCGGACTCCGGAACGGGGTCCCTGCGGCACTGACCTTTACCCAACCCATCATCTTCAAGCATGCGCCCCGCGCCGGAGGCGTGACCCCGTGAAGCCCCAGCATCTCGAGCCGTACGATTCCGTCCTCGACACCATCGGCTGGACACCCCTCATCCGCCTCTCCCGGGTGGGGCACGGCGTTCGGACACCGGTGTACGGCAAGGCCGAGTACGTGAACCCCGGTGCATCGGTCAAGGACCGGATCGGGCTCGCGATCATCGAGGACGCCGAGCGGCGCGGGGCGTTGAAGCCGGGCGGCACGATCGTCGAGGGGACGTCGGGCAACACCGGCGTCGGGCTCGCCATCGCGGCGGCGCTCAAGGGGTACCGCTGCATCTTTACCTTGCCCGACAAGATGTCACCGGAAAAGATCCGGCTGCTCAAGGCGTACGGCGCCGAAGTGGTGGTGACACCGACCGCGGTGCCGCCGGACCATCCCGAGAATTACGTGATGAAGGCCAAGCAGATCGCGCACGATACGCCGGGCGCCATCCTCGCCAACCAGTTCTACAATGCCGTGAACCCCGAAGCGCACTACCGCACCACCGGTCCCGAGATCTGGGAGCAGACCAAGGGGAAGGTGACGCACTTCGTGGCCGGCGCCGGGACCGGCGGCACCGTGAGCGGGACCGCCAAGTTCCTGAAGGAGAAGAACCCCAAGATCCGCGTCATCGCCGGCGACCCGATGGGCTCCTTGTACACCGGCTATGCCAAGACCAAGAAGCTGGGCGAGGGCGCACCCTATAAGGTGGAAGGCGTGGGAGGAGACAAAGCACCCACGACCGTCCTCTGGGACTTGATCGACGAGTGGCGCCAGGTCTCCGATCGTGACTCGATGGCGATGGCGCGCCGGCTCGCGCGCGAAGAGGGGATCCTCGTGGGAGGCTCCGCCGGGTTGAACGCGCATATCGCGCTCGAGGTGGCCCGCCAGCTCGAGGATCCCGCCGCCTGCGTCGTCACCATCCTCTGTGACACCGGCGAGCGGTATCTCTCCAAGGTCTTCAACGACGAGTGGATGCAGGAGAACGGCCTGCTCGACGTGACCCGACTGACCGTGGCCGATCTCCTGGCCCGCCGCTCCGCCGCGCAACCCACCCTCGTGTCGGTGACGCCCTCAAGCCAGGTGCGCCAGGCGCTCAACCTGATGAGCACCTGGGGGGTAAGCCAGCTGCCTGTCATCGAGGGACAGGACGTGGTGGGCGGGCTCACTGAGAGCGTGCTCTCCGGCAAAGCGCTGGCCCAGCCGGCGCTCCTGCTGCAGGCGGTGCGCGATGCGATGGACCCGCCCTTCCCCGTCGTCGATGCAACGACGCCGCTCGACCACCTCGGCACGATCCTGGCCGCGAGCGCGCCCGCCGCGGTCGTGCGGCAGAACGGGACGCTCATCGGGATCGTGAGCCGCTATGACCTGCTGCAGCAGCTGATAGGGAGATGAGAGTGGAACGGATGGACGGATGGTCGGTTGGTCGGATCAACCTCTGGTCGGTGGCCATCGCCGCCGCTCCGTCCGCCCATTCGCCTATCCGCCCGTCCGTCCATCCGACCGCCCGCCCATGAACATCACCGTCCTCACCGGCGGCGCCTCCGCCGAACGTGATGTGGCGCTCGCCTCCGCCACCCAGGTGGTCGCGGCGTTGCGATCGCGCGGACATCGCGTCTCCGTGGTCGACACGACACGCGGCCATGTGGCCGAACAGGACGAGGCCTCGCTGATGCCAGGCTCGGTGGGCCACACGCCGCCCTCGACCGAACGTCTGGTGGAGATGGAGCGTGGCGTGCTGCTCTCGCGCCTCGCCACGATCCCGGTGGTCACGTCCGCCGAAGTCCTCTTCCTGGCGCTCCACGGCGGTTGGGGAGAGGATGGCACCCTGCAGGCGGTGCTCGATGTCGTCGGTGTGCCCTACACCGGCAGCGGCCCGCTCGGCAGCGCCCTCGCGATGGACAAGGACGTTTCCAAGAAGCTCTTCCATGCCGCCGGCGTGCCGGTGGCCGATTGGTTGATGGCGCCGGCGGCCGAATCGGATGTGGCGCGCGCGATCGGATATCCCTGTGTGGTCAAGCCGTCGAAGCAGGGATCCACCGTCGGATTGACGGTGGTGAAGGACCCCAAGGCGCTGGCCGACGCGATCACGCTCGCCGGCCACTACGACGACGAGGTGATGATCGAGCGTTTCATCCCTGGTCGAGAGCTCACCGTCGGGGTCCTCGACGGCAAGGCGCTCGCCGTGGGTGAGATCATCCCCAAGCACGAGATCTTCGATTACGAGTGCAAGTACCAGCCGGGAATGTCCGAGGAGATCTTTCCGGCCACCATCAACGCCAAGCTCGCCACCGAGGCGCAGCGGCTCTCCGTCCTGGCCCATCGCGCCCTCAAGCTCGGCAGCTACAGCAGGGTCGACTTCCGGCTCTCGCCCGCCAACGCGCTCATCTGCCTCGAGGCCAACACCCTCCCCGGGATGACCGGCACCAGCCTGATGCCGCAGTCGGCCCGGGCAGTGGGGATGGACTTTGCCGAGCTTTGCGAGCGGATCTGCCGCGGGGCGCGAAGGAAGGGAGCTGGCAAGTAGCCCGCTGTCCGCCCGCTCGATCCCCGCTGTATCTTCCGGACCATGGGTACCCTGCCGTTTCCCCGCATCTCGCCGTGGGTGGCACGCATCGTGGTCATCGCCGCGGTGGTGCAACTGCTGCTCGCCACCGTGTTCACCGCCCCGGTCTTCGTCGATGCGCTGTCGTTCGTGCCGGCGTTCGCCTTCGTGCGGCCCTGGACCTTCCTCACGTACATCTTCGTCCACGGCGGCCTGCTCCACCTCCTGCTCAACGCGATCTTCCTCCTGGTCCTCGGCCCGTCGGTCGAGCGGCGGATGGGGAGCGGGAAGTTCCTCGCGTACTTCCTCTACTGCGGGATCGGCGCCGCGGCGTTCACCGTGGCGCTCAACGTGATCCACCCGGTGGGCCCGTTCATCGGGATGTCGGGCGCGGTGATGGGCGTCGCCATCGCGTACGCCATCCTGCTTCCCGAACGGGAGCTGATGATCTTCCCGCTCCCCGTCCCGATCCGCGCCCAGGTGCTGGTGGCGCTGCTGGCAGGTTTCGACCTGCTGGGCGCCTTCTTCTGGCACGACGGGATCGCCCATGAGGCGCACCTGGGCGGGCTCCTCTTTGGCTGGCTCTTCTTCCGGTTGAATGCTGTCGTTGGCGGCCCGCTCCCGAAAGAGCGGCCGCTCGAGCGGGTGGTGCTGGTGAGCCACGGCGTTGCCGACGACGTCCTGCACGGCGTCTCGCGCTCGACACCGGCACGCCGCCCCCGACCGACCTCGTCGGGAGACAGTGCGGCCGAGGCGGAGCTCGACCGGCTGCTCGACAAGATCGGCGCCAGCGGGATCGAGTCGCTCACCGGCACCGAACGGAAGTTCCTCGACGAGTTCTCCCGCCGGAAGCAATTCCCGCACTGACCCTGCCGTGCCACCGTTTCGTGGCGCCGGCGTGAGTTCCGTCATATCGCCAGCGCACACGCTGGCGCATCGCCCATCTCCGACGCACTATTCCTGAAGGAGCTTTCAGGGGGGTCAGATGGCCGGGATCCGGGTGCTGTTGGTCGAAGATCTGGCGAGCGATGCCGAGCTGATCGCCCGCGAGCTCAAGCGCGCCGGTTACGCCGCCGAGATCCTTCGTGTGCAGCACGAGGCGGAGCTGGTCGATGCCCTGAAGACCTTCGCCCCCGACCTGGTGCTCTCCGATCACTCCCTCCCGCAATTCAGCGCCCACGATGCCATCCGGGTGGTAACGCGGGTCGCCTCGGGTCTCCCGGTCATTGTGGTCACCGGCTCGCTGGAGGAAGAGACCGCAGCCGACTACATCCGCGCCGGTGCCACCGATTACGTGGTCAAGGAACGCCTCCATCGACTGGGACCAGCGATCGACCGCGCACTCGAGCTGAAAGCTGCACGCGCTGAACATGCCCGATCGGAGGCCCGGTTTCGCGCGTTGATCGAGAACAGCAGCGACGCGGTGATCATCGCCGGCGCCGATCAGGTGGTCCGCTACGCCAGCCCGGCCATCTCGAGCATCATCGGCATCGCACCCGTCGAGTATGTCGGGCGGCGGGCATTCCAGAGCGTCCACCCGGACGATGCCACCACCGCCGTCACGATCTTCCGCGACCTGGACCGCTACCCTGGCGGGATCGTGCGTCGGGAGCTGCGGATGCAGCATCGCAACGGCAGCTGGAGGTTGGTGGACATCGTCGGCAGCAATCGCATGACCGATCCGGCGATCGAGGGGATGGTCGCGCACCTCAGGGACATCACCGATCAGCGGCACGCCGAGCGGGAGCGGGTGGAGGCCGACCGTCGCTATCGGGATCTCACCGAGTCGGCCCCGCTGGGGATCTGTCAGTCCACGGTGGACGGACGGTTCCTGGTGGTCAACCACGAGCTCGCCCGCATGCTCGGTTACGACACGCAGGCCGAGCTGGCCCAGCGCCCGATCGCCGAGCTCTATCTCGATCCCGCGGAGCGGTCGACTCTCATCGCCGAGACGCTTCGCACCTTGCTCCCGCACGAGGTGATCGTGACCTGGAAGCGGCGCGACGGCGCGCCGATCCGGGTACAGCTCACCGTGCGAGCGGTCCTCGACGCCGGTGGCACTATCCAGTGCATCGAAGGATTCGTCCGGGACATCACGCAACAGGAGCGCCTGGAGGAGCAGTACCGTCAGGCACAGAAACTGGAGGCCGTCGGACGGCTCGCCGGAGGCGTTGCGCATGACTTCAACAACATCCTGACCGCTATCATCGGGTCGTGTGATCTCGGCCTGGCACGCACATCCGATGGCGAATCGCCGGCGGAGGAGCTCGGCGAGATCCTGCGGGCCGGGCAACGGGCCGCGGCCCTCACTCGCCAACTCCTGGCGTTCAGCCGGAAGTCGGTGGCCGCACCGCGGCCACTGGACTTGAACGGGGTCATCCGCGGCGTCGAGGAGATGGTCCGGCGCCTGATCGGCGAAGACGTCCTGCTGGCCTTCGCATTGCACGAGGGGATCGGGACCGTGCTCGCCGACCCGGGTGAACTCGAGCAGATCCTGCTGAATCTGGCGGTCAATGCCCGAGATGCGATGCCGCGTGGCGGCCGGCTGACCATCGGCACCAGCATGGTCGCCGTGGACGACACCTACGCCGCCGGCCACTCCGGGCTTCCTCCCGGCCACTACGTGCGCCTCACCGTGACCGACACCGGGACCGGGATGTCGGCCGACGTGAAGCGCCACATGTTCGAGCCATTCTTCACGACCAAGGAGAGTGGCAAGGGCACAGGTCTCGGCCTCGCGACCGTGTACGGCATCGTGCAGCGGAGCGGAGGCCACGTGTCGGTGTACAGCGAAGAGGGCCATGGTGCCACCTTTCGGATCCATCTGCCGCGGAGCGACGCGCCGTTGGTCTCGACGGAGTCGAAGCCGGAACCCACTGCGCTCGGCGGCACCGAGACGCTGCTCGTCGTCGAGGATGCCGACGCCGTCCGCCGCGTGACCTGCCGGATCCTCCGCAACCGAGGTTATCATGTGCTCGAGGCCACCAACGGCCCGGACGCATTGACCGTCGTCGCATCTGCGACCCAGCCGATCGACCTCCTGGTGACCGACGTCGTGATGCCAGAAATGAGCGGACGCGAACTCGCCGAACGCCTGCAGTCGGAACACCCCAGGCTCAAGGTGCTGTATCTGTCAGGCTACACCGACGATGCGGTCGTCCGGCACGGGATCCTCGAGGCCACGGTCGCATTCCTTGAGAAGCCGTATGCGGCCGAGGGATTGAGCCGGAAGGTGCGCCAGGTGCTCGATCAGCCTGCGTGAGGGCTGGGGGTGTGTGCGTCCCGGTGGGGTCCATCGTCTCCGAGGCCGACCATTCACCTGGGATCACGATGCTCCTACGTCTCGGTATTCCGACCCTGCTGCTCCTCTTGTCCCCACGAACGGCCCACGCCCAGACCGCTGCCGAGATCGTCGCGCGCTCGATCGCGGCGCGGGGAGGGCTTTCCCGGATCAAGGCGGTCAAGACCACACGGCTCACCGGGACCATCACATTCGGTACCGCCGCACCCGGCGCGCTCCGCGTCACGATGATGCGGGGCGGCAAGTCGCGGGAGGAGCTCGAGACGCCCGACGGGATGGTGGTCCGGTGGTCCGACGGCGCCCATGGATGGCTCCAGGGTCCCGGCGCCGGCGCGCCGCGGCAACTCACGCCGCAGGAGTTGCAGAACATGGCCGGCAGTACCGATATGGACGGACCCTTCGTCGATGCGTCCACCAAAGGCAACCGGATCGAGCTGGTCGGCAAGGACACCGCCTTGGGCCACCCGGCATGGAAGCTTCGTGTCACCGGACGCGACAGCTCGGTCCGCTATGCCTGGTTCGACGCCGCCACATACCTCCAGTTGAAATGGGAAGGGACGATCCATGGCAACGGGCGCGACTTTGACGTGACGTCGCTGTTCAGCGACTACGAGCCGGAGGCCGGGATCGAATTTGCCCGGGCCATCGATTCGGGACCCCAGCAGATCCGGTTTCGGACCGTCGAGATCGGCGTTCCGGTCCCCGACTCGATCTTCGCAGGACCGCGTTCGTAGCGTCGGGTCACGATGAAAGAAAGCCGCGGCGGCGAGTTGAGGCCGCCGAATGGCACTCGTCAAAAACCTATACACCCCCGTAGAGTGCCCCCCGTTGCGCAGTGAGGCCGGAGGCACTGTATTTGGTGCGTGGCCCGCCCCCGGCCACACCACCCCAGAAAGCTCATGCCCCTTCGCTTCCTCCGTTCCGCCAAGTCACTGGCCGTGACCCTTCCGCTCAAGATCGGTGGGTTGGTCCTCCTCGGCGTCCTCATCGGCGCGTTCGTGATCTACGGTTCGGTGCGCGATGCCGCGATGCGCCAGAGCGTGCAGCGCCTCGGCGACGTCACCAACGAGCTTCGTGGAATGCTGGACGCCAACGGCGTCCAGAATCGCAAGATCGTGCGGTCCGTCGCCGATTCGGCGCCGGTCGTCGCGTTCGTCAGGGCACCGGATGCGGCGCGCCGCGACGCGGTCGCGAAGGCGCTCGCGCCGACACCAGATGTCGCGGCCGCCATTGCCCTTCGCGAGATCCGTTCTGCCGCTGATTCGGTCCTGATCCAGGTCGGCAACGGCCGCCAGTCCGCCGATCCCGCCATCGATGCCGCACTCGTTCATGACGTGGTGGCCAACAACGGGGAGGTCATCGGCCCGATCCACGTCATCGGCGATTCAGTGTTCTACGCCGCCGCCGCGCCGGTCCGCGTCCACGGCAAGGTGCATGCCGTGTACATCGAATGGCGCCGGATCACGTCCACACCCGAGGCCCGGCAACAGCTCAACGCGCTCATCGGGAACGGTGCCAACCTGCTCCTGGGAAGTACCCAGGGCGGAGCCTGGACAGACCTCGAGCGCGCTGTCGCCGGCCCACCGGTGGCGGTGGATACGGCCACCGGACCGATCCGATATGATCGCCGGGAGACCGGATCGGTGGTCGCGATGGCGCGACATGTGCCTGGCACGCCCTGGACCGTGCTGGTCGAGTTCAGCCGCGCCGAATCGCTGGCACCCGCAACGCGGTTCCTTGGTCGGCTCGGCATCATCACCGCCATCCTGCTCGTGGTGCTCCTGACCGGGACATGGATGTCCAGTCGCACACTCATGCGGCCGCTGGCCGACCTGACCCACGCCGCGGAGGCGGTCGCACACGGTCAGTTCGACGGCGCCGTGAGCGTCGGGGATCGGCAGGACGAGATCGGTCGGCTGGCCGTCGCGTTCACCACGATGGTGACACACGTCCGCGAGTCGCAGGAGGAGTTGGAGCGCCGGGTCGCCGAACGG
Organism: Gemmatimonadales bacterium; assembly: GCA_049680185.1. Taxonomy (GTDB): domain Bacteria; phylum Gemmatimonadota; class Gemmatimonadetes; order Gemmatimonadales; family GWC2-71-9; genus CAMLHU01. The sequence goes on along the minus strand of JBAUHI010000001.1, from coordinate 6,861 downwards.
ACCCGGGAGCTCAAGGAACGCAACGAGGAGCTCGAGGCGTTCGGCTACTCCCTCGCACACGATCTGCGCGCGCCGCTCCGGGCAATGCAGGGATTCAGCCAGGCGCTGCTCGAAGACCACAGCTCCCAGCTCGACCCCACTGGCCGCCATTACGCCGAACTGGTGTCCGAGGGCGCGCAGACGATGGACCGGATGATCCTCGACCTGCTCAATTACAGCCGGGTGGCCCGTACCGACCTCGACAACGGGCCCGTTGACCTGGGCCAGGCAGTGACTGACGCGACCCGTCAGGTCAAGGGAGACCTCGCCGCCCGCCGCGCTCACCTGACGGTCGACCCGATGCTGCCGGGGGCCGTGGGGCATCCGGCGACATTGGTTCAGGTCTTCGCCAACCTGATCGGCAATGCCGTCAAGTTCGTCCCGGCCGACCGGATCCCCGAGGTGCGGGTGCGCGCCAACCGGCACAACGGCACCGTCCGGGTGTGGGTGGAGGACAACGGGATCGGGATCGAGCCGCAGTTCCAGCAGAAGATCTTCGGCGTCTTCGAGCGCCTGCACGGGGTCGATGAGTACGCCGGCACCGGGATCGGGCTCGCCATCGTGCGCAAGGCGATGGAAAAGATGGGCGGTACGGTGGGGGTCGAGTCGACCGTCGGCGCCGGTAGCAGGTTCTGGATCGAACTTCCCCGGATGGAGGCGCCTGGTGCCGCGTGATAACGCCGTGATCCTGCTGGTCGAGGATGATGCCAACGACGTCCTCCTCATCCAACGTGCCTTTGCCAAGTCGGGGGCCGCAGGTGCCATCCACTCCGTCAGCGATGGCGACGCGGCCGTGGCCTACCTCCAGGGCGAGGCGCCCTACGCCGACCGGACCCGGCACCCCCTCCCCAACCTCGTCCTCCTCGACATCAAACTCCCCCGCCGCAGCGGCCTGGATGTGCTGCAGTGGATGCGCGCACAGGTTTCCCTGCAGCGGCTCCCGACGGTGATGCTCACCTCATCCCGCGATGGCGGCGACGTGAATCGTGCCTACGACCTCGGCGCCAACTCCTATCTCGTCAAGCCGGTGAGCTTCGACGCCCTGCAGGAACTCATCCACCTGGTGAGCCGCTACTGGAACGACTGGAACGAAGGGCCGCCGGCACGGGTGGTGTGAGGCGAGCGAGCGACGATCAGCATTTTGATCGAGAACGCCAGCCGAATCGGCACACCGTGACCCCTGTGTCCGTCCTCTGCCCTGCCTGTGGTGAGGCGGTCGAGCACACCGACGCGGAGATGACCGGGTGCCCGAAGTGTGGCATCGCGTACACCACTGATTTTCGTCGCCGAACCCTCGAATTCGCGCTACGTCAAGACCCGGCACGACCCGGCGTCCTCACCGTCGGGATGTGGGTCTGCTTGATCTATGCCGGGGTGATCGTCTTGTGGCTGTTGACGGGTGTGGTGGCCGGCAATTACCTGGTCGATGGACAGAAAGTGACTGCCGGATACTTCTACGCATGGGTGGCGTTGATCGTGCCGCTCAATGCCGGGTTGGTCGTCGGGGCCGGCATCGGGCTTTGGCGCAATGCTCCATGGTCGCGGCTGGTGATGACGCTCTTCTGGCCAGCCGAGGGCGCCGTCATCGTTGCATTTGGCGTGCTTCGTGGCCAGAGGGCGGGGGAGATGCTCGTGAACCATGCCGGCACGCTGATCATCGGCGCGCTGGCATACGCCTACCTCTATATCGCCCCGGAGTCTAACGTCTATTTCGCCACCCTCGAGTGGCGTGAACAGGTGCGGGAGGCACTCGACTCGATCAGAATGGCACCCCGCGCTACCAACTCGACCCCGTGATCGACGCCTGGCGCGTCCCGTTCACCGTTCACCCTTTACCGTTCACCATCCCTACACCGCCACCCGCTTCCACGCCCCCCGCCTGAACCAGATGATCGACACCGCCGCATAGGCCGCGAACGCCACCGTGATCGCGGTGAACACCCCTTCGGGTCCCCATCCCGCCCGCGTCGTCAGCCACCAGGCACTCGGCACCTCGAATGCCCAGAAGCAGGCAAAGTTCATCCACGTCGGGGTCCAGGTGTCGCCCGCACCATTGAACGCGTTGGAGAGGACCATCGCATACGCGAACACCGGCAGTCCGATGCCGATGATCAGCAGCGCCCGCGCCCCCACCGCGATCACCGCCGGATCGGGCGTAAAGAGCCCGACGATCCACGGCGCCGCGGCCACGAAGAAGATGCCGAAGGCACCCAGGAAGACGAAGTTGTAGAACGCCGCCCGCCAGGTCGCCTCTTCGGCCCGCTCCGGCTTCCCGGCACCGAGGCTCTGGCCCACCAGGGTCGAGCCGGCATTGCTCAATCCCCAGGACGGCAGGAAGACGAAGATGATGACGCGGATGGCGATGGTATACCCCGCCACCACCTCGCTCCCGAACGGTGCCACCACCCGCATCAACCCGATCCAGCTCGCAGAGCCGATGAAGTTCTGCAGCGTCGCGGCACCCGAGAGCTTGAGGATGCGCCCCATCAGCGGCAGGTCCGGCGCCAGGTGCGCTCGACGAACCACCAGGTTCCCCGCGCCCCGTTTGAGCGCCCAGAGCTGGTACACCACGCCGATCCCCCGCCCGATCAGCGTCGCGATGGCCGATCCGGTGACGCCGAAACGATGGAACGGCCCGAGCCCCAGGATGAGGCAGGGATTGAGGACGATGTTGATCCCGTTGCCGAGCCAGAGGACCCGCATCGCGATGGCGGGGTCGCCGGCGCCGCGGAAGGCGGCATTGATGATGAAGATGAGGAGGATGACGACGTTGCCGCCCAGGAGGATCCGCGCGTAGCCTGCGCCGATCGCCAGGACGTCGGGACCCGCACCCATCAGGCCGAGCAGCGAGGGGCCGGCGATGATGCCGATGATGGCGAGCGGGATGGAAACGGCGACGGCAAGCCAGATCCCCTGGACCGCGGTGTGTGCGGCACCGTCGGGGTCCTTCTCGCCGATGCGGCGGGAGACCAGAGCCGCGAGCGCGATCGCAAGTCCGAACGCGATGGTGTAGACGATGATGACGAGCGTTTCGGTGAGTCCCACCGTCGCCACCGCGGCGGGCCCGATCTTGCCGACGAAGAAGATGTCCACCACCGCGAACACCGATTCCATCACCATCTCGAGCACCATCGGCACCGCAAGGAGGAGGATGGCGCGCCCCAGCGGCCCCGCGGTGTAGTCATGGCGGGAACCGCGCAGTGATTCCTTGACGGAGGCCCAGAAGGTGGGCTCGGGGTCGGTGGTCATTCGGGGGAGGAAGGGTAAGCGGGAGGAGATCGGGCTGGTAGGCGGACGCGCGTGAGGGATAGGGCGAGCGCTTCGTGCCCGCCTCACCCCCAACCCCTCTCCACGTACGTGGAGAGGGGAGCAGATCTCGACTGGCGTCCCCCCTCGCCGCGTATGCGGAGAGGGGGACAGAGGGTGAGGCGAGCTACGCGCCCACGCTGCAGTTCATGCGCCTCTCCGCCTGTCCGTCCCTCCGACCCTCCGCCCTACTTCACCTCGAACTCCTTCACCATCCCGTGAATCCAGTGCTCCTTCCCGTCCTTGGCATCGGGAATGAAGCAGATGAGCGCATACGAGCCCGGTGTCAGGTCGAACGACACCTCACTGCTCCCCCCGTGGGCGAGCGACGAGATCCCTCCCATCGGCATTGCGGGGGGCTGGCCATGCATCCCGGCGTCGACCCACGCCCCGACATCAGCTGCGGTCTTCCCCGGGGCGAGTTGGATCAGCAACGCCTCGTGTTCCTGCGCCGCACTGTTGGTGAACTTCCACACCTGCTTCCCCGCCGGCACCACCGCCGGGATCTCGAAGGTGTAGTCAGAGAGCGCCACGGTCAGATCGGCGGTGGGCAGCACCGCCTTCGTGGTGCCGGTCACGACGAATTCCTTCTCCATCCCCATCGCGAAGTGGGGGCGGTTGCTGCTGTCGGGAATGAAACAGATCAGTACGTAGTGCGCCGGTGTCAGGACCATGCTGGCGTTGGACCATCCCCCCGGCACCGGTGAGTTGGGCCCGCCGAGTGCCGTGGCCCACATCGGGGTCGGCGCATCAGGCTTCAACGCCCCCATGAAGTCAGTCATCCTCTTCCCGGCCGCAAGCCGATACATCGAGATGTGATGCAAACTGGGGCCCAGGTTGTGCTCGCGGATCTCAGTCAGGCCGGCGGGCACCGAGTCAGGCGCCTCGAAGGCGTAGTCGCGGGCCGTCACCACCAGCACCCGCGCCGGCGCAGGCCGGGTCGGGCGGGCGGCGGCGAGCAACAACGCAGCTGCACTGACAGCGACCAACGACCAGACAGCACGCGGAGCACGCATCGGGGGGGGGGATCCTTGTCTTCAGGGGACGACGGTGGCGATATCGGGAAGGCGGGAGATATTACATCTCGCCAGCAATTCCGCCACTGTTGCCGTTGGAACGGATATCCTCGACGCTGGACCTCTGCCACCCTCGGAGTCGAACGATGCTATTCCGGCAACTGCATCTGGCTTTCTGCGTCAGCGCCCTCACGGCCTCAGCGCTTGTCGGCCAACGGCCCGCGCCCAGACCAGTGTCCGCCTCCGCCTGGTCCACCTTTACCCGAGCCTTCGATGCCTACGCCGCCGGCGACAGCGTGGTGGGTGGAGGGGTAGCGCTGGTGCAGGACGGCAAGATCACCCTCGAACACGATTACGGCCGGGCCGACCGAGACCAGCACCAGCGCGCCGATCCGCACACGCTCTATCACTGGGGCTCGATCACCAAGACCTTGACCGCCGTCACGGTCATGCAACTCCGCGATCGAGGCCTGCTCTCCCTCGATGATCCGGTCACCAAGTGGATCCCCGAACTCCGACAGGTCCACGATACCTTCGGCTCGGTCGACTCAATCACGATCCGGATGCTCCTCTCCCATTCCTCCGGTTTCCAGAACCCCACCTGGCCCTGGACCACGGGCCAGCCGTGGGAGCCCTTCGAGCCGACGACCTGGAATCAGCTGGTCGCGATGATGCCCTACGAAGAAGTCCACTTCAAGCCGGGAACGAAATACTCCTACAGCAACCCCGGCTTCATCTACCTGGCCCGCATCGTCCAGCTGATCACCGGTGACCCCTTCGAGACCTACCTCCAGAAGAACATCTGGACCCCGTTGGGCCTCACCCACAGCTACTTCGGCACCACCCCCTATTGGCTCGCCGCCGATCGCTCGAACAACTATTACGTCGTCGCCGACAGCGCCGGCCACCAGCTCGTTCACGCCAACGGTCGTGATTTCAACCCCGGAATCACCCGCCCCAACGGTGCCTGGAACGCTCCGCTCTCCGACCTCGCCACCTGGATGGGATTCCTGTCCGGCCACACGCCCACCGACTCCATCATCCTCCCCCACAAAGACCTCGAGGAGATGTGGCAGCCCCGCTACGACGCCTCCTCGCCGGGTGACCCGGAGCAGCAGATGGGAATGAGCTTCTTCATCCTCCATCGCGGCGCCGATACCCTCATCGGTCATACCGGGGAACAGGCGGGGTTCCTCTCGTTCATGTTCATCGACCCGAGGACTGGCGCCGGCATCGTCGGCGTCGTCAACACCGTGAATTACGCCGAGGCTCAGCGTTCGTTCCAGGAATTCAACGCGATAGTGGAAGCGGGAGTGGGGTTGGTGAGGTAGGCGCACAGGCGCTCGGGCGGACAGACGCACGGGCGCACGAACGCTCGCGGAACGTCATCCCGAGGGAGCAACGCGACCGAGGGATCTTCTCAACGCCGCTCGGTGACCCTCAGCGATCCTCCGAACCACAGAGAGAAGGTCCCTCGCTGCGCTCGGGATGACAGTGGGGTGCCCGGAATGACAGTTCGGTGACGTGCGCGCCTCATGCGTCCTATGCGCCCATGGGTCTTATGCGCCTTATGCTCCTCACCCGGCCCACCCGCCTTATCTTTTCCCCATGCCCTCCCCCGCCCTCCGCGCCCTTCTCACCGGACTGGTCGACTACGCCGGGCTCTTCCCCCCCGCCGACCTCGCGATGCGCCCCGCGGTCGAGAACTACGCTTCCTATAGGAAGGGAGACTTCCGCTGGGCGCTGGGCCGGTTCGTCCTCCCGGTGGCCCGGTTCCCCGAGTTCATCACCGCCTCCCATGGCATCCGCGGCGACGATGGGCACCACTGGCACCTGGCGGCCCTGGTCGACCCGACCCGCTTCAAGCTCGAACTCTCCGAGGCGCTCGACTTCAACGAACGCTCCGCCCTCGATGCCGCGGTCGACGTGGCCGAAGTGAAGGCCACCACGCCCGCCATCATCGCGGATGCCGCGGCCGCTCGACGCGAAGGGATCGTGGTCTTCATCGAGGTCCCCCTCGATCCCGACCCCGCCCCGCTTCTCGACCTGGTGCAGCAGCATGGCCTCAAGGCCAAGGGGCGCACCGGCGGCATCACCCCGGAATCGATCCCTGCCATTCCGCTCGTCGCGCGCTTCCTGGCACGCTGCATCGAACGTGGTCTCGACTTCAAGTGCACTGCCGGCCTCCACCATCCGATCCGCGCCGAACACCCGCTCACCTACGCGCTTGACGCGCCTCATGCGATCATGCACGGGTACGTGAACGTCTTCCTCGCCGCGGCATACCTCCAGTTCGGGATGCCTGCCGCCGCGGCCGAGGAGATCCTGGCCGAGACCGACCTCGCCGCCTTCGCATTCTCCGACGCCGGTGTTACCTGGCGCGGCAACCGGCTCAGCACCGATCAGCTGGCGCGCTCGCGCGGGAAGGCGCTTGCCTTCGGCTCCTGCTCCTTCGATGAACCGATCGACGACCTCAAGTCCGCGGGGCTCCTCTGATGCG